>JAQGOG010000146.1 GCA_028293765.1 Gammaproteobacteria bacterium
CTGGTGGGCGCATTCGCCCTCGCGCGAGCGATATCCGATCGGACGCTGTCTGATGACCTCTTGAAGGCCGCGAAAGATTTCGTGCTGTCCGAATTCTCGCCCGCGCGACACAAACGCGCGTAAAAACTCCCGCGTCGTCCGCGGCAGCCAAGGCAGCTCACTTTCGCCGAAGGCATAGCACGATATGTCAGATCATGTTGGACAGAGGGCATGAGCCTTAGCTGCGTCTAGTCCGACGGGAACCCTTACTGCGCGTGATCGATCAGGATTGACATTGACATCCCGCAGGATGTCGATAAACATCTACATCCCGCATCGTTGATGTGATCGCTAGCCCCCATCCGCGTAAGGAATCCGCCATGGACGTTGAATTCGTGTACGACTACCGGAGCCCCTACGCGTATCTGGCCGACACACAGCTGCCCACGCTCGGCGCCCGAATTGTGTACAAACCGTCGCGCGTGATGGAGGTCATATGTCCGCCACTTATGATGTAACCGTAACCCCGGGCAGAACTGTCGCGTGGGTGATCGGCGTAGGGGCCAGTCGGGGCACCGGGGCAGGGGTAGCCCGGCGCTTTGCGCGCGAAGGGTTCACGGTCGCTCTGACGGGACGCTCAGCGGGAAGCGTGCAAGCTATAGCCGATGAAATCAAGGCCGAGGGAGGTCGTGCAGTTGAAGCCGTTGGCGACGCTCAGGACGAGGCCGGAATGCTCGAAATTCTTCGGCAACTTGAGGCAATCGGGCCCGTGGAGGTCGGCATCTACAATGCCGGTAACGCGATCTGGGGACCGCCGCTGACCACGCAGAGCGCCGATTTCGAGGCGATGTGGCGTGTCGGTTGCTTCGGTGGCTTCATTTTCGGGCGAGAGGTTGCGCGCGTGATGCTGCAGCGAGGTCGAGGCACGATCATCTTCACGGGTGCATCGGCATCTTTGCGCGGGAAGGCGACGTTTGCCGCGTTCGCCGCCGCCAAGGCCGGCCTGCGCGTCGTAAGCCAATCCTTCGCTCGCGAGTTCGGTCCGCACGGAATCCATGTGGCCCATGTGATTGTCGATGGCTCCATCGATGGTGACAAGATCTTTGGTGTGATTCCCGATATTGCGCAACGGAAGGGGCCGGATGGTCTGCTCGGGACGGAAGCTATCGCAGACGCTTACTGGTACCTGCATACTCAACATCGCTCAGCCTGGTCGCAGGAGATCGATCTGCGTCCTTACAGCGAGTCATTCTGAACGAGTGGCAGTGGCCTGTAACAACTGATTGTGTACTGATGTGCGTGCCTTCCAAGCGGATGTGGGAGCCGCGTGATGCACGGGCGCCGGATCTTGAGGAGACCGCTATGGTCGAAGACGCGTACGTTCTGGGTCACTCGAAGCAAGAGCTTCGCCGCCTCATACTGCAAGCCGAGAATCTGAGGCCGATCACTACGCGACTCTTGCGCGATGCCGGGCTCGAGCCAGGCATGCGGGTCGTCGATCTCGGTTGCGGCGTGGGCGATGTCGCGTTGCTCGCTGCCGAGATTGTAGGCCCGACCGGCACGGTTATTGCCATCGATCGAAACACTACCGCCATCATCACTGCGCGCGCGCGAGCGAGCGCGGCCGGTCACGCCAATATCGAGTTCATCGAGGGAAACGTCGGCGAGTTCGTCGCATCCGGAACTTGCGATCTGGCGATCGGGCGCTACGTACTTGTCCACCAGAGTGATCCGGTGGCACTGATCCGCGCGGCAGCAACCCATGTCCGGCCCGGTGGCACGGTAGCTTTCCATGAGGTGTTCCTCGTTGGCACATGGTGGTCCTACCCCTTGATAGGGCTATGGCAGCAGACGTCCGAACTGATCAATAGGGCATTCGGTTCCGTGGTGACGCATCCGGATGCTGGCACTCGGATGATCGAGCATTTCCAAAATGCTGGTCTCCCGCAGCCCACCCTGTTCTCCGAGACCCCGGTGGGTGGCGGGCCCGATTCGCCGCTTTACCGCTGGGCGGCGGAGACACTTCGCACGCTGCTTCCAAGAGCCGAGGAAGTCGGCCTCGTCAGGGCAGGAGAAATCGATATCGACAGCCTTGAGGACCGCCTGCGTCAAGGGGTGACGGCGGTCCACGGCCAGATCGGCTTCGCACACCAGCACTGCGGCTGGGCGAAGATCTGACGGGACTGTCCTACCGGCAAATCCAATTGTCGCCAGCCAGGATGCTCCCGAAGTAGTCCGCGAGGTCGGCGTCTACGACTTGCGGATGGCCTTGGAACAGCGGAACACCGTCTCTTCCACTTTGACCACCGCCTGTTGGGCATTGGGGCCCGGACGATAGTCGTACTGCTCGGGTGAAAGATCAGCATCGCAGATCGGATCAAGCATCAGCATCGCTGCTGTCATGCACACCCGATCGCGCAAGGTCGAGATTCTGGCGGCCAAAAGCAGCCACTCAGAAATCAAATCGAAGTGAGCTTCTGACGCCGCCGGCAAGCTCACGCTGAGGGGTCTGCCGGCGGCGCCTTATTCGGCTTTTTTTAGTTCGCCGCCAACTTCACACCGTTGGCGGCCTTCTCGATAAGCGCGGCCACGGCTTCTGGCTTCGACACGTAAACCGCGTGACTGCCCTTTACCTCGACAACCGTCGAGCCCGCGCGCTTCGCGGCCGGCCCCGGCCCACGCCGTTGGCTGTAGTTCCATTTTGATGCCACTAATTCCCGGTGCCATCGCAATAGGGTGTCCGGTGTGACCAGCGTCTCCAGCTCGTTCAATACTTTGCGACCGAGCGTGTACGCTTTTCGGGCGAGCCGTCGACGTTCGGCGTCGGTGAAGCGGATGCGGCGTCCGCCCAGGCGTTCCTTGAGCACGCGATTCTCTTCCTGGAGGAAGTCGATCACATCCAACTGATGGCGGTTGACCCACCCAGCGAACATCATCAACAGCAGGTGAAGAGGCTGAAGCAGTGAGGACATTGCTGCCGAGTATATCGGCTCGACAGCTATCGTGGATCGCGACGCCGTCCGGCGGCGCCCTTCGTGCGTCGTCTGTATATTTGGACATTACGGGACGGCCTGGTTTGGGTAGCAGAAGTTGAGCGAGGTCCGCTCCTGGATAGCGTCGGAACGGATCGGGCTGCGTGGCACAGTCCATGTAGCCGAGCGAGGCTGCGTACCGGTTAATATGATGCTTCGTTCCGCTCATGGTAGGCCATGACCACCGCTTTCGGTGAGGCATCTGCGCCTGGCAGATCCGCCGGCTGCGCGGGTGCACCGGTCGACACGAGCGGAAGGCGATACGAGGTCCGTCAGCAGGTGGCTCCGAATCACTGTCCCAATCGACGCCTTCAGCCCCGACCAGGCGGTGTGGTTCTCCTTGCCTACGGTGACTACATTACCGGCGACGAGCACGTGCGCAACGCCCGGCAGCTGGAACAGTCGCTCGACGAGCGGTGACCCCGCGGCTTGCTCGCGGTTCTCAAAGAAGAACGGGCCCC
Organism: Gammaproteobacteria bacterium; assembly: GCA_028293765.1. Lineage (GTDB taxonomy): Bacteria > Pseudomonadota > Gammaproteobacteria > Steroidobacterales > Steroidobacteraceae > 13-2-20CM-66-19. The sequence goes on from JAQGOG010000146.1 coordinate 3,473, forward strand.
CGGGATGGACTGCCCGGCTCACGGTGAACTTGCAGGTGTCGGGATCGGCAAGCGAAACCTCAGCGCGGATGCTGACCGGCTGCTCAATAGGCCGAACGTCAGACATCTTCGACAATCTTCCCTGCCGCGCGCTCGCCTAACGAGCGCAAGTGGTCGAAGGAATAGATCCCGGAGTTATGACCATCGTTCCAGTCGATCCCGAATCGCATAGTTGCCGATGCTCGAGATCACGCGAGGGCTCACATCGTGCCGGACCGTCTTCGGATCGAGCACCTTCCGACCACTCATCTCCTCGATGCAGAGGGCGCAATGACACGCCAAGCGCAGGTCGCGGACATCGAAGTCGTCGCGGTGCCCGTCCTCCCAGAGCACGGACAGCGTCCGAGCGTCGCGCTGGCGAAAGCCAATCGCCAGCGTTCGAGAGCCCGACGGCCGGACGACGCTGTCCAGCCAGCTCGGCGCTCCCTCATGGCTGTCCCACTTCCACACAAAGGACTTCAGCACCGTCGTCAGCAGCGGCCGAATGTGGCTTGTCGATCACGATGGGACGACCCTCGTCACCGCCGGTGACGACATCGGCATCGAGGGGTATGGCACCCAGGAACGGAACCCCGAGCTCCCGGCTCATCCGCTCGCCGCCGCCGCGCCGGAAGATATCGGTGCTCTGGCCGCAGTGGGGGCAGGTGAAAGTGCTCATATTCTCGACGATCCCGAGTATGGGGACGTGCACCTTCTCGAACATCCGCAGGCCGCGGCGGGCGATTTTCAGGCTTACATCCTGTGGTGTCGTGAATCACCGCGCCTGACAACGTCAGGCTCAGCGCCAGTGTCAGCTGAGTGTCGCCGGTGCCGGGCGGAAGGTCGAGAATCAAGTAGTCGAGGTGTCCCCACTGCACGCCGCCGATCAACATGCGCAGGTACTTGCCTACCATCGGCCCGCGCAGCACGGCCGGTGTGTCGTCACCAGTGAACATGCCCATGGACATGGTTTTGACGCCGTATGGTTCCGCCGGGATCGCCTTGCCGTCTGGGGTCGCGGCCGGCCGCCGGCCGGTCGGGATGCTCAGCATGCCGGGGTTACTGGGGCCGAGGACGTCGGCGTCCACGAGCCCAATGCGCCCCCCAAGTCGCTGCAGCACGAGGGCCAGATTGACGCTCACGGTCGACTTCCCGACGCCGCCCTTACCGCTGCCGATGGCAACGATATGGCGGATCCCGGGCAGTTTCTTAGGACCGGTCTGCGGCGATGCTCCTGGCGCCCCGGCTTGATGTGTGGCCGTGTGATTCATGATTCATCCTTCCGCTTGGTCGCACTCAACGGCCTTTGTTAGACCTGAATCTCGATATCGGTGCCTGTCAACCGAACGTTGTAAGGACCGATGTCTTGGCGCGCCGGAGGCCCGAGCACCTCGCCGGTTCGGATGTTGAACTTCGCGCCGTGCCACGGGCAGGTCACCTGGTCACCTGCGATGGTGCCTAGAGACAAAGGCCCACCTTTATGGGTGCAGGTGTCCTCGAGGGCGTAGAAGTTGCCGTCAATATTGAACAGGGCGAGCCGCTTGCCGTGGACTTCGACCCGTCGTGCCTGACCGGGCGAGAGTTCGTCTGCTTTCGCGACTTTCAAAAACTCAGCCATAGGTTGATCCGCCAAATCTCAGGCCCCCAATGCTGCATACGACGCCAGATGCAAGCGTGGCGCTGCTCGTCAACATCCCTCCATTACGCCGCTTCCTGGTGGAGGTCTGCGGCGAGCCTAGGCCAGCCCTAGAATCCCGTTGGCCCAGTCAAGCGGGCCAGCTTGTTCGTGATTATCTCACCGATAAACCCGCGTCTGCTTGTGACGTCCAAGCTTGGCGCGCAAATTGAGACCATTAGATAGTGCCTGTTCAGCAGCGCTCGTTTCCCCGCGGCGTGCGCTACGTGTGCAACAGAACCAACTACTCAATAGACCGGGCAAATACCTCAGAGTTGCCCGCGCGAGCTGCGACACCGGTAGTTGACGGCTATCGCCCGACCCTTCGGCTGCATTCGGTTGACAGGCATCCGCGATAAGTTCATAACAATAAACTCAAACAGCTGCGAATCGACGCATTGAAGGCGCGCTGGGACGCAGAGGAGCACGGCCATGGCTCACGTAACTCATCTCGATCATCGCTACGCCCACTTTAGCCTCAACTGGGAAGCGGCCATTGGGGCGGCGGTTAGCGCTGGCGTCGTCTTCGTGGCGCTCGAGATGCTCATGGCGCCCCTGTTTCTCGGCATGAGCCCGTGGGCACCGGTACGAATGATCGCAGCCATCGTCCTCGGGCAGGACGTGCTAGCACCGCCAACGACGTTCAGCGTCGGCATCCTGCCAGCGGCGCTGATCGTTGACTTGGTGCTCTCCATCATCTACGGCATCATCGTCGGGCTGTTGCTGCACCGCTGGATTGCGGGCGCGCCGCACCCGGCCGCAGTTCTGGTCGCGGCGTTCGGTGCGGTCTTCGGGCTGTCTTTGTATCTAATCAATTTCTACGGCTTCACCGGCGTATTCCCGTGGTTCGCCGACGCACGGAATGTGCTCTCGGCGTTTGCACACGTTGTATACGGACTTGTTCTTGCGTTGAGCTACCGCGGGATCGCAATCAGATCGCTTGGTAAGACCCCGCTAAAAAGCGTTTGAGCCCGTCGCCAAATCCGACTGCCCGGGCTCGCAGGCTCTGCCGCCACACGGCGCGTCGACTGCGCGGCCCCGATAGCGCTACAGCTGTGCCTGTATTTCACGCTCGCTCACGTCGCGCACAACGCACGGGCCGGGGCCGCCTCGGGCGGACCCCATGCGCGCACGAGGCGTCGGGCATCGGCAAAGCAATCCGGAGCTTCTGCCGCCTGGCGGCGGCAGACTGTCCTGCGTGCGAAGCGTTTGAGAAAGAACAGGAGGACGGGGCAGGTCTCCTGCGGCGTCAATCAGCAAAGATCCAGTGATCCTCGAAAAGCGCGGCTACCGCCAAAATCCCGCGGCTTTCGACCGCCATCAACATGGCTGGCTGGCCGCCATGCGCTTGATGGCACTACAACTGGGTACTTGCGCCACTGGGGCGATGCACCGCTCTATTTACTTGAATTCGAAGATGAGCGGACGATCATTATACCGGGTGATGGTGTGCGCACGATCGCATTGAGCGGCGATGAGAACAGCGGCGTATTTTCCGCTGAAATCGAAGAGCGAAAAGATGAGCTGAACGTCAATCCAATTCTGCAGTGGGGATTGCGATTGACGATCGGTGGGCTCGCGGCTATGAAATCCGGTCCGAAGAGAATGCTTCTTAGGCAGTTTTTTGGGTTCGTTGCCGGGACCGAACAAGCGCGAAGGTAGCTGCCGATGGAACGGCGCAGCACATGCACTCTGGTCACTGATATTTCCAACGCAATTGATTGCACCGCGACTGGGAACCACCGATCGGCTAACAGCGAGCATCACCGACCACTTCCGTCCCCATGCGCTGACAGACGCGGCGAACGCTATTGGCGTGCCATCGGCCACCCGCTGGCGTAGAAATCGGCAAGCTGGCGCAGGCTTGGCGCTTCAACGTTTCGAGCTCTAAGCGCCCCCGCGTCCTTGAGCCGAGGTGTTTACGAAACAATCCGATAACGATGGACATCGCATAGAAGTCAGCGTACGGTCAATGGCGGCTCGTGACTCTTTCTTCTTGCGAGTATTTATTGGCTGTGGCGCGATTCCGCCGCCACTCTCGCCAGCCCGCAATCCGACCGGCCCTCCGAACTAGACAGGCACCCTGTATACGTCGCCTGCAGGTTGATCGTGGGGAGTGCACGCGGGTAGCTGTGCGGGCATCTGCGCGATCAGCCCGCAGTACGGCGAGCGCCCTCTTAAGCGATCTGAAGTCCACTAGACGCACCATCGTTAGTTGGAACGCCATGAATTCAATCGTTTCCAAGGATCTAACAGCTCTGACGGCAACTTGGTCACCAGTCGCCGCGTCAGCGCGCGAAGGACTGATTGTCACGGCACCGTACTACCAGTCCGAGTTTCGCGAGGATCTCGCGGAAAACGTCGGTGCTGCGCCGTTCGCGACAGACGTCATCGATGCGTCCATCGCCGCGGGACATTCTACCGCGCTGGCCTCTGGGCTGAAGGTTGCGAGACTGAGCTCCCGAACGGCACCACGGGGCAAGCCTCATACCAGGGAAGGATGCCAGGACGATCGGGCAAGCGTGCAAGGGCTCACCGTCGCATCTCGCCGAGCGCACGATCGATCCGAAGCGACCAGTCACGCCAGGCGCCACTGGCTGGCTAGAGCCCACCGCGATTTACGCGAACCATTGACGGCATTACTGCGGCTCAACAGCGACTGGGAGTTTTGGGCGCCCGCTGTGAGAGCGCAAAGAATGATCGAACAACAGCGTCAAGCTCTCGAAGTGATGACCGATCTCATTGAAGGCCTCCTGACGATCGCCGAGCTCGAAAGGGCGCCGCAGACCGCAATACTCACGGACCCGGCGTCGCGATCTCCTGGCGGAGGACTGCGCGACGTGAGCGCAACGCTCGCGCCGCGTGCTGACGAATGGTCAGCCGAATGGTCCCTGATATTCGCTGGGGACCGGCCCGAGTCGCCAGTGGCGGTCGGGGCAGCGTCCCGCGCGCACCGCGTCCTCTTAATCGATGAGGATCGAGGGGCTCTGGGCGCATTACGGATCTATCTGTTATGCGCAGGTTATCGGGTGTTCGCGGCAGCTAGCGCAGACGAAGCGCTCGACCGAGCCCGGATGGCCCGGATGGGGCCATCGCTCATTGACATCGTCATCGTCGATTTAGACCTCACTGGCGACGACGACGGCCTCGCAGTGATCGACAAAACACGTCTATTGTTGGGCTACAACGTTCCCGCGGTGTTACTGATGACTCAGGCGTCGATTGCGATCGGCAAGCCTGCGCTAGTCGCCGACGTTTCTCTCCTGAGCAAGCCTGTCAACGTCGATGAGCTCAACGCCCTGATCGGCGAAGTGCTCAAACGTCCAAGGCGCTCGCGCCTAGCTCAACTGAAAACCACAGGCGCGCAGCTGGGTCACGACGAACCCAGCCTAAGGCTCAGGCGCCGGGCGCGCCATCTCCAACTAGGCGGCCCGTGTTCGATGGAGTACCGAACTTCGGAGAAAACTCATGAACTAGCAAGAGTCGGGCGCGGCATTGTCACCGACGCTAAAACCCATCTGAGCTAATCGCGGTGAGGTTCGAGCGCAGCAGGTAGCGTCCCTCGCGCGAGCGCACGGCCTTGAGCTTCGTGCGATCGAGTTGGAAGTTAAAGTCCACGCGCGCTGAGCGCTCGGTCGGTGTCGAGGGTTCGGGCAGCGTGAGCGTCTATCCCCACGTCAGACGTGCGAAAAATCATCGAATCCAGAAAAGCGGATCCAAATGCCTCGCAAAGCCCGGAAATGGCGCCAAATCAAGGCAATGGAGGAAACGGCTTTTTCGGGAATCCACCCTTGAAATCCGGACTTACGTCACCATTTGCACCTAAAGAATACCGAGTGCATCTAAGGAGCGTTCAGTTATGAAGATGCGTCCTCTTCATGACCGCGTCATCGTGAAACGCGTGGAAGAGGATCGGACCTCGCTTGGCGGCATCGTGATTCCCGATACGGCGGCCGAAAAACCCATTCAAGGAAACATCGTCGCGGTCGGCAAGGGCAAGATCCTTGAGAACGGACAAGTGCGTCCCTGCGACGTCAAGGTCGGCGACCAGATTCTCTTCGGCAAGTACAGCGGCGTCGAAGTGAAGGTCGAAGGCGAAGAACTCGTGGTCATGCGTGAGGAAGACGTCATGGCCGTCATCGAGTCGAAGTAACTCACCCGAAGGACACGGCAATGGCAGCGAAAGAAGTACGATTTAGCGACGATGCGCGCCAACGCATATTCAAGGGCGTCAACGTCCTTGCGAATGCGGTGAAGGCGACACTCGGCCCCAAGGGCCGCAACGCGGTACTCGAGAAGAGCTACGGCGCCCCGACCATTACGAAGGACGGGGTTTCGGTTGCGAAGGAGATCGAGCTCAAAGACAAATTCGAGAACATGGGCGCGCAGATGCTGAAGGAAGTCGCTTCCAACACCTCGGACGAAGCCGGCGACGGTACGACGACGGCGACGGTGCTTGCGCAGGCGATCATCCGCGAGGGCCTGAAGGCCGTCGCCTCCGGTCGCAACCCCATGGACATCAAACGCGGCATCGACAAGGCCGTGCTCGTCACGACGGACGAGTTGAAGCGCCTCTCAAAGCCCTGTAAGGACTCCAAGGCCATCGCGCAGGTCGGCACGATCTCTGCGAACTCTGATGAGTCCATCGGCAAGACCATTGCCGATGCAATGGAGAAAGTTGGCAAGGAAGGTGTCATCACCGTCGAAGAGGGCCAAGGACTTGAAAATGAGCTCGAGGTGGTCGATGGCATGCAGTTCGACCGCGGCTATCTTTCCCCGTATTTCATCAACCAGCAGCAGAGTCAGACGGCCGAGTTCGAAAAGCCGTTGATTCTCTTGTGCGATAAGAAGATCTCGAATATCCGCGAGATGCTCCCGCTCCTGGAGACGGTCGCGAAGGCGGGCCGTCCGCTGATCGTGGTCGCTGAGGACGTCGAGGGCGAGGCGCTCGCGACGCTGGTCGTCAACAACATCCGCGGCATCCTCAAGGTTGCAGCGGTGAAGAGTCCGGGCTTCGGCGATCGTCGCAAGGCGATGCTGCAGGACCTCGCGACCTTGACCGGCGGCACTGTGATCTCCGATGAGGTTGGCCTGTCGCTCGAGAAGGTCACCATCAATGATCTCGGCGAGGCCAAGAAGGTTGTGGTCGAGAAAGAGACCACGACCATCATCGACGGAGCCGGCAAGGCTACGGACATCAAGGCCCGCATCGAGTCGATCCGCCGGCAGGCCGAGGAAACGACCAGCGACTATGACAAGGAGAAGCTCCAGGAGCGTGTCGCGAAGCTCTCCGGTGGTGTCGCGCTGATCAAAGTCGGTGCAGCCACCGAAATTGAGATGAAGGAGAAGAAGGCACGCGTGGAGGACGCCCTGCACGCAACCCGTGCGGCCATCGAGGAAGGCGTGGTACCGGGCGGCGGTGTCGCCCTGATCCGTGCCCTCAAGGCGCTCGATAAGTTAGAGGGTGCCAATGAGGATCAGACGGTCGGCATCCGTATTCTCGCTCGCTCGATCGAAGAGCCCCTGCGAAATATCGTTGAGAATGCCGGCGAGGATGCGGCGGTCATCCTGAACCAGGTGAAAGCCGGCAAGGGTGCCTACGGCTACAACGCGGCGACCGGTGAGTTCGGCGACATGCTCGAAGAGGGCATTCTCGATCCTACGAAGGTCACGCGGCTTGCGCTGCAGAATGCCGCATCCGTCGCGGGCCTGTTGCTCACGACCGAGGTGATGGTTGCCGAGGCTCCGAAGGACGAAGAGCATGCCCATGGCGGCATGCCGGGCGGCGGCGGAATGGGCGGGATGGATATGTAAAAAGGACGGACGCGCGCAGCGCGTTCAGACGGTTCTCCTAAGCCGTCGGTGTGCTGAGAGCTCGAACTGGAGGCGTGTTTTGACACGCCTCCAGTTCGATTGACGCGAATGTGGCCCCCCTATATTCGCGCCAAAGCTTGAGCCCCGCAGAGCGCGAGGCTCTTTTTTTCGGCCCGTGTTCGCGCAGTGCCCGCCCTCGCACAGTGGACGCCTCGCCCTTCGAAGTCGCGCAATTGATCGCGGGCCTCAGGGAACAGGGGGATCCGTATCCCGCTGCATGCCGCGTTCACCCCGGATCTCAGGTATGCGGTCGTTCCCCAACACCGGGACTTCGGTTCCGTTAGCGCTCAGCTTTCTGTTGCTGGAGTGTTGCGAGAATTGATCATGCGGCCCCTTCTTGCTGCCGGCGCCGGTCAACGGGACGTCAGCGATTTGCCCTTTAGGGAGATCAACTTCAGTCCCCGGATGTCGCCGCAGAAACTCTGCGTGCGTTTCCAGTGATTGAGCAGATTCGGCGCACGCGTTTTCCACGTCGTGCATCAACACGAAATTGTCGGCCATAACCAATGCGCCGAGTAGACTCGCTGTACCAGCCGCCGACGTAGATTGCCGGGGGAGGGTTCGTCGCTGGCCTGCCCGATAGCTGCCGGTCACGAGCGGCAGCAAGGGTCGAAAGGGAGCGCAGTGTCGCTCTCAAGTGAACTGACGCATTCGCATTCTGTTGATCGGCGGAACTCGTCGCCATCGTTACTTTGGGGACCTTGAGCGGCGGCCGTGCAATTCCCGTCGCGAACGGCCGCCGCCTTTTTCGGTCTAATTCAGCCTGTCTGAGTCACAGCTCCCGCCGCCCCACGGAAGCGTTGTGGGCGCAGTAGCCAATGGTGCAGGCGACCCGTCAGCACGATCAACATCTGACGCCATGCGGGCTTGCGCGAAAAGTGCGACGCAAATTCACGATTGATCTGCAGTGGTCGCCAGTAAATGCTCTCCCACTCACGGAAGCACTTTGCCAGCTCCCGCCTTTGCTCCGGCCGTATGGCGAACTGCGCGCAGTTGCATGCGGCTCGGAGTTCGACTTCGTCATTGAGGTCGAATCTGAAGCTGTGAGAGCTGCGCGTATGATTTAGACAGCCGTCAACAAGTTCGAACTCATCGGGTGTTGTGCGCAGGGCAGTGATCATCGGACTGATGTCAAGGTACGGCATAGCGGTGCCTCCATTGCGGTGGTGGCTGCTCTCCCCAGGCACGCGGGACTTGCTCAGATACCGCGATTGCCTGGGGAGCGTAGTCCATGAATTCGACCCAGGACGGCATACTTCACCACCCTTAATAGCTGCCCGCAATCTGTGGTTTTAATGGAGTCCCTTCGTTCGAGCGATGAGGTCTGGGAACGCAGCGTAGATGGCATCTCCGGACAGGTGATCGGGACGCCCGCGCGCATCCAAATTCCGCTCAACGTTGAAGGTGTTGTGTGGCGTAGACGACGCTTAAGGAGCGCTGTGATCTGGTCAGGTTTGCCGCGAACTGCGCGGGCATGAGCGTGCACATGCTTGGGAGGAACCGGAGTCGACGTGGCGAACGGAGGCTGAGACTTCGCACACAGTCTCCCGTGCCGGATCCAAAAGTTTCCCGCGATGACATACCGAGCACAGCGAGCCACGCTGCCGTGCCGCCTCCTGTAACCGCCTAGACGCCTCCGCCGTAAATCGTCAAGAACAATGAGCACGCTGTCCATCGTCGTCCGCGTCATGTTCGACCTGATCAGCTGGTGCGGGCTGGTCTTCCGACCCCGCAAAACCCTGGAAGCCGAGGTCCTGTCTCTTCGGAAGCAGTTGGCGCTCTACGTCGAGCGCGGAGTGAAGCCGCGGCGGATCCATGTAGCGACGAGTGGTTGTCGGCTGGCTCCACCGTGACCGACGAAACCTTCTCCCTCCTGAGAGCCCGATTCAACCGACCTCGAGGAACGCGTGCGGATCCCCGCGGTGGCAGCAAGAACACTCAGCCCTCTCGTATCCGGTTTCCTGGGGCAGGTCCGCGAAAATGGAGTGGGTCTCTGAGGTTTTGCAATTCCCGGTAATAATAGAGCGCGGTCGGGTGTTTTCCGTTGAACCTCAGCTTCTTTAGGAACTCGATTTCTTTCTCCGCAGCATCGCCGCTCAGGGAAGGGTCACGAAGGAATTCTTTGAGCCCCGGCTCATCCTCGAAAGGTTCGTCAGACTCCCTTTCAACAAACCGGAGTCTCTTAGAATGCTCTGTGACCAGTCGCCGATCTAACACAATTTCCATATCAAAGCTCGCGAGGTCGATATCCCAGAATTCAATCAGCGGATCCAGGAAGGAAACGCAGTGTTCAACCGATACGTTGAAGACATCTGTGTCCAGAAACTCGAGCATGATGACTCGCATATTTGCATAGCTTCGGCCGCTGAGTTGAGCCACCCGGTGGAGCCAGTCTTCACTCTCCAATTCTTCTTTGGCGACTCTGTTCACCACGTCCAAAAGCTTTTGTGTAACGAGGCGTTCGAGTGCGCCAAAGGGCTCCTTCTCAAAAATCGCGCGTATTTGTTTTTCGTTGGCGGGTGCGCACTTGCGAAGAATCAACGCTCGAACTTCTTGATTCAAGGGCGTGGGTGGGGCACCCAGGGTTCTGATCAATTCGTCCCGGCGCTGGAGGTCAGCCAGCTTCGCAAGCGTATCGCTCGGGAGCTTTAAGAGCTTTGCCATCTTTTCATAAATATCTGTTCGGGCAGGCGCGGGGGGTAATTTCTTCCGAGTCAGCAGCTGGGACATGTAGGAATCCGTGACTTCGGCGGCAGCCGCCAGATCTTTCTGCTCAAGTCCCAATTCTGTGAGCCGCTGTCGGATCAATGAACAAACGTCCACGAGGGTGTCTCCGCTTTAACTAGGTTTGATTAAGTACAGAAAATGATCGCAGGTTTTGCTTGACAAATAAAGTAAATTAACCTAGATTAGTTAATCGCGCTAGGGTAGCTTGATCTGTGGGTTAACCGAGTGTGGTTATCTGAATGGCCCTGGGGGACCATAACCGTAAGGGGAATTATTATGTTCGCGCGTAAAGTTAGTATGCATCTGAAGCCCGATAGCGTTGCGGAGTTCACCCGAAAGCTGGAGAAGGATGTGCTTCCCCTGCTTCGAAAACAGAACGGGTTCCAAGACGAGATCACGTTGGTCGCTACGGACGGCAAGGAGGCGTTCGGAATCAGTCTGTGGGACCGGAAGGAGAGCGCGGAAACTTACAACCGCGGATCCTACCCAGAAGTCGCGAAGATCCTGGCGACGGTGATCGAGGGGACTCCTCAGGTTGAAACCTACGAGGTTGCCAACTCGACCTACCACAGGCTCGCCGCTGCAGCCTAGAGCCGGCAGGTCCTTCGGTGCTGACGGGCGGACCAGTCTGCCCGTCAACACCCCATTTCAACTGAAGTTGTTTATGGGGGCGCAGATGCGTTCGCGGGGCTACACCTGGTCACTCGTTCTCGCCGGCGGCGAAGGCAGCCGGCTCCGCAGTCTGATAACGGATGGCGCCGGGGCCCCGGTGCCGAAGCAGTTTTGCTCGCTGTTCGGTGCCACGACGCTTCTGGAAGACGCGCCCAACCGTGGGCGCGCCGTTGCCGACGGCGGGCGAGTCTGTGCCATCGTCGCGGACCATCATCACCGCTGGTGGTGCAAGGCGCTGCGTGGGCTGCGTTCGACCAATGTCATCGTGCAGCCGAGCAGTCGCGGCACCGCGATTGGCAGCCTTCTGCCGTTGCTGAAGATCCTAGCGCGTGACCGGTTGGCGCGCATCGTTGTTCTGCCGTCGGACCACTTCGTGCGCGACGAGGCCGGACTGGCACGTTCACTGCGCTTGGCCGCGTCGCTAACAGAGACTCCGGAGAGCAACCTCGTGCTCCTCGGAATCGGCCCCGATCATCCGGACCCGGAGTTCGGCTACATCGTTCCGGGCAGACCCGACCGACATGGCGCCTTCCGCGTGCAGCGCTTCGTCGAGAAGCCGGATTGGGCCACCGCCACCGGGCTGCTCGATGCGGGAGCGCTGTGGAACAGCTTCATCTTTGCGGTGCGCGGGGCCGCGCTGCTGGAACTCTACCGCAGGCGTCATTTTACCATCGTGGACGCGATGGCAAAGGCGTTCACGTCGGGAAAGGCCGCCCTCGGCGAACTCTATGAGCGGCTACCGAATCTTGATTTCTCGCGCGACGTGCTGGAGGGCGCCGAAGACACGTTGCGCGTGTTTGCGGTCCCGGGATGCGGCTGGAGCGACCTTGGCACACCGCAACGGGTAGCGGAGTGCGTGCGACGATGCAACGCGTCGCTGACGGCGCGGCAGCAAGTGCGGCCCGGAGTCGGCACCCTGGCGACCGCGCGTCTGCGGTCGATCGCCGAGATAGGGGTTTGGGGAGCAACGGAACACATGCTCGCCGACAGATTGAGCATCACGCAGCCAAGAACCGGTGCGGAAGGTGTGACCCTATTGTGATGTCCCACAGATAACTTTGCCAAGTCGCTCGAGCTTGGCGAAGCGCGACGGGCTGATCGCGGAAGCGCGCCTTGACGGGGCCGCGCTCATGCGAAAATGTCTGGGGGCAGGTAATGCCTCAGCCCTCGGAACGCCTCTCAAGTCACGGGCGGCTTCAGGCTGGCCACAACCCGCTGCACCCACGCGCGGGACTCCGGTGTCGGTGAGCGGCGCGCGTTGTTGAGCACGTAGTCGGTGTCAACGAGCGGCCACGCGCCGTCCGGGCGTTCCTCGCGCGCTATGGTGTCCCGCGGCGGCCACGGTCGGGTACATTGGCGTGAGATCTTTGTTGTTCCTGGAGCGGATCTCGATCTGCTTTCCGTTTTTGATCAGCAGGGCGCGATAGCCATCGTTATCCCTACCTCTAGTTGTTATTAGTTCTCTTTTCAGGCCATGGCTGGAAAGCGTAGGATGCGCGCGCTCGTATCTGCGGCCACCACTCTTTTCAGCCGATGAAACAAAGGCCGCATTCACAGTGATGTCGCGACTAGGGGTGAACGAGTCAGTTCCGGATCAGGTCGTTTTCAGCTTTTGAACGTAGGGCCTACGCGGCCGAAGGCCGCGGAGCTAAGGCGTTCAAAGTGACCTTGGTGAAGGTGCACCTCGTGACCGACGAGAACGACGTGCTTCGCGAGGAGGACAAGGCGTATTGCCGCAAGCTAATGCATCAAGTTAGCCTGAAGGCTCGACCGGTGTCTGGTAACGCCGAGAAAACCGATGGCAGAAACTATGCGACGGTGGACAATCGATGCGGTTGGACGCGAGCATCTATAAATTAGGCCAGGCACCGGCACTCGAGCCGCGATAGCGGAACTGATGCCAAGCGAACCGAGCGAACCGTTCCATCGATGATTCTCGATTTCCCTGCGCTTGGTCGGGGCATGCTCTGCGACCGATCGGGCCTCGCTTCTATATTGGCGCACGCGGTTCAGCGCCCGCTCGCGGAGGATTCAAAATGAAGACACAGCGCACGATTCTGTCGATCACTGCGGCCCTGGTCGTCGCCATTCTGGGCGCAGATGCGCCGGGCGCGGAGGAGAGCAGCACAGTACTCTCGCCTCAGGCGCTTCAGGAAATTGCGCAGGTCGAGGCCGCGATCGACCGCATCGAGGCGCAGGCGATCGAGCGACTGGCCGTGCCGCCGGACAATCAAGTCCAGCAAATCGAGCTGCTCGGTAAGTTGATGCTGTACGACAAGCAGCTCTCGGTAAACCGCAACGAGGCATGTGCTTTCTGCCACACGCCCGAGACGGGCTTTACGGGTCCCGTCTCGGAGCTGAACCGGACCACCGGCTCCTATCCCGGGTCAGTGCGCACGCGATTCAGCAATCGCAAGCCGCAATCGCACGCCTATGCGCCGCTCTCGCCCGTGCTGCACTACAATCCCGGGCAGGGTGACCTCGTCGGCGGCAATTTCTGGGACATGCGTGCGACGGGCCGCCGGCTGGGCAACCCGGCCGCCGAGCAGGCGGAAGGGCCGCCCACCAACCCGGTGGAAATGGGCCTGCCGGATATCGCCTGCGCGGTCCATCGCGCCTCGCAGCGGCCCTATCGCGCCCTGTTCGAAAGCGTATGGGGACGGCAAGCCTTCGCGATCGCGTGGCCGCGTGATGTGGAACAGGTCTGCGCCCGGCCAGGGCCGCCTCCCGCCGGCGCGTCGATGCCGGTTCATCTCGGCTCGCTCGATCGCGGCCGGGCCGACGCCACTTTCGATCAGATGGCGCAATCGATTGCCGGCTACGAGGCCTCTGCCGAGGTGACGCCGTTTACCTCGAAGTTCGACGCGGTACTCGCGGGCAAGGCGCAGTTCACGACGCAAGAGCAGGCCGGCTACGACCTGTTCCGCGGCAAGGCGAAATGCAACGCCTGTCACCGCGACGGCGGGCCCGGCGAGGACCCGCTGTTCACCGACTTCACCGCCAGCAACATCGGAACCCCTGCCAATCCGCGGCTTCCTTACTACGCTGAAAATCGGCCCGACGCACTAGGCTATGTCGCCAATCCGGCAGGGTCATCGTTCGTCGATGTTGGCGTCGGCAATTTTCTCACCCAGGGGCATCTGCTCAGCCAGCCCTCCGCGGTAGATCAGCGATGGGTCAAGCTGGCGCCAGGCAACCAGGCGCGAATTCAGGTGCCGACACTGCGCAATGTGGACAAGCGGCCCTATCCGGCCTTCGTGAAGGCCTACATGCACAATGGATATTTCACGAGCCTGAAGGCGATCGTGCACTTCTACAACACGCGCGACGTCCTGCCGCGCTGCCGGTCCCATGACGTCGGTGAAGGTACGACATGCTGGCCGGCGCCGGAGTCGACCGACAACATGAACACGAGCCGAGTTGGGCGGCTGGGCCTGTCGGATGCGGAGGAAGATGCGATCGTGAGCTTCATGCAGACGCTGACCGACGGGTTTATGCCTGTCAACTAGACAGTAGGTCAGGTCACGCCGTAGTGGTCCACCCATTTCCAGCGGCACCGCGAGCGGCTCGCCTCTTGACCGCTGTTGGCCGCGAGCTGCCGGCTACCAAGAGCCAATCACAATTCACCGAATCGACAATCACCGCGCCTTAACGTAGGTAAAAATCCCTTTCTTGAGGTCACTCCAATTGTCACACGTTTGTGTCGCCGCACGGGAATAACTGCCCGGTGGAGACTGATGGGGCAGCCGTTGCCCAAGCAGCCGCTCGTGTGTGCGTGCGTAGGGTGACGTGCGACGACAGGTCGCGCCGATGAAACGCGAACAGGCTGGAAGAGCGCGTCGTAGCCCATCTACCGCAGGCGTGGCTTACTCAAGGGAGTTTCTTGAGCGACTGGCGCGCATCCTCGTCCATAGCGGCCACTCGCCACGCAAGTTGGTGCGAGAGTTCGCGGACGTGTGTAAACCGATGAAAGAGCCTGCGCAGCCCTGGGATCCTGCGCGACTGGCGTTCGTCTCGGACCTTCCGCACGTCATCGCCCATTGGCATGCCGGTCAGCAGTATTTGGATTCGGAAGGATCGCCTCTCTCGCTGCCGCTACGCGCACGGGGACCCTCCCTGACGGCCCTCATCTTGCGGGTTCTGCCGTCCTCTACGCCGTCAGAGGTCATTGAGTCGTTGCTGGCCCTGCGCGCGATTCGTCGGCGGGGGGTGCGGTACCTGCCCGCGGATCGATATCTCGCCTTCAATCAGGAGCGCGCCAGTGCGTTGGCCCATGGACTGACAACGCTCCTCGGCATGTTGCGCACCGTCGAGCGCAACGTCTCCGCTGGCTCCGGACGTAGGATTCTAGAACGGGCCTCCATCAATCCCCGGTTTCCCCTGAGCGCGCTGCCTGCGTTTCACAAGCAAGAACTCTGAATTGGACGCCCATTTCGTTGATGGACTCCGATGAGTTATCAGCGCCGCTTCTTGACGGTAAGCACCCCGGTAATCCCGTCTGCCTGAGTGGGCGGCAGGCAAGCCTAGAGCACAGAGACGCTAGCGTCAGCGACGGGTTATCGGTCTGCAGGTACCGCGGATGTGTGTCCGTTGAAGCGTGAGCGCGAAGCCGATATGCGTTATCGTCAAGGGCGCATGAACGGTGTTAGCGCCAAGTGAGCGCCAGATACATTCCCGCGATAATGAGTCCGAGGGACAGGGGTGCCACAATTTTAGCGTAGAGACTGCTGCGTAGCTTGCCGGATTTCGCATCTCGATAGATCTGATCGAAGGACTGGCGGAGCCTCCACACTTGGGACCAGCTCACGGTTGTGGTAACTCTTCAAGCAGATAAAGCAGGTACGCGTAGGGCTCCAGACCGTTCACTCTGGGGTGGCCCCGTTTCCACGGACAACCTTGAGTTTGTAATTTCCGGCTCTGATCCTCCTCTTCAGTCTATACCCCATCGGGCTGCGTCTTTTCCTTGTAGACCATTTCGTGGGCGATGGCGCGCTCCGTACAGGTTTGGGGTAAAAGCGGCTCATATGTGAGCGTTCCCAAGCTTGACAGGCCGTCGCTGAGCGCGATCGGGAGTTCATCGAATCGCTCTGGAAAGTTGAGGCGAGTTTGTGTGTATCGCTGGCCTGTCATGTGCCCGAGCAAGGTGTCCATGATTCGCGCGCTTAGTATTATTCTCGTTGCTTTGGCAATAGCGTTGGGAAGCGCCACGATTCTCTTCATGATGATCCAGTGGCCGTTGGGTTGGGAGTCAGCGTTGATAGTCTTGGCCCCAATCCCTTTTTCGGTCCTATTTGTAGTTGGCCTGGTGATCGCTGCGATTTATTTGCGATGACTGTGGTCGGAGCGCAAAGTATTTCGCTACGGTGATCGGATGCTCAAGCCGGGACGGATCTTGTGATGTTGCTCTCGAACGGCGCGGTTTTATTGTGCCGCCCACGCCCTCTGTCGGAGGCGCAACGCCTCTCGAGTCCTGTGGATGGTGATTAGCGGTAAGTACTGTGTGATGCGCGCATCAGGCTCAAAAAGGGGAGAGCTCGTTGCGATAGACTTCCTCAACCAGCTCGAATGAGGAATGCGAACTCTCCACGGGCGCTTTGGTAGCCGCAGTATGTCGCTCGGGGGAATCCGCGGATTTGGGCGAGGCGCTCATCATCCTGCATTGCGCCAGAGCGTTGGCGCACGGCTGACTAGGGGCAAAGAGCGTACTCCACCAGCGGCTGTCAAAAATCGCATAAGGAAAGCCAGGCTGCTGCGACAGCGACTGCAACAGCGATTCGAGATCGGCCCAGAGATCCTCGGGATCAATACATCCGGGGATACCGTGGCGACCGTGGGTGAGCTGAGCACCAACGCAACGGCGAAGAACGTGGCTATCGATCCGCTGACCCACGCGGTTTGGACGACGTATTCCGATGGCAAAAGCTCTTTCGCGAAATCCTGGCTGCCAAAGTAAATAGGACTCCGACATGACGATGAATGCGGGGTCGCCGCGTTTCCCGCAGATCTCTCCAAGCTTCGTGAGCCACCTAGGTGCGGGCTGCCTAACCCGCCCAATAAAAAAGTCCGCCGATAGCTATCGCGAGAAGCCCGGCGGCAATGGCGATCCTGGCCGTCAACACACGGCGCATCAATCGTATCCATCGGTATCGACCCGCGTGGCGCGTTTGAGCAAGGGCCGCGCGCCGCATCTCAATGAGCTCCGGCGCAGCGGCTTGCTCGCCCAGGAGTTCCCACGGACCTCGAAGTTGGTTCCAGGCAGCGGCGTTTTGCGCATCTGCGGCCCTCCAGGCCTCGAAATCCAGGCTGCCCTCGGCGTCTGCTTCGGCCAGCTGAATTTGCCAGGCGGCGGCTTGCACCAGACGATGTATTTCCGTCTCGCTCGTCAGATCTCTCACGGCACGGGCTCGAATTCCAGTATCGCAGCCCCTTGAGCACCGATGGCCTGAGACGCGACGTAAAAGGTATTGAATTCGGGTACCAGGAGCGAAGTGCCCGAGCCGGGTCTGGTTTTGATCCTGGAGATCACCTCGTAATGGTCGGGGTCCTGCTGCTCGTAAACGTATATCCAGCCCGGCGAGGCGTCCGGCGTCCCATACCAACGCCCACCCGTCATGTAGACGCGCTTGAGCCTGGCGTCGTAATACACCCCGTCCATCGCTTCGGGCGCCGGCAGGCTTTGAATTGCCTTGCCCGAGAGGCTGTCGTAGATGTTCATCTCCGGCGGACTGCGGGTGCCGACGAATAACCGATGCCGGGCCCGGTCGAGCGCCAGGTCTGCCGAAACGTCGCCCTTGGCCGGCCAACTCTCCATGAGCTCGCGTTTGCGCGTGTCGAAACGATAGATGAGGTCTGCCAGGGAGTCGCAAATCAGGAGGATTCCGTTGTCCTCCATGGCGATGTCGGCAAGATGACCGGGGCGGGGTGTCGGGGCGATCATGTCTGCAACCAGCCGGTCGTGTGCCGCTCCGCGCTTCGACTGCAGGATGCCGACGCGTTCGTACGCGTCGAATCCTGCACTGTGACCACCGTAGCCGAAGTAGATGAGGTGAGTCGTGGGGTCATGGAAGAGGCGGTTCGGACCAGGCTCGACCTTGAAGTCATCAACCAGCCGGAAAGTCTCGCCCTGAAAAACCCTCACGTGGCCATCGAGGCTGGAGACATACAACTTGTTGAAGTCGCCGCCTGAATACAGAGCGTCCTGAGTGTCCTTGAGTCCGGTGAGACTGTTGGTCACCTTTGCGCCGGCCAGGTCCACGACTTCCAACGTATTGTTGGTCACGGCGGCGACAAAGAGGCGCTTTCTTTCCAGATCCACACCCATGTGATCCAGGCGGCCGGTGACTCCCGGCAGCGGAATCGTTCGTACCAGCCTGAGTGCCTGCTTTTCCTGGGCAGATGTCTGGACTACGAAACCGCCCAACAGGGCAACGCAGCACACCGCAAGAACCTTCATCATGGATCGCTCGCCACTCAAATCCGAGGCTCGGTCGCCGACGAGAATATCACCGTACACACCTTCGGAAAGTCCGTCATGCCGGCAGTCCGTCACTCGGATAGGTCGTCAGGCTCGGCATCGGCAGAGCTTGCTTCATGTCTGCACGCGACAATCATTCCGGCGCGCCAGGCAAGGGCCAACGGTCAATGCCCTTAAGCTGCAATTTAATGGCGGAGGTCCGCTACGCATTCGTACACTGTTGCTCTCACGGATCGCGAAGGGGGCACCTAACAGATGCTGAAAACGGCGTCAGACCCGCGGCGCCGTGGGCGTATGCGAGCGTGGCTGGCAGCCGGGGTGCTGATCGCTCCGGCGATCCTCGCAGCTCCCCTGTGGTACGTCATTCACGGCGCGCTGCGACGGACCTTCCGAGCCGTCCGGGGGGCGGACGCCGGGATGTGCCGGTTGAACTGAAGGGTATCGGGATCGTGCAGGCGTTTAACACCGTCACGGTTAAGCCCCGGATCGTTGGCCAGATCATGCAGGTCGTCTTCACCGAGGGCCAAACTGTGCGTCAGGGAGAGGTGCTCGCACGAATTGATTCACGCTTTCTGATCGCGCAGCTGCATCAGGCGCAGGCCACACGCGCCAAGGACGAGGCGCAATTGGGCCAATGCGAAGAGGGATTTGGCCCGTCTGACCGACGCATCCGTCAAGGACTTTGTCTCCCGCCAGCTCGTGGACGGGCAACAGGCGCAGGTCGCCACGTTGGGGCCGCCGTACAGGCCGACCAGGCGGTGCTCGAGAACACACAAGTCCAACTCGACTACGCGACTGTGACAGCCCCGATCGATGGGATTACCGGCATTCGGATGGTCGACGTCGGCAATGTCATCTCGCCCTCTGATCCGGGCATTGTCGTGATCACGCAGGTCAAACCCATCGCGGTGATCTTTACGTTGCCCGCGGATGCGCTGGCGGCGGTCGCGGTCGGACAGGCGGCTGGATCGATCCCCGTAGAGGTCTTCGACCGGGATGACAAAACCCGGCTCGTCTCCGGGCGGCTCGCACTGGTGGATAATCAGATCGACCGGACCACCAACACTGTGAGGCTGAAGGCTGCCGGAAGGATTGGTCTCTTCGTCGTGATCGCCCGCCAGGAACAACAACACGCCAGCGGCGAGAATGCCGATGGCCAGCAGAACGGCGATCAGAAGTTTCTTCGTAGTCATATATGACCCCGGCACGATCTTGAATCCGATACTTAGCTAGGCCGACAATCGCCTGTCCCCTTCGCTTCCGAAACTCTTGCCTGCCGCGCGGCGGAGGCACTCCGGTAGCCGTCTGTGTATATCGTCCGACGCCCCCGATCGACCTTAGTTTTGTTGATGAATCAGCCCGTCGTGATCGCATTGCTATACTTGTGATGAGCGTTCGTCCGACTGGACTGCTTCCTCGGGCGGCCGAACGTGGCGAAACATCGCCAGCAAGGTCAGATCGTACGCGATCTTCAGCGCACCGCCGATGAGTAGTGGCCAGCCGAAACTCGATACGCTGATCAGGTAACCGGCAATTGTCGGGCTGATCGCCGCCGCCAGACTTCGCGGTACTGAAGTGACTCCGGCTGCGGCCGGTCGCTCAGGCGGCGTGACGACCGCCATGACGTAGGAGCTTCGCGTCGGAACGTCCATTTGGGATAAGAGACTTCGAAGCATGAGAAGGCCGACGACGATATTGAGGTTCGATAGAAAGGGGATCGCAATCAGGCATAGGCTCGAGGGGAGATGGGTGAAGACCATGGTGTTGATCAGCCCGATCCGGCGAGCGATCGGCGGCGCTGCCAGATAGGACGCGGCCGTGAGCAGGTTGGAGCAGAAGAAGAGGGTGGCCGTCGTTGCGAGCGAAAGGTGGAAAGCCCTCAGCAGCCAAAGAGCGAGGATCGTCTGAACGAGGAAACCACCGCCAAAGGCGTCAATGCTAAACAGCGTGGCGAGGCGATACACGATGCCGCGCGAGGGACCGAGCGGTTGACGCTTCATGCCGGGGTCCACTAGCGCCGGCTCCAGAAGGCGGCGATAGATCATCGCGGCAGCCAGGCCGATCAACGCGTAGAGCAAAAACATACCCTGCATCGCCTGAAGAGAGCTCGTGCCGAACCACTTCGCGGCGATTTCGGGCAATCCCGCGAGAAGCGTTCCGAACGCCGCCATGAGCGAGCCAGACAGGCTGTACAGTGCGAACAACGCTGTACGGTCGCGGTCCCCGACAGATTGGCTCAACAAGGACTGCTCGAGAGGCAGAAAGATGCTGACATCGCCTGATGAAGGGTTGAGCGTTCCTACGAAAGCGATCAGCAACAGTGGCCAGAACGCGTGGGAAAGGGTGAACGCGACACCGGTGAAAATCATGAGTCCCGAGGCCGCCAATAGCGGGCGGCGGTGACCGAAGGTTGCGGTGATGAAGCCGGTCAGGAGAGTCAACGCCGCCGAGCCCAGGAGGGTTGCGGTCGTGAGGACGCCGACCCGAAAGGCGCCGAGCCCCAGTCCAAGCAGGTAGGCGGGCAGCAAGATGCTGACGTATCCGTCGGCGACCGAGCGAAGCGCCTTGGCAGAAAGGAGTCGTCTTGCGTTGGCGTCGGCGGATTCAGGAATCAGCTGCATACCATCAAGCGCGCTGGCACGAGTATTGCTCGATTTGGCGGAACCGGTTGGAAGGATGTCTGTTTAACCGCGTGGATATATCTTCTACAAATGCGGCGACCGGGCTAACTTCTTTACAGAGACTTCCTCGAGCTTGATCGCAAGTAGGCCGCTAGGGTTTGTGCAGAGCTGTCCCGACGCTGTACAGAAGCGCATATTGCTGTTGATTCAGCTGGGTCACGACGGTGTTCAGATCACTGCGGGCTTTCTCGAGATCCTGCTGCGCCTGGATGTCTTCGAGGACCGTGCCAACCCCAAGCTCTTTGCGGCCGCGCGTGAGTCGCAACGTTTCTTCCGCGGAGCTGACATTGAGGCGCGCGTCCCGGACCTGCTGGAAAAGGGACTGCACCTGGGTATAGCCGTCCACGACCTGGCGCGCGATTGCATCCCGCATCTTTTCGTCCTTGACCTCGGCGACCGTCAAATTGGCGTTGCTCGCCTTGATACGCCCCAAATCGAACAGACCTCCGGGCCCGATCTTCCAGCTCAGGCCCACGCCATACTCTCGGCGCGGGCCGCCGTTGACGTCGGTGTCTCCGACACCTCCGCCGAGTTCTCCGGCGAATGCCCGGCCGCCAATCGTGGGAATGAGCGGTCCATACAGCGCACCGCGTCGGGCTTGCTGCGCTGCCGCGATCAGGGAGCCGGTCTGCGTGAGCTCCGGACGGTTCTGCAGCGCCGTTCGGACCAGCGCATCAGGCGTGGCATTGAGGTCCGCCAGCGCCAGGGGCGCCGGCTCCCGTTCGGCTGGAACCAGATCTACCAGCGGATCCAGATGCAGTGTTTGCGCCAATCGAGTCGCGGCGAGCCGCCGCTGCTCTTTGGCTCGGGTGAGATCGAGCTGCAAGCGCCGTGTCTGTGTTTGCACCCTGAAGGCATCGCCCTTGAAGGCGGTGCCGATACGAACCGCCTCATTGAGCTGCTGCTCATAATTCTGCGAGATGGCCAGCGCCTGGCTCACGACCTCCACCAGGGCACCGGCGTTGACGAGCTCCAGATACTGTTGCGCGACGGTGAGCTGCGTGTCTTGCTCCTGTGCCGTCTGCGCAGCATCCGCCGCTGCGAGCAACTGGCGAGTCTGCAAGGTCTGAAAGAGTGCCTCCCCAACCGGAATTTCGGCCAGTGCGGTCACACCGGCGGTCTCGTTGTGCTTAGTGACATCAATCAATGGACCCTCCACCCGCTGATCCCTACCAGTGTGGTGCAGATAACTGGCGGCAGGCACAAACGTCGGAAGGAATCGTTCTACAGCGCTGTAGTAATTGGCGTGTGCATCCTGCACCGCCGTCCGTGCCAGTTGCACATCAAGATTGCGGGCGCCGGCAAGACGCAACGCCGTGACCAGATCGATCGGGAACGTTGATCCTGTGCCCTCCGCCGTCGTTTGCTGAGTCGACTCCTGTGCAGCGGCGCCGGAGAACACTGCGCTAAGCAAAATGCAGAGTGTCAGCGCCCGGGCTGGGATGCCTGGAAAAGGTCTGCGCATCACGGCTCTGCCTCGACCCGCACAGGATCACCGTCGGTCAGCTTGAGCTGCCCGGCGAGAATGACGGCGTCGTTGAGCCCCACGCCCTCCAACACCTCGGCAGTCTTGGCGTCAGTGAAGCCGACTTTGAGGGGGCGTTTCACGGCCTTGTTGTCTTGGACCGTGTACGCGAAGGCATTGGTCTTCTCCATGACGAGGGCCTCGAGGGGCATGAGAAGTGCCTCCTCCTTGTGCTCGATCCCCAATCCGAGCGTCACGAGCATGCCCGGGCGCAGGGCTAGGTCGGGGTTGTCGAGAACCGCCTCGGCCAGCATCGTATGGTTGGCCGTATCCAGTGCGTAGGTGAAGCGGGTGACCTTGCCGTCGAATTGCCTGCCCGGCAGGTTATCCGTCGTCAGATGCACTGGCTGCCCCACCGCGACGCGTGCGGCCTCGATCTCCGGCACGGCGACCTGCACGCGTACCCTGGAAAAGTCCATCAGGCTCACGATGGCGGAACTGCCGTTGGCGGCCTGGATGAGCGCCCCGGGATCGACATAGCGCTGGGTGATCACGCCTGCGAACGGCGCGGTGATCGTTGCGTAGCCTAAGAGCGTGTCGCTCTCTTGGACGCTCGCGCGAGCCACTTCGAAGCGCCCGCGTGCCTGATCGACCATGTTGGGGACGACCAGGTCCGGAGTCTTCTGTAAAGACTCGTCCAGGCGCCGGTAGTCCGCTTCGGCGGCCTTGAGCTCCGCCTCCTGCTTGGCCCGGGCGGCCACGAGCTCTGGAATTTCGATGCGTGCCAATACGGTGCCCGTGGCGACCTTGTCCCCCTTATCGACGGCGATGCTCTTGAGATACCCGGATACCTTGGCGTACAGCGTTGCCTGCTGGAACGCGATCACCTGCGCCGGCAACAGGATCGATCGGGTGATCGGGCCCGTGGACAGATGTGCCGTATGCACTGGCGTCGCCGGAGCGGCCGCGGGCGGCGGATCTTGCCCGTCGCCGCGACTGCACGCGCTGACCACCCCGAACGTCGCGATCAGCATCGGACGCAGGAAGGACTGAGAATTCATGGGCTTCATCATTGTGGGATCGCGTTTTTGTAGAGTGGTTTGAGACCGAACCGGCTCAGGTGCGACTTTCCTCGGGATCATCGGTCAGTAGTGAAACGGTCTTGGCGCTGCCGCTGCTCAGCAGGGCAAATATGGCCGGCAGCACCAGCAGGGTCGCGACTGTGGCTAGGGCAAGTCCTCCCACCACCGCTCTTCCGAGCGGTGCGACCTGTTCGCCGGATTCCCCCAAGCCCGATGCCAGCGGCAACATGCCGGCAATCATGGCCAGACTCGTCATCAATATCGGGCGCAACCGACTGCGGCCGCCTTCCACTGCAGCGGCAGAAGCGTCAGCGTTCGCGCGTTCGCGTTCGGCAAAAGTAACGAACAGAATTGCATTCGAAACGGCAACCCCCATCGCCATGATGGTGCCCGTGAACGACTGGATGTTGAGTGTGGTGCCGGTCAGCCAGAGCGCGAGCGCCACGCCGGCGAGGGCCGCTGGGATCACCGCCATGACGGCGAAAGAAAGTCGCAGCGACTGGAAATTCGCCGCCAGCATGAGCAGGATGGCCACGATCGCAACGCCGAGCCCCGTCCGCAATCCGGCGAGCGTCTGGTTCAAAGGCTCCACCTGCCCGCGCAGGGCGACGGTGACTTTGGCCGGTGGTTTCCCAAGCTTCGCAATCGCCGCCGTGACTGCCGCCGCGGCGCTGCCGAGATCGGTATTGAACAGGCTTGCCGTGACGCTCACCATTCGCTGACTGTTGTAGCGCGCATATTCACCGACCGCGTTTCCATCGCTCACGCGCGCAACATTACGCAACAATTGGCCTTGACCGTTGCGTGTCTCCACCGTGATGTTCCGAACCTCCTCCGTGGAGTTCATCAAGGTCTGCGGAATCTGCACCTGAACCTGGTAGGCCACGCCCGTGTTGCCGTCCGCCCAATAGTTAGGGACCACGTACCGGCTCGAGGAGGTCGATGTGACGAGCGACCGCGATACGTCCGCCATACCCACACCAAGCAACCCGGCGCGCTCGCGATCGACGTTCACGTCCACTGTGGGATAGTCGAGTACCTGTCCGAATTGCACGTCCCGTAATTGGGGCAGCCGTTGCAGCGCGCTCTTGATTTGTTGGGCAAAGGCGCGATCGTTGGCGAGATTGGCGCCGCTCACCGCCACCTCGATCGGGGTAGCGGCGCCCATGCTCATAACCCGGCTCACGATGTCGCTGGGTTCGAAGGAAACGCTGACGTCCGGCAGATCGGTCGCGAAACGTCTGCGCAGCCGCTCCTTGAACGGCTCCATGTGCAAGGCACTGTTCTGCTTGAATTGCACCTGCAGCACCGCTTCGTGCGAGCCGCCGCTCCACAGATAGATCAGGTTGATCGGGTAGTTGGGCGAATGCACGCCCACCAGTCCCAAACTGACGTCGACCTTGTCCGCTCCGCCGGCCTCCTGCTTGATCACATCCAGGACTTTGAGCGCGATTTTTTCCGTCGCCTCGATCCGCGTACCTGCCGGTGCGCGCAGGCGCAGCTGCAATTGACCAGCGTCGACTTGCGGAAAGATTTCAGTTCCCAAACGGGGGATCAAGAGGACGAGAATGAGCACGCTCACAGCCGCGTAAGTCAGGGCGACGATGACTCGCGCCGATACCATGGCGCGTATGAGTCGGGTATAGCGGTTCCTGAAGCGTGCAAAAGCGCCGTCACGCGACTCGTGTGCGGGCAGCCGCCGGGCACGCTTTTCAATCCAGACCACCAGAATAGGGACCAACGTGCTCGACAGCAGATACGAGGCGACCATCGAGAAGCCTACGGCAAGCGCCAAGGGCAGAAACATCGCCTTCGCCGCACCGGCCATGAACAGCGCCGGAGTGAACATCGCCAGGATACAAAGCATCGCCAGGAAACGCGGGACAATGGTTTCGGTGGTGGCCTCGAGCGTGCCGCGGGCCAGCGGCTGGCCCCGCGCCAGATGCACGTGAATGTTTTCGATGCACACGGTGGACTCGTCCACCAGAATTCCGACGGCCAACGCCAGCCCTCCGAGGGTCATGACGTTAATCGTTTGTCCGCTGATCCACAGCGCAAGCACCGCGGCCATCAGCGAGAGTGGTATGTTGATGACCACGACGAGTGCGCTCCGCCAATCGCGTAGGAACAACAAGATCATGAGTCCCGTCAACAGCGCAGCCGCGGCGCCTTCTGTCACGAGGCTCGAGATCGCGCGCGTGACATACTGCGACTGATCGAACTCGTAGCTGACCTTGATGTCAGCCGGGAGAACGGCCTGGAATTTCGGCAGGCTGCTTTTGACGAGACTCACCACGCTGAGCGTTGATGCGTCGGCGCGCTTGGTGACCGGAATATAGACGGTACGGTGGCCATTCACGAGCGCGTAGCTGGTGACGATGTCCGACCCGTCCGTGACCGTGGCGACGTCACGCACGAAGATCGCAGGATAGCTCCCGGTACGCACGGGCACGGTTTCCAGGTCCTTGATGTTCCGGACCACGGAATTGAGCGGCACCATCGGGTAACTGTCGCCAAGCGGCACGTTGCCGGAAGGGGTGATCGTGTTGGCTGTGTTCAGAGCGATGACGAGTTCGTCGGGCGACATGTTGTAGGCGCGTAACCGCTCGGGCCTGACGTTGACCAGGATCGTGCGGGCGGCGCCGCCGAAAGGCGGCGGGGCGGATACACCGGGCAAGGTCGCGAACAGCGGGCGTACGAGGTTTAACGCCGCATCCTGCATCTCTCCAACGCTGCGCGTGCGGCTCGTGAACACGAGATTGCCGACAGGAACGCTCCCCGCATCGAAGCGCATGACGAACGGCGGCAACGTTCCGGGAGGCATGAAGGCGCGAGCGCGATTCACATAGGACACGGTCTCGGCCATCGCCTGCGACATGTCCGTACCGGGGTGGAACTGCAACTTCACAAGCGCAGCACCCTGTATCGACTTGGATTCGACGTGCTCGATGCCGGTGATGTAGAGGAAGTGATATTCGTAGTAGTAGGTGAGATAGCCCTCCATTTGCGCCGGGTCCATACCGCCGTAGGGCTGTGCGACGTAAATGGTGGGCGTACCCAGACTGGGAAAGATATCCCTGGCCATCTGGTGCACAGCCAGCGCGGCGGCGAGTGCCACAGCCACGACCGCCACGATCACGGTCATGGGGCGGCGGAGTGCGGATTCGGCGAGATTCACGGGGCGAGCCTCTTCACGGCAGAAATGACGGTGAGTTCATTGGCGCCACGCATGCGCTCCTGGCGACCAGCTTAGGGGGAGGTCTGTGGTAGAGAGTATAACGAGAGAGTCATCGGTTCGACTAGGATGGGGGAACAGGCACTTCGCCCGCGAGCGCGCGTCACAGGGGGGCAGGGGAGCGGACGGCCGCCCGTAAAGCAACGAAATGCAGCGAATGCGCGGTAGCGCGTATGACAATTCGGTAGCATCTGCGAATGAAAACTGGAACGACACCCTGGCTTCTGCTCATTACGAATCTTCCGGGCCGAAATGCGACGCTGCGGATGCGCATCTGGCGAGCATTGAAGGCATCCGGCGCGGGACTGCTCCGAGATGGTGTGTACGTTCTGCCGAACTCAGCGAGGTCGCGTAGCGTTCTGGAAGAACAGG
>JAQGOG010000048.1 GCA_028293765.1 Gammaproteobacteria bacterium
CGAGCCGGGCCTCGACATAGTCGATGGCTCGCTTCAGCCGCCATTGCGCCAGTTTGCTCCCCCTCGATCGCTCTGAAGTGGCCACGCGGCTCGCCGAGGCCAGGAGTCGTGCGACGATGGCCATGCTGATGCAGTCCGCGTAGGTCTGTCCGAACGAACCGCCAACCCGGTTGGCTTCAAGCAATGCGCGACCCAGCGAATCAATCACTATATCTTTGCGTGGAACGGCCTCCGAGTAGAGAACCGGGACGTGGTGACCGGATAGGCCGCGGGCGCATTCGGCGATCAGAGTGTTTGGTACGTACAAGTGCAGGACGTCGTAAGGCCCACGAAACAGGCAACGAACGGGCATGGCGGGCTCGGTCACGTGGACCATCCCGGCGGTGGTGACACCATCCTGCACGGTCCGGCCGGACACGGAGAACCGGATATTCATGGTCCGCAACACGATCTTGACGACGTGGTAGTCAGCGGTTGTTTCGGCGCAAAACTCCAGCGTCCGGTCGCTGCTGGCGTGCCATCTCGTGGCGATGACTCTCGAGGTTGTTAAAGCCGTCGCGCAGGTGGGGCGCAGAACCCGCCACTCGGGCTCGTCAACGACGATGTTTTTGGGATGCATCGGGCCGCGGTGCACGTCGAATACTGAAGTGGCCGGAGAGCCTGTGTGGGAAGTGGAACAGTGCATCGCACACCTCGCTGATTCGGCATCCCACTTTCTCGAGTGGATCGATTTAAGCTTTACCTGGTTCCGGACAATAGCGAACACATCCCTTGAAAATCCTCAACCGAATGATGGCGGGTAGCGTTCGGCTTGCCGCGTCAGTCGTTTACGGCCGTGCGATTAGAAAATCGGACAGGCAATCAGGGAAGATTCATTTGGGCTCCAGGGTCAAGGTTCTCCATGCGTGAGGTGCGCTCGGTGTGGTCATGAAATAACCAACCACCAAGACACCGCAGTAGAACGCGCGGCGTTGGATGTCAAACATGAACTACACCTCCGCTGGCACGCGTGCATGCGACGGCAGGATTTCTGACCGATGATGCCTGCAGGCGAGCACCGTCCACCGCCTCATGGCCGGTTCCAGGGCTGTGAGCGCGCTTTACGCTTGCGTATCTTGGCGGCTCCCGCTGCAGCCTGCCTCGTCGCGTCTTGCCGCCAAGCGGGAGTGCTTGATCCGCAGGGTCCGGTCGCGTCCGCCGAACGGCTGATTCTATTCAATGCCACCGCCATCATGCTGGTCGTGGTGCTGCCGGTGATCGCACTCACGCTGGCCTTTGCGTGGTGGTATCGCGCCTCCAACAGGCGAGCAGTCTACTGGCCCGATTGGTCCTATTCGGGCCATATCGAGCTGGTGGTGTGGGCCATTCCGGCGATGGTGGTGATCCTGCTGGCGGGAGTGGCCTGGACCGGCTCACATGTGCTCGATCCGGCCCACAAGCTCGACGCCAATGCCAACCCCATCCGAATTGAGGTCGTGTCGCTCGATTGGAAATGGCTGTTCATTTACCCAGACCTCGAGATTGCCACGGTCAACCAGCTCGTCGTTCCGACCGGAGTGCCGGTCGAATTCCAGTTGACCTCAGCAACCGTGATGAACTCCTTCTTCGTGCCGCAGCTCGGCAGCCAGATCTACACCATGCCTGGCATGACGACGCGCCTGAACCTGCTGGCCGAACGCCCCGGCGATTACGCGGGTCTGTCCGCGAATTTCAGCGGCGACGGCTTTTCTGACATGCGGTTTCTGGTGCACGTCGTTCCTGCTTCTGACTTCTCGAGCTGGCGCGAGCGCGCGCGGAGTGAAGGAGCGGTGCTGAACGCCGCTGCCTATTCCCAACTCGCGCGCACTGCCGGCACTACCCAGATGCAGACCTACCGCAGCGTCGATCCGAACTTGTTCGAACGAATCGTGCAGCAGAATACCGCCGCGGAGCCAACCGCTGCGCCACCCAAGGAGGACTAAATGCTGGGCAAGCTCAACTGGCACGCGATCCCATTCGACCAACCGATACCGATGGCGGCAGCCTTGCTGGTTGTCGTCACTATTCTCGCCGTTCTGAGCCTCGTCACCTGGAAGGGCTGGTGGCCCTATCTGTGGCGTGAATGGCTGACGAGCGTCGACCACAAGCGCATCGGCGTGATGTATGTGCTGTTGGCACTGGTGCTACTGCTGCGCGGCTTCATGGATGCCATCATGATGCGTTCGCAACTCGCCATCGCCGCGGGCGGCGCGCAAGGCTACCTGCCTCCCGAGCACTACGACCAGATTTTCTCCGCTCACGGCACCATCATGATCTTTTTCATGGCGATGCCGTTCATGGTCGGGCTGATGAACTTCGTCGTGCCGCTACAGCTAGGCGTGCGCGACGTGGCGTTCCCCGTGCTGAACGCCATCAGCTTCTGGTTGACCGCTTCCGGCGCGCTGCTCGTGAATATCTCGCTCGTGGTGGGCGAGTTCGCGCGCACCGGCTGGCTCGCGTATCCGCCCCTCTCCGAGTTGCAATTCTCGCCCGGTGTCGGCGTGGATTATTATCTGTGGGCGCTGCAGATCTCGGGCATCGGTACGCTGCTCGCCGGCATCAATATGGTCACGACGATCCTGAAGCTGCGCGCGCCGGGAATGGGGTACATGCGCATGCCGGTATTCTGCTGGACAGCGCTGTGCTCCAGCATGTTGATAGTGGCTGCCTTCCCGGTTTTGACCGCCACCTTCGGCATGCTGCTGCTGGATCGCTACGTGGGTATGC
Source organism: Gammaproteobacteria bacterium (assembly GCA_028293765.1). Taxonomy (GTDB): domain Bacteria; phylum Pseudomonadota; class Gammaproteobacteria; order Steroidobacterales; family Steroidobacteraceae; genus 13-2-20CM-66-19. The sequence goes on from JAQGOG010000048.1 coordinate 2,746, forward strand.
ACTTCTTTACCAACGACGGCGGCGGCAATTTCATGATGTACATCAATCTGATCTGGATCTGGGGCCACCCGGAAGTCTATATCCTGGCCCTTCCGGCGTTCGGCATTTTCTCCGAGGTGATCGCGACCTTCTCGGGCAAGCCTTTGTTCGGCTATCGCTCCATGGTGCTCGCGACGCTGGCGATCTGCGTGCTGTCCTTCATGGTCTGGCTGCATCACTTCTTCACCATGGGAGCGGGCGCGGATGTAAATGCCGTCTTCGGCATCGCGTCGATGATCATCGCCATCCCCACCGGTGTAAAGCTATTCAACTGGTTATTCACCCTCTACCGGGGCCGCATCCGCTTTGAGGTGCCGGTGTTGTGGGCCATCGGATTCATGGTGACCTTCGCCATCGGTGGGATGACCGGCGTGCTGCAGGCGGTACCGCCCGCCGACTTCGTCCTGCACAACAGCCTGTTTCTCGTGGCCCACTTCCATAACGTGATCATCGGCTCGGTGGTATTCGGCGCCATGGCAGGCTATTACTACTGGTTCCCCAAGGCGTTCGGGTTCACGCTCGAGCGGCGTTTAGGGGTCGTCAGTTTCTGGTGCTGGTTGATCGGCTTCTATCTTGCGTTCATGCCGCTCTACGCTCTTGGGTTGCTCGGCATGACCCGGCGAATGCAGCATTACGCCGACCTGAGCTGGCAGCCTTACTTGATCGTGGCGGAGGTGGGCGCGGTCATTATCCTCTGCGGCATCGTCGCGACCGTCGCGCAGCTCGTAGTCAGCATCCGCACGCGCGAGAGCCGTCGCGACCTCGGCGGCGACCCCTGGAATGGCAGAACCCTTGAATGGTCCACCTCTTCGCCGCCGCCGGCCTACAATTTCGCCGTTTTGCCGCAGGTCGATTCGTTGGATGCCTTCTGGGCCATGAAGCAACGCGGGCCGAGGAGGGCGGCAGCGCGCTACGAGTCGATCGAGGTGCCCAGGAACAGCGCCAATGGGTTCGTCACGGCTTTCTTCGCCGTCGTCACCGGCTTTGCCATGATTTGGCACATCTGGTGGCTGGCGATACTCGGACTGGTATGCGCAGTGCTGACGTTGCTTGCCTTTGGATGGGTTGAGCGGGTCGAGCAAGAGGTGTCGGGCGAGCAATTGGCCAATGATGAGCGGGTACGTCTTCGACCGATGGATCCCGCATGAGCGCGCAGGCGGCAACGGCCGGCCTCGCCGGGGAGGAGGAGGCGACACCGCGCGGCCAAGGCAGTGACGGGCCGGCGCCGGTTCGAATCGTCGTCGCTTACGGGTTTTGGATCTTCCTGCTTTCCGACATCATCATGTTCTCGGCACTGTTCGCAACGTACGCAGTGCTGTCCGGACAGACCGCGCGGGGTCCTTCCGGTCACGACTTGTTCGAGTTGCGCCATGTCGGCATTGAGACTGTCTGCCTGCTATTCTCGAGCTATACCTGCGGCCTCGGTGTCTTAGCGATCGAGCGGCGCCGCCTGACCTTCTTCTATGTGAGTTTCGCGCTCACGTTTGCGCTCGGCGCCACGTTTCTGGGTTTGGAATTGAGTGAATTCGTCGGCTTGGTCGCGCGCGGGGCCGGCCCTTCCCGCAGCGCGTTTCTCTCGGCCTTCTTTTCCCTCGTAGGTCTGCACGGTGCGCACGTCACGGCAGGCCTCTTGTGGCTCGGCTTCATGGTGGCACAGACCGCCGCAAGGGGCCCGCGGGACTTTGTACGCCGCCGACTACTCTGCTTCAGTTTGTTCTGGCACGCGCTCGACATCATCTGGGTAGCGCTGCTGACTCTGGTTTACTTGATGGGAGCCCGATGATGGAACAGCAAGCGAGCTCAACCGATCAGGCGCCTGGTGTTGGCGACCCTGAGCACTCGGGCAGCTTGGCAACCTACACCGCCGGCCTGGGCTTTGCGCTCCTGCTGACCGGCGCATCGTTCATGGTCTCGCAAACCGATCTGCTGTGGCCGCCCGGCGTCCCGGCCGGCCTTGCCGTGCTCGCCATCGCTCAGATGGGCGTTCACCTGGTTTTCTTCCTGCACATAGGCACCGGGCCCGATAACACCAACAACGTGCTTGCGCTCGCCTTCGGCCTGCTGGTGGTCACCCTCATCGTCTCAGGCTCGCTGTGGATCATGGCCCATCTCAACGCGAACATGATGCCAGCATCTGCCGTTATGGAGATGCAGCGGTAGCGCTCATCGCCTCTGCTTGCCGGAAAGAACCGATGATCTTGCCTCCGTGTGGCTGGGCATTGGCCGCGATCTGGGTCTGTCTCGAGCTGTTCCAGCTAACTGGCGAAGCGCGCCTTGCGTACGGAGATCCGTGCCCCGAGCGGTCGGGAATTGTTTCCGTACGTGCACAATGTAACGGGGCGCGCTTAAATCGGACATAGACGGACAAAAGTCCGCGCGTAGACTCGCGCCGCTCTGCAATGTCAGGCGTGCGGAGCGATTGTTTGCAGGGTGCCTTGAAATAATTACAGCGACGCGGGGAGTCATACGAGTGTCAACAGCGATATCCTGATTCCGGGGTTGCCCCGTGTAACGCTCGTGTACATCCGGACATCAGCCGGCAAAAAGACTGTGGTCCACTTAGAGGATGCTCTCGATGCCCCATCTCCTGCTCGTCGATGACGACGAGGATATCTTGTCGTTGCTGACCGCTTTTTTCCGCAAGCACGGTCATACGGTGTCCGTCGCTGAGGATGGCAACGCCATGTTCGCCGCCCTGGAGCAACGGACGATCGATCTGATCATTTTGGACGTGATGCTCAAGCAGGAGGACGGCTTCAGTCTTTGCCGCCGCCTGCGATAAACCTCCACCTTGCCGATCATCATGCTCACTGCCGTGGCGGACCACACTGATCGTGTCGTGGGACTCGAAGTCGGTGCCGACGACTACCTGACAAAACCCTTCGACCAGCGCGAGTTGCTCGCCCGGGTCAAAGCGGTTCTGCGCAGGACCGCTGCGACCGCTGCGGCTCCCAAGCACGAAGTGACGCGCCCGTCGCTATGCTTCGCCGGCTGGCGCCTGGATGTGGTCAGGCGCGAGCTGAGGTCTGCAGAGAACGCGCTCGTACTGCTTTCGGGGGCTGAATTCGACCTCTTGCTGGCATTTGCGGAGCATCCTCGGCAAGTGTTGACCCGTGAGCAATTAATCGACGTCGCTCGTGGTTCTGCGCATGTTGCCTTCGATCGCAGCATCGATGTGCAAGTGAGCCGCCTGCGTTACAAGCTCGAGCAGGACCCGAAGAACCCCTCGCTCATCCGCACGGTCCGTAATGCCGGATACATGTTTCTGCCCCAGGTCACGCGAGGGTGAAGACTGCTGATAGCCTGTGTTTACCGTCGAACATCCCGCGAGGCTATGACGCGAAAGCGTCTGCCAGATCTTCGATTTGCTGCAGCGGAACAGTCAATGCTGATCCGTCGGTCGCACTTACATTGATTATATGAATCAAGATTGACGCAGGCTTTTCCCCGCAAGTAGTGTTGCCCGTCCGATAAAGACAAAAACAATGTATTGATCGTAGCAGTCAATGTATGAGGGGGGTGCTTGCATGAGACCTGTCGCGTACTGGGCCATGGTTGCCGAAACCGTCTCGTTTCGATCGGGCGAGCCCCTGACCAGAATCAATGTAGGCCGGTTGTTCGTGTTGGGACTCGCCGCAGCAGTCCTGCTTCCATCGATGGTGCTGGCGAATGCCGACGCCGAATCACCTTCGCCCGGCGTCTCCCCCCGGGCTTCCGCCACGCAGTCGGCGGTCGGCATCCTCGAGGAAGTGACCGTGACCGCGCAAAAGCGCGATACCAAGCTCGAGAACACGCCTATAGCCGTGTCTGCGTTCACACCGGACTTCATCGACCGCAATCGCATTCAGACCCTCGATGACGTAGCGCTGCGGACGCCGAGCGTCGCGTTCGTGCAACTCAACAAGGGCGAGGTCTACATCTCCATTCGTGGCACGCTGGTCAATACTCCGGGTGCCGGCTGGGACGATTCGGTGACGACCTTCATCGACGATGTGCCGATGACGGGTGCGGGGGACAACAGTCCCGACTTGTACGACCTGAGAAGCATCGAAGTACTGCGGGGCCCGCAGGGGACCCTGTTCGGGCGCAACGTGACAGGCGGGGCCATCGTCATTCACACCCAGCAGCCGAGCTTCGATGCGCAGGGAAAGATCGAAGGGACTTATGGGCTGGACAATCTTGCGCAAGTGCGCGGCTTGTGGACCGGGCCCCTCGTAGGTCACGAGCTGGCGGGCAAGCTCACGGTGGACGTGAAGCGCCGCGACGGCTATCTCAACAACATCACCTTGCACGACAAGACTTTCGGCGATGCCGTTGGCAATGGCCGCGGCCAGCTGTTGTGGGAGCCGTCTGACAGCCTCACGGTGCTCCTCAGTGGCGATTATACGCACGACCAGTCGAGCGGCAAGATCGTGCGCCTTTCCGGAAGCCTCGAGCCGTCCTTGTTCCCAAACCTGTCATACAACCCGGATGCGACGAATCAGGGCAAAAACAGCGAAACCCGCAAGAACGTCATGGGGCTGAGCGCGCGCGTCGATTGGAATGCCGCGTGGGGGACGCTTACGTCGATTACCGGCCTGCGCCACGTCCACAACGACACGAACTGGTCGCGACTTGGCGATCCGGACAATCAAGCGCTCACGACGGCCATCGTCCAGGACAAGCAGTATACCGAGGAACTGCGCGCAGCATCTGCCTCCAGTGGTCGGTTCACCTGGCTGGGCGGCCTGTTCTACCTGCATGCAGACAAGCAGGAGAACGACCAATACACGTTCAATCTGAATCCCAATACCGTGAACGGTGGAGCATTCCCGTTTCCAATCCTCGGTGTCGGGCAAAACGTGCAACAGCACGTGGTCGATGAGGTCGGTGCGCTCTTTGGGGAGGTCAGTTATACGATTCTCGAGCCGTTGAAGCTCACCCTGGGGGGTCGGGGACAATGGGAGCGAAAGGGCGGATCTTCGGCCATTCGCGCCAGCTTTGCTCCGGGAAACCCGCTCGATGCCTTCTATCCCCTGGTGTTTCCGAACGCCGCCGCGAACTACTCCGACACCTGGTGGTCCTTCACGCCCAAGGCGACACTGGCCTACCAGGTACAGGACGGCTTGCTGCTGTATGCGACGACCGCGAAAGGCTACAAGAGCGGCGGGTGGGATACTTCGGCGTCGTCCGACTTCGGCAAGCCGAGTGCAGCCGTAGCGCAGCACCTCGCAACGGCGTTCCAGCCCGAGCAAGTGTGGAGTTATGAGCTCGGCGCCAAGTATTTCTCGCCCGACAGGCGCTGGCAGGTAAACGCGGCGGCTTTCATTGCCGACTATCGCGATATGCAGACGAACCAGTTCAATCCGCAAACCGCCGTGTTTCAAACGAGCAACGTCGGCAGGGCGAGGGCAAAAGGGATCGAGCTGGAAACGACGGAGGCGCTTACGGACTGGCTGACGCTGGGTGTCAACTACACCTACCAGCTCGCGCGGTACACCGAGTACGTGCAGTCCGCCGCACAGAACAACACCGGCAATGCAATTCCGGAGACGCCGAAACACAGCATCAATCTGAACGCCGAAACGAGGTTCATGCTCGGGTCAGCTCCCGGGTACGTGACCGTGGGCGGCGACTATACCTACCGCAGCGCCGTTCATTTTGCCGACTCGAACGCCGAACCCGCCTTCCTCCTGGAACAGAGCAAGTTCGACGGGATCGTCAACCTTCACACGACCTGGAACTCGGGCGATGACGGGTGGCATGTCTCGCTCTTCGCCACCAATCTCGCGAATCGACACACGGTCACCTACGCGACCGACGTCTCCGGGTTCTATTTGACGCGGGCCGAGGCAGCGAGTGCCGCGAACCGAATCTACTCGGTCATCAGAACGCCGTCGCGCCTGGTTGGTCTGACAGTCAAACACGAGTTCTGAGCAGGTATCCACCGAAGCATTGTATCTGAGCCGAAACAAACGAAAACAATCCGTACATAACGATTTGGAATTGGAATGCTAATCTGCTCGCGTGGCGGGTCGAAACTGGAGATCGAATCTATGCGATGTCGAGCAGCGTTAGCTGGCCTCGTTGCGAGTGTCTGCCTTGGTCCGCATGCGTTCGCGCAGAAGGTCAACACTGGGCAGAGAAATATGGCTCTGGTCAAGACGATCGCCCATCAGGAAGGCGACGCGCGCCTGGACTACGCGTCTATAGATGGGATGTCGAGGCGTCTCTACGTTGCCAGAGGATTCGGCGTCACGGCAGTTGACCTGGATACCGAGCAGGTGACCAGGCAGTTGGTCGCCGGCCAGCACGTGCATGCCGTCATTCCGTTACCGGGCGGACGCGCGCTCAGCACGAACGGTGACACCAATACAGCGACGTTGTTCGAAGGGAGTTCGGGCAAGATCCTGGCGCAAATCGAGACCGGGAGAGACCCGGACGCAGCCGTCTTCGATCCGATGAGCGGTCTCGTATTCGTAATGAACGCCAAAGACGGTGATGCGACGCTGGTCGATCCTGTCGGCGGTAAAGCGGTCGGACGCCTGTCGCTCGGGGGGAAGCCGGAGTTTGCCGTTGTCGACGGGCACGGCCGGTTGTTCGTCAATATCGAAGACCAGAATAAAACGGCCGTGATCGACACAGTCGGTCGCAAAATTCTCGGCGGTTACGCTCTGCCTGGCTGTGAGGGCCCATCGGCTCTTGGAATCGATATTGAGTCGGGAGTGCTGGTCGCGGCGTGCGCAAACCGTACGGCTGTGGCCCTTCGTGCCGCCGACGGCGGCATCATCACACCGCACCTCCGGATCGACCGGAAGCCCGATGCCGTCATCTTCGACGCGGCAAACAAGACCTTTTACATCCCTTGTGGGCGCGACGGAACGCTCGCTGTGATTTCCGGATCAAACGACGGCGCCTGGTCGGTTCGGGCGAGCGTCTCGACTGCGGTGGGTGCTCACACCGGTGCGCTGGATACCAAGACTGGCCGCCTCTACCTTCCTACGGCCGATTACCAACTCACCCTCAGCGGCATCGCGCCTGCTGACGGCACTTTTCGTATACTCGTGCTCGCATCGAAGCCTTAGGTGCAGCTGCGGCGCAAATGCAGGCCTAGGATGGCGGCGATGCGCTGGCCGCCCCCGATGCATTGGGTAACGATGCTTTTCATACGATCACTCCGGTTGCGGCCGGCATTGCCACCGGTGTTCGCTCGTGCGGGGAATCGAAGCCGCGATCGGCGGCGCGACAAATCAGGCGACTTCGATCTGCAGCAGCGGGACGTACTGCTGTCCGCCGTAGCAATCCCCGTCCTCCAGCTCGCCCTGAAAAATGGGCCGGGGCATCGAGGCTTTGATGGCCATCGCATGGTCGTGATAGACGAGCGTGATGTCATCCACCCGCTGGCGATAGATGGCCGCCAACAGGTCCCTCGTCAGCGGCTGTGACCGCTTCGCGCGCTCGTAGTTCTCCTGGCTCGAGAACATGAGATCGAACGTCAGGACGAAGGGTCCCGCGTTCTTGGAGCGAATCAGGCTACACAGATCAAACAAGGTTGCCATGGCTACACTTCCACGAACTCGGTGCGAAACATCTCGTAGGGGTCATCGGGTGCGACCACGTGATTGACGCTGAACCGATACACGGCGCCTCGGGGCAGCTCCGGTGGGGAAAACGGGTAGGCAATGCTGCTGATGATTCCGTGATACTCCGGTACCGGCAGGTGAGCGCTCACGTGGCTCACGAAAGTGGCAATCTTGTTAGCCAGTTCCTGCGTCGGTGCAGTGATTGTGATGAGCACGCCGACCTCGTATGCCAGTGCCGAATTGCGGTTAGGCTCGAGGCCGCCCATCACGGCATCGCGCCCGTATATTCGGTAGCTGATGTCATAGTCTTTGCCCGTCAGCTGCCCCGGAAACAGGTCGGCGATCCGCGCGTCGAAGAACGCTCGTGCCTTGGGAAGCAAGGTGTCGAGCGCCCGAATGATGTAAGGGTCACGAATTCCGCCGATGACGATGGTCTGATACCCCACGAGCTGTGAGCCCTCGAGCTTGACCGTGTACTGGGTGGCCGCCCTGAAGCGCGAGCCGGTGACCCGCACCAGGCGGGCGGAGAGCGCCTGGTACTCGGCTGCCTCGGTATCGATGACCCCTGAGGGTTCCGTGAGAAGAAACGGGTTCGCATTCTCGTAAAGGGTGTGCGCGGCAATGGTTTGCGGCGTGCACCTTGCGTTGAGATCCAGCGGCTCGATATCAAAGTGGTCAGCGCGGATGCTTGCGAACATGCAATCCGCGGCGGGCACGACCGCACAAGCGGCGCCGCACTCGAGAGTCTTGGCCGCGTGCCAGGACAGGCCGGGGTCCGCACCCAGGGTGAGAGGAATCGCGGCGTACAATGCCGAGTCACTGGCCCTGCCAGCGAGCACTACCTCAGCTCCTGCGGCAACGGCGGCCTGTATGGGTTCCGTGCCCATCATGCCGACGATGTGACTCGAGTCGATGACCTGTTCGGAAATGGGTGGCGCAGGGAAGAGCGGCCGGATGCGCTGCTCGGCCAGCCGCCGCTTCAGATACGCTTTTGACTGGTCGGATTTGATTAAGGCCAGCTTGAAATGAAGTCGCTCCTCGCCGGCGATTTCCCGCGCGAGTTGCGCCATCCAGTCGACACCCACGTCGCGGCCGCTCGTACCGCACGAGCCGATGATGAGCGGCACTTTGAGCGTGTCGCGAGCCTTCAGCAGCAGCCGCAGGTCGCGTGCACACGCCTCCCGCGATAGTTTCGGTTTGCCGGATCCCAGGTAAGCGGGCCCGGAATCGGTCGACCCGGCGTCACAGGCTATGAAGGTCGGCGCGAGCGCGATGCCGCGGTTCAATGACTCGACCTTGAATCCAGCCCCCAGCACCCCGGTAGCCGCAAGCACCTTTATTTCCATCAAAATTTCCCCTCGGGCTGCAGCCGCAGGTTCGCGTTCTTCACTGGGACGATTCTTCGAGTGTCAGGCCCCGGGTTCGCGGGCCGAATGCGCCCACCGCAACGACGACCACGGGCATGCAGGAGGCAATGAAGACGAATACGCCGGTCGTTCCGAAATCGCGCAGTGCGATCGCGATCGCGAAGCCCGACACAATCGTGGCCAACCGGCTGAAGGAATAGACAAAGCCGACCGCTCTTGCACGGATGCGCGTGGGGTAGAGTTCGGTCTGATAGGCGTGATACGAGTACGACAGCACGATGTTGGAAATCGTCACCAGGCTGCCGAACAGGACCAGCTCCGCCGCGGCGGACTGTTGCGAAAACAGCAGGCCGAAGAGCGCGGTGCCGGCGGCCCCGATGACGATCTGCCACTTGCGTTCGATGCGGTCGGCGATGAAGGAGCACAGCAGCGGCGTCAGCGGATACACGATCGCAATGACGAATGAATACTGCAGGCTCTTGACGAAACTGACACCCTGGGATGTCAGGAGTGCGGGGACCCAGTTGCTGAATCCGTAGAATCCCAGCGCCTGGAAGATGTTCAAGGCGAGGAGCATCCAGGTGCGGCGCAGATACGGCGGCCGGAATATTTCACCGAAGCCCGAGCTGCCGGGTGTTTCGGCAACCTTCACCGGCAGTACCGGCGGGAGCTCGCCGCCGATCTCCTGCCGCACCCGCCACTCGAGCTTCGACACCAGGCGCTCAGCGGCGTCCACGTGGCCTTGCTGCAGTAGCCAGCGCGGGGATTCGGGAAGGAATCGGTACACCCACCACGCTACGGCTGTTGCGCATAGCGGAAACGCCGCAGCGTCGCGCCACCCGGATATCCCGAATGGAGCTCGTGGCAGCAGCAACCACGACAGCAACGCGGCTACCGGAACCGCCAGGTACATGAGGCCGTAATTGATTGCGAAGGCCTTGCCCCGCCGATCCTTCGGAACCCACTCGGCGATGTAGCTGTCGATCGTGACCAACTGTACGCCGACGCCTAGCCCAGCGATGAATCGCCACAAGTCCACGCCGACGGCCGTGCTCTGCGCAGCCATGACCAGCGTTGCGGCGACGTACCAGACAAGGGAGCCGAGCAGAATCGCGCGGCGGCCGAATCGATCGGCAACGGCTGCAAATGAGGAGGTTCCGATGAAGAGTCCGAGGAACGTCGCAGCGGCGAAACTCGCTTGATCGGTGAGGCCGAACAAGCCTTTCGCATCCGCGTTGAATACTCCGGCGCGAATCAAGCCCGGACTGAGCGTACTGGTCAGAGCGATCTCGTAAATTTCGAAGAATCCGCACAGCGAAAGCAGGGCGATGAGCTGCCACATGTAGCGCGAGGCAGGCAGCCGGTTGAACCGAGCCGTGATCATGGCGACCTGCTGCAGGGATTCCGAGTGCTCGTCCGTCGCGTCGCGCTGTATGTTGATGGAGTTAATCAATGTATGAGGAGGGGTTTCCACGATATCCGGATTAGAGCGGTCGTCTCCGCGGTGGTCAATCTTGATTCCATATGTCAATCTATGGGCCGTGCACTCGGGAGGCGACGTATGGTTGTTCCGGGACCGGCCGGCAGCGAAGCTCTGTATACCACCGCGAAAGAAGCCGCCGGCGCGCTCGGCGTGAGTATTCCCACGCTCTACGCCTATGTGAGTCGCGGCCTCATCCGGTCTCAAGGCGTGCCAGGCTCACGCAACCGCCGTTATTGGAAGGTGGACATCGAGCGTCTCAAGGGGAGACGCATCCCGGATGAACAGCATGAGAGACCGCCTGTTCCGGGCGAAGAAAGCAGGGGGCCGGTCGGTGAAACGAAGATCACGCTGCTGACCCAGCGCGGCCTGTATTACCGCGGGCGGGATGTTGCTGAGCTGGCCGAGACGGAGACTTTCGAGTCGGTGGCGGCGCTGTTGTGGGAGGCGGATCCCGGGACGGTCTTTGGCAGGAGCTTGCCGGCAGCCCCGCCGTCCTATCCCAGACTCAGACGCAGCCTGGCTGAGTTGACGGTGCTCGAACAGGCGATGGCATTGTTTCCGCTCATCGAGCGGGCCAATCCACGTTCCTACGATCTTTCCAAGGTGGGCTTCGCGCGCACGGGCGCCGATTTGTCGCGGTGGTTTGCGGCGATACTCGTGGGCGCAAATGGTCCGAGCGCGGCTCCCGTGCACGAATTCATTGCCGAGTCGCTTGGCGCGCCGCAGGGATTTGCGGACATCATCCGGCGCCTGCTGATTGTTTGCGCCGATCATGAGTTCGATCCGACTACGTACGCGGTGCGCGCGACGGCCAATGCTGGCGTGACGCCGTATTACGCCGTCGTCACGGGGATCATCGCCTCCAGAGGTCAGCGGCTTCAATCAGGGCGAATCGAAGCCGCCGCGCGCCTGCTCGAAGAGATCGTCAGTACCCCGGATCCACGCGACTCGATCGTTGCGCGGTTCCGCAATGGCGAACAACTGGTCGGCTTCGGTTCGCCCGTGCATGACAAGAAGGACCCGCGCGCCGCCATAGTGATGGATGCGCTCACAAAGAGGTTCGGCGACGACATCGAGCTCAAGCGCCTGCACCGGGCCGCCGACACGGCTGCCGAGATCTCCGGGGCGCTGATGGACTTTATCCTGCCGGCACTCTTTGTCGGTCGCAAGCTGGGACTGAAGGGCCAGGAGCTGGCCGTCGCCTCTTTGGGGCGGATGGCCGGATGGATTGCTCATGCGTCGGAGCAATACCATGGACATCCGATGATCAGACCCAGGGCGCGCTACACGGGCCCCTTGCCGCCGTGACCCCGGGTGGATTAACTGCCGTTTGCGCAAGCAGCGCAATAATGTGTCTGGAGTGAAACAAATGAGAGCAGTCCGCACATCAGGAAAGCGATTTCGAATGCTACCCTCATGAGAGAATGACCTCGCTGCCTCATCTCCTGATTGTCGACGATGACGAGGATATTCTCTCCTTGTTGACGAAGTTCTTTCACAAGCATTCGCATACGGTGACGGTTGCGGCGGACGGGGCCGCAATGTTCGCCGCCCTCGAAGCGCACTCGATCGATCTCGTCATCCTCGACCTGATGTTGCGGGGAGAAGATGGACTCGCCCTGTGCCGGCGGCTGCGCACGATATCCCACGTTCCGGTCATCATGCTCACCGCAATGGGAGACCATATGGATCGTGTCGTTGGACTCGAGGTGGGGGCCGATGACTACCTGACAAAACCGTTCGACCAGCGCGAATTGCTGGCCCGCGTCAAGGCGGTGCTGCGCCGGGTGGCGGCAACTGAGGCCCTGCCGACGCCCGCCGACACGCGGCCGGCACTTTGCTTCGCAGACTGGCGGCTCGACGTCGCACGGCGGGAGCTGCGGTCAGCGGACAACACTCTTGTCGTCCTCTCGGGCGGGGAGTTCGATCTGCTACTGGTGTTTGCGGAGCATCCCCAGAGGGTTCTGACGCGCGACCAGTTGCTTGACTTATCGCGAGGCGCGTCGCATGCCGCCTATGACCGCAGCATCGATGTCCAGGTGAGCCGGCTGCGCTACAAGCTGGAGGCCGATCCAAAGAACCCCTCGCTGATTCGCACTGTTCGCAATGGCGGCTATATCTTCGTACCAAAGGTGACGCGCGGATGAAGATCCTTGCCTGGCCGCGTGACACCATCGCATCACGTTTCATCTGGACGGTTGTTTTGGCCGTCGTGGTCTCTTTGGCGCTCGTCCGTCTGTTTTTTGTCTTTGGCGGTGTCTGGGCGCGCGAGCCCTTGGATCATTCGATCCTGCGTGCGCGGGCGGGCGATGTCGTCCGCGTGATTGAAGCGGCGCCGTCGCAACTGCGTTCAACATTAGCGGCCGCTGCAGCGACGAAGGAGGTCGCCGTGGACTGGTACGACGCCGCGTCGCCCGTCTCGGCGATGCTTTGGCGCGACAGCGGTCTGCTCAAGAGCAAGCCGCTGCAGAGGAGCCTTTTAGGTGATTTGCAGCGAACTGCCGTGGTGTTCGAACCGAAAAGTGCGATAAGGCCGCCTCTGGCCTTCAGCCGCGATCAGCCGCGATACGCTGCCGCGTATTTTTTGTCCGTCCAGCTCAGGGATCACAGTTGGCTGGTCTTCAGCGTACCGCGCAGAACCTGGGGTCTGCCTGACCTGCAGCGCTGGACTGTCTGGTTGACATTTGTGACGCTGTCGACCGCAACCGTTTGCGCGATCGCCACACGCCGATTCGTCCGACCCATCAAGCAACTCGCCGCGGCGGTACGCCGCTTTGGCGTAAATCCCCAAGCGCCTCCACTCGCCGAGAGCGGGCCGCAGGAATTCCGAGACGTGATCCGCGCGTTCAATACCATGCAAGCGCAAATCCAGAAGTTCGTGACGTACCGCACGATGATGCTCGCCGCCATCTCGCACGATCTGCGTACGCCGTTGACCCGGGTGCGTTTGCGCGGGGAGTTGATCGACGACGAGATACAGCAGGCGAGACTATTCAGGGATGTCGACGAGATGCACACGATGGTCGACGGCGCTCTCGCGTTCTTCAGGGGCGATGCGGACGAGGAGGCGACGACGACGTTCGATCTCGCGGGCGTGCTACAGACCATCGCCAACGATTACGCCGATCAAGGCATTGCAATTGGTTACGTGGGGCCGGCCCATGCGGTCTATTGCGGGCGGCCGTTCGGCTTGAAGAGGGCTTTCACCAACTTGATTGAGAACGCTGTGAAATACGCCACGCCCCCCGAGATCGAACTTTGCTGCCGGGAGAAGTCCGTTACGGTTGCGGTCCGGGATCAAGGAACCGGAATCCCACCCGACGCGCTGGCTCGGGTCTTTGCCCCGTTTTTCCGGGTCGACAGATCGCGCAATCGGGCCACCGGGGGTGTCGGTCTCGGCTTGACGGCAGCGCAGGCCATCATCAGCGGTCACGGCGGCGACATCACCCTCTCCAATCAAGATACCGGCGGATTGGAAGCGCTCGTCACGTTGCCCTACGTCGTCTGAGCCGCAAGGCCCAGAGGCGAAGCGGCTCGAGATAGAGATAGACGACGGGCGTCGTGTAAAGCGTCAGTATCCGGCTCACGATCAACCCGCCGGCGATGGATATTCCGAGCGGCCTGCGCAGCTCCGAGCCGGCGCCATTGTCGAGAATCATCGGCACCGCGCTCAGCTCGAAAGTCTGCCGTGATGTCGAGTTTTGGGCCAGCAGTCGCTCATGGCGCGTGAGGTCGAGCTGCGCATTGCGCAGCAGCGACTGGTCCGTCATGAGTTGCGCATTTTGATATCTGTAGACCCTGCGTCATTCGGGCGACTGGCGCGGCATGTCCCCGTGCTTACTTTCATCGGGACCGGGCGACTCGTCATCATCGGGCAACTTGTGGTCATCCAGACCGGGCATCTTGTCGTCGGTACCGCTGTCACCATGCACCTTGTGAGCGCGCCGCTGAAACCAAAAATTGCGCAGCAACGCGTAGGGATCGTAGGCGGAATCAATAACGTGGTCGAAAGGCAGCAGGCTCGCGCGACTGTTGACTTTATCCGTGACGGTGAGGCTCGCCTGTATTACCGGGTCGGTGATCTGCCCTTCGATGCTCATGAACCGATCTGGAATCAGGCCGAAGGCGTCGCGCACATCCGAGGGCCCCAACAAAGGCAGCATCAGATAGGTCCCCGTGGGCAAGCCCCACTTGCCGAGCGTTTGTCCGAAGTCTCTATCGTGCTTATCGAGTCCCCACCCGCTGGCCGGATCGAACACACCGCCTATGCCGATAGTCGTGTTGACCACGAAGCGTCCGATATCGCTGCCGAAGTCGCGGAACTGGCCTTGGAAAATATCGTTGCCGATGGTCTTGGTGTACCCGAGATTGCTGAAGAAGTTCGCCACGCCGGTGCGCACCGGGCGCGGCGTCACTTTGACATAGCCGCGCGCCACGGGCCGCAAAAGTGCATGATCGAGGGCGGTATTGAACTTGTAAATCGAGCGGTTGAACCGCTCGATGTGATCGCGTGGATCCCGTTTGCTGCCCTCCGGCAGACTGGCGCAGCCGACCAGGCTGTACGCCAGCACCAACATGACGCTCGCAATAGCAACAGACCGATGCGAGGTGCGCATCCAGCCTTCCGGCGTGGACTGCGGATGCGGCAGCTCCGAGGTCGCACTAATCGGGTTCACAGTTGGCATAGGCTTCCTTCTCTATCGATGCGATAGACCTTGCGATGTAGAGTTGACGCGCTTCCGCAGGCGTAGAGAGGTAACTCTAAAGGCCGGCTTTGTGTTCTTGATGTGCGGCTTGCGGCGGGACCGAAACAATGTGTACGGAGCGAGACAAATCAGAGCCGCCGCAATGGCAGGGGCAATGTCGGACGGGATCCCGCAAGTAGAGCTGCAGCCCAGGCGCGGCTGAAGCGGCTGGCTGTGCGAGATTTGCTCCCGCAGAGGCGCTGTGCCAATGCACAACAAACAAGTATGTGACAGAACGTTAATGAGAACTTAACGTGCCATCCGCCTACGACTGGTCGGTCAAGCTGCGGCTAGTCAATTGGATCGGGGGCTCCTCGTCGTGCCTCGATTTTCCAGGGGTGATCATCCTTTTTGTAGATACACAAGTGCTGGTCATATTTGTATAACTGAGCGGACGTCAATGGATCGGGCACGAAGATCCTCCCGGAGACGTCTTGGAGAACTGTATACCGTTCGAGCTGCATCGATCCTTGGTGGGCCGCATCACGGATATTCGCTGGCGCCTGCCGCCGCGTGATCGCCTCATTGCGGGCTTCAGCAGGGGATGATGAGTAACCGGGCCACGAGAGTCTGGCGCTTAGCTGCGCAATACTTTCTCGGTAGCGTGGGTCTGGCGTTGGCGACCGTTGGTTCCTACGGGCTCGGGCTCGACCTCGCGACCACGAGCTGCGTCTATTTGATCCTCATCGCGCTGCTGTCCCTGACGGGCAGCTTCGTCGGGTCGGTCTTTCTTGCCATCATCGCAGTCGCATGCCTGGCCCATTTCTTCGCTTCGCCAATCTTCAGTTTCCGGATGGACTCTTCGCAACAGATCGTGCTGACGATCACATTCCTGCTGACGTCGCTCATAGTGACGCGGCTGGTCGGGAGGGCCCGCAAGCAGACTGCGGCGGCGCTCCAGGCCAAAGAGAAGTTGCGGCAAAGCGAGACGTATCTGGCCGAAGCACAGCGAATCAGTCAAACCGGCAGCTTCGGCTGGGACGTCTCCAGCGGCGAGCTCCTGTGGTCCGAGGAGACCTTTCGAATCTATGAATACGACCCAACCACGAAACCGACCTGGGAGCTCGTTCTCCAGCGGGTTCACCCGCAAGAGGTAGCCCTCGCGAAACAGACTCTCGAGCGCGCGTCGCAGGAAGTTGGAGATTTTGATTTCGTACGCCGCTTGCTGATGCCGGACGGAAGAGTCAAGCACATCCACGTCTTGGCGCGTGTGTTGCGGGATTCATCGGGCGGCCTCGAGTATCGGGGCGCCGTGATGGACATTACGGCGAGCAAGCGAGCCGAGGAAGCACTACGCAAAAGCGAAGAGCAATGGCGGGATGTCTTTGAAAATAACCCGACCATGTACTTCATGGTGGACGTCGCCGGCAAGATCATGGCGGTGAACCCCTTTGGCGCCGAGCAGCTCGGTTACAGGGTGGATGAGTTAGCCGGTCAGCCGGTGCTCAGCGTTTTTCACGAGTCGGAACGCGCAGCGGTCCAAAGAGATGTCGCCATCTGCCTGGACGAAGTCGGCCGAGCCAAGAGCTGGGAGGCTCGGAAGGTTCGTAAGGACGGCAAAGTGCTCTGGGTTCGCGAAACGGCCAAGGCGGTGCCGCGGGCGGATGGCCCGATTGTCTTGATCGTCTGCGAGGACATCAGCGAGCGCAAGCAGGCCGATGCCGACAAGGAGCGCCTCGAGGCTGAGCTCCGCCAGTCGCAGAAAATGGAAGCGATGGGAGCGCTCGCCGGCGGGATCGCGCACGACTTCAACAATATCCTCGGCGCGATCCTGGGGTACGGCGAGCTTGCGGAAAAGGCCGCGCCCGAGGGTAGTGTCGTGCGCCGCTATGTCGATAACATGATGCACGCCGGCGGTCGAGGCAAGTCACTCGTCGAACGCATCCTCGCGTTCAGCCGTAGCGGCCTGAGCGACCGAAGTCCAATCAACGTGCAGGCCGTGATCGAGGAAGCACTCGAGCTGCTTGCCGGTTCACTGGCGCCCAGCGTACGTCTCGAGAAACGGCTCGAGGCCGGCAACGCGGCGGTCATCGGCGATGCGACCCAGTTGCACCAGGTCGCGATGAATCTCTGCACGAATGCCTTACAGGCCATGGAGAATTTCGGTGTGCTCGAGGTGGCTCTCGATCGGGCGAACGTGGCGCAACGTTGCAGGCTCACGCACGGCGATCTCGCCCCTGGTGTCTACGTGCGGCTACTCGTGAGCGACACCGGAAGTGGAATTCCGCCGCACGTGCTCGATCGGATGTTCGACCCTTTCTTCACGACGAAGGCTGCCGGCGAAGGAACCGGGCTGGGTCTGTCGCTGGTGCATGGCATCGTGTCGGATCTGGGCGGTTCTATCGACGTTCGCACCACCCTGGGGAGCGGCACGACCTTTACGATCTGGTTACCAATTCGCGGCGAAGCGACCGTCCCTGCGGTCGAGATCGTTACCGAGGTGCCACGCGGTCATGGCCAATCGGTCATGATCGTTGACGATGAGAGATCGTTGGTTGCGCTCGCCGAAGAGATGCTGACCGAGCTCGGTTACGAGCCCATCGGGTTCAGTTCCAGCAGGGCGGCCCTGGCGGCATTCCGGGCTGCACCGCAGCGTTTCCATATTGTCCTGACAGACGAGTCGATGCCTGAGCTCATCGGCACCGATCTTGCCCGAGAGATTCGCCTGCTGCGGCCCGATATCCCGATCGTACTCACGAGTGGCTACAGCGGTGCGCCGTTGCATGAGCGTGCGCATGCGGTCGCGATCCAGGAAGTTCTGCGCAAGCCGCTGCTGAGCAAGGATATCGCGGAGTGTTTCGGGCGCATCTTGCGTTGATTCGAACGGCCGCTACGCGATATTTCGAGCCGCGGAGGGCGGGTGTGGTCGGAGGTCATGACAAATTGCGGACTGAGTGGAGTCTTATTGAGGAGAGAGCAACGAGCAGAGCTTTCAGAGCGGCCCTGTTGAGCGGCCTGTTGGCTTTTCTTTCGACGGGCGGCGTTCAGGCGCAGGCGCCATTGGCAGCAGGCTCACCACAGGCCGCGGGCCACGAAGTCTTCGCCACGCGATGTGCATCATGCCACGGCACCAACGCGACCGGCGGAGAGTTCGCGCCGTCCATTGTGGACCGGGTTCCGGTGCACACTGATGACGATCTGAGAGAGCTGTTGCACAATGGTCTGCTGTCCTCGGGCATGCCGGCATTTCCGGATATCGTCGATCCAGAGCGAGCCAACCTCATCAGTTTTCTGCGAACTCTCAAGCCGTCTGCTGGCACGGTGGCTGCGCGCGCCGCAGTCACGCTGCAGGGTGGGAAGACGTTGGAGGGCGTAGCCCTAAACCGTTCCGCCGGCGGCATGCAGCTGTTGGGAGACGACCATCGGCTGTACCTGCTGCGCAAAACAGACGCGGGTACTTATAGAAGCGTCACTTCGCAGTCCGATTGGCCGAGCTATAACGGCCAAACGACGGGCAGCCGCTATAGCGCGCTGAGTCAGATCACCACCGCCAATGCCTCCCGGCTGCAGGCAAAGTGGGTGTTCACGCTGCGTAACACCAGTGAAATCGAAGCAACACCGGTCGTCGCTGACGGCGTGATGTATGTGACCTACGCCAATGAGTGCTTCGCGCTCGATGCGGGCAGTGGACGCCAGATTTGGCATTATCAGCGTCCGCGCACAAGAGGAATTGGCGGAGTGGCCGCAAAAGGCGCGAACCGCGGTGCGGCAGTAGCCGGGGACAGGGTGTTTATGGCGACTGACAATGCTCACCTGATTGCGCTGGACCGCACTACTGGCAAGCTGATCTGGGACACCGCGATGGCCGATTGGCATCAGAATTACAATGCCACGAGTGCACCGCTCGCTGTCGGCACGATGGTGGTCTCCGGCATCGCAGGCGGAGATGAGGGGGCGCGCGGCTTTGTGGTCGCATATGACCAGACCACCGGTAAGGAGGTGTGGCGCTTCTGGACGGTGCCGAAACCAGGCGAACCGGGCTCCGAAACCTGGCAGGGAGCGGCGATCGACCATCCAGGCGGATCGACCTGGATGACTGGAACCTACGATCAAGAACTGCACACTCTTTACTGGCCCGTCGGCAATCCCGGCCCCGACCTCATCGGAGACGACCGCCTGGGCGACAATCTCTATACCGACTCGATCGTCGCGCTCGATCCCGACACGGGCAAACTGAAGTGGTACTTTCAATTCACGCCGCATGACGTGCATGACTTCGACGCTATGGCTCCGCCGTCGCTGATCGATGCGACCTGGCAGGGCAAACCGCGCAAGTTGATGGTTCAGGCCAACCGCAACGGATTTCTCTATGTGCTGGACCGCACCAACGGAAAATTTCTTCTGGGGCGCGCTTATACGAAGAGGTTGACCTGGGCCACTGGCCTGACACCTGAGGGCCGGCCGCTCGTCGCTTCGGGCCACGATGCGACGTATGAGGGCAGGTTGAGCTGTCCCTGGCTGAATGGGGCGTCAAACTGGTATTCGGCCTCCTGGAATCCGCTGACGTCGCTCTATTACGTACAGACCAACGACAAGTGCGGAATCTTCACGCGCACCGACATGCACTATCAAGAGGGGCGGGGTTTTATGGGCGGCTCATTCAGCGGCGACCCGGCCGATCCGGGACAACGCATCCTGCGGGCATTTGATATCCACACCGGCAAGGCAGTATGGGAGCTTCCCCAGACCGGCGACGGCAGTACCTTCGGGGGCGTGCTCAGCACAGCCGGTGGGCTGGTCTTCTATGGAGCCGACGACTACTCCTTTGCCGCCGCGGACGCGAAGACCGGTAAGCCGCTTTGGAGTTTCCAGGCCAACCAGCCCCCGCATGCTTCGCCGATGACTTATCTGTTCGACGAGCAGCAATATGTTGCTGTCGCGATCGGTTCGGACGTCATTGCCTTCGGACTTCCGAACTAGGGAGCCTGTGCTGAAGGGGGAAGATCGCTTTCCGCGGCTGCCGTTTCCGATGCTGAAAATCGCGCTCCCGACTGCCGTCAACGTTAAGATGAGCGCAGCCGCAGGACACCAGGACAGGATCATGCAACTGATCGGAATGCTCGACTCCCCGTACGTCCGGCGCGTCGCCGTGTCATTACAATTCCTCGGATTGTCGTTCGAGCATCGTTCCCTGTCGGTGTTCCGCACGTTCGAGCAGTTCAGGGAGCTCAACCCAGTGGTGAAGGCCCCATCCCTGATATGCGAGGACGGCACGGTCTTGATGGACTCCACGCTCATCCTCGAATACGCCGAGAGCATCGCAGCCCCAGCGAAATCCTTGATGCCGCAAAGCGTTGCCACGCGCCAATACGCATTGCGCATCATTGGCTTGGCGCTGGCGGCATGCGAGAAGAGCGTGCAGGTTATCTACGAGCGCAATCTACGGCCGCCCGAGAAGCAGCACGCGCCCTGGATCTCCAGAGTGACGGGCCAGCTCCTCGCAGCCTATGGTGCACTGGAAACCGAGCTGGCCCGAAGACCCTTGAGCGTCGAGCCGATGGATCAGGCGGGGATCACGACGGCGGTGGCTTGGAACTTCACCCACGAGATGCTGGCTGATGTCGTCCCGGAAAAGGACTTTCCCGCTCTGGGCGCGCTCTCGGCGCAAGCGGAGCGGTTACCGCAGTTCGCGGCCGCCCCGCATGGGCCTGATACATATGGCCAGGCCTGAGGCGATTATCTGCGGATGACTGAATTTTCTACTTTGGCACTGATCGACCCTCTACAGCGCGGCCTCAAAGAGGTGGGATATGGACAGATGACGCCGGTTCAGGCGTCGAGCCTACCGGCCATCCTGGCGGGGCGAGACGTTGTTGCCCAGGCGCGTACCGGTAGTGGAAAAACCGCAGCGTTCGCACTTGGGCTGCTATCGGCACTGAATGCCACGTCGAGCAAGCTACAAGGGCTGGTACTATGCCCCACGCGTGAATTGGCTGACCAGGTCAGTCGCGAGATTCGCCGACTCGCGAGGTTCATTCCGAACGTGAAAGTGCTGACGTTGTGCGGTGGTGTGCCGCTGCGACCGCACCTCGCCTCGCTGTCCCACGAACCAAATATCGTCGTTGGCACGCCGGGTCGTATTCTCGAGCTGATACAGAAGGAAGCATTGCCGCTCAAAGCCATCCGTGTGCTGGTGCTGGATGAAGCCGATCGCATGCTCGATATGGGCTTTGCGGACGATCTGCGCAGCATCCTCGAGGCCACGCCGACGCAACGTCAGACATTGCTTTTTTCCGCGACGATGCCGCAATCGATCCGGGAGATCAGTCGAGAATTGCAACGTGATCCCCTCGACATCACGTTGCACATCGAGCCCGATGAGACAACCATCGAGCAGACCTTCTTCGAAGTTGAGGCGGAGCAGAAGCTCGCAGCGCTCGAAGCGCTGCTCCTGCAGTACCGCCCGGAATCCGCAGTTGTGTTCTGCAATACCCGAGAGGACGTCCGTGCGGTGGCCGGAGAGCTGGCCGCTCATGACTTCGCAGTGCTGGCCCTGCACGGGGAACTCGATCAACGCGAACGTGAGGAAATGCTGGTGCGCTTCGCCAATCGCAGTTGCACGGTTCTGGTCGCCTCCGACGTTGCAGCGCGCGGGCTCGACATCACTGATCTTCCAATGGTGATCAACTTCGATCTTGCGACCAACGCCGATACGCATCTGCATCGCATCGGCCGCACTGGTCGGGCCGGCCGTCGGGGTGTAGCCCTAAGTCTCTGCCTGTCACGTGAATCGAATCGCGCGAAACTGATCGAGGATTGCCTCGGCGAACCGCTTCAGTGGGCTAAACCGGCCTTTTCCACCGATAGCACGCCGTTGGCGGCTCCTTTCGTCACGCTTGCCGTCGACGCAGGTCGTCAGCAAAAGCTGCGCCCCGGCGACCTGCTGGGCGCGCTCACCGGCGATGCGGGAATTCCAGCCGCGGCTGTCGGAAAAATAGACGTGTTTCCCACGCGCACCTATGTCGCTGTCGCGCGCGATTGGCATGAAAAGGCGTTGCAGCGTTTACGCGCAGGTAAGATCAAAGGCAGAACCATCCGGGTTCGCAGGATCGGCAGTTAGATGCCATTCTCCCTCCTAGGCTTATCGCCCGAATTGCTGCGTGCCGTCGGCGAGAGCAACTATCCCGCCCCGACTCCGATCCAGAAAGAGGCGATACCGGCGATTCTCAAGGGCAAGGACGTGTGGGCCTGCGCCCAGACCGGGTCGGGCAAGACGGCTGCCTTTGCATTGCCACTGCTGCAGAACACGCTGAACCTTGACCGCGGGCCGCCGCTTCGCGTTCGCACGCTGATACTGGTCCCCACGCGTGAACTCGCGGCACAGGTTGGGGAATCGATGCAACTCTTTGCCGGCTACCTGCGACAACCGGTCAAGGTGATCGCCGTCTTCGGCGGCGTATCCATCAATCCACAGATGATGGCATTGCGCGGTGGCGCCGACATCGTCGTAGCTACCCCCGGACGCCTGTTGGATTTGGTGGACCATAATGCGCTGCGGATTGGGGACGTAACAACGCTGGTGCTCGACGAGGCTGACCGACTTTTGGATCTGGGATTTGCCGATGAGCTGGCGAGCATCATTGAACGACTGCCACAGCGGCGACAGAACCTCCTGTTCTCCGCAACGTTTCCGGCGGCCGTCCGAGCACTTGCGGAGCAGTCACTACACGATCCGATTCGTATCGATGTGCCTGCGACCGCCGTCACGCAACCTGCCATCCTGCAGCGGTCCATTCATGTCGACGCGGCGCGCCGCACCCAGCTTCTACGTCACCTCATTAACAAACATGGCTGGACCCGGACTCTGGTATTCGTCGCGACCCGATACTCGACCGGACACGTGGCGGAGAAATTGCGCCGGGCAGGAATCCCGGCGGCTGCGTTCAGCGGCGACCTGAGTCAGGGCGCTAGAACCAAAGCGCTCGCCGATTTCAAGGCAGCTCGTGTAAAGGTTCTCATCGCCACCGATGTCGCAGCTCGCGGCATCGATATCGCGCAGTTACCGGCAGTCGTGAATTACGACCTGCCGCGCTCAACCACCGACTATGTGCATCGCATAGGCCGCACGGGACGTGCAGGTGAAAGCGGCGTCGCGGTGAGTTTCGTCCCCGCCAATCTCGAGGACCACTTCCGCCTGATCGAAAAGCGTCAGGGCGTGCGTGTGCCGCGCGAGATCATCGCAGGGTTCGAACCGAGTGGCGGACGCTCGTCGTAGCCGGCGGCCTCGTTACCGGATCCGGGTCAGCCAAGTAACGCCTGCCGCCGCGCAAGACTCTCCGCGGGCCAGTATTTGTTTCGTTCGTAGTAGCCAGGGACTGAGGGCTTGTCGGGCGGCAGAAGTATCCACGGTTGCCTGCTCGACGTGAAGATGTGGATGTCCGGCGGCAAACGATCCGGTTCGTCCAGGGTTCCTACGCGAACGAATCTAAGCGCGTCACCTGCGCCTGCATAGTTGCTCCAGAGAGCGATACGGCACTGAGGGCAGCGGATGATCTTCTGTCCCTTGCCGCTATTCGACGGCGTGTTCACCGCCTCCGGCACACCACACTGCAGAACGACGCGGTCGGCTTCGATCAGGGCGTTGTGTGCGAACGCCGACCCGGTTTCGCGCTGACACCACCTGCAGTGACAGCAATGCACGAACAACGGCTTGCTCGTCATCAGATATCGTACTGCGCGGCAGGTGCAACCACCTTCCAGCGTAGCCGAGTTGTTGTCGGTCATCGGATTCTCTCTCCCGCGGGAGGGCGCATGCCTTGCGCGAGATTAGCATCTCAGGCGATCACAGGCACGTTCGATACTTGCGCCCACACGGAAGTCCATCGTGTGATGGGTCGCCGTAAAGCCGCGCGGACCGGGCCAGCACGCCAGGGTGTATCAGGGTCGCTCCATCACGCCCGCTTCACCTGCCTTGCCAGGATGGCCCGCCGGTAGGCTCTGCGAGTGCCGCAAAATGTCGCGCTGAGTCGATCGGTGCGCATTGATAATACTGTCGTTATATAACTTATAGGGTTTATAAGACCCGACCACAAATCTGTCAAGGGCCCGCCCAGGCTGCGGCCGCAGCGCTCTACTATTCAATAACTTGGGACCGTACGGCGCACGCATCGCAATCACGTCGGTAGTTTCGAATACAATAGGCAGGGCGGGGAACCGGGCCGGCGCAGCCTCCCATGATGCTCATCGCGAAAGCCCGGTCGGATCAGACAGAGACGTTGCCATGTAGCAACGTGCAACAGTTCGCTAAGATCAGGGGTCTGCCGAATTCTGCCGACCGTTCGCTGTGGCTCATCCGATCCCCTAGAGGGCGTTTCCATGGGCAACATGACGCATCTCAGCAGCCTGCTCTCCGCGCGGCGCGTGGAAATCCTCGAGCGCTGGACCCAGCGGATCAGCCGGGAGCATGTAGACAGGGAATTGAGTGGCGGGGAGCTATGGGACGATCTGCCCAACTTTTTTGATGAGATGCTGGCAGCACTTCGTGCCGCAGAGGCCTCGAGCAGTGATGTACCCGCTTGCGACGGGAGCCCCGCCTCGGTTGCTCACGGCGCCCAGCGGCTGCGGGTGGGATTTGATCTGGCGGAGGTAATTCGCGAGTACGAGATTCTCACCGAGTGCATTCTTGACGAGATGGAAACGATCGCCGGGACCGTATCGACACGGGCCTTGCGGCGCGTGCAGGCTCTACTGAACGCCGGCCGGGCGCAGGCCGTGTCGGCCTATATCGATCGCCGGGACGCGGAAATGACTCACGCGCATTCCCAGCACGTGGCTTTCATTGCGCACGAGTTGCGCAGCCCGTTGATGAGCGCGTTTCTCGGCGTCACTGTGCTGCGAAAGAATGAGCGGCCGGAAGATCAGTGGGCTTTGGGCATGTTGACGCGCAACCTGACCGCTCTACGTGAGCTCGTCGACCAGGTGCTAACGGCCGATCGGCTCGCGGCACAGATCCAAGTGAGGCGCGAATCGCTTGATCTGCGGGCACTACTCGAGCAGGCGGTTGCGGATACCCAATTGGCGGCGGAGCAGTGCCACGTCGAAGTCGCAATGCATGCTCCGGACGTACTTGCCTTCAACGGCGATCAACGCCTGCTGCGCTCGGCGATTGGGAACTTGCTCGGAAACGCCATCAAGTTCAGCCATGAGGGGAGCGGGGTCATCGTCCGAGCGTGGCGCCACGACATTGGCATTACTGTTGAGGTCGAGGACAGCTGTGGGGGCTTGCCTGAAGGCAACGCCGCCGAGCTGTTTGAACCCTTTGTGCAGCGGGGTGACAACCGCACGGGCTTCGGGTTAGGTCTCGCGATCGTCAAGCAGGCGCTCGAAGCCCACAGCGGCAAAGTTTCCGTGCGCAACCTCCCCGGCAAGGGGTGCGTGTTTTCGCTTGATTTGCCGGACAATCTGTCGCTTAGTACTGGCGACCACTGACCGGGCCGAGAACACCGCCCGGTGCGCTCTACCCCCCGTTGCTCGGCTCGTCACGCAAGAGTGGCGGAGTCCGTGATCGGGGATCCCTCGGCCGCGATCAGTGCTTCCAGAGCTCGTATCACGGTATCGACATCAGTGAACTCGAGCGACGGGGCGTCCGTCGAAATTATGTGGCTATCGGTACCATAGGGTCCCCAGCACGCGGCGCCTCCTCCAACAAACATGACGACCGTCGGCTTCCAGAAGGCGGAGGCAATGTGTGTCACCGATGTATCCGCGGTGAACACCAAATCACTCGTCGCGACAACGGCCATCATCTGCCGATAGTGAGGCGTATATGCGATCAGCGCGCCAGCCCCACGAGCAATCCGTGCCATGCGCGCCGCGTCGTCCGGGGAGCCGATAATGAGGGTTGACACATCCGGGTAATGCATCCGAATGCGGATCAGCGTCGTGATGAAGAGCTCCTCCGGCCAGTAACGCTCACGGGAACTCGCGGATACGTTCACGACAAGCCGCCGCCTGGCTCCTCGACGGTAGGGTGCCAGGCCATCCGCTGAGTGCCAGCGCGCTTCGCCTTCGCGCAATTCGGCGGGGGCGAGAAAGAGTTCGGGGCGCCAGATCCCCCAGCCAGTAGCCGCGATGGACGACCCTGCCGCCGGATAAGTGTCCGACGCCAGGAGCGCGCCGCGGCGCTCGGCTGAACTCCTCTGTGGATCGACGCCGAAGGCTGCAAGGAGTGCTGCTGAGCGATCAATCCAATGGACCGCACCCTGGACTCGATTGACCAGCATGGTTAAAGCCGAGTCATTTCCCCGCTCGGCGATGCCGATGCGATGACGGGCGCTACTGGCCCACATAAGTAGAGTGGATGTGAGCGATGGGGCGAAAACCATTGCGTCCACAACGGCGTCGTACCGAGTGCGCCGAATGCGCAGGAGAGCCGTCAAATAGCTCCAGGGACGCTTCTTATCGATAGTAACGATGGCCTGGACGTAAGGGTTGCCACGCAGTACCGCAGCATTACCGACTGAGGCCAGCACATCTACTGTGACCGTCGGCTGCGCAGACACGATCGCCTTGATGATGCCAGTCGCCAACACCATGTCGCCAATCCGATCATATCGCAGGTACAGCACGCGGTGCGGACCAGCGCTCCAGTTCGGGGGCTCGCGTGCGCCGCGCGGGCGCATAAGGTTTCCGAGAGCCGCAATCAGTCGGGTCTTGAGCCGGCGCTCAATGGCGCGAAGCGAGGCCCGCCAGCGATCACGGTGCGCGGGCATTACCTCAGAGAGTTCAGCTTGCCGATCGACAAGCGGCGAGGTTGGGGCTGGCAGATTCGTGCGCTTCTCGCGCTCGTGAGGGAGCGCCTCTGTGGTCGTGGCGGCCTTGGCCGTGCCCGCGTGTTCCTCGGCGGTGCTCTTGGCCTCCGCAACGAAGCGGTGGCCACACCCTGAGATGGTTTTAAGGAAACCGCGATCTTTTCCCAGCGCTCTGCGCACCCGGACGAGCTGAACCCGCAAAGTGTTCTCCTCGACTATGATCGGCCAGATGTGGCTGACAGCGGAACCGGCACGCCGTCGAAAAAGAGCCCGCGCCGGTTGGTGAACGGTGGGCAGTGCCGAACTGCGCAATGGTCGTGCCTGCCTGGTGTCTGGCATGGCCCCGGCCGCGGTCTCGCTTAATGTTCCGAGAATCGCTGCTCGTCGGAGGCTGAGCGGCTTAGTTGCGATGATCGTCTTCGAAAGTCCATGTACCCGCGACGCGACGGCTACCGCGTGCGTACATTCCGGGTGGCCAATGTTACCGGACTGTTGCCTGGCGTCCGATGCGTGTTACAAATGTAACTTTCCGCAGTGCAGCGCTGGCTCGGCGCCGTCAAACCGCCGCGAAGCTAACAGCTCGACATCGAGCCCGCCGGGTGTTGCGCTTTTCTCCTGGATAGAATTTCGGTACTTGCGGAGCGCGCCGCCCGGCCGCTGCGCCAAAGGCGGCGGGCCGCCAGTGCCAGCGACTCGAGCGGCTCAGCCGGCGCCGAAGGTCTACTGGAGCCAGACGCCGCATATTGGGAGCGGGTACCGCGTTTACTTTCCGTCCTCGACCTTGACGCAGGGCGCTTCGTGCGTAGCCCCGAATGCGTCAGTTAGCGGGCACATCGTAGCGCGACCTCGGACCTTGATCGTGCAGCCTACCTGTGCGGCGCTAAGATCCGTCTGACACGAGAGTAATCTCTGTCGTAAATGGCGGGATGCATCATCAGTCAGTAACGGGACATTCGGTTGGGTCGCGGCCTCTGGGTGGTATCTCGTCATGATAACGGCCTGCATATCCGCATAGAGCAGGCCGAGGTGGCCTTGGAGAATGTACGAGCCAGTAAGACTTACTTTGGCGTTCTCGGCCGCTAGCTTCGCCCCGTCGACCGCAAAGCCCCCCACACTCACGGACTGGTAATCGGTCGGGGGCTGGGGCGGCGCACCAGGCTTCGGTGCCTGCTGCCCATGCACCAGGCTTTGAAAAGCAACATACTTCATTACTCCGAGGTACTCGCTAGTCAACATCACGATGCTCGAGTGGTCAATATCCTCCGGAGTGAAGCCGGCGCGATATAGCTCGGTCCGATCCGCGGCGTCGTACTTCATCTTGCAGATTTTGGCCAGCTGTTCCACGGCCTCACGGGCGAGCTTCTGTGCAACGGGGCTCTCAACGTCGCCAGATTGGGCCGCCTCTGCGATGAACACTTTGTACGCGTCCATCGAAGCCCCATAAGGCGGCGCTTCGCATCGCTCGTCGTGCGCCTGCGCGGCGTCCCACGCGAGGCCCTGTAGCAGAATGATGAGGCCCGCCTTGATTTTCATGTCCCTCCATTCGCTCCAGATAGACCGGGTAGGTTGTCGGCCGGGGCGCGCCTGGCGCGCCTGGCGCGCCTGAATCTTGCGTGGTCCGAGGCGCACCATGGGGTGAATTCTCCAAACGGTGTTGCTTTTATATCACCGCCTGGTATGGACCTGAAATCCTTTCTGCAAGCCATGCTGCTACCGGAGCGCCTGTATTTCACTCGTAATGCGCGACCTGCACTGTGAAATAAACGGGTAACTGCCAGCCCGGAGTCTGACTCACAGCATGAGCACCGGTTCACGGCGCACCTACTCGGACATACGGGTAAACGGGGCCCGTGGCGTGCAAAGAGCCGCTGGACGTCGGTATCGGAGATCTTTGAAACGCAACACAACGAAGCGAGCAAGCCATGAAGGAATGGGTTCTGTACGTCATGACGTGGGCTTCGCAACTGTCTGGGTATCAATTCCCGGATACCCTGCCCGAGGTGCAGTGGAAGTCGGAGAGCTGGTTCAGTCATCGGGTGTGCAAGGACCACATTCCGTGTCCGGTCTTCGGGCTGTACGAGGACCGTGATGTCGTTTTCATCAGGGAGGACTTGACCGACTCCGCCAAGGACCACATTGCCGTTCACGAGTTCGTGCATTACTTGCAGCACTTCAGCGGCCGGTTCGACCTGAACTCCTGCTTCGACACTGACAAGCGTGAGCAGGAGGCCTTTCTCGTGCAGAGCCGTTTTATCGCCGAGGTCCAGGGCGGCTTCACGAAGTTCACGATCAATCATCTCTCCTGCCGGCCTGAACCGTAGCAGCGCAGTCGCTGCTGGCGGCGGCCCATACCCCTCTGGTGAAGAAGCGCCGGATGTCAAAAACGCCGCCGGGCAGGTTAGCCGGACGGTGCTAAGGACGTGCTCGCCTGCGGTGCCGGTGCGGTTTCCGGCATGAGAAACAGGCAGGCCACGAGCGCAACCGCCGCTGCACACCCCGGCTGTCATGAACGTCGCACTGGCCCCAAAGTGATCCACGCTCACACCGGCTGCCAGTCCACTGAGCGAGGCGCCGATGCCCTGCACCGTTGGCCGCGAAATCGGGCGGAAGCGGGGCGCGTCGACCCGCGAGAACTCATCGCCCATCGTGGTATCCCGATATCGAAGCCGCCAGCGCCAACACCAGGGCTGGCACCATGACGAGTGTTCCTACACGCAGGAATCTCCAGGCGCTGATGTGCGCGCCTTCTCGACGTATCGCGACGAGCCAGAGGATGGTTGCAAGCGAGCCGGTGACCGAGAGGTTCGGTCCGAGATCCACGCCGATCAGCAGCGCGTTGGTCACGGATGGCGGGATGGGGGCGTCGGTCGCGAGCACGGAATGGGTGATCAGACCTGCCGGCAAGTTGTTCATGAGATTGCAGGAGAGAGCGACGATCGAGCCGGCTGCCCAACTAGTCGCGGCCGGCGCGCTCGCAGCGGCGGCCGTTAACGATCCGCTCAGATCCTGGATCACACCGGTGCGGATCAGACCTTCGACCAGAACGAACAATCCTGCTACCAGCGGCAGCACGCTCCAGGAGATCTCTTTGAGAAGGCTCCATGGAGACTGGCGCGCCTCGAGCAGGACGACACTGGCCGTCAGGGCCGCCACCAAAAAAGTTGGCAACCCCAGCTTAAATTCGCAAGCCGAAGCCGCCAGCAGCACGGCCGCCGAGAGTCCGATCCCGAACGTCGTCCAGCGACCTGCGCGCGTGAGCCGCGGCACCTGGATCTCGGTGGCAATGGGCTGATGCAAGGGTGCACTCTGGGTCACGCGCAGCAGAACGTACGTGGCTCCGATCGACATCGCGGAGGGGAGGGCAAACTGCGCCAACCAGGAGCCGAGTGCCGGCATATGGCTACCGAAGACCACCAGATTCGCGGGATTGGAGATTGGGAGCACGAAGCTCGCAGCGTTTGCCACGAAGGCGCAGATGAAGAGGTAAGGCAGCGGCTCTGCCTTGGCCGCCCTGGCGGCAGCAAACACCGCGGGGGTCAGTACGACGGCGGTGGCGTCGTTCGATAGAAGGGCGGTCACCAGGGTCCCCACCGTGAAGACCAGAGCGAACAGACGCTTTGCCGATCCTCTCGCCAGCCGCACAGTCCGCGTCGCGAGCCAATCGAACACTCCTTGCTGCCGCGCTAACTCGGCGAGCAGCATCATTCCGCCGAGGAAGAGATACACGTCGGCCCCGCTCCCCACAACGCGTACCGCGTCGCGCCAAGGGAGCAGTGACAGTACGACCAGACCGATGGCGCCGAGCACTGCCCAGAGGGCCTCCGGCACCCTCCAAGGCCGGACGATGACGCAGCCGGTGGCAAGGGCTGCGATGACCCAAGTGGCGCCTTGCCCCATCGTGATCGCACTCATCTAACAGCCACCTACGTGGGTTGCGAGTTACGCGTGATTGGGATGCTTTTCATCTTTCGGGTGTTTCGGCTTCTCATGCTTCAGGGTATGGAGATCGTCCGGGGACGCACCGAGCTCCCGTGCGTCTATTACAGTGCCGAGCGCCGCTTCCAATCCTTCACCGCGAACCGCGATCTTGCCGCCCGCAGTGAGCACGTGCGCGATACGTTTTGCCTCAGGTCAACGGTTGACACAGTCTGTCAGCGATCTCACAACCGGCATCCAGTATCGGGGGTGAGAGTCATCGAATGATTCCAAGGTGCCGGCCGCGTGTCTCAATTGAAACAGGTCTCGACCCGGACCGCGGCCAGCGCGGACTTGTTCTCGACACGGGATGAGCACGACGCGGGGGCCTGCTGGAAATCCGACTGGAGGATTCGACTGGCGCTCGAGATGGAATAAAATGGGGCGTGGCCTTCCTTCACATCGGGGTCTCACGATGGCTCACGGAGGAAATGTCCTCGATTTGATTGCGATGATCTATGCCGCCGCCGCGGATCCCGCACTGTGGCCGGTATTCCTCGAACGCTTTGCCGAAGATGTCAGCGGTAGCACCACGTCGCTCTTCGCGTACAGCGCGGAGAAGCGGAGCGGCAGCGTGATGGCGTCTGCGAGATTCGATCCGGCGGATGCGCACAAGTACAACGAATACTATGCGGGCATCGACTGTTGGGGTACGCACGGGGGACACCTTATAACCCCCGGGGCCGTGTTTTTAGGGCAACAGTTGTGCCCTGACGGCGTTCTCGAGCGCTCGGAGTTCTACGCTGACTTCCTGCGTCCGATGCACACCTTTCATGAGTTCTGCGGGGTCATTGCGGTGGACGCATCGGCGGCTTTCGTGATTGCGTGCCTGCGACCCAAGGAGCGTGGTCCCTTCGACGACTCGGATACGCTGTTGCTCAAGACTCTCATGCCCCACCTTCAGAGAGCTCTATCCCTGCAACAGCGGATCGCAGCGCTGGAGGCCTCGGCTGCATCCGCAGTGGACGTACTCGATACACTTCCGTACGGTGTCGTTTTGATTTCGGCAGATGTGAAAGTTCTGCTGGTCAACCGATTTGCCCAGGCAATCATCGCTAAAAATGATGGGCTGACGATCAGCGGGAGCAACCTTTGCACCCGGCGGACCGCAGACACTCTAAGTCTGCAAAGGCTCATCCATGAGTCGGTCGCGACAAGCCTCGGGCGTGGACTTCGCGCGGGCGGTACGATGAACGTCCTGCGTCCCTCGCAGCGGCGCTCTTTTCACGTGTTAGTCACCCCGCTGCATCTGAGACCCATTTTACCTTCGGCGCAACAACCCGCCGCAGTCGCTTTCATCAGTGACCCGGAGTGTCAGTTGGACACTCCGGTTCAGGCGCTGGGCCACCTGTTCGCACTGAGCCACGCGGAGGCGCGCTTGGCGGCAGTCTTGGTCAAAGGCTGCAGTCTGCGAGAAGCCGCAGAAGAGCTTGGCGTGAGTCTCAGCACTGTGCGAACGCAGCTGAAGAAGCTCTTTGAAAAGACGGGAACAAAGCGTCAGTCAGCACTGATTCGAGCCTTCCTGATGAGCCCTGCGCGGTTGCTCTCGAATTGAACAATTGAGTTTCAGGGCGGCGACGCGCCGGCGAGCGAGGTCGACACCGCTGCGAATAGCGCTGACTCTGCGCTACTGGCAACCCGGGTGGATCCCGTACTGTGCGTCGTTCATCCGCCGCGCGCTCGCGTGGGTCGCGAATCATCCGAACGGGTGATTACTGTCGAGCGCAATTCGACTAGCGTAACTCCTCGGTGCTTCCCCCAGTCCGCACACATAACGTAAGGAGCATCACAGTGAGTTCAAAAAAATCCAACTATTTGTCCGCATTTCGTGTGGGGTTCGTCGTCATGGGTATCGCTGTGTCGAACTCTGCGCTGCTCGTCGCCGGGGAGGTGACGCTATCCGATGACGGAATTCCAACAGTCAAGGTGGACTACTCCGGGATGGATCTATCGACCAACACGGGGGCTACTCTGCTATATCATCAGCTTATGCATGCCGCTGCACAGGTATGCAGCAGATGGGACGGCCGCGACCTTTCACTCCTCCCCAAACGGCAAAGGTGCTATGACAAGGCACTTGCGGACGCGGTGAGCGCTGTCAATAAACCATTAGTTGCAGAACTCCACCAAAGGCAATCCTCCGGGCTTCGCCCAACTCTCGTGGCTTCACGGGTCGTGAAACCGCGTGGTTAACTGCCGCACTCGAATATGGACAGAGCCATGAGCTGGTTCCGGTCGGGCGCTAGAAAGGTCGGGAGCCCATTGGATCTCCCGCCCTTGCCCGAGATTCGAGCTTTGTAGCGCCTATCCGATTCGGGTGCCGGCAGTTCCGGGCGGCACCTTTGCGGACGGGGCGGGCGCCTTGCAACGTTAAGGGTGCCCCTCACTCGTCGTCATCATCGTCTTCGTGTCTATGATGCCTGTGGCGATGACGCTCGTAATCGTCTTCATCTGCGTCATCGACGACCGGTGGGCGATAGTACTCCGGGGGATAGTACCCCGGCGGATAGTAACCTGGGGGATAGTAACCCGGACCGTAGTACCTCGGAGGCGGGCGAACATAGACAGGCGTAGGTGAAATGACCACCACGCCCGGCAAGCCAATGCCGACTCCGATCGACCAGTCGTTGGCGCGGGCGGTCGGTGCGAACGAGCTGGCTACTGCGCCGAGTCCGATCACCGCGGTCAGGGTAGAAAGCGTGCCCATGGGAAATATCCTTACACTTGTGCCGCGAACGAAGAGAATGTCAACAGCCAGACCGAAGTTGCGACGGATGTGCTGCTTCGATCCATCCCACGTGCCTAGTGTCTCTCGACCAGGTTGAACGGTGCATGAACGCCTGATTGCTGTAGATGCCGGCGCAGCGGAAGACCAATCCGTTGGGCCGATGCGCGCCTGATGGGGTACAGACCTCGGCAAATGTCAAATCAGCCGTCGTGCCGCCTTCAGTCCGCTGAGCCAGTCCCGAGCCGGCTGCCGCAGTCCAGGAGTTTGAGCGCCTCAACCAGGCCATCGAAGCAACGAAACTCCAAGTCCCGAGCGCCGCAGAATATCCGCTCGCAGATGCCGCGAAGGCTCAACACGCATGGAAAACGGGCACGTGCTCGGGAAGATTGTGTTGCGCTGCGCTGACCCGGTCCAGGGCGCGGTTTCGAGTCGCGCTGCGACGTAGAAGGGGCCGCGCAGCACGTATCTACAACATTGTTGATGATGACCGGCACCCGTTCGTGAGTGGCTGCCGGCACTTGCCAGTGTGCTGGGCGCCAAGCCCCGAGACGAACGTCGCCTCCGACGCACACTCTGGCGGCTTGCCCTCAGCTACTGGACGAGCCGGCCCGCCACCGGTACCGCTCACGCTCACGTCCGCTCGAGCGACCGCAACGTTACCATTTCATTACAGCGGTGACACTGTGTTTCGACTGGAGTTCGGCTCTTCAGAGCCGCTGCCGCATCGCGCCGTGTTTTATTGCGCACCAGCGCGAGGCCCCCCGCGTTGCAAGGCTCCGTATTGGAGCAATCGTGTGCTGACTTGTCCGCTAAAAGAGACAACACGTCGGGACCTAAGTCCACAAAAAATATCGCCCCTGTGTATTGAGTTTGGTTGCGAGTCGTCGCAACAATAGAGCGTGGCCGTATCAGCGGCCATTCGTTGCAGCGGTGGGTGCGGTCAGCGGGCCGCCATGATGAGCTCGGTTGATGCCAGGGATGCAGATCAGGTCACCACCGCAACCCGATCGCAGCTGATGTTTGGTCGGTCGCGTGTCACTCACAATACTAAATGTACGAAAGGGACTTCAGCCATGGCGACAGAGCCTGTTACGCGAAGAACTGTTGGTGCCAGCCGATTCCGCATGGATGAATGGGCGGGGCACGCTCGGGCCGCGCCGTTTCTAGCCATCACGCCTTTCGAGCGGCCGGACCTGTCTCTGGCGCGGGCGTTCGAGCGGCACGGCGCCGCAGTGGCTGTCGATGTCGGACGAAACCGCGCACATCACCCGCAGGTTCTCGAAGCGCTCCGTCCGTTGTGTTTGCGTTCGTGCAGCGGTGCGGTCGGGGTTCGCATCCCCGATCATGTGGCGATTGCGCCCCATCACCTGCCCGCTGAGGTCGGTTTCGTAATACTGACCGCGGGGGCGCCCCTGGATCAGTGGCTTGATCACTTCTTGATCATCGCCCAAGTGGGTTCCGAGGCCGAGGCCCGCGTGGCGATTGCGGCTGGCGTCTCGGCGCTGATCGCGAAGGGTGTGGAAAGTGGCGGTCCCACTGGTCACAGCGGAGCTTTCATTCTGCTGCAACAAATTCTTGCGCTACCGGAGGCGCGCGGGGTTCCAGTCTGGTGCCAGGGGGGCATGGGCTTGTACACCGCCGCCGCGGCCATTGTGGCCGGAGCCCGCGGCATTGTCCTCGATAGCCAGCTCGCCTTATTGCACGAGAGCACGCTGCCGGCGCATATCAAAGCCGCGGTGAGCGCGATGGATGGCAGCGAGACGCGGGTGCTCGGTGGTTATCACATCTACAGTCGCCCAGGTACCGCGGCCGCGCAACACGTCGAGCTCGAACCTCATGCGGTGCGAGCGCTGCTCGGTAACGAATCGCTCCAGGAGCTGTTGCCGATCGGACAGGATGCGGCGCTAGCTGGTGCCATCGCCGCACAATATCCCACCGTGGAAACGCTGCTGCATGGACTGCGGACGCGCATTGCCGGGCAGATGCGGCAAGCCAAGCACTTGTCGCCCTTGGCCCAGATGAGTCCACTGGCCCGCGCACATCGCACGCGCTTTCCGATCGCGCAAGGCCCGATGACTCGTGTCAGCGACTCGGCTGACTTTGCAATCGCAGTGGCGCAGAACGGTGCACTGCCGTTTCTCGCGTTATCGCTGATGCCAGCGCGTACTGCGCGCAGCCTGCTCGAGCAGACCCGCGGCGGCATCGGCGAGCATAGCTGGGGAGTCGGTGTGCTCGGCTTCGCGCCGCCGGAAATCCTCAATCCGCAGCTCGAATTGATTCGGGAATTTCGCCCTTCGGTCGTATTGCTGGCGGGGGGGCGGCCTTCGCAAGCGCGCCCCCTCGCAGAACTCGGGATTCCCGCCTACTTGCACGTTCCCTCGCCAGGTCTGCTGGCCCTGTTTCTCAAAGATGGCGCACGCCACTTCATTTTCGAAGGTCGCGAATGCGGTGGCCATGTCGGGCCGCGTTATAGCTTCGTGCTGTGGGAACAGCAAATCCAGCAACTGCTGGCGTTCGACCGTCCCGAAGAGCTGCATGTGTATTTTGCAGGCGGCATCCACGATGCGCGCTCGTCCGCGATGGTTGCCGCGTTTGCGGCGCCGCTCGCCGCACGCGGGGCAAAAATCGGCGTAATGATGGGCACCGCCTATCTGGCCACGGAAGAAGCGGTGAACACCGGCGCAATCGTTCCGGAGTTTCAGCGTCAGGTTCTGAGCGCGGTCGAGACCACATTGATCGAAACTGCGCCGGGGCACGCGGTTCGCTGTCTGCCGAGCGGGTTCATCGACACATTCGCCGCCGAGAAGCGCCGCCTGCAGGAAGAGGGTCTCGGCGCGCAGGAGAATTGGAAGGCGCTCGAAGCTTTTAACGTCGGCCGGCTGCGGGTGGCGAGCAAAGGTCTCAAACGGCTCGGCGACGCGCTGCTGACCGTCGATGGCGCCACGCAGGAGCGCGAAGGCATGTACATGATCGGCCAAGCGGCGGCGCTGTGCGTCGAGGCCCAAACGATGGCGAGTCTGCATCGGGCTGTCAGCGTCGACTCGACCGTATTGCTCGACGCCTGCCGTGCGCCGCCGTTATCACGCGCCACTGTCAATGAGCCCATCGCGATCATCGGCATGGAGTGTATTTTTCCGGGGTCTCCCGATTTGGAGAGCTTCTGGGCCAATATTCTCGAAGGCCGTGACTTGATCACCGAAGTACCCGCCGAACGTTGGAATGCAGACCTGTACTACCGCAAGGGCTCGGCTGCGCAGAAGGGCAAGACGCCCAGCAAGTGGGGCGGTTTCATCGATGAGATCGGATTCGATCCACTGCGGTACGGTATTCCGCCGCAATCGCTCGCGGCGATCGAACCGGCGCAGCTTTTGAGTCTGGAAGTGGCCTGTCGCGCGCTCGCGGATGCGGGCTACGGTGAGGAACGTCCCTTCGATCGGGACAAGACCTCGGTCATTTTCGGCGCCGAAGCCGGCATGGAGTTGTCCAACGCTTATGCGTTCCGCAACAGCTTTGCGCAGTATTGCGGAGAGCTGCCGCCGCAACTCGACGCGGCGTTGCCCGACCTCACGGAAGATTCCTTCCCGGGTGTGTTGGCCAACGTCATCGCCGGCCGCATCGCAAACCGTCTGGGTCTGGGGGGTGTGAACTATTCAGTGGATGCTGCTTGTGCGAGCTCATTGACCGCCCTGGAGCTCGCGGTAAAGGAATTGCGCAGCGGCAGCAGCGACATGGTGCTCGCGGGCGGCGCGGACTTTCATAACGGCATCAATGATTTTCTGATGTTCGCAAGCGTTCAGGCGCTGTCGCCTTCCGGCCGCTGCCGCTCCTTCGATGCCGACGCCGACGGCGTCTGTCTGGGCGAAGGCACTGGGGTCGTTGTTCTCAAAAGACTGCGCGACGCCGAGAGTGATGGTGACCGCATCTATGCAGTCATAGACGGCATCGCCGGTTCGAGCGACGGCAAGGGTCTGGGTCTGACCGCGCCGCGCAAGGAGGGTCAGAAGCGCGCCCTGGAGCGTGCTTATTGGCAAGCAGGCCAACTCCCGGGCGCCGTGGGACTCGTCGAAGCGCACGGTACGGGCACAGTAGTGGGCGACCGCACCGAACTGAAGACGCTAACGGAGATTTACAATGCCGGCGGCGCCGTTGCGGGACAGACGGGATTGGGCTCCGTCAAGAGCCAGATCGGACACACCAAGTGCGCCGCTGGGATCGCGGGTGTGATCAAGGTTGCCAAAGCGCTATATCACCGTGTTCTGCCGCCCACACAAAACATCAAGA
The DNA here is from genome assembly GCA_028293765.1 of Gammaproteobacteria bacterium. Lineage (GTDB taxonomy): Bacteria > Pseudomonadota > Gammaproteobacteria > Steroidobacterales > Steroidobacteraceae > 13-2-20CM-66-19. The sequence continues at coordinate 40,676 of JAQGOG010000048.1, forward strand.
CGCCGACGGAGTGGTATCGCCGCGCGAACAGTCCATTCGTGTTCTATGAGACGCCGCGAGTCTGGTTGGACGAGCACGCGCGCGCCGCGGTGAGCGCCTTCGGATTCGGTGGCACGAATTTCCATGCACTTTTGTCGGCGCATACGGCGTCACGCGGCGGCAATCCGCCCGCCTTGCGGCGCTGGCCCGCGGAGTTGTTTGTCTTTCGCGGCCAGGATGCGGCCGAGGCGCACGGGCAGATGCGGCGTCTGCAGCAGTTCCTGGAAGAATCAACCGCGCCGCTGGTCTTGCGGGATCTCGGGTTTACGGCGAGCGGGTTGGGTGCAGGCGCAGTTCAATGCGCATTCGTTGCCGAGGATATGAGCGACCTCGCGGTGAGATTGAAGCTCGCGCTGAGCGGTGTGGCAGATTCTCGGATCCAGCGGCGCGGGGGCGCGAGCGATGGCAAGGTCGCGTTCCTCTTTCCCGGCCAGGGCAGCCAGGTACCAGGAATGCTGCAGGACGTCTTTATCGCGTTTCCGCAGCTGCGGCCGATTTTGCAATGCGGTCGGGCTTGGCTTGACGAACTGTATCCGTCCACTGCGTACAGCAGCGACGAGCAGCGGGAGCAGCAGCGCACGCTCACTGATACGCGTGTCGCGCAGCCCGCGTTGGGAATCGTCGAATATGCGATGGCGACTCTGCTGCAGAGTTGCGGCGTGCGGCCGCAGCAGCTGGCCGGTCACAGTTACGGGGAACTCGTCGCGCTGGCAGTGGCGGACACCTTCGACTTGCCGACGCTCCTGCAGCTGAGCCGCCAGCGTGGTGAGGCGATCGTGGCTGCAGCGGGTTCCGACCCCGGCAAGATGCTTGCCGTGAGTGGCACAACTACAGCCATTGCGGCCGCCCTGCGCGGGGTCGATGGCGTCGTGCTCGCGAATCAGAACAGCCCCGCACAGACCGTCATTTCCGGTTCCTCACCGGCGATAGAGGCGGCACTCGTGGCACTGAAGCAGAGTGGTCTTGCGGCAAAGCCCATCGAGGTCGCGTGCGCTTTCCATTCGCCCGTAGTGGCGCGCGCCAGGGAGTTGTACGCCGATCATCTGCGTGATGTCGGCATGTCTGCACCGCAAGTGCCCGTGTACTCGAACTCCACGACTAGCCCCTATGGCGCCGATGTGGCCGCGATCAAGGATCAACTCGCCCGACACCTTGTCGAGCCCGTGCGTTTTGTCGAACAGATCGAGCGCATGTACGCTGACGGCGCGCGTATCTTCGTCGAGGTCGGCCCTGGACGCGTATTGACGGGATTCGTCGAGAAGATCCTCGCCGGCAAATCTCACCACACGGTCGTTACCGACCAGAAGGGCCGGCCCGGTATCGCGCAGTTTCTCGAAGCCCTCGCACGGCTTGCGGTCCTGACGGCAGATGTCGACATGGGCGCTCTTTATGCCGAGCGGCAGGCCCGCCGCCTCGATCTCGGCGAGCCGTGCAGGCTCGCTCCATCCACCTGGCTGATCAATGGCCAGCGCGCACGGCCTCTGGAAGGAACGCTGCCGAGCCATGCCGGCAAAGCACTGACCCAACCGGTGAAACTCACCGATGCTTCCATAACGCCTGGCAAAGTAGATGGCCCGCAAGAACGTGTGTTACTGGATTTCCTCAACAATGTGCGCGAGATGGTCAACGCGCAGCGCGACGTGATGCTGGGCTTTCTAGGTCAAGCAACCTCTGCGAGTAAGGTCGCGCCGACGCATCCGCCCGTGGTCATCGAAGCGGTGGCGGTCCCGCCGGCAATGGCGAACGCAGAGCGCGCCCTCGCACGGACTACGGACGTAGCGCCCGACCGCGAACCCTCCGGCCTCCAGGAGACCCTGCTTGCCATCGTCAGCGGGCGCACGGGGTATCCCGCTGAAATGCTCGATGTGGATCTGGATCTCGAAGCGGATTTGTCGATCGATTCGATCAAGCGGGTGGAAATCATCGGCGAGCTGTCCGAGCGCCTCGGCTTCAAGGACAAGCTCGGCGCCGATGCCGATGCCCTTCTGGAGCAGCTGGCGGCTCAAAAAACCTTGCGGGCGGTTTTGGAGTGGCTCTCGCAACAACTCCCCGAGGACCTGTCGACGCCGGCTGTGTCTCTGCCTGGCAGCGCTCGTCCGTTGAGTGTTGGCCCCTCATCGAGCGCGGTCGATTCATCGAACCGCGAGGTTGCGGTCATAGTGCCAGACATTCAAACCCTGTTGCTGTCCGTGATCGGTGAGCGCACCGGATACCCGCCCGATGTGCTCGATCTCGATCTGGACCTGGAAGCCGATTTGTCGATCGATTCCATCAAGCGCGTGGAAATCGTCGGTGAATTGCTGCAGCAGCTCGGTACCAGGCTAACTGCGGTGGATCGCGATGCCGCGCTGGAAAATCTGGCGGCATTGAAAACCCTGCGTGCCGTGATCGAGTCGCTGCAGGCGATGACGCGCACCACTGAGCCGGCGACAGCTCCATCCGCCAAGGCTGCCAGCAGTCCGGGTGCCGTTGCCGGAACGATCGCTCGGCTCCGGCTGCGCAGTGTAGCTATCGATATGCCCGCAGTGCACGCGACTGGGCTGGCCGGCAAACAGTTCCTGATTACTGACGACGGTCGCGGTATTGCCGAGGAGCTCGCGGCACGCATCGAGCTACAGGGCGCACAGGTGCGTCTCCTGGATTTTGCGGCAGACCTGCCGGCTTCCGGCGATCTGGAGTCGGTCGACGGGCTCATTCACCTGTGGGGCCTGCATGCGGGCCACTGCGACCGTGATCTCGCGCGCTTCTATGATCTGCTACGCCGGATGTTGGTGCACAAGGTGGCGTATCTGGTGGCTGCGAGCGGATTGAGCGGACGCTACGGTCATTTTCGGGACCCCGCCGCGCCGCTCGACCACCACCGGGGCGCGGGGCTGGCGGGATTGATCAAATCGGTCGCCCAAGAGCGGCCGGAGATTCATGCGCGCTGTGTCGATCTCGAGCTGCGGGAGGCACCCCGCGCTCTCGCCGAGTATCTGGAGCTCGAGCTGCTCAGCAAGGACCGTCTGGTCGAAGTTTGCTACCGCAACGGCAGCCGCCATCGAATGGAGTTGGTGCCGGCAGCGCTGCCGCGGAGACCTGAGGGACACAACGTCAAACTCGGTCCGGACAGCGTCGTGTTGCTCACCGGCGGCGCGCGCGGCATCACGGCAGCCTTGTCGCGGTCGCTCGCGAGTGAATACCGCTGTCGCCTGGAATTCGTGGGGCGCACGTGCCTTGAAACAGCATCTGATAAGCCCGAGTACGCGTCAGCGCGCGATCCGAAGGCGCTGCGGCAACGGGTGCTCGCGGATAGTCCGGGCCTGGCGCCAGCGGCAGTGGAGAAGCGCTGCGCCCACATCCTTGCAGCGCGCGAGATTCGCCAGACCTTGGATGCAATTTGTGAGGCCGGCGGACAGGCGAATTACACGCAACTCGACGTGCGCGATATGGACCGCTTCGGCGAATTCGTCGAAGGCTTGTATCGGCGATATGGCCGCATCGACGGGGTGATTCATGGTGCGGGAGTGGTCGAAGATAAGCTCGTGCGCGATAAAAGCGTCGAAAGCTTCACGCGAGTGTTCGAGACCAAGGTGCGCGGCGCAGTAACGTTATACAAAGCTTTGCGCGACGATGTGGGGTTCGTGGTGTTCTTTTCCAGTGTGGCCAGCGTGTTTGGCAATCGCGGCCAAGCTGATTATGCCGCGGCGAACGACATTTTGGACAAGCTGGCGCACGCATTGCAAGCGCGCGTACAGGGGCGCGTCTTGTCGGTCAACTGGGGGCCGTGGGCGGGGAAAGGTATGGTTTCGCCGGAGTTGGAGCGCGAATACGCGCGCCGCGGCATAGGCCTGATTCCCTTGCATGACGGTGTAGAGGCGCTGTTGCATGAGCTGCGTGAAGGCGACCGCGAGGACGTGCAGATCATCATGATGTGCGGTAGCCCCGAGAGTATGAGCGTTCCGCAACTTCGAAGCGTGCACGCAGGTGCGTAATCGTGGAACCTATAGCGATTATCGGCATGGATTGCATCTTTCCGGGTGCGCCCGACCTCGAACGCTATTGGCACAACATTCAGCACGGTGTCGATGCGATTGCCGAGGTGCCTGAGCACCGCTGCTCGAAAACATTTTTCGATCCGGACTCCGACCAAGTCGATCGCTTTTATTGCCGGCGTGGCGGATTCGTAGACGAGTACGCCGAATTCGATCCGATTGAATTCGGCATCATGCCCAAGGCTGCGGCGGCCGCCGAGCCGGACCAGCTATTGACCCTGCGTGTGGGCGCCAACGCGTTGCGGGATGCCGGCTACCTGGATCGAGAGTTTCCGCGGGAGAAGACTGCGGTCATCCTGGGGCGCGGCAACTACGCAGGCGCCGGCACGCTGCGCCTCCAGCAGCACGCGCGCATGGTGCAGCAGACATTGCAAACTTTGCAGGACCTCCTGCCGAATATCGGCGCTCTGGAACTGCAGACGGTGCGCAAGCAGATCAAGGCGGAACTGGATCATTGCGGCCCGGATGTCGCGGCGGGCGTCATACCGAATCTGGCGGCCTCCCGTTTGGCGAATCGCCTCGATTTGCGCGGACCCGCCTACACGGTGGATGCAGCTTGTGCGAGCGCCCTCATCGCCGTCGAGCAGGCGTGTCACGCGCTCACGCGTGGCGATTGCGCGATGGCGCTAACCGGCGGTCTGCACTTCACTCACGACCTTACATTTTGGGCGACTTTCTGCCAACTGGGTGCGTTGTCGCGCTCACAGCAGATCCGGCCGCTGTCGCAGGATGCCGATGGCATTCTCGCCGGCGAGGGAATCGGTTTGCTGGTGTTGAAGCGGCTGCGCGAGGCGCAAGCGGACGGAGATCGCATCTATGCCGTATTGCACGGCATTGCGTCGGCGAGCGATGGGCGCAGCAGCAGCTTACTGGCGCCCTCGGTCTCCGGCCAGTTATTGGCCTTGCGCCGGGCTTGGCAGCACACGGCGTTTCGCCCGGAGGATATCGGCCTGCTCGAAGCGCACGGCACCGGCACGCCGGCCGGCGATCAAGCGGAGCTGGAAACGGTACGGCAATTCTTCGGCGCACCGACGAGCACGAAGTCACGCGCGGTGATCGGTTCGGTGAAGTCGATGATCGGGCATACGATGCCCGCCGCAGGCGCCGCCGGTCTCATCAAGGCGGCGCTATCGATCTATCATGGCGTCCTGCCGCCGACTCTACATTGCCACCGGCCGCATCTCCTGTTGAATACCACGCGCTTTCGCGCTATCGCAAACCAAGAGCCGTGGCCCGAAACCAGTGTGCGCATCGCCGCCGTCAATGCCTTCGGCTTCGGCGGCATCAATGCGCACGCCGTGCTGAGTTCCGCTCCCGCCCCCACGGCCGCGCCATTACCGCACCGGAAAACGATCCTCCTGCCGCAAGTCGCGGTGGTCGCGGCCGACTCGAAGGAGTCTTTGCTGGAGAAGCTCGCGCAGCGCCGTTGGGATCGCACGGAGCAAGCGGGGCGTTTTCGCCTCGCGATAGTCGAGCCCGACGACACCCGCCTGAGCTTCGCGCACAAAGTGGTCACTGCGGGCGCCGCCTGGCACGGGCAGCATCAAATCTACTTTTCGGCGGATCGACTGCTCACCCGCGGCAAGCTCGCGTTTGTGTTTCCCGGCGTGGACAGCAGCTTCGATCCGCAAGTCGCAGATGTTGTAGAACACTTTCGTCTGCCGCCGCCGAGCCACGCGAGGAGGCTCGATCCGGCCAAGGATCTACTACAGGTGGCGCTCGGCGTCTACGACGTCGATATGGTGCTCTTCAAGGCCCTCGAAGCGCTGCGCATCAAGGCTGACGCGATGGCGGGTCATAGCTTGGGGGAGTGGTGCGCCATGGCTGCGTGCAACATGCTCCCGCTGCAATACGTGCACGGCGCCATACAGCAGGTGCAAAACGAAGCGATGCCCGACATCGACCTGCTGTTCCTCGCCGCGGCTTGCACGGAGGCGCAAGCGCTGGAAGTGCTCTCCGGCCTGCACGATCTCACGCTTTCTCACGACAACTGCCCGCATCAAGTGATCTTCTGCGGCCGCAGGTCGCACATCGAGACCGCCCTCGAGCGCTTTCGAGCACAGCGCGTCTTCGCCCAAGTGCTGCCGTTTGCATCCGGGTTTCACTCGCCGCTGTTCGCTCCTCATGTGGAGCGCTATCGCGCGTTCTTCTCCAACACTCCGCTGCACGAACCGAGCGTGCCGTTGTGGTCCACCACCACCGGCTGCAAATTTCCGCCATCGATCCTCGAGAAGCAGCAACTTGCCGTGGAGCATCTGCTGCGCCCCGTGCGTTTTCGCCAGCTCATCGAGAACATGTATGCGGACGGATTCCGCGCCTTCGTGCAGGTGGGCACCGGCAGCCTGGTCGGCTTCGTCGCGGATACGCTCAAAGGCAGAGCACATCTGACTGTCAGCGCGAACATCGCAAAGCGCTCCGGCCTGCAGCAGCTGACTCACGTGTGCGCCGCATTGTGGGTGGAGGGTGCGCAGCTGGAGTTGTCGTTGCTCGGGCTTGACGAGAAGCCATTGCGCAGCTCTCCCAGCGCGACCTTGCAGCGTCTTTCACTCGGTGTGCCACTGATCAGATTGAAAACGCCGCTGGCCCGCAGCGTTCCGACCGCGGCTGAGAATTGGACGGCAATCGGCACGAGCGACGATCCGCTGCAAGTGGCATTTTCGGCTGCACTTACTGACATCCGGCAGGCAGGGCACGACGTGCTTGCCGCGTGGGGGCAGCGCCAGAAGTCGCGCGCGGAACCCATCTCTACGCCTGCACCTTTTGAGGTACGCGTCGGACGGCATCTGGATGTGAACTCCACGATTCCTCTCGTGCGTGATCATTCATTTCATCGCGAGCGCGAGGGCTGGCCCGTGCTCGCGGATTGTCGGCCCGTCGTGCCTTTGACGATGGAGATCGAATTGCTGCGCGAGGCTCTGGAGTCGTACTTGCCCGGCTACGTCGTGATCGCGTTCGAGCAGATCCTGGCGTTTCGCTGGTTGCTGGTGGCCGAGCCGGTTGACATCAGCATTCATTTATCGATGCAGGAGTATCCGCTGGTCGATGTCGAGATCGAGGGGTTCATTCGGGGCCGGGCGGTGCTCGCCAGGGACTACCCTGTGCCGCCAGCGCAGCGCACGGCGCCTTTGCGACAATCGCGCGCGTGCTCGATCACGGCCGCTGAGCTGTACTCCCAGAATTGGATGTTTCATCGCGACGCGTATTGCGGAGTCACTCAGCTGGGGCCGGTCGGCGACAATGGCATCGCGGGATCGATCAAAGTGCCGCCGGGTCCCGGAGCGCTCCTCGATAACATGGGACAGCTTGCCGGCTTCTGGGTAATGGAGACGCAGGCGCAGGCCCCGCTCGCCATGCCCATCGGTGTGGAGAAAGTACGTTTCTATCGTCCGCAGCCTGCGGTTGGCGAAGCATTCGAGTGTCAGATCCGCATCGACAAGCTCGATGATCAGAACTGCTGGAGCGATCAGCAGCTCCTCGATCCCACAGGACGGGTGGCCGTCGAGATGCTGGGCTGGCATACCCGCCGGTACCTGATGACGCGCGAGTTCTATCGGCGTACGCGTGAAGTCGAAATTCACCTGCTTTGCGAGGACACCGGTCATCCGTTCGTGCTGTTCGAGGATCACTACGATACCGCGAACATGCGCGAGTACATTTCGCTGCGGATGCTCAATCAGCCGGAGCTGCGTGAGTACGAAGCTTTGCCGCCGCGGCGCAAGCGTCCCTGGCTCAATGGCCGCATTGCCGCGAAGGATGCGGTGCGACAGTACTTGTGGCGCAAACACGGGCACCGGGCGTTGTTTCCGAAGGAGCTGGCGATCAGTAACGCCCCGAATGGACAGCCGCGCGTACAGCCCCATATCACCGAGCCTTACGTGCGCCCGCTGCATATTTCCATTACTCATAAGGGCCGCCTGGCAGCTGCGATCGCTGCCAGCCACCCCGTCGGCATCGACGTCGAGACAATCGAAGCACGCTCGGACAGTTTCCTGGCACTCGCCTTTTCTGCCGAAGAGCTCGAGCTGCTGCCCAGCCACGGCCGCGAGGAGTGGATTGCACGGGCGTGGGCCGCCAAAGAGGTGGTTGGCAAAGTCGCCGGGACGGGTTTGAGGGCTAATCCCCGTGCGTTCCGTCTCGAGTCGATTCGACAGGAACGGATCTGCGTGAACGGCCTGTGGGTCGACACGCTCAAGCGTCAGAACGATGTCATTGCATGGCGAGGAGAGGAGGACGCATGAGTTTCAACGTCGATCCGGCAATCATTCGAGAGATTACCGCGGTGATCCGCGAGGCCGTGGCGGAGGACTGGATACAGCAATTCGAGATCGGCGCGGACACCAGCTTCAACGCTGATCTGGAGCTCGAGAGCATCGAGTTCGTCACCATTGCTGCGGGCTTGCAGCAGCACTTCGGCGTGCAGGTCGATCTCATCGGCTGGCTGTCGACGAAGGCGTTCGATGAGCTGATTGCACTGCGCGTCGGGAATATCGGCGAGTTTGTCGCGAACACTCGCGTCGCCGGCGGCGGGCAGAGCTGATGGCGAAGATGCTGATCGTCGTGCCGCCGCTCACGGGCCATATCAATCCCGCTTTGTCGGTGGCCGCAGAACTGCGCCTGCGTGGGCATGAAGTGGCCTGGGCGGTGCATCGAGCGCTGATTCCCGATCTGTTGCCTGCCGACGCCGAGATCCACGCGCTGCCGGTGGAATCGAACTTCGACCCGGGCGGACGCTCGTCTGCGGTGAGAGGCCTGGAGAGCATCAGATTCTTCTACGAGCAATTTTGCCTGCCACTGGCGCGGGCATCCCTGCAGCCCTTGCAGGAGATCGTGGAAAGCGTAAAGCCCGATCTCATGATTTGCGATCACCAGATGATTGCCGGTGCGCTCGTCGCCCGGGCACGAAAGATTCCCTGGATCACGCTGGCCTCAACCAACGTCTCCATTCTGAAGATGTCGGGGATGGTCGATGCCTGGCTGGAAGAGCAATTCGCCGGTCTGCAGCGCGACTACGGCGTGCCGGTGCAAGCACGTCCCGACTTTTCGCCCTCCGGCGTCATCGTGTTCTCGTCCGAAGCCCTGCTCGGCGGCAAGTACACATACTACGACGCACCTTATTACTTTGTCGGTCCGGCACTCACGAATCGCAAGCTTGCGGTCGAGTTCCCATGGCAGGAGCTGCGCGCCGACGCCGCAAGACTGCTCATATCCTTGGGTACCGTCAGCCGCGATCGGGGAGTGCGCTTCTATGACGTCATGATGCAAGCCCTCGATGACTTGAATCTCTCCGACTCGTATTTGTCGCGCCGGCCCTTGCAAGTCGTGATGGTCGCCCCGGAAGAGCTGTGCGAGCGAGCGCCCGCCAACTTCATCGTTCGGCCGCGGGTGCCCCAGATTGAGTTGCTCGCGCACATGGATGCCGTGGTGTGTCATGCCGGGCACAACACCGTGTGCGAAGCACTGTCATTCGGCTTGCCGCTCATTGTCGCTCCGATCCGCGATGATCAACCGATTGTGGCGCGGCAGGTAATCGATGCGGGCGCGGGAATGTTCATGCGCTACGGCAAAGTCACTGTTGGCACGGCTCGCGCGGCGGTCGAGGAATTGCTCCGCGAGCCAGCTTACCGCGACGGCGCGCTGCGCCTGAAGGCGGCATTCCGGGATCTCGGGGGCGCAAGGCAAGCAGCGGACATTCTCGAGCGGTTTCTGAGCGGTAAGGTTTTGGCACCGAGCGGGCAGTTGAGCGCGGTGCAGCCGAGACCCAGTCATGCGGTGGGTTGAATCCGATGGTGTGAGGCTGAACACGCTGAGCATCGGTAGCGGGCCGTTGCTGGTGATGTGCCACGGGCTGGTGACCGCCAGCCTCGCCACCTGGTATTTCTCCGCCGCCCCCGCCTTGGCGCGCCGTTATCAAGTAGTGCTCTATGACCTGCGCGGGCACGGCAAGAGCGACCTGGCGGCCACAGGCTATGATTTGGATACGATGGCGCGCGATCTGGCGCAGGTGATCCTTGCGTACCAGCCGAAGCAACCAGCGCAGAAATGGGTAAAGGTCGCGCTGGTCGGCCACAGTTATGGCGCTCTGATCGTCCTTCACTATGCGCTGCGGCATCCTCAAACTGTCGCACGACTTGCACTGATCGACGCACCGTTACCCGCGGTGCGTTATGTGCACCCGTCATTGGTCGATATCGATTCGCCGGCGGCCTTGGAACAGCAGTTCTCCGTTCACCTCGAAGGACAAGCCCCGCGCGGTTCGCGTCAACGGCAGCGAGTGCGCGAGCGGCTCGAGTTCCTATTTCTACACAGTTCGTTGCGGGAGGATCTGCGCACAGCGGTCGATGTGCCCGATGCGTGCCTGAGGATGCTGAACGTTCCCACGCTGTGCCTGTATGGCAGACATTCCGACTGCGCGGCGGCGGGAAAGCGCCTCGGAAGCCTGCTGCCAAGCGGCGCGCTACGGTGGTTGGACTGCGGTCATTTCATTCCCACGCAAGCCCCCGCCGCCATGACAGAGCAATTGTTATCGTATTTTGCACCAGACAGGATCGAGGTAAAGGACTATGGCGTCCACGATGTCTCTGGATAAACACAATATCCCGCCGTCGGCGCTCTACACCGCGGCGACTTGGCAGTGGGGAAAGCTTCCCGGCGCAGAACTGGTCACGCCGCCCAACGCGCGGCTTGTATTTCGGGTCATGAACGCCTATTCGTCCCTGTATCGTCTGCTCAATCCGAAGTGGCATTCCCTCAAGCACACTCTGCTGCACCGACATGCGGGCATCGAGCACCTGTTGCGCGAATCGAACTGCTCACAGGTGATCGAGATCGCCGCGGGATTCTCGCCGCGCGGCACCGCCTTCAGCGCCGATCCTGCGCTGCGATACTTCGAAGTCGATTTGCCGCCGGTGGTCGCCGCCAAACGCGCATTGCTTCAGAGCACAGCGGCGGGTCAAGGGGTATTGCGTCGCGAGAATTTCGTGCTGCTCGAAGGCGATGTCACTGGCATGGATTGGACGAAATTTGCGGTGTCCCCGAGCTTCATCATCACCGAAGGCTTGATGATGTATTTCGACCGCGGCGTGCAGATGCCAATCTGGCGGGCCATCGCCGAATTCTTGCGCGGCAATCGCGGCGAGTACGTCTTTGACTATCTGCCGGTTCCCGATGAGCCGAGGCGCAGCGTCGCCGGCCTTTTATTGTCACGGATGCGCGGTACGCAGCGGCGCGCGTTTCCCCAAGATGGGCGCAATCGCTACGAAATTGCGGATGACCTGCGCGCTGCCGGTTTCGAAGACGTCACGATGCATTCGAGCGTCGAGTTCGCAAGTGCATGGAATTTACCGCATGAGATGGCGCACACACGTGTGATCCTCTATCGGTGCCGCTGTTAAGGAGTACGCAGATGGCGATCTGGAAAGGACGATATTCCCGCAAGCTCTCGCCGATTGAGCGGGCCTCGCTCGTCTTGAACGAGTTCTGCAACTACAATTGCGACATCATCGTGCAGGGATACGGCGCGCTTTCGGTCGAAACGCTGCGAACCGCTGTAGAAAAGGCGGCGCAGGCGAATCCTGGAAGCCGCGTGCGGCTGCGGGGCATTCTCGGATTCTCGCGTTGGGTCGATAGCGGCATCGCACCTGAGGTGCAGGAAGTTCACGCTTCGGTGTGGGACGGACACAGTGAGCGCGGAGCTGCGTTCATGCAGGAGCGCTTTGATGCACTTGCAGGAGGTCCCATTTGCAAAGTGCTGTATGTGCGCGGCAGTCCTGCACATATCGTCTTTCGGGCACTGCATGCGGCGGTCGACGGACGCTCCATACTGCACTGGATGGCGGAAGTCTTTCGCGCACTGCGCGGTGAGCCGTTGCTGGGTTCGCCGTGCACCTATATCGACTGGGACATCATGCGCAAGTTCCAGGAGAAGGTAAACCGAAGCGCCCTGGACGGGCCATCGACGGAGCCGAACCTGCCGGTAATTCCCTGCAGTTCTCCGCGCGAAGCGCGGTTGCGCTATATCTGGCGGGCCGTGGTCTTTCCCAAGATCATCCCTAATGTCTTGCCGAAGTTCGCGATATTTCTCGCCGAATACGCGCGGCGAAATGCGCAAGGCAGGGTTTGCTTTACGGTACCGGTCGATCTGCGCACGCTGCGCGAAGAAGTGTTGTCGCTCGGAAATTTGACTGGTTATCTCAGTATCCCGATCGAGCCAGGGGATACGACCAGGAGCTTCAGCCGGCAGCTGAGTCTGCGAGTGCGCAACTACGCCGAGTGTCATCGGCCGGACATTCTGAAGAAGCTCCCCTGGGTGCCAGTGCGTACCATTCGCCGCGCAATTGCCCGCAACATGCAGCGCGCGTTGTATGAGCCGGCTGCCGACGCTATGAGCGGCGGTGTCGTTTCAATGGGAAACTTTCCGTTGCAGAATGTGTCCGCGCCGGCTTTTACGGCGCTCGAGCTCATACCGATTCCGGGTTTTGCGGGCAAGCTGAACGTTGTGACTATTTTCACCGAACGCCATACCATCACCAGCTTCGCTGCGCCGGAAAGTTACAACGGCGACGGACAACTCGACGGGCTGCTCGATGACTTCCAAAGAGAATTTGGTGAACAGCGCACACCCAATACTGCCGTGGCGGTATGAGCGCATTTTGGTCGCGAGAGAGAATGAAACTGGAACTGGCGCCGCAAACGAGCATCGCACGCCGGCTTAGCGTTTTCGAATACGGCCACGCGGCCGCCGGCGCGAGTGCGAAGACGCTGGATCCGCCTCGCATCATCACAATGGTGCTGGAAGGCGAAAGCAGCGTACCGCCTGCACAGTGGGAGGAGGCGTTGCGATGCGCGGTTGCTGCAAACCCGGGCATACGATTGCGTATTCAGGGGTCCAGACGGCGCGCGCGCTGGACCGGCGACGGAGCACTTCCCCCGCAAGTGCGGGTCATCGAGAATTGCCGATGGGACGGGAGCTCACATCGCGGCATCGAGCTCATCGAGCAGACGCCCCTGCCGCTACAGACCGGGCCCTCCACTGAATTGATCATTGCCACCGGAGAGATCACTCGGCTGATTCTGCGCACGAGTCACGCGGTTATGGACGGCGGGGGCGTACTGCATTTCTTACAGGAATTGTTTCGGGCGCTGCGCGGCGAACCGCTGCTCGGTAGCAACGCGCCGTTCAGCGATGTCGATCTAATGCGTGCGGTTACGAGCGAGGGTTGGAAAGGCGGGCGTGGGGGCGAAAGTCCGATTCCGCTCACCGGTGGCGCGCGAGGAGCAAGCATAGGCGACGTGTGGCAGCGTCTCACCTTGCCGGCGAGGCCACAGCAAAATCTCATGGGCCGTGTTGCGGAGGTTGCCGCGCGGCATGCATGGAGCTTTGGACCGGGGACGGTGCGTATCGCCGTTCCGGTAAATTTGCGGCGGCACTTGCCGGGCCTGAAGTCGACCATGAATTTCAGCGGGCTGCTGCATGTGGAAATGGCTCCCGGTGAAACGGCCGAGGAGTTTCGGCGCAAAGTGCGTACTGGGCTGGAGCGGAATCGCGATGCTGCGTTCCCCGCGGTGGCGGAGTGCATACGTTATTTGTCATTCGGATGGTTCGATCAGATGACCGGACGGACGCCAAAGAACTATCTGCGGCGCAATCTGTTGGAAACTGTGCTCATCACGAATCTTGGCGTGATCGATATGGCGCCGCTCACCTGTCCTCAGTTCGAGCCGTATAACTATTACAGTCTACCCGTCATGGGTAACTCGTTTATATCGCTCAGTGCGACGGGCAGGCATCTCAACATGGTTGTCGGGATGCCCGCGATCTATGCTTCAGCAGACCGGCTCGAGCACTTCCTCGATCTGCTGCGCGAGGAATTCAGCGCGGATGCGTCGGATGCGGTGCGTCGCGGCGCCTGCGCAAGAAGCGGCGTAGTTCACGGGCCGGGTCCGGGAACCTAGGACAGGCTTCAACGCAATACCCGCCGCCGATTGCTCAGGAGTCGACCAGTTCTCGCGTCCGACGATTTCAGGCGCGGGTATGCACGACCGAACTCGGCGACATGGCGCGCCTCAACTTATCGCGATGGCTCGAGCGCCGTCGCGCGTTGGCATTTTCACGTGTGCACAGGTTGCGCTTGTGCTGGTGCGTCCGCGGGACTCTCCTGTGACGCAGGGGAGGGAGCGTTGCCCGACAGGGCTGCTTGCAAGCGTGCTTCCTGCTCCGGAGATAGCGACGTGCGTAGCACTCGACCACGAAACCGTGACAGGTCGCTGAGAACCTTTTCTGGTTGCATTTTGCGCTCGAGTATGAAGATTGCCGAACTGTTCGGCTTGAGTGTCTGCGCCAGCTCGCGAATGAAGTCGTCACTAATGCCGTAGTCAGTCAGCGCTCCCGCCAGAGCCCCCGTACCGGCACCAACCATTGTGCCGACGGCGAAGCCTACCAGCGGATTGAGGAATAGCATGCCCACGAGAGTGCCCCAGAGGGCTCCCCATAAGCCACCGGAAGCGGCGCTCATGCCGACCAGATTCACGCTCTGCTTGAGCTGAATTCCCCCGTCCGGACGGCGCACCGCGACGACTGCGTCCTCCAGGTCGATGAGGTACTCCCGCTGAAGTCTCCGAAGCTCGGTCAGCACCTCATCGGCTTTGTTCGGGTCATCGAATGCCACCACTATGAGCTCCGACATTGAACCTCCTCTCAGGCAGCACCCCGAAGCACAGCCTGCTGTGTTGAAGTTGACATCACGCGCTGGCGATTTTTCCATCAAGTCCGGGGGGCGTCCTTGACGCCCATCAATACCGGGATCTTAGGCTGAAGCCCGGCTCGGCAGGGCGCTTGACGTGAAGCGCCGCATTGGCTTGTACCGGTGCCGCCAGTTGCAGCTAGGGCGCCTGGTCTGACTGCGGCCAGAGGTCCCGAATCTCGCTGGGCAATAGCTGCTTCACGTTCTTGATTTCGCCCTCGCTGACTCGGTTCGATAGCAGCGTGAATACTGCACGAGCGGCGCGCTCCGGATCGATAGGATCGGTGCCCTCGAGCTCCTGCCTGATGTGGTCGAGAAACTGGTCCTTATGGCGTATTTTGAGCGGCTTGTCGGTAGGGTCCCAGCCCTCGTAATATAAGCCTCGGATCAACATCGGCAGTTGCGCTCCAAGGTGCGCGACTTCCTCCGCCGTCAGCCTGTCCCGCAGGGCGTGGAGGGTTGCCCTGAGCGTCAAGTAAGCCGCGTGCCTGTTCTCCGAAGCTTGCACCTGCATCAGATCCTTCAACCAACTGTTGGTCCTGTGAATCGTAGTATCGAATACTTCGAGGCCGGTGATACTCATATCCTTGTCCAGTCCTGTGGCTTTGGCCGATCGCAACCGAAGTACGGGAGCCTAATGCATCGGCCCAAGGCAGCCTTGACAGGCGTCAACTCGTCGGCAAGTTGCTCGGCCGCCGCTGAAGTCAATGTGCTCCTGTTGCTCTACGTCGCGACCGAGGGCTTTCCCTCAGACTTGAGGTCTGCGTGCAGGACGGTAGCGCCGAGCTCCCGCAAGCGCGCTGCCAGCCGTGCGCTCGTATCCTTGGCCACCTCAATGACCAGGGCGCTCTTACCCGGTGTGAGCTGCGCGGCGACAGCGTTGAAGAAACTCTCTTCCACGCCCAAGTTGGCGAGATCTCTCGTGAATCCGAGCCACCCCCCTGCGGCGAATCCGATCGCAGAGCCAACCGGTCCAGCAGCCAGGCCGATCAGTGCACCGACCAGAGCGCCGACCGGGGCGCGAAACGGCAGCCGGCTGTTCCATTTCTGCTCCGAGACCGTTTCATCCGCATGCTTGACGATGACGGCGAGGCCACGGATGGCGGTGACCGCGGGATCGCCGGGATCCTCCAACGCGCGAGCCGCGTCGTAAGCCGCGGCTTCATCAGGGAAGATCGCGATGACTAGTTGATTCACAGGTTGGCTCCCTGCAGTCCCGATCCGTTCGCGAACACTTTTGGTCTCGGGGGGACGCGATTCAGCGCCCCGGCCGTACCCGCGCCACGAACGCAACCAGCGCCTGCAGCTGCTCGACGATGAGTCTTTGCGAGCCCTGATGGGTCAACTTGCCCTCCTTGCCGAAGCGCTCGTGCGCCTGGGCTACCATAACCTCGGGCTGGTTGAGCACGAACGCGTTCAGGTAAACGAAACACCTGCGCAGGTCATATTGCGCCCGGGCCGATCCGAGCATGCTCGGGCTCGCTCCGGTGAGCGCGATCGGCTTCTCGTTGAACGGCTGGTCGGGTGGACGCGAGGCCCAGTCGATCGCGTTCTTCAGCACGCCAGGGATCGAGTAGTTGTATTCCGGCGTGACGATCAGCAAGGCGTCGGCGCGTTGAATCTGCTCCCGCAGGCGGCCGACAGGCGCGGGAAACCCCACCTGGCGGACATCCTCGTTGTAGGAAGGGATCTCATCGATGCGCGCAGTTTCGATCGTCACATCCGGAGGCGCCCAGTCCGCATAGGCTCCCAGCAGCAAGGCATTGTATGAGCCTTTGCGCAGGCTGCCGCAGATGCCGAGGATGCGGAGCATAAGCTTCTCCTGCTGGGCTCTTGGCTCACCAAAGCATCATCGTCCGTCAACCCGATCGCAGTGGAATTGATGGGGATCAACACCTGCCCGGATTCTGCGATCCGGGGCGGCGTGGCCCCACTGCGAAGGCTCAGCTGCGGCTTTGCCGGAGCGGCACGCAAGGTCTACAGCAATGCCAAGCTGCCGGCAACCTACTCGCGATGGGGTTCCTCGTACGTTCGCGCTGAGTGCGCGCCAGCGTCGCAACCAATACGCGTACCCGGCCGTCGCGAGTCCTGGTCGTTCAACGCAAAGTGCGGCGCATTCATGAGTTGAACGAGCCGGCCGCAGGCTCGGTCTGAACCGGCAGTTTGGAATCCAAACGCGTTACATCTGAAACGCCTGCCAAGACTCATGACATCGGCTGAATGTATTGGGGGCAGATAGTAACTCTCGACAACGCAAGAGTGATCCAGAACCCGAAAGGCGACTGCCTTGCAAACTATCCTGGGAGAGGAAGTTATTCGTCGAGGCCTCACGACACTGCAGAGTCGCCAGCGGCTGGCGTCGCTTTGCAACTCACTGCTGACTCGCTATGTCGGCGTCGGTACTGCACAAACCGGACTCGCGCACCAATGAATGCGATCGTGCTCGTAGCACTGAAGCGGCCTTACACGTTCGTCGTGTTAGCCATACTGATCCTCATTTTCGGAGGACGCGCCGCGCTGCAGACGCCTACGGACATTTTTCCGAACATAGGGATCCCCGTGGTCGCGGCCGTCTGGACCTATAACGGCCTGACGCCGGAGGACGTTTCGGGACGGGTCGTTTATTACTACGAGCGCGCGCTGACCACGACGGTCAGCAACATCGAGCATATCGAGAGCGAGTCGCTCTACGGCCGCGGAATCGTAAAAATTTATTTCCAGCCGGGAACGGACGTAGCGGCGGCGCAGGCACAGGTCACTGCCATCTCGCAAACCGTGCTGAAGCAGATGCCGGCGGGGATCACGCCGCCACTGGTGCTAACTTACAACGCCTCCTCGGTGCCGGTGCTGGACCTGCAGATCTCATCGGACCAGATGACAGGATCGCAGTTGAATGATACGGCCACCAACATGATCCGGCCGATGCTGGTCTCGGTGCCGGGCGTGGCGGTGCCTGCACCCTATGGAGGGACGCAGAGCAACGTCCAGGTGGATCTCGACCAGCAAAAGCTGCTGGCGCACGGCCTGTCGGCGCAGGACGTAGCACACGCTCTGGCACAGCAGAACATCGTGCTGCCGGCGGGTGACCAGAAGATCGGAGCGATCGATTTCCTCGTCGTGACCAACGCGTCGCCGGTGAATGTGGCGAGCTTCAACGCGCTGCCGATCAAGCAGGTGGGCGGCACAGTGGTCACCGTCGGCGACGTCGCCCATGTGTACCTCGGCGGGCCGCCGCAGACCAACTCCGTATTGGTTCGCGGGCACCAGGCCGTGCTGCTGGAGGTGCTCAAGGCCGGAGATGCCTCGACACTCGCGGTGGTCGCGGGTGTCAAGGCGAAAATACCGCAGATTCTGCGGACCTTGCCGGCGGGAGTGAAGATCACGGCACTGAACGATGCCTCGACCTTCGTGCGCGCCTCGGTGGCAGAGGTCGTGCAAGAGATGGTGACGGCGGCTGCGTTGACCGGCTTGGTCGTCCTGCTGTTCCTCGGTTCCGGACGCTCGACCTTGATCGTCGCGACTTCAATCCCGCTCTCGATTCTGTGCTCGATCCTCGGGCTCGCCTGGTTCGGTCAAACCATCAACGTCATGACCCTCGGTGGCCTGGCGCTTGCGGTCGGCATTCTGGTCGATGATGCCACGGTGATGATCGAGAACATCGATGCGCATCTGGCGACCGGCGCGGAGCTGCAGCCGGCGATCATCGAGGCGGCGAACCAGATCGTGATTCCAACCTTTGTCTCCACGCTGTGCATCTGCATCGTCTGGTTGCCGCTGTTCCAGTTATCCGGCGTCGCCGGCTACCTGTTTCTGCCGATGGCCGAAGCCATCGTCTTCGCGATGCTCGCCTCCTTTATTCTCTCGCGCACACTGGTGCCGACGTTGGCGGCCTATCTGCTGCCGGCGCAGGTAGCGGCGCGCAAAGCGGGCGGGGAGCCAAAAGGTGTCTTCGGGCGGTTCCAGGCGGCATTCGAGCGGCGCTTCGACCGGTTTCGCGACGGGTACCGAGAGCTGCTGGCCAAGGTGGTTGCGCGGCGCGGCCGATTCATCGTCGGGTTCATGGCGGCAGCAGTCGCCTCGATCAGCCTGCTGGTGCCCTGGCTGGGGCGCGATTTCTTCCCGGGTATCAAGTCCGGCGAGATCGACATGCATTTCCGTGCGCCGATCGGGCTACGCCTCGAAGAGGCCGGCAAGGTCGCCTCGCTGGTGGACACTGCCATTGGCAGGTTGCTGCCGGGCCATGTCACCAATGTGATCGACAACTGCGGCCTGCCGACCAGCGGTATCAACCAGGCCTACAGCGCGAGCGCCACGATCGGACCGCAAGACTGCGACGTCACCATCAGCCTCAACGACCAGGCCTCACCGGTCGACGCGTACCGCGCGATTCTGCGCGACAAACTGCCGAAGCTGTTCCCTGGCACGGACTTCACCTTCCCACCCGGCGATATCACGGCGAAGATCCTGGACTTTGGCCTGCCGGCGCCACTTGATGTGCAGATCGTCGGACGCGACCTCGCAGCGAACATGGCCTACGCCCAGCGAGTGGTCGCCGAGATGCGCCGCGTCCCTGGCATCGTGGACGCGACGATCCAACAGACGCTGGCGGAGCCGACGTTGCTGGTCTCCTCGCATAGAGCCTTCGCGCTCGGCGCAGGGCTGACGGAATCCGACATCGCCAACAATACGCTGGCGACGCTGTCGGGCTCCGGACAGGTGTCGCCAACCTACTGGCTCGATTACAAGACGGGGGTCTCGCATCTCGTGAACCTGCAGACACCGCAGACGCAGCTGACCTCGATGAACGATCTGGAAACGATCCCCATCGACCAGGGCAACGGTGATCCGAACGGCAAGGGTGCGCAAATCCTCGGCAGCTCAAGCCAGATCACCCAGGTCGGAAAGCCGCTCGAGGTGTCGCATCACGACATCATGCCCGTGGTCGATATTTTCGCGGGCAACGCGGGACGGGATCTGGGCGCAGTGAGCGACGCGGTCGCGGGTGTGCTGCAGCGGATGAAAGGCGACGTGCCGCACGGCGCGACCGTGCAAGTGCAGGGCCAGGGGGTGACGATGAACGCGGCGTACGTGCAGCTGCTAGTGGGGCTCGCGTTCTCGATCCTGCTCGTCTACCTGGTGATCGTCGTTAATTTCCAGTCCTGGCTCGATCCCTTCATCATCATCACGGCGCTGCCGGGCGCGTTGACCGGGATTGTCTGGTCCCTGTTCCTGACCGGCACCACGCTGTCAGTACCGGCCCTGACCGGCGCGATCATGTGCATGGGCACCGCGACGGCGAACTCGATCCTGGTGGTGGCCTTTGCCCGCGACGAGCTGGCCGCACATGGCGATCCGATCCGTGCGGCCGTGACGGCCGGGTATGCGCGCTTGCGGCCGGTGCTGATGACGGCGACGGCAATGGTGATCGGCATGCTGCCCATGTCGATGTCCAACACGGAGAATGCGCCCCTGGGGCGCGCGGTGATAGGCGGGCTGCTCGTGGCAACATTCGCAACATTGATGTTCGTGCCCTGCGTCTTTGCTCTGCTGCACCAGAAGCGCTCAACAGTAGGAGAAGTACGATGAAGCGTCGCGCGCTGCTGAGTTTCGGGTTGCCGGCCGTGCTCGCAGCGGCACTGGTGGTGTACGGCGTGGTGGGGCGCGAACGGTCGCTTGCGTCTCTGACGCGCGTCGCCAATGAACAGGCGAACGTTCCGGTCCAGGTCATCAGCCCTCAGCGGGGGCCCTCGACGCGCCCGCTCGTGCTGCCGGGAACGGTGCGCGCGTGGTACGAGGCGCCCATCTTCGCGCAGGTCGCCGGCTACGTGCAGAGCTGGAACGAGGACTACGGAGCTAGCGTAAAGGCGGGGCAGCTGCTGGCCACGATCGACGCGCCGAGCCTGGATGCCCAGTACGCAGCGGCAAAGGCAAATCTTAATGTGGCACAAGCGAACTACCGACTTGCGGTCTCCACCGCGGCGCGCTGGCAGGCCCTGGCAGGAACCCCAGCGGTGTCGAAGCAGGAGGTGGATGTGCAGGCGGCCGGTGCGGCGGCACGCAAGGCCGAGATGGAAGCTTCGGCACAGGACGTCGCGCGGTATGCGGCACTTGAGGCATTCAAACGCGTGGTGGCGCCGTTTGACGGCGTGGTCACGGCGCGTCTCACCGATGTCGGCAGTTACGTCAACGCAGCGGGAGGTGATGTTTCGGTCCGTGGTAATTCGGCGGAACTCTTTACCGTATCCGACGTGCACGAGATGCGGGTGTTCGTGTCGGTGCCGCAGGACTATGCGAACCTGTTAGGCCCTCATACCACAGCGACGCTCCATCAGCCCTCGCAACCGGGAAAATCCATTGAGGCGAAGTTCCTGACGACGGCACGGGCATTCAACCCAAGCACGCGGACCGCGGAGACGGAGCTGACTGTTGACAACTCGAATCACGCACTGTGGCCTGGCACGTACGTGGACGTGGAGTTCCACGTGCCATCCGATCAGACGGTGCTCACAATGCCCGAAGCGGCTCTGATCTTTCGTGCGGACGGGGCGCAGGTGGCGATCGTCGACGCGCAGAATCGCGTCCATCTGCGCAACGTGACACTCGGCCAAAATCTGGGACAAACGGTGCAGGTCACGAGCGGCCTATCGCTCGGCGACAAGCTCGTGAACAATCCGCCCGCAGGCCTGCTCGAGGGGCAGTCGGTCCAATCCGTAACGCCAGCTACGGGGTATGCCATGGCGCCCCAAAAGGCGCCGCAGCCGACGCACTCGGCAGGTTCCGCCAATGGGGATGGGCAGGCAACCAAGCCATGAGACGCTATGCCATAGCGCTGGTCGCATTGCTCGGTGTCGGGCTCTCGGGCTGCGATCTTGCGCCGGTCTATGAGCCGCCGCATTTCATACTACCGGAGTCCTATCAGGGCAGCGGCCCTTTCGGGGTAGCCCATCCGGACGAGGCGCTCTCAGCGCGCGGGGATTGGTGGACGCTATTCGGCGACGAGCAGTTGAATCAGCTCGAGGACCAACTGGGGCATGCGAACCCGACCTTGCAGGCTGCCGCGGACGCCTACGCCCAGGCACGCAGCCTGGCAGCCGAGGCGCAGTCATCGCTGTCTCCACAGGTGAGTGCGAGCGCAGGAGTGTCGGAGAACAAGACGTCTGTGCATCGTCTCTTCCGCAACCCCACCAGCACCGCGCCGATCCGAGAGGCATCGAACCAGATCGGAGTGGCGGCATCATGGGAGCCGGATTTCTGGCATGCGCTGCGCAACAGCGCGCACGCGCAGAAGCGGCTGGCGCAGGCCAGCGCCGCGGACCTTGAGACGGCGCGGTTGAGTCTCCAGGCTGAGTTGGCCAGCGACTATGTCACCGTCCGCGGACTGGACGCCGAACTCGAGGTGCTGCGCCAGTCGATCGCCTCTTATCAGGCGGCAGCGGAGGTGGCGCGGCTGCGCACCAGCGGGGACATCGCTTCCGGCCTCGATCTGGCGCGGGCGCTGAGCCAACTCGATTCCGCACAAGCTCAGGAGACTGAGACCCGGTTGCAACGCGATCTGATGCAGCATGCCGTGGCGGCGCTGATCGGTGCGATGCCGAGCACCTTCTCGATCGCGCCGAGCAGCGAGTTCAAGTTGACTCCACCGCAACTTCCTGCGGGCGTGCCTTCGGAGCTGCTGCAACGTCGACCCGACATCGCGAGCGCCGAACGGCAGATGGCGGCCGCGAACGCCTCAATCGGCGTGTCGCGCGCTGCGTTTTATCCCAATGTGACATTCAGCATAACGGGAGGATTCCAGGATAGCGGATTCAACCTGGTGAGCCTCCCGAACAGCCTCTGGTCGGTCGGGGCGGGAGCCGTGATGCCGCTGTTCGATGGCGGCCTGCGCCGCGCACAGCTGCGGCACTCATGGGCGCAATACGCGCAGACGCGCGACAACTATCGCGGGACGGTTCTGGCTGCCTTCCAGGAAGTGGCAGACGGGCTGAGCCAGACCCAACGTCTGGCGACCGAGGACACGCAAGAACACCAGGCCAGCGATCAGGCTGCGCAGGCCTTGTCGATCTCGACGATGCTGTACAAAGACGGACTCGACAACTATCTGAGCGTCGCGGTTGCGCAGGTGCAGGCACTCGCTTCGCAACTCACCGAGGTCCAGATACGGATCCGCCAGATCCAGGCGGCCGTGTCGCTGATTCGCGCGTTGGGCGGCGGCTGGACGGTCCAGGTGCTGCCCGCCGAAAAGCAGACCCTGCAGTTCACGGAGTCCGATTACGGCGTGCCCGCAAACAAGTGATCAAACTGGCAATGACGAGCGCCTGTCAGGTCTCGCCATGCGGTCCAATGCGAGCAAAGAGTACCCGGTAGGCGAGGGCGGCAGCGAACAGCAACACAACCAGCAGCAACAGCAGCCCCGCTATATGCCAGAAAATATAGTTGACGAGGTATTTCGCGTCCGCGAACGCACCGTGAGTGATGGCGACAACTCCCGGCGCGCCCGAATCCAGCGTGCGAATCAGCCCTTCGAGGTCACGCGTGGTCTTGGCGAACTCGCGCGCCGCCTCGGCATATTCCACAATATTGAACGGCCGGGATGGTGGGAGAGCCTGCTCGGGACTGGGTTGCGTGCCTTTGAAACGCGCTACCAGTGTGTCGAGCGAGCGAATCGTGGCGTTGAGCGAGTCCGACGTCGCGGTACCGGCCTCCAGCGTTTGGCGCAACTCGATGACAACCGTGCGAAGTTTCCGCTGTTGCTCTGAGAACGCCGTCACGAACTGTTCGATAGTTGCCTCTCGTTCCCGTGCTAGCACTGTAGGTAACGCGCTCGCGAGATTCCCTGCTTGCTCGGCAGCCCGGCTGGTGCGTCCGACATCGGCCAGGATCTGTCCCGTCTCGGGCATGACAGCGAGCTGATAAGTCAGGCGCTCGACCTGCATTTCGAGGAGGTAAGGCGAGCGCTGCGCGTAGTAGATAGCGCGTTCCGCGAGCTCGCGCGTCTGTGCGATCTGGTGGACCGCTGGGTCGAGATTCGCGAGTGGATCGAGCCCTACAAGTGACAGCATGCTCGTGTCCAGCGGTTCCCCGGTCTGCTCGATCGAGTGCGCGAAGGTCGCGAAGTGAATATACGCGACGGCCTCCACCTTCGGGTTGCGCGCACGCCAGGTATCAATCAGTGAGCGCAACTGCTGCTTCTGGACGTCATTGAGCACGTCAGCCACCAGCTCCCAGGCGATTGTCTCCAGGCGCCGATGCACGTCGTATAGCGGGCGCGCGCGCTCACCGAAGTGCCCGCCGACCCATTGGTCTTCCACCGCCATGCGGCTGAGCGTGGCGAGCACGACAAAGTCGAGCGCGTTCGCGTGGGGATTAGAGCCGCTTGCAATCGTGTAGGCCGAGGTTGCCTGCGAGACCTTCCAAGCCTGCGCGGCGAGCCGCTCAGTTGCGGTTGAATCGGCCGTCTGCAAAGCGGCGATCGGGCCGATCATGCGGCCTACATACTCATCGGCGAAGCGCATGCCCTTGGTTTGCAGCTCCTGCAGCTCCTGCGCGCGCTTCGCGGCGTGATCGTTGCCGAAGAGGCGCGGCAGGATGGTGCACCCCGTTAAGCAGGCGAGCATCAGCATCAAGGTCGTTAATGCCAGGCGCCGCCTAATCTCATGTGCGTTGCTCGAGCCAAGGATTGCGTGGCTTAGGCTGTGTCGGATCGACGCACACTCGCACCCGTATTGCGGGCCCATTTGTTGGCACCGATCATGCGCAGGCACCGATTGCATCTCACCGAGACCGCTAGCCAGACACCGCTGCGCAAGATTCGCAGACAGGCTGATTGGCGCGGTGACTTCACGCATGTGTCCCCGTTTGCCTCACTGACCGGACAGGCGTTTCGCGAACGAGACCGCGTATGCTGGGGAGCGGAACAGCAACACGGGGTCGTTGGTGGGGGCGATGCCATCAGCCATGATCAAGGGGTCGAAGTTGACCGACTCACAGGCCACCCCCTTCTGTTGGGGCGTGGCCTGGGTGATAGTGAGGGTGCCCGCCGTGAAATGCTTGCGGCTCTCCGGCCAGGCCAACGTCGGGTCGTCCTGCGGATCGCCGGGCTCGCCGACGTAGACGATCATGTCCCACACCGCCGGGGCTTTGCGGGTGCGCTCGATGAGATTCTTCTCGAGGAAGTCATGGGGCGCCGCCTTCATTTCCGCGGCGGTCATCTCTTTCGTGCCATCACGGGGGACGAAGCGCCACTTCACCGGGTGCTCGGTGCCTTTCGCATCGATGAACTTAAACGTGTGAATGCTGAAGAAGGTGGTCTGATAGTAGTTCGCCGTCGGAGTGTGGTGGCTCGCCAGCTCCGTCAGAGCCGTCGCGTCGGGATGGGTGGCGGCATAGGCTTTTATCTTCTCCGGGTCGGGATGGCCCGTCCTGGGATCCGGTTTCGCGGCGAGGATGGCATCGCGGAAGGAGGCCGGTGATGCTGCTGCGAAGATCGGCACGTTGATCATGGTGATGTGCTGCAAGGCGCCGCCGGGAAGGTGGAACTCGAGCGCCATGCCCCGCGGAGCCGGCGCCGAATCTGGTACTTCGGGACTGCCTCCCCCAAGTGAGAAACGCGCGACCACAGGGCTGGTTTTACCCGAGAAGAGCGCCGAGCGGCTGAGGGCGGCCGCGTCAGTCGTCCCAACGAACTCGCCTACCGCGCACGTGCCTTTGATGTGGTTCCTGCGCTGGCCGGCGTGTACGCCGAAGGTACCCTCGAAAGCGTCGATCATCTGCGGGGCGGTGACCTCGGTGCTGGCGGGTGGTGCGGCCAAGGCCAACATGGGAGCGCCAGTTGCGGCTGAGACAAGGGTCACGAAAGCGAATCGAGCGCCGCTGCGGAAAGAATACGATTTCATTTCGGGAGACCTCCGTCAAATGGACGAGGCGGCGATTCGGGGTATAGACCGTAGTGCTGCTGCGCTGGCACTAGTTGCGCGCCTGCAGCGCACGCCTGGGCTGAAGCGATCGGCGCGACGTGCCTTGACGCTGCAGCATAGTGTAGTCGCCAACAATCCCGCGTGGGGGGGCACTTATGTTGATCCTCGTGAGCGCTCGCGGACCCTCCGCTGCGAATGCCTTGGGAGCGGACGGGATATGTGGGCGAGACGCGGTCCTCCAGCTATCGCGTCGCTGATCCGAGTGGGTCGGCCACCGCCGGAGCAGATCGCCGCGCTGGAATGGCTTGGCCAGCGCCTGTGCAGTAGCATGTCTAGATACTCCTGAGCCCCGGCGATGACCGATCGCGCCAAGCTTTGACGGTATCCGCGCTATAGCTGACTGGAACGGGCTCGATCGTCTATTTCTGCCGTGGCCCACTCGACCACATCCGTTACCTCATGTGATTGCCGCCGGCCTGAAAGAGCTTCAGGCGCGCGAGCTTGGTGGCCGGACAGCAGCTCGTCAGGCTGAACGATCAAGGTCGCACGCAAGCCCGGATGGTTGTCCGTGAGCTCGAGCGAGCCTCCATGCAGCTTGGCAACCGCCGCTACGAGGGTGAGTCCTAAGCCCACGCCGGGTGTGCCGCGGCTGGTATCGCCCCGGTAGAAGCGCTCCGTGGCCTTCGATCTGGCGTCGATGGGAATTCCCGGACCGTTATCCGACACGGAAATCTCGATAGCGCCGTTTGGGTGGTGATGCACCGCCACTGTGACAGTCCTGTTGTCGCCGGCGTATTTGAGCGCGTTGTCGATGAGATTGCCGACGGCCTGCGCCAGCAGCACCGGATCACCCGAAACTAGCACGGGTTCCGCGGCTCGAAACGTCAGAGTTACCGTCTTGAGCTCCGCGGCCGGCCGGTAGAACTCCACCGCATGCGAGCCGAGCTCCGTCGCGTTGACTTGCACGAAGCCCGAGCGCCGCGCTCCGGTATCGATCTCCGCGAGCCGCAGCAGGGCGTTGAATATCCCGATTACGCGGTCCACGTCCGCAACGGCCGCGTCGACTTCCCCGAACGTCTCTTGCGCAGAGGGGCGGCTAAGGGCCAACTCCTCGAGTCGGGAACGCAGCTCGGCAAGGGGCGTGCGCAAGTCATGCGCTATAGCGTTGGAGACATCGCGAATGCCATGGACGAGCTGCTCGATGTGATCCAGCATGCCATTGATCGTGCGTGACAGGGTGTCGAGCTCGTCCGCGGACCGTTTCGTGGGGAGCCGATGGCTCAGGTCTCCTTGCACGATCGCGAGCACCGCGGTGCGAATGTTCTCGACTCGTAAGAGAACCGCACGTCGTATCAGCATGCCCCCCAGCGCACCCACTATGACCAGTGTTGCGATTGCTCCTGAAAGGCCATACCACAAATATTTGGCTAGCGGCATCACCCGAGCCAAGTCACGCCCGACGAGCAGGTTGTAACCTCCGGGCAGTACCGTGCGCACGAACACCGCGCGGGTACGGTGGCCGGCGAGATCTACGTTGACAGTGTGGGTACCGGGCTGAACAGTGATGCCGCGCGGCCAGTCGGTCAAATTGCCGGCCAGCTTGCGCAACGATGGGTCGGTCAGGAGCAGAATCCTCTCGCCGGCGATGTTCATGTGAACCCGCTCGTCGATAAGTGCTTTCAGACCCGCGGGCCCTTCGCGGTGAAAGACGTCAGTCAGCCTTTGCGCATCGGAACGGAGGATGTCCGCTCGCCCATGCTCGACGGTCACCTCCCATGCATACCACAGCGGCGCGGCGAACAGGATCAAGGCGATGACACCGAAGGCGATATAGCCGAGCGCCAGGGAGAACGCTGAGTATCGTAGGAATCGAGTCATCCGCGCTCAACACGGCCCACCGGCGCCGGAATGTCCGGGCGCGTGTAGCGCGGGCCGAGGGTGCAGGCGTTGAGCCCGAGAAGCGACATCGCCACGATCCAGCGGTGGCATCATTGGTGTCAGCGCCGTGCCGGGACTTTTCAGGCGGAGGTGATCCGCACGATGACGAGAATCCACGAGCGCCCGACCGGCCCGTGTATTCGGACTCGGTCTGATGAACTGTGAGCTGCGGCGGTGCTCCGGACCGCCGCAGGCGAACACAAACACTATATCACTTGATCGCCGTCAGCCATTCGAGGTGCTCCTGGCCCGTGCGATGGCCGCATCGACCTGCGCCTGCACAGACTTGATGGCGCCCCGGACGCATGTCTCGTCATCGTCCGACATCAAGAGGCTGTTCGAGTCGCAGGCCTTGCGCGCGGTCTCGACCACGCTGTCCTTGAGAAGCGCCACACCGGAATTGGTGGTGAGCGTCACCGGGTCGAACTTTATGCTGGCCTTCACCGTGACGTCTTGAATGGGTGCACCGGTCGCTGCGTCGCGTCCGACAGTCCTCACACTCGGAGCTGAGATCGTAATCTCGTCGGGATCGGCAGCCTGCGCGCCCGCGCTCATGAAGGCGAGCGCCCCCAGGGCGAGCGCGGCGGGCAATCGGCTGCGAAAAGTGCCTGTACGGCGAAAAGAAACCATATTTCGTCTCCTGCAAGTTAAACACGGCACTGTTGCCGCTCACCTCGCAGTGTCGAGGGCACGTGACACACCGTAATGTCAATTGGCTAGCATGGGATTGCAGATGAAACCCGCCAGACCAGCGTTTGCAGCGGGGCGGCAGCGGATTTCTTTCCAATAGCGTGCGGTCACTACTTACCGATGAATCCCGGTATGTTCTTGGCCCATTTGCTGCGAGCCAGTGACAATCCCGCGCGTACGGCCGTCTGGAAGTCGGAGTGCACGGTCTCGATCGGAATATTGCGGCGAAAGAAGTCCGCCCAGATGAATTCGGCGAACGCGGTGGGCGTCTTCTCGAATCCGCCGGCATCTCGTATATACCCGGCCAGTGAGCGGTACACGTCATCCACCAATTTATTCAGGCGGTCGGGAATCGCCGCGTAATAGTGACGTACCCCGTTTTCGTCCAAAGGATGCACCCACTGATTCTCGTTCATCTCCTTCCAAAACGCCTCCGGTGTGCACTTCGCTAGATCGGCTTCCACGAGGAAAAATCCGCTGGTGGTCTTGGCGTCAAAGGCAGCTCGCCCGAGATGGTGGTGGTCCGTGATATACAACGTGCCGTTGGGCCCGATCACGGCCGGCATAGGGTGGGCCTTCATAAAGTTCTGGCGATCCGCCGGACTTAGCGCCTCCAAATGCTTCTTCTTGTCCTGGACGACAATCATGCCGACCGTAAGCTGGGTCGGATGTAGATCGCGAAGGGACGCTTCCTGAAGTTTGGACATTGCGCGCTTCTCCTATATGCAGATCTCAATACCTGACATTGTGGAGGCACTGAGGGCGTTCGTCATTTCAAACTATAGGACGGTATCTTTGTCTTGCCTTGACGAGATTCAAGTACTCGTTGCCGCTGACGTGACAGGCCGATCTAGCCAACGTTCAGTGTAGCCGGGTCGACAGGCCGCCGCCATCACCCGACGCCGCGGCGGTGGTCCGTGCCAACTGTGCTTACCTGGGCGTTTATCTCACGGCTGATCGGTTCGACCAGCACGAGAGCCAAGCCGTCGCCTGTTTGATCGGGTTCAGCGCCCCTTACGCGGGAGATCATTTCAAACGAAATGGTCGCAGCGACTCTTGCAATCACCCCCCGACCCTGCGGCCCCATAGTCACCCCGCAGAAGCACCGCGAGAAGCGCGCGTTGCCAGGGTCTCCCTTACGGTACGAAATTTACGGGCGAAAGTCAGAAGTGGTCGTCGGCGCAAGAATCCGGCGTAAGTATCCAAGTCGCAATCCGGTGTTCCAATGCTCGCCATAGTCCGCCTCGCGCTGCGCCGGCCCTATACGTTTATCGTTGCGGCGTTGCTCATTCTTCTCATCGGCACGTTCGCCGCTTTGCGCATGCCGGTCGATATTTTTCCGAGCATCGATATCCCGATCATCGGTGTGGCCTGGCAATACCAGGGCTTGCCGCCCGACCAGATGGCCGGACGCATCATCACCCCGTTCGAGCGCGCACTGACGACGACGGTCAATGACATCGAGCACATCGAGTCGAATTCGTATACCACCTTCGGCATCGTCAAGGTCTACTTCCACAAGTCCGTCAATATCGCCACAGCCAACGCGCAGGTCACCGCGATTTCGCAGACCTTGCTCAAGCAGATGCCGCCCGGCGCGACGCCGCCGCTGATCACCAATTACAGCGCCTCGACGGTGCCGATCATCCAGCTCGCGCTCTCGGGCAAGGGACTGACTGAGCAGATTCTCGCCGATCTGGGCCTCAACTTCGTGCGCACGCGCCTGGTCACGGTGCAGGGCGCGGCCATCCCCTGGCCGTTCGGCGGCAAGACACCGCAGGTGATGTTCGACCTCGACACCGCTGCGCTGCAGTCGCGCGGGTTGACCGGTTTCGACGTCGCCAATGTGCTCGCCGCGCAGAACCTTATCACTCCGGTGGGCACCGAAAAGATCGGCAACTACGAATACACCGTCAACCTCAACAGCGCGCCATCGAAAATTGCGGAGCTCGGCGACCTGCCGATCAAGAGCGTGGGAGGCGCGATGGTCTACATGCGCGACGTCGCCCATGTGCACAACGGCAATGCGGTGCAGACCAATGTCGTTCACGTCGACGGCAATCGCTCGGTGTTGATCAGCGTGTTCAAGAACGGTTCGACCTCGACGCTCGATATCGTCAGCGGCATCAAGAACATGCTGAACATTATCAAGCCCTCACTGCCGGACGCACTCGAAGTCAAGCCGATCGGCGACCAGTCGGTATTCGTGCGCGCCTCGATCAACGGCGTGATCCGCGAAGGTGTGATTGCGGCGGCGCTGACCAGCTTGATGATCCTGCTGTTCCTCGGCAGCTGGCGCTCGACCTTGATCGTCACCACCTCGATTCCGCTGTCCATCCTGGGCGCGATCGGCGCACTTGCGGCAATTGGCGAAACGCTCAACATCATGACGCTGGGCGGCCTCGCGCTCGCGGTGGGCATACTCGTCGACGAGGCGACGGTGACGATCGAGAGCATCAACTATCACCTCGAACAGGGCAAGCCGGTGGAAACCGCGATCATCGACGGCGCCTCGCAGATCGTGGTGCCGGCGTTCGTGTCCTTGCTGTGCATCTGCATCGTGTTCGTTCCGATGTTCTTCCTGAGCGGCGTGTCGGGCTTCCTGTTTGTGCCGATGGCGGAGAGCGTTATATTCGCCATGATCTGCTCGTTCCTGCTTTCGCGCACGCTGGTGCCGACGATGGCGAAATATTTGCTGCGCGTGCACGTGGCGCACGTCGATGAGAATGGCAAGGCCACCGAGCCGCCGCCATCGAAGCACCCCCTCGTGCGCTTTCAGCGGGGCTTCGAGGCGCGCTTCATGCGGCTGCGCGCCGGGTATCACGATCTGCTGGCCGTCGCCATCGAGCACCGCAGGGTGTTCGTCGGCGGTTTTGTCGGCTTCGTCGCCGTCTCGTTTCTGCTAGCCCCGTTTCTCGGCCGCAATTTCTTCCCGGAAGTCGACGGCGGTCAGATCCTGCTGCATGTTCGGGCGCCTGTCGGCATGCGTATCGAGGAAACCGCCGCGCGTTTCACCGATGTGGAGCAGGCGATCCGCCAGATGATCCCCCCGACCGAAGTGGCGACGATAGTGGACAACGTCGGCACCTATCTTTCGGCGCTCAACACCATCTATAACAACACGGGCACGATCGGCGAGTCGGATGGAGACATCCAGATCTCTCTCAACGAGGGACATGCGCCGACCGCCGGTTACGTCAATCGCCTGCGCAACCAGCTGCCGCGCCGCTTCCCGGGCATGAGCTTTTCGTTTCTGCCCGCCGATATCGTCAGCCAAATCCTCAATTTCGGCGCGCCCGCGCCGATCGATCTGCAGATCCGCGGCAACGATCTCGGCGCGGACTTTGCCTACGCGAACAAGCTGCTGGCGCAGATTCGCCATATAGCCGGCGTTGCCGATGCACGTATTCAGCAGTCGGCCGGGCTGCCGACGCTCGATGTCAACCTCAACCGCACGCGCGCGCAATACACCGGCGTGACGGCGGCCGACGTGACCAACAGCCTGGTCGTTAACCTCGCGGGCTCCAGCCAGGTTGCGCCCGTTTACTGGCTCAACGAGAAGAACGGCGTCACGTATCCCATCGAGCTGCAGACGCCGCAATACCAGATCGACACGCTGCCGGAACTGCAGAATCTGCCGATCAACGCAACTGGTGCGCCAACCACGGTGCTCGGCGGCATCGCCGACATCCGGCGCAACCACGGCGACGCCGTGGTCACGCAGTACGACATCGTGCCGATGGTGCAGATCTACGCGACGGTCCAAGAGCGCGATCTCGGCGCGGTCTCCGGCGACATTCAGAAGATCATCGCCAAGAACGACAAGAGCAAGCCGAAAGGCTCGATCGTCGCCCTGGTCGGCCAGACGGCGACCATGAACAGCGCCTACGCCGGCCTGCTGTTCGGCCTGCTCGGGGCGATTGTGCTGGTCTATCTGCTGATCGTGATCAACTTCCAGTCGTGGAGCGATCCTTTCATCATCATCACCGCGCTGCCGGGGGCCCTTGCCGGCATCGTTTGGATGTTGTTTGGGACGCATACCACGCTGTCGGTGCCGGCGCTGACTGGCGCGATCATGTGCATGGGCGTGGCGACCGCGAACAGCGTGCTGGTAGTCAGTTTCGCGCGCGAGAGGCTCAATGAGCTTGGCGATGCGACGCAAGCCGCGCTCGAGGCTGGATTCGTGCGCCTGCGCCCGGTGTTGATGACGGCTCTGGCGATGGTGATCGGCATGCTGCCGATGGCGCTGGGTCTGGGCGATGGCGGTGAGCAGAATGCGCCCCTCGGCCGTGCCGTGATCGGCGGCCTGATCTTCGCCACCGTCTCCACCTTGTTCTTCGTCCCTGTGGTGTTCAGCATTATTCACCGGCACTACGGCCAGAAGCCGGCGCCGGGCGCCAGTTCCGGAGGAATCCATGTCCCAGCCTGATCGAACTCCCGGCCGCCCCGTCCCGCGCAGGCTGCGCATGGTCGGCGGCGCATTCGTGCTCCTCGCTATCGCCGTTGTTGCCTACGGCGTGGGGTCCCGCGCCGCGCAAAACTCGAGCTTGCACAGCCTGACTGAAGCGCAGGCCGTGCCGAGCGTGGCCATCGTGGCGCCGAGCCATGTTGAGAGTCATGACGGCCTGGAGTTGCCCGGGCGCCTCGAAGCCTACATCAGCGCGCCCATCTACGCGCGCGTCCCGGGTTACCTGAAGAGCTGGAAGCACGATATCGGCGGTAAGGTGAAGGCCGGCGACCTGCTCGCCGAGATCGATACGCCCGATCTGGACCAGCAGCTCATGCAGGGACGCGCCGATCTCAGCGTCGCGCAGGCCAATGCCAGGCTCGCACAGATCAGCGCTGACCGATGGCAGTCGCTGGCCGGCACCGACGCCGTCGCGAAACAGGACGTCGACACACGCAATTTCACCCTGAACGCCAACATGGCGCAGGTTAAGGCGGCGCAGGCGAACGTCGACCGCCTGGTCGCCAACGAAGATTTCAAACGCCTGATCGCGCCGTTCGACGGCATCGTCACCGCCCGCGAAACCGACATCGGCGCGCTGATCAATGTGGGGGCCGCCGGCGGTGCACAGCTGTTCGTGGTTTCGGAGACGAGCAAGCTGCGTGTGTATGTCAACGTGCCGCAGAACTATGTGCCTAGCGTGCCGCCGGGCACGAAGGCAACCATCAGCGTGCCCGAACATCCTGACAAGACCTACAGCGGAACGGTCGAGGCTTCCGCCCAGGCGGTCATCCCGAGCACTGGCACGACCTTGATGCAGCTGATTGTCGACAACAGCGCTGGGGAGATGATGCCGGGCGACTACGCCAGCATCCATCTGCAAACCGCTGGCGCCGTCAACGTGCTCAGCGTGCCTTCGAGCGCGCTGATTTTCGACGCCAAGGGGCTTTCCGTCGCCACTGTGGACGCTAACAATCGCGTAGTGCTGAAGCCAGTGTCGATCGAACGTGACCTCGGTGCGGTCATCGAACTTGCCTCTGGCCTGGCGTCGAACGACCGCGTGATCGAAAACCCGCCCGATGGAGTAGGCAGCGGCACCCAGGTGCGCGTTACCGCCGCGCCGGCCGTCGCCGACGCCGGTAAGGCAAAGAATAGAAATGGCAAGGGTTAAGGCGATTCACTGGGCCGGCACTGCGCTGATGCTGCTGCTCGGCGCCTGTTCGTTCGCGCCACCGCTGAAAACGCCGGACATTCCAGCCGGGGAAGCCTATAAGGAAATCGGGCCCTGGACGCCGGCGCAGCCGGCCGACCGCCTGCCGCGCGACAGCTGGTGGACGCGCTACGACACCGTGGAGCTCGACGATCTGCAAAGGAGACTGATCGCCGGGAACCCGACGCTCGCCGCCTCACTAGCCAGTTACGCGCAGGCCAAAGCGATGAGCGATCAGGCGCGCGCGGGGCTGTTTCCCACGCTGAGTGTCAGCGCTGCCGTCACGCGCGATCGCGATTCGGTCAACGCGCCGCTCAGATTGCCCACTGCGCCGGCCTACTTCAATTACAACTCGGTAGGTGGTAGCGTCAGCTACGAGCTCGACTTGTGGGGGCAGATTCGCAACGAGGTCGCCGCGGGTAAGGCCAACGCCGCAGCGTCCGCCGCAGATCTCGAGAACGCTCGCCTCTCGCTGATCGCGCAGCTGGTCGATGATTATATTCAGCTGCGCGCCCTGGACCGCGACAGCGCGATCCTCGACCAGACGGTGACGACCTATATCCGCGCGCTCAAGGTCACCCAACAGCGCCACGATGCCGGCATCGCGCCCGGCCTCGACGTCTCGCAGGCGCAGACCCAGCTCGATGCCGCACGCTCCCAGGCCGCGCAGACGCTCGCCCAGCGCGCGCTGATGGAACATGCGATCGCGGCGCTGCTCGGTGTGTCGGCCTCGACGTTCTCGATCAAGCCCGAGATCGTCGCCATCAGGCTTCCGCAGATTCCCACCGGCGTCCCCACCACCTTGCTGCAGCGCCGTCCGGATATCGCCGCCGCGCAGCGGCGCATGATTGCGGCCAATGCCAACATTGGGGTCGCACGTGCGGCATATTTTCCGTCGCTCACGCTCGGCGCTCAGGGCGGCTTCGAGAGCAAATCCTTCTCGAACTGGCTGAGCGCACCGAGCGCGTTCTGGGCGATCGGACCGAATGCCCTGCTCAGCGTGTTTGACGGCGGCCTGCGCCGGGCACAGGTCGCCCAAGCGCGCGCCGAGTTCGACTCCTCCGCCGCGAATTACCGCAGTATAGTCGTCGGCGCGTTTCAGCAGGTCGAAGACAGCCTCGCCTTACTTAATCACTACCACGACGCCGCTGTGGACGAGAAGGCCGCAGTCGACAGCGCGCAGCGTACGCTGGACTTTTCTCTGGCGCTCTACGTCAAGGGTGCGACCGACTATCTCACCGTCGTGACCTCGCAGACCGCCCTCCTGCAGACCCAGCTGCAGGCACTCAATCTCGATACCCTGCAACTGGTCGCCAGTGTCGACCTGATCCGCGCGCTCGGCGGTGGTTGGGAGGATTCCGGGAGGGTGCGGGACGCCGAGGCGGTGGACGCGAAGCAGCACGGTTAGGTCTCGGCCGTGTGCCACGGGATCCTGCGCTCCTTAATCGCGTTTAGGGAAAGCCACTATTCGCTCGCCGGACCCGGGTGTGCTGAACTGATTGACGGGGCTCTCCACCCCATCGCTCTTACCATTGCTCTCCGTCGAGGTCACCCTGTAGTAGTAGGTCGTGCGCGGCTTGAGGCCGCTCACGCGCACTCGGAAAATCGTCTCTGGATGCGCCCGGTTGAGCCTGATTTGAGAGTTCGCGCTCTCGCTCAGGTTCTTGGGATCCGTACCGTAGTGCACGACGCCAAAATGATCGTCCGATCCCCCAGGGTTGTTGGTGGTCCACCTGATGATGGCCAAGTCGTCGTGAGCCAATTCGAGTGCTGGTCCTTGGGTGATCTCGACGCGCGCCGCTTTCTCCGCCGGAGGAAGGACCTGAGAGAAGGTTGGGTTGGAGGAGAGCAAGCTGCCTACCGTGGCCGTGAGCGCCAGTTTCAGAAGCAATTTATTCATGGACAGACCTCCACTCATGGATCATGGACAGACCTTCAATCGCAGTCCGCTTGAGGAGCGATGCAAGGGCATGGGGTCGCGCGCGCGACCCCATGCGTCCAGATCTCCTCCCGACTTGTCCGTCTTGCATCCGCCGTCCAGCGTGTTGCCCTATAGAATGGGGTTCGGACTAGGTAGAGGCGCTACATCGCAGATTCCCTGCGCGCAGGGGGGAAGAGGCGGAGTGGGAATGAGGACCTCGTTACCTTGCGTCGATGCCGAACCACCGGTCATACACGCACCCGTAAAGGTGTTGATGTTTGGGTAGGTGCTGACGGTTGGGTTAGCTGGGTTGTAGCCGTCCGTCAGGTCTTGCATGGCGAGCACGAGCAGGTTCTCTTCCTGATCCGTCAAGCCAAGATTACCGATCGTCATGTCCATGTTGTTCGAGACCTCGGGCATCGGCCAGCAGTCGACTTTTTCGGTCTTTCCTGCCGGGCAGTGTCCGGAAGTGACGGGGTATGCAAACATGTCCCGCGTGTTGTAAAAATGGACGAGCTGCTTCAGGCTCTTGATGTAGCCGTTGTGAAAGAACTCCTTCTGGAAGTACGGGATTGGTTTCCCGTTCGCGTCGACCTGGCCGGCCTCGGTGGTCGGACACTGCGGCGGTGTCATGCCCACATTGCGCACCGTCGACACCTGCTGTCGGCCGTCCATCCGCGGCGCGAACTGCGTCCAGGCCGAGTTCGGATTGGGGGCGGAGCCGGGGCCGCTTCTGAGGAAAGTGCCTAATCCCAAATCTCGGTAGCCGAAGCCAAAGGAATTGGCCGTAAACCCGAAGGGATCCGGCGTGGACTGATAAAAGATGGCATCCCTGGGATTCAGTGGCAGGCCGAGATTGGAATAGCCGAAGCACGTGAACAGCGGCCTCGCATTTGCAGCATAGGTGCCGGTATCGGCCTGGCCCGGCTTCAGGAGGGTCGATTGTCCGTCGAGGTGGCAGGAATTGCAGTTCCCTTTGCCGCGGAACAAAGTGACACCGGCAAGCTCTTGCGGCGACTGGGTAGGCGTGCCCGCTATGGCGAAATCGACTTTCGAGGTGAAAGGGCTGACCTCTGGTGAGCTTTCGAAGAAGGAAATGGACTGCGCCCAGTGATTATATGCCTCGTTGGCCTTGGTGCGGTCTGCCGGAGTTAGCGGAATTGGCGTGGCGCTCGGCCCCAATACCACCGCCCCTCCAGGAGTGCCGCAGATCCCCTCAGAGTTGAACGGGAACTTGATCGCGAGTGAGGTGGGCCCCCAGACCTGCTCAAAGAGCGGTCGGTACACCGACTGGGACAGCCGGAGCGCGATGCAAGCCGTGTCAGGGAGGGCGTGTTCCTGGGTATCGACCGGAGGGTGCTGTGACTGCTCGGCGTCGGCACTCTGCAACAAGTATCCGGTCGCGCGGCCATCCCAGAAGTTTCCGCCAACGAACAAGCCATCGCTGATGTGGTAATCGAGTACCGGGAATCGGGGTGAATACGTGTATCGCTGCGCTGTCCGCTTGCCGGCCCGAAATTCTTCCGATCCGGGATACGCGACCATCGTCAGATTGACGGACGGGATCGGTCCGCTAAAGCCGGCGTAGGGCATGTGACAGAAAGCGCAGGCCCGATTCCTGAAAGGGGACATGTTCTCGTCGTAATTCATCAGCTTGCCGAGTACTCGCACTTCGTCATATCCGGTTCCCTGAAGTGTTGGAGGTTGGCCTGTCACCGTCGGAGGCGGCAGTGCGCGCCACTGGTCGAGAGCCTGAAGGAAGATGCCTTGAACTTCGCGCCGAACCCGGGCTATCTCAGGGCGCAAATCGGCCGGGAGAATGCCAGGTGGGTATGGGTTGTATAGTGGTGGAACGACTTGTTTCAGCCTGGGCTCGGCTGCCGGACTCGTTTGCTGCGCCGAGGCGGTATGAGAAAAGATGTAGGCTCCGAGAACCACGGCTAGGGTGCCCGACACGGTGGTGATTACGCTTGTGCGCATGACCGGCCTCCCGCAATCTTGGTGAACTGTAGTTTGAGTCGTAGATACTGACTTGCCTCCCGTAATTCGCCACCAAATCGGAAACATAGGCGCGAGATCCGCCGCACACAATAGACAACGCGCGCGTTGACGCGAAATGTCTGAAGATGTCCGGCAATGTCGCAGCAGGCTGTCGGATCAGAGAACGCGTCTGCGAGATGCTGTCTGCGTTCGAGCGACGACCGTGAGCACGTCGCACTTCCGGAATAACACGCGGAAGCTGTCGCGCCTTTGTGGACGCCGAAGACCAACCGTCGTGCTCGCTGCATCCGCCAGAGCGGGCGTCATTAGAACTTGTAGCGCAACTGCAGGTTGACCTCGGTGCCGAAAATCGGCCGCGCCATTTCCAGGCCGTTGACGATCCCTGAGGTGGTCACGCGGGCGTTGCCTTCGGTCAGGCCGATCTCATTCGTGAGATTGGAGCCTTGCAGTCGCACTTCGAAGTTCGTGGCGACCGTCGTCACGACGCCGGCATCGAGCGTGTCGTACCTGGGCAACGGCTGCGTGTTGCCGATATCCGAATAACGCAGACCAACGTGCGTCCAGGTCGCGAACACACGCAGGTCGCCCCAGGGCACCGGCAGCTCGTATTGCGGCGTGAAGCGGAACTGTATCTTCGGTTGCCGCTGCAGC
Organism: Gammaproteobacteria bacterium; assembly: GCA_028293765.1. Lineage (GTDB taxonomy): Bacteria > Pseudomonadota > Gammaproteobacteria > Steroidobacterales > Steroidobacteraceae > 13-2-20CM-66-19. The sequence continues at coordinate 79,259 of JAQGOG010000048.1, forward strand.
GTTTTGCCGGTGAAGTTGAAGCCGGGGCTGCCGCCGATGCCGGCGGAAACGAATCCAGTATAGGTCGCCTGCTGCCAGTCGCCCGAGATTCCGAGGGTCAGGTGCTCGAGCGGCAGCCAGCTTGCTTCGAAGCCGACGCCATAGGCCTCGGAACCGTAAGAGGCGGTTACTTGTGTCCCATCGGCCAGGAACTGCTGATACGGCACGCCGTAGAAGCGGCGGCGGAAAACGTCGATGACGCCGTAGACAGTGCTGGTCTGCGCGCGGTAACCCACTTCATAGTTCTGCACCTGCTGCGACTGCGGAGTGCCGCTACGCAAGTCATCGAATCCCGGGAAGTGGTAGCCCTGATTGATGCGGCCGAAGACGCTCATGTGCGAGCTGAGCTCATAGTTCGTGCCTAATGCCCAGGAGCCGAACGTGTGATTGTACGTCGAGCTCATCCAGGGGCCATTGGCGACATTGGTGCCGTTGTTGTAGAGCGTGAGCGGATTGCCGTCGAGATCCACTGATGTCGTGCCTTGGACCGTGCCGTTGACCCTCTGGTTTTCTACGCGGTACCCGGCATCGAACAGCCATGGTCCTATCCGCCATTGGTCCGAGAAGAACCCCGCGGCGTTCTTGCCGCTGTAACGGTCGACTAAAGCCGTGGTTGCACCGCTGAGCAGACCGTTCTGCGTGACCTGGGCGCCGTTACTCAATCTCAGATTGATCAGCTGCGCGTTGGGCGTTGCCGTGACCAGCATGTTGTTGCCCAGATACCAGGTATCGTCCGAGGAGTAGCTGGCGAAATAGCCGCCCACCGTCAGCGAGTTGCCGGGAAACAGCTCCTTGGTGAAGCGCAGGTCATCAGTGAACGACTGGATCTTCTTGTCCACGATCCAGAAGCCCAGGGAGGCGATTTCGGTACCCGGGCTGACGGGCCCGCCGGCGTTCGGGCCGCTGGCCCAGGTCGCAGTGCCCGAGGTCGCAGGTCCCCCGGCTGCCAGGACCGGGGAGCCGGGTGTGTTGACGGTTGTAATCTGCCCTGAGATGAATGAGCCGAGCGTCTGGGGCGAAAGATTGTTGAACAACGCGTTGGTGGGCATGTGGCCGCTGGTGTAGCCGACCTTGTTGCTCAACTTCCAGTCGCCGACGTCGAGGTCCAGATCACTGCCGAACAAGCGGATGTCCGCACCCCGGCCATCGGCGAGATTGGCCGTGACCCTGCCTGGCGTGCTGCCGGGAAACTCCTCGACCGAAATGCCCCGTACCGCGTTGCCGGCGAAGGTGCCCGAGCCGGGACTGAAGCCCGGAAAAGCCGAGACGTCCTTGCCATTGGCGCTGACCTGGAGCGGCACGTCGGTGATGAACAGGTTCTTGTCGTTGAGCACTCTGCCGTAGAAGAGTAGCGAGCCATTGTCCAGCTTGTGGGACAGCGTGCCGGTGAGCTGCCCGCCGTCATCCGCAGGGAACTGCGGCTTGCGAACCCCGTTCGAGTTGCGATAGAAGCCGCCCAGGCTGAAGAACCAGTCCTCGGAAACCGGCCCACCATAGAAGGCGTCGAGCCGGTAGAGTCCTTCCGATCCGACAGTCAGACCGATATCGCCATGGGCTGTCGGGCCGCCCTGGCGCAGGATGAAGTTCGCGGTCGCGCCGATCTGGCCATTGGAGAATACGACTGCGGGACCGCCCAGAACGACCTCGGCGCGCTCGATCGTTTCGTCGATGCGGAACAGTGAGGAATTCTCCATGAACGACAGCGTCGGCACCGGGAAAAGCGGTGAGCCGTTCAGTTGGTAGGTGACATACGGCGCATCGCCCCCGCCGGGAAATCCGGCTAGCTCGATGTTCGCGCCGGTTACGCCACTGCTCGACTCCGCCCATATCCCGGGCACGATCTTGAGCAGGTCGGCCGCGCTGGATGGGTTCGCCGTGCGGATCTCCTCGAGGCTCGCGGTAGTTATCGAGAAGCTGGCGTCGAGCTTCTTCAAGCCGACCGCCGTGCCCGTCACGACGACCTCCTCGAGCGTGTTGGTGTTCGCGCTGCTGGCATCCGCGATGGGGGCTTCCGGCTGCGCCTGTGCCTGCGTGGCCGACTGCGGCGCTTCGGCCGGCGCCGCACCGGATTGCGCCGCGGCATTCTGCATCAATGCTGCTGCCACCATCGGTGCGGTCAGCGCCATCGAAAGCATTCGTCGTCGCTTCACGGCTCCCCCTCTTCGATGCGTGAGCACCGAATCCTCAAGCCCTAAGCATTCGCGTTGCGGAGCAACAACGGGGAGCGGCGTTGAGTTCCGCTTCCGCGCAGTACTGTGTAGCAATGTTGCCACTATCAGGCATCGAGAACAAGAGTTGTCGGCAACAGCCGAGGTCACGCCTCTGGAGTCATCGCTCCATGCTGTTGTGGGGCGCCCGCTCGATAGGTCGTACGCTCTGACCCGATGGCGAACGAGTCAACTCGACGTTGTATCGCCTGCCCTGAAACTCGATGTTGATGTTGGCCAGCACTTCGTTCACTGCCCGACATTCCATCCCCGCCGTTCCTTATCTGGCTGACAGTCCCCGCGCTGTCACTTCGGAGTGAAGCCGACAATCCGCTGCCTGGACCACAATATCCTTGCGCCAGGCTGCGGAATTTCCCGCGTTTGTTCCGTCGCGCTTGCGCAGAGCATAAAGCTGCGCGCCTGGAGCGGGCGAACAAAATTCCTGAGATGAACCTGACGTAGTGGTCTGGCGCCATAGCGCAAGTTTGTGTGGTTTCCGTCAACATTGGCGAGCGGCTGGACATGCAATACTAAGGCAGCTGACGGGCCGGTGCTCGATTCTGCCTCAGTAGGGGGGAGCGGTCCCAGGAAGTGAGATGGGACGCACACACTCGCTCAATTCGGGGGTCGCCGGAGAGGGCAGATTGATACTTTAAGCGAGGCGTCCTATTGTGGGTAGCGGAGCGTTCCGGCTACCATGCCTCGACCTTCACGGGATTATTCGTAAGCGTTCAACGGTCTCCTTATCCAACGTGCGAAGACTACGGCTACTGACCCTTCTCGTGACATTGCTGACGCTGCCCGGCTACGGGCTGGCGGGGCTTGCGCACGTGCGTAGCTGCCAAGCACAGATGAGCGCCTCCCATCAGGTCGTCACGGCCGGCGACTGTTGTCCCGGGAAGGCAGATCAGAACACCCCTTGCAAGCGGTTCGGCGACGGCTCGCCGTCTGGCAAGAACGGCCCGTGCACGGCGTGCAAAGCGGGTTACAACTGCAAGAGCCCGCAGTCCTACGAGCCGACGCACCTCGTGGCGATGCTCCTGATTCCGGTCCGACCGGCTGTCACCGTAGATCCTCCAACACTCGTCTCCTTCCACAGCCCCAATGGGCTGTGGCGCCCGCCCCGACTCATCTGAACGACTCCTTGCCGGCTTGGCCGGCGCTCCCTCGCAGCGGGCTGTCGCTGGCCTGATGCACGTGGGCGCTGCCGCTGCAGCGCGTCTTGCGTGACTCTCGTCACCGGCAGGTGCGTGCTGCACGAGTCTTCATGCATGGAATTCGCACCATGTTCAGATGTGTTTTGTTGATCTGTCTCTTGGGAGTCACCGCCCTCGTCGAGGCTGAGCCCCTGAGCTTCGATGCCGCGCTAGAACTCGCGACGCGATCGTCACCCGATATTGCCGTGCAAACCGCCAGCGTCGAGGCGGCGCAGTCCGCCTCGGTCGCAGCCGGAAGATTGCCCGACCCGAAGCTCACGGTGGGGATTGAGAACCTGCCCGTTACGGGTGAAGAGAAAGGGAGTCTGACTCGAGACTTCATGACCATGCGCAAGGTCGGACTGATGCAGGAGGTGCCCAACTCCCGCAAGCGTGAGGCTCGAGCCGCCGCTGCGGAAGCCGGCGCTGCCCGGGCACAAGCGGAGCGGCGCGTGAGCATCCTCACAGTGCGTCGGGATACTGCGTTGGCGTGGCTGGATCGCTATTACCTGGAGCGCCGTGGCGTGCTACTTGATGAGCTCGAACGGGAGAATCAGCTCTTCGCACAGGCGGTTCAGGCGCAGTTCGCAGGCGGTCGCGGCATGCCGGCCGATGTGATTGTGCCGAAGCAGGAGGCGGCTGAGATCGCGGATCGCCGCGATGAGCTCGCCAGCGAGATCGCGAAATCCAAAGCGACATTGAGGCGGTGGGCCGGCGCGGCCGGTGACGAGCCGCTCGCGGGCGACCCGCCCGCGTTGCCAATCGATGCGGAGCATCTTCGGGGACACATTCACGAGCACCCGGAATTGGCCGTATTTGTGCCCATGACGCAGATGGCACAAGCCGAGGTGCATGAGGCGGAAGCCACGAAGCGACCGGACTGGGGCGTGGAGCTAGCGTACGGACGCCGCGGTGCCGCCTTCAGCGATATGGTTACTCTTCAGGTCACCCTCGATCTGCCCGTGTTCACCCGGACGCGTCAAGACCCGCAAATCGCAGCGAGGCGGCAGGAGCTGACGCGCGTCGAGGCGCAGCGTGAGGCGATGCTCCGCGACCACACGCAAGAGCTCGATGCCGAATTGGCCGAGTATGAGGTGACTACCCGACAGCTTGCGCGGCTGCGGGAAGTGCATCTGTCGCTCGCGCAACAGAAGGTTGACTATCAGTTCGCCAGTTACCGCGCCGGCAAGGCGGACTTGGCCGCGGTATTAAACGCCCGTCGCGAGTTGATCGACGCGCGGCTCAAGGAGCTCGAGGTCGAAGGCAAGCGCACCGCAACGGTCGCGAAGCTCTACTTTTTCTACGGCGCCGGTGCGACCGACCGCAAGGCGCTACCGGACGAGGGGGGCTCGCGATGAACGGTACACGCCAGAACTGGATCGTGTTCTTCGTGGCCGCAGCGGCGGTACTCGCTGCCGTCAGTGCCGGCGCCGGCTACTGGTTCGCTCGTCGCGGCGGCGGCCCGATCAATCTCAGACAGCCCGCGACCTCCATGTCCCCCACGGGCTCGGTGTCCTCGTCCGATGCCGTGGACGCCGGAGGAAAGGACCGAAGACCGTTGTATTGGTACGACCCCATGGTACCGAATCAACATTTCGCCAAACCCGGCAAGTCCCCTTTCATGGACATGCAGTTGGTCCCGCAGTATGCCGATGCGGGCGGCGGCGGTGAGGGCAGCGTCAAGATCGATCCGAGCATCGTGCAGAATCTCGGCGTGCGGTTGACGCCGGTCGAGCGCGGAACTCTCTCGCGACCCCTCGATGCCGTCGGGAGTATTACCTTCAATCAGCGCAACGTCGCCATCGTCCAGGCACGCACCAGTGGATTCGTCGCCCGCGTGTATGCGCGAGCCCCGGGCGACGTGATTCGGCGTGAGGCGCCGCTCGCGGATCTGCTGGTGCCGGAGTGGGCCGGCGCCCAGACCGAATTCCTGGCGCTGCTGAAGAGCGGTGACCGTGAATTGGTCGACGCCGCCCGTCAGCGACTACTGTTACTGGGCATGCCCGCAGAATTGGTTGCGAGCATCGAAGCCAGTCGCCAACCCCGCACAACGGTGACGGTCCGAGCGCCGCAGGGCGGCGTCATCGAATCGTTGGAGGTTCGCGAAGGCATGACGGTCGCGTCCGGTGCTACGCTGGCCAAGATCAATGGACTCGCGACTGTCTGGCTCGAAGCGGCGCTTCCCGAGGCACAAGCCGAGCTCGCGCCCGTGGGCAGGTCCGTTGAAGCTCACCTCACCGCCTATCCGGGGGAAACGTTCAAGGGGCGGGTGATTGCCGTTCTCCCGGAGGCCAACACCGAAACGCGCACGCTACGCGTGCGCATCGAGCTGGCGAATCCAAATGGTCGCTTGAGGCCCGGGATGTTCGCCCAGGTGCGACTCGAATCGGGGGATCAAACCCCACGACTGTATGTTGCTTCGGAGTCGATCATTCACACCGGCACTCGCACTGTCGTGGTCGTGGCGGGCGCACAGGGACGCTTTGTACCAACGGAAGTCCAGACCGGCGGGGACGTCGACGGCAAAACCATCATTCTGCAGGGTCTGACAGAAGGGCAGAAGGTCGTCGCCTCGGGTCAGTTCCTGATCGATTCGGAGGCCAGCCTCAAAGGCGTGCTCGCGCGCCTCGGCGGGGGCAGCACGCCAATGGGCGAAGGCAGCGCGATGCCCCAAGTAAGCACGATGCCCGAGAGTCCTCTGCAGCCAGGTCACGACCCAACGCCTGGGACCCGCCGATGATCGAGCATGTTATTCGCTGGTCGGTGAAGAACCGCCCACTCGTGCTGCTTGCGGCGTTGTGTTTGGCCGCATGGGGCGTTTGGGCTGTGCAGAGCACACCGGTGGACGCGCTGCCGGACTTGTCAGATGTGCAAGTCATTATTCGCACGACGTATCCGGGCCAGGCGCCGCAGCTCGTCGAGAACCAGGTCACCTATCCGCTCGCGACGACGATGCTGTCGGTGCCCGGCGCGAAGACGGTGCGCGGCATCTCGTTCTTCGGCGATTCGTTCGTCTATGTGCTTTTTGAGGACGGCACCGATCTGTACTGGGCGCGCTCTCGGGTGCTCGAGTATTTGAATCAAGTGCAGAACCGGCTTCCGGCCACCGCGAAGACGTCCCTCGGTCCCGATGCTACGGGGGTGGGTTGGATCTTCGAATACGCGTTGGTGGATCGATCCGGTCAGCACGACCTGAGTCAGCTGCGTGCGCTGCAGGATTGGTTCCTCAAGTATGAGCTGAAGACTCTCCCGAATGTCGCCGAGGTCGCCAGCGTTGGCGGCATGGTCAAGCAGTATCAGGTCGTACTCGATCCCGCGAAGCTCATCGCCTTTGGCGTTCCCCATGAAAAGGTCATCGAGGCGATTCAACGAGCGAATCAGGAAGCGGGCGGGGCGGTGTTGGAGCTGGCGGAAACCGAGTACATGGTGCGCGCGTCGGGATACTTGAAGAGCCTCGATGATTTTCGTGCCATTCCGCTTGGCGTGAGCGCAACGGGTATTCCGATTCGGGTGGGCGATGTGGCTACCGTGCAGTTGGGGCCGGAAATGCGCCGCGGCGTGACCGAGCTCAATGGCGAGGGCGAGGTGGCCGGCGGTGTGATTGTGATGCGCTCGGGAAAGAACGCGCGCGCCACCATCGCGGCCGTCCACAAGAAGCTCGCCGAGCTGAAGGGGAGCCTTCCGCCGGGGGTTGAGATTATCCCCACTTACGATCGCTCGCAGCTGATCGATCGCGCGGTGGACAACCTGACCCACAAGCTGGTCGAGGAGTTCATCGTGGTGGCACTCGTGTGCGCGGTGTTTCTGTGGCACCTGCGCTCGGCCCTCGTGGCGATCATATCTCTGCCGTTGGGCGTACTCGCCGCCTTCCTCATCATGCGCTACCAGGGCGTGAGCGCTAACATCATGTCCCTCGGTGGCGTGGCGATCGCGATCGGCGCCATGGTGGACGCCGCAGTGGTCATGATCGAGAACGCCCACAAGCGGATCGAAGCCTGGACTCATTCGCATCCGAATGAGTTGCTGACGGGTCCCACTCACTGGCGGCTCATGACGGATGCCGCGGTGGAGGTCGGCCCCGCGTTGTTCTTCAGCCTCCTGATCATCACGCTGTCCTTCATTCCCGTCTTCACGCTCGAAGCACAGGAGGGGCGGCTGTTCCGCCCGCTCGCGCTCACCAAGACTTACGCCATGGCTGCCGCCGCCGGACTGTCGATCACGCTGGTGCCGGTGCTGATGGGTTTCTGGATCAGGGGAAAGATACCCCCGGAACTGAGTAACCCACTCAATCGCGGTCTGATTGCGCTGTACCGTCCGGCACTCGACCGCGTGCTACGTCATCCGAAGATCACGCTGCTGTGCGCGGCGCTGCTCTTCGCCTCCGTCGCCTGGCCATTGAGCCGTCTGGGCGGCGAGTTCATGCCGCCACTGAATGAAGGCGACGTGCTGTACATGCCGTCTGCCTTGCCGGGGCTACCGGCCTCCAAAGCGTCGGAGCTTCTGCAGATCACCGATCGGCTCATCAAGACCGTGCCGGAGGTATCGACCGTCTTCGGCAAGGCGGGGCGGGCGGAGACCGCAACGGATCCCGCGCCGCTGGAGATGTTCGAGACCACGGTTCAATTCAAGCCGCGCAGCCAATGGCGCGTTGGGATGACGCCGGAGAAGCTCCTCGATGAGCTCGACCGCACGGTCAGGGTGCCCGGTCTGACCAATATCTGGGTGCCGCCCATCCGGAACCGCATCGACATGCTCGCGACAGGTATCAAGAGCCCGATTGGCGTGAAGGTCGCGGGGACTGACTTGGGAGACATCGATACGATTGCGCAGCAGATTGAGCAGGTCGCCAAAGGCGTGCCCGGGGTGAGCTCTGCGGTCGCTGAACGCCTCACGGGGGGGCACTATGTAGAAATCGAGATCGATCGTGTCGCCGCCGGCCGCTACGGACTCAACATCGCCGACGTGCAATCGATCGTCGCTACCGCGGTGGGCGGTGAGACGATTGGCGAGACGGTGGAGGGGCTGGCGCGCTTTCCGATCAGCGTCCGCTACCCGCGGGAGTTACGCGACTCGGTGGAGAACCTGCGCCATTTATCCATGCTCACGGCCACGGGCCAGCAGATCACACTCGGGACCGTCGCTCAGCTTCGCCTCAGTGAAGGTCCTCCGATGCTCAAGACCGAGAACGCGCGCCCGTCGGGCTGGGTGTACGTGGATGTACGCGGCCGGGACCTGGCGTCCACGGTGGCCGACTTGCAAAGGGCTGTTGCCCGGCAGGTGAAACTCAAGCCCGGAATGAGTCTCTCCTATTCCGGCCAGTTCGAATTTCTGGAGCGCGCCAACGCGCGTCTGAAGCTCGTCGTGCCGGCGACGCTGGTCATCATCTTCCTGCTGCTGTATGTCACGTTCCGGCGCTTTGATGAAGCCGCGCTCATCATGGGGACACTTCCGTTTGCGCTGACCGGCGGAATCTGGTTTCTCTACCTGAAGGATTACAACGTCTCGGTCGCCACGGGCGTGGGCTTCATTGCACTCGCCGGTGTCGCCGCTGAATTTGGCGTCGTGATGTTGCTATATCTCAAGCAGGCGATCGGCGCCCGCGTGAAAGAGGGCCTTGAGCTCACGGCGGACGTGCTGGACGATGCACTGCGCGAGGGCGCGGTATTGCGCGTACGACCCAAAGCGATGACGGTCGCGGTGATCGTGGCAGGGCTCTTGCCCATCTTCTGGGGCAGCGGTGCAGGTTCGGAAGTGATGAGTCGCATTGCTGCCCCGATGGTCGGCGGCATGCTCACCGCACCACTCCTATCGATGTTTGTCATTCCGGCGGCGTATCGGGTGCTGCGCCTGAGACGGCGCGCGACCGCAGCAGAGCGGCCGGCATTGTCCACACTGGGTCACGGCAGATAATTCCGGTTGGCGATTATATTGTGATGACAATTGACTCTAAGCTACTATACCCCGGTAGGGTATAGGAACCGAGATCCATATGGGACACACAGTTCGCGACAAAATCAAATTACTCGCACGCGTGCGACGAATCCGCGGGCAAGTGGAAGCGCTGGAAAGGGCGCTGGAGACCGAGAAGGGCTGCAACGAAGTCTTGCAGCAAATCGCCGCGGTCCGCGGCGCGATGAATGGACTCATGACCGAAGTGATCGAGGATCACGTGCGAACACATGTCGCGAGTCCCTCCATTACGAGTAATGCCGAGCGCGCCAGGGGCGCCGAGGAATTGATCGAGGTCGTCCGCTCGTATCTGAAATAAATCGCTGGAACTACTGATGAATCCACAACACGATCGTGGGACGGCGCCCGACCTCGCCGAGCAGGCGGCTTGCCGCACGGCGGTGCCGGCCGCTCACGGGCATGCGCACACCGGGGAGGCGGACGGGCGTCACCTCGGGCACGAGGGTCATCACGACCATGGCCATGATGGCGGCGATCATGAGCACGCCTTCGAATGGCCAGAGATGCTCCGTATCGCCCTCGTGGCGGTGGCCGCCGCCTGTGTTGGGTGGCATGTATGGGAGCCGTTGGCGGCCGTCAGCCTCATCGGGGTGACGGGCCTGCTGATCGGCGGCTGGCCCATTTTCGGAGAAGCTCTGGAGAACCTCCTGGCGAAACGGATGACGATGGAACTCTCCATGTCCATCGCCATCATTGCTGCGGCGGCGATTTCAGAGTTTTTCACGGCACTGGTGATCACGTTGTTCGTGCTCATAGCGGAGGTCCTCGAGGGAATGACGGTCTCCCGGGGTCGGCGTGCTATCCGCGATCTACTCGATTTTCTGCCGCGCGCGGTCTCTGTCCGCCGCGGTGGGTCGGTCGCGGAGGTCGATGCCGATACGCTGAGGGTCGGCGATGCGGTATTAGTGAATCCGGGCGGCCGTATTCCGGTGGATGGTACGGTGCTCGCCGGCCACTCTTTCGTCGATCAAGCGCGCATTACGGGAGAGTCCCTGCCCCTGGAGAAGACGTCCGGGGCTGCCGTATTCGCCGGCTCCATCAACCAATCTGGGGCTCTGGAGATTCGCGCTGAACGCATCGGCCGCGATACCAGTTACGGAAAAATCATCGAAGCGGTGGAGCAGGCGGAGCGCTCGCGCGCGCCGGTGCAGCGCCTGGCCGATCGCCTGGCAGGGTATCTGGTCTATTTCGCGTTGGGCGCCGCCGTGTTGACGTACGTGCTTACCCGCGACATCCGCTCGACGATTTCAGTTGTGATCGTGGCGGGGGCCTGTGGCATCGCCGCCGGCACGCCGCTCGCGATTTTAGGCGCCATCGGCCGGGCGGCGCGCGCCGGCGCCATCATCAAGGGCGGACTTTTCCTGGAGCAGCTCGGTCGCGTTGACACCGTCGTGCTCGACAAAACCGGTACTCTCACTTACGGGCGGCCCGAAGTGCGCGCGCTCATTCCGGTGGGCGGCGCAGACGAGCTCGCACTTCTGGATGCCGCCGCCGCGGCCGAACTGCGATCCGAGCACCCGTTGGGCAAGACCATCGTTGCGCACGCCCGAACACTCGGACGGACTGTGCGCGAGCCGGAGAGCTTTGCGTATACCCCCGGTCGCGGCATCGATGCCGTCGTGGACGGCAGACGTGTTTTGGTGGGCAATCAGGTTTTGATGCGCGCGCACGGCATTGGCATTCCGACCGATCTGCTAGCTCAGCATCCCGAGGCGTCCGAGGTGCTCGTGGCGCGGGACGGCAGGTTACTGGGCGCAGTCGTCATTGCCGATAACGTTCGCGCGGAAGCCGCCCAGGCCGTCCGGGCCATCCAGGCGCTGGGAATCAAAACCATTCTCTTGACCGGCGATGCGCGGGCGGTGGCGCAGGTCATCGCCACACAGCTCGGGATTTCAGAATTTGCAGCCGATCTGTTGCCGGAGGACAAGCGCCGTCGCGTCAAAGAATGGGTCGATCAGGGGCGCACCGTGGCGATGGTCGGCGATGGCATCAACGATGCACCGGCATTAATTGAAGCTCACGTAGGGGTCGCGATGGGCTCGGGCACGGATGTGGCTCGAGAGAGCGCCGACGTCGTGTTGCTGGGCAATGACCTGTTGAGATTTGCCGAAACGGTGGCGGTGGCGCGTCGCACGCGCCGGATCATTTGGGCCAACTTTGTGGGCACGATCGGGGTGGATATCTTGGGCATCGGGCTGGCGGCTTTCGGGCTGCTCAACCCCCTGCTGGCGGCCTTCATCCACGTGGCCTCGGAAATGACGTTTATCCTGAATTCCGCCCGCTTACTTCCCGGTCGTGAGGCACGTCAAAAGGAAGCCGCGGCAACGGGCAAGTTGGCCCAGCCTGCCGGGTGATTCGCTGCACATGGCGCGATGGGAGTGCGCCGTGAGCTGGTTCGAGGGCGAATCTGAAAGCGGCACCGACCCTCTCGATGAGCAGCGCCGATCATCGGCCTGACGAAAATCCACTTCACGGCATGCCGTTTCGGGACTAGTTGCGCGCCTGCAGCGCCCGCGCGACCGGGTCACCGATATCGCGGCGAATGAGCGGTTTGCGGAGCACGTCGATGACCCCTGCGGCCTGCGCGCGTTACATCCGCTCGCTTTTCTGAGTGATGTAGCTGCCCTCAACGCGCTCTTTTATAGGGTACCGCGCGCCAAAGCGAACCATTTCACTCAGGATATTGAGGTCGTTCCGTCCGCCTCCGTGAAGTAGCCGCTCGCGTTGCGGTCGCGAGTTTCACGTGCTCTGCGGCGAGTGGCCGCCTATCGGTGTTATCTGAGCCAGCGGCCGAAGAAGCTGAAAGCGCGATCCCACGCTTGCTGTGACCAGACGGGGTCGAACTGGGTTTGTGGGATGCGCCCCGGCCCGACGGCGGTCTCGTTGGCAAAGGCATGGTGTGCGAGGTAGCGGTGGAAGTCGAAGGTCACGCCGGCTTCGCTCAGTTTGTCCTGCAGTGGATCGATGGTGGCAATGGGAAAGAACTCGTCTTGCGTGGCCCAATGCCCCTGAAGCGGCACCCGGATCTTGGTTGCGTCGATGTACTCCAGCGGTGGGCAACCGTACCAGACCACGCCGGCGTCAATCTCGGGGGACATGCACAGGGCCAGCAGCGTCAACGCACCCCCCATGCAAAAGCCGGTTACCCCGACCTTGCCGCTGCGATTCTTCAGGAACTGGACGGCCCCACGAACATCCTGCGAGGCTGCATCACCGAAGTTCAGACCCGTCATCAAGTGATGCGCTTCTTCGGCCTCAACCGTCGCCTTGCCGCGGTAGAGGTCGGGCACGAGCGCGATGTAACCTGCGCTCGCCAGACGGTCGGCGACGCCGCGGATTTGTTCGTTGACCCCCCACCATTCCTGGATGACGACGACTGCCGCAGCACCGGCAGTGTGCTCTGGTTCGGCCAAGTAGCCCTTAATAATTTGTCCGTCAGGGCGCTTGAAGGTGACTGTCGTTGCCATTGATAGATTCCAAGTTGTATGTAGCACCGCGACCATCTTGTCTCAGCTGGCCTTCCTTCCTGCGTCCATGGTGGCGGCGACTGGCCGTGCCAGTGGACGAGGGTCTGCTGGCCGCTCTGATTTACCAGATCGACACCGCTCACGCTTCCGCAGCGGGAGGCCCGGGCGTCCATCCGGGCCGATGAGCCTATAGACTCGCGTTGCGCGGCCACCTACCTCTAGCGTTCGCGTTCCGACGACCAAACGCTTCTGGGCTTCCGACGCGACGCCCTGCGACGCGGGCAATGTGGAGAGAATGGGAAGATGGTGGCACTCCAGCGACAAAGAGCCCCGGCTCTACGCACGCGAGCCGCGGGGGAGGCTGAAAGGTGCGCATTTGCCGAAAACTGTCAACACGGTCTGCCGGCGATCCAGCGATCTCATAACTAAGATCAAGCATCGGGGCTACAGGTCACTGAATCATTTCAGGGTGTTCAGCGCGCATTTCAATTGAAATGAGATTCGGCCCGATCATCCCGTCGGACTCGCTTTCTGCCTCGTAGCTGCCGTGCAGAGCAGCTTGAAGATTGCGACAGTATGACCGTAGGCATACGTCAGCTGGAAGTTCCCACCCGCGGCAACCGCGACATATTGCCGCCACTCACCTGGCAGGTCATGACGTAGGGATCGGATTTGCGGACCAGCTTACCCCTCGTCAGGCGCCACAGCCGATCAGGCGACAATTACACATCTCCCGTCACCGCGTCGCGCGTTAAGCATTGGCGGAAGAGGGGGCGTCATCGCGTTCTGCGATCGTGCCAGCGCGCAGGCTTGGCTCGGCGATCGTGCAGCACGCCATCCGCGACGCGCCAACCCTCCTCACTCGATCACGCGCTCGAATTGCTTTCGATCTGATTGCATGGCGTCAACGTGCGAAGAAACGATAGCATTGCAAAAAATGGATATTCTTTTGTATGTCACCGCCGCGACGCTGATAGTAGCGGGCCTGGTCGGCGCAGTCGTGCCCGCGCTGCCGGGCATTCCGTTGATTTTTGCCGGCATTTGGCTCATTGCCCGCGTGGATCAATACCGCCACCTCGGCCTATGGTGGTTGGCTGGCATCGCTTTAGTCGGCGCAGTCGGGCTGACGATCGATCTGGTCGCTGGGGCATTAGGCGCGAAGCGAGTGGGGGCCAGCCGACGGGCGGTGTGGGGCGCTCTGCTGGGGACGGTAGTCGGTCTGTTCTTTGGTCTGCCTGGATTGTTGCTCGGCCCCTTTTTCGGTGCAGTGCTCGGTGAACTCGCCGCTGGCAACAGCGTTCTGCGCTCAACGCATGTGGGCGCGAGCGCTTCGATCGGTTTGATCTTCGGTACCATCATCAAGCTGGTTGCGTCCCTGACGATGGTGGCGCTATTCGGTGCCGGCTGGTGGTGGAATCGCACTTGAACAAGCGTTGCCTGAGCACGCGATTGTCTTCCTACGATACTCGATCACGTTCGATCGATGGCGGTTGTCCGGGTCCTGAACCTTTGGCGCCAACTGAGCCGAATCGTGGGCGGGCGGCCACTTGCGAGCTTTGGGCGTACAATGAACTCCGGCTTGGAGCGTGTGGCGGGTGTACGGACCCGTGCACGCACAAGTTCCTCGCCTGGAGGCACCTGCTATGCCTACCTATGAATTCCGATGCAAGAAATGCGGCACGATTTTCGAGCGTCAGGAGCACATCACCGAGCACGAGAAGTCGCACCCGCCTTGTCCGAAGTGCAAGAGCGAGGCGGTCGAGCCGGTGCTCGCTGATTTCTACGCCATGACTTCGAAGAAGAGCTGACGCACCTGGATCAACAGGGGCCTCTCGCTGGGCGCCGGCGGCGCAGCGCTATTCTCGAGCCGCAGGGAGCCCACAACAGAACACCGGAAGGAGGAGTGCCATGTGCTACGACCAGAGATTCTTCAAATCGTGGGCGAGACAGAAAGCGGAGAAGCGCGAGGAGATCAAGCCCGAAGAAGTGCGCGCTCGCCCTGACGTACAACCGATACGCCCGGCACCCGAGCGCGAGATAACACGCCGCAAGGAAGTTGAACGCGATTTCGAAGAAATCGTTTAGCTGCGGTCGCAACTGAGGGCCCTGGGTTGGTTGCGACAAAGACCCAGGGTCTCACTTTGAAGGAGGGAAGCTCATGTCGACGTACATCTCGTTGCTCCGATACACCCAAAAGGGAATTGAAAGCATCAAGGAGAGTCCGGGCCGACTCGACGCCGCTCGCAAGACGTTCGAGAAAATTGGCGCCAAGCTGAAGGATTTTTACTTGGTCTGCGGCCAGTACGACGCGGTGGTCATCTCAGAGGCTCCTGATGATGCGACAGCTGCGAAGGCATCATTGTCGTTGGCGACTCCAGGCAACGTGCGGACCGAGACTTTCCGCGCCTTCACGGAAGAGGAGTTCCGAAAGATCGTCACCGGGTTGTGATAGGTCGAATGGAGGCGTGGGTCTCAACCGCAGATCGCGCTGGGGCATGCGCGCCGAGATCGCCTCATCAGGAGGAGGAACCCGGGCACCTCACGTTTCGATTCGAATACAACGCCCATACATTGCGCCTGCGCGAATCCATCCGTTGATGTAGCCACGATTGTCGTCTATCTGGGGGCGCCCGCCCTGAATTGCCTTCGCGAGGTGCGAAGCGTAACCCTCGCGAGCCTTCGGCCTTTGCGCCGACCTGAATGGGAAAGCTCCAGGTTACGCCAGTGTGCAGCGGGCGTGCGATAACTGCGCCCGACCTCGCACTACCGGCCGAGCAGGCTATAGAGCCGCCGTCTCCGACATTAACGGTCTGACGGCCCAGGGCCAGCGCTGCACCGGCCGAAAGTTACATTTGTAACGCGCATCGGGCGCAGGGAAACCGTCCCGTAACGTTGGCCGCGGAGTGTACGGGGATGGCGGGCGTAGCCGGTGCGCGGGCCTGAATTAGGCTGGCACGCTGGTCGCATGTGCGCCTCACTATCGGCAGATGATGGCCGCGAGGCGTGATTTGGTGCCCACCGCGGCTACATCAGTGACACACCCACGATCAATTCCAATCGACCCCTCGACCTTGATCGGCGAGGCCGAACCACCCAGGAGCCACACCATGAAACGGAGTCCCACCCCCCCACACCTGACTCATGCGACGGGCGCGCCGGTCACCGACAATCTCAACATCCAGACCGCCGGCCCTCGCGGCCCAGCCCTGCTGCAGGACATCTGGCTGATCGAGAAGCTCGCACACTTTGACCGCGAGGTGATCCCCGAGCGGCGCATGCACGCCAAGGGCTCGGGTGCCCATGGGACGTTCACGGTCACCCATGACATCAGCCGTTACACCAAAGCCAAGATTTTCGCCGCGGTCGGCAAGCAGACTCCGATGTTCGCCCGTTTCTCAACTGTCGCCGGCGAGCGCGGCGCGGCCGACGCCGAGCGCGACATCCGCGGCTTCGCCTTGAAGTTCTACACCGAGGAGGGCAACTGGGACGTGGTGGGCAACAATACGCCGGTATTCTTTTTCCGTGACCAGCTGCGCTTTCCCGACCTCAACCACGCCATCAAGCGCGATCCGCGTACCGGCATGCGCAGCGCTGATAACAACTGGGACTTCTGGACTCTGCTCCCCGAGGCTCTGCACCAGGTCACCATCGTGATGAGCGACCGTGGCGTCCCGCGTACCTTTCGCCACATGCATGGCTTCGGCAGCCACACCTACAGTTTCCTTAACGCCAACGACGAGCGGATCTGGGTGAAGTTTCACTTCCGCACTCAGCAGGGCATCGAAAACCTGACGGATGCAGAGGCCGAGGCGCTGATCGGCAAGGATCGCGAGACTCATCAGCGCGATCTGTTCGAAAGCATCGAGGCCGGCCGTTTCCCGCGGTGGACCGTGTTCATCCAAGTGATGAGCGATGCGCAGGCCAAGGCTTTCCCATTCAACCCGTTCGATCTGACCAAAGTTTGGCCCAAGGCGGCGTTCCCGTTGATCGAGGTCGGTTTCTTCGAGCTCAATCGCAATCCAGAGAACGTCTTTGCCGAGGTTGAGCAGGCCGCCTTCTCCCCAGCCAATATCGTGCCGGGCATCAGTTTCTCGCCGGACAAGATGCTGCAGGCGCGGCTCTTCTCCTACGGCGACGCCCAGCGCTATCGTCTCGGGGTCAACTTCAATCACATCCCGGTCAACGCGCCGAAGTGCCCGTTCCACAGCTATCACCGCGACGGGGCGATGCGCACGGACGGCAATCTTGGGGGAACGCCGACCTATTTCCCCAATAGCCGGGGCGAGTGGGCCGACCAGCCGAACCTCAACGAGCCACCGTTGGCGATCGACGGCCCGGCGGCCCACTGGGACCATCGTATGGATGACGACCACTATCAGCAGCCGGGTGACCTCTTTCGCAAGATGAACGCCGCTCAGCGCCAGGCGCTGTTCGATAATACCGCCCGCCAGGTCGGCGGAGCTGCCAAACACATCCAGGAGCGCCATGTCGCCAATTGCACCAAAGCCGATGCGGCCTACGGTGCAGGCGTTGCTCAGGCGCTTGCCCGCTTCGGTCAGAAGATTTCCGCGGATGACCGCAAAATCGCTTAATGAGTTTGGGTCGGTTGAGGAAGGCAGTCTGCTGGGGATCGTAGCGCTTCACAGTGCGCCTTCCGATGCGCAGCTTCTCGTTGAGCTGGGAAGGAAGGCCGGAAGAAGTTCACAAACAGCCGGCGCGAGGAGCGTGCCAAGCTGACTGCGGAGATCCCGGCAGAGCAGGGCGAGAGAGCGGGGTAGCCGCAATGGCAGAGGTACTCCCGAGGTCGAACATACAAAGGCGAGTGCAGGGTTGCGACGTTGCTTGTTCCGCATGCGATGTTGGGAGCGGTGTTGAGTTTGTTATGCCGTCCGCTTCGATAAATCTTGGCGCTTGAGGGTGGAAGTCCAGCTCAGATGAGGTAAGGCCCGGTTCCATCGATGACGATTGCAATCGAGGCACCTACAAAACTGGAGCCTAAGCGAAGCACTCGTGCTCGCCGCGACTCACGACGCCTTCGAAAGACATGATACAAAAAAATATTCGACATGGGAGACTATGTTGAGTGAGGGCGACCGGGAGCCGGTGCTTCGGTAAATCGCTCGCTCCGGTAACGGGGCGATTTGCGCAGCAAATCCCACCTCATGGGTCTTAACTACATTTAACAAGTCCTGACAGAACTCAAGGAGAAAGGGCTGAGAAGATGTGAACAATGAGAGTGTGACCCCCCGGAGTACAACAACATGCAGACCCCGTGCGCATTAACTGGATCCGCTACCGCCGGAATCAGACCAGACGTACCGTCGATCTTACGGACGGATGCCGGAAACGATCGGGATCGCACTCTCATTGCCGCCATTGTGGCCGGTGATGAGGCAGCATTCAGGGCGATTCATTCGCGTTATTACTGGCGCGTTGCGCGCTTTACTCGGCGAATCACCGGATGCTCCGAACTGGTCGAGGAGATCACTAACGACACACTCTGGACGATCTGGCGATGTGCTCCGCATTTCAAGGGGACTTCCAGAGTTTCGACCTGGATCATGGGCATCGCCTACCACCGCAGCAGGAAGATGCTGCGGCGAAGCAGCCGCCGCTTGGCCGCCGAGGTACCAATGCAAGATCTTGTCGAAGAGACGCACGAGCCTTGGTCTGAAACTGAAGTCTGCGAATGGATCGGCGCGGCGCTCGTACGACTGCCCGAGGAACAACGAACGGTGCTCGAACTCTTCTATCATTTCGGGTACTCCTGCGAGGAGATTGCACATATTGTGAATTGTCCATCCAACACAGTTAAGACCCGCATGCACTACGCACGTCGCAAGCTGAGGCGACTGTTGCCGAGCCTTGCCGGGATGTAAAAAGTGGCACTTCTCGAGAGCCAATTCAGGTTCCTCTGGCAGGGTCGGCGCACAGCACTTCCTCGTCAAGGCGCAGCGCTGCGTGAAGCTGCTGCTCGAACTGCCGGTCAAGAAGGCGCATTTTTTACGAGAGCTGGGCTCGCGGTGTCGAGGCCGGATTGCTGATCAAGCGTGGGGAGGCTGATCGTGGAGTTCAGGCTCTGCGGGCGGCACTCGTCGAACACAGCAACGCCAAGGGCAAGCTGCACGCAGCAATCCTCACCGCCATCCTGGCGGAAGGCCTGGGCGGCAGTGGGCAGGTGGCTGTGGCGTTAGCGGTTATCGACGAAGCACTCGTGCGGGCAGCGGGCTCGGGCTTTCGCTCGTGCACTGCATCGTGAGCGATCTGGGCGGAGCGGTGGATGTTGAGAGTGAGCCGGGGCGGGGCAGTGCATCACCGTCCTCCTGCCGTGCCACGGTCGTGCGAGCCAGACGTCCCCTGCGGTCGAGGAGCTGCCTCGCGGGGCAGGGCAAACCATTCTGCTGGTGGACGATCAGGAGCCGCTTGTGCGCGTTGGTGCGCGCCGACATTCCCATCGTGTTGATGAGCGGATACGGCGGAGCAACGCTGGCTACGCCAGCGCTGGCCGCCGGCGCCAACGATGCCGACAGCCTGTACGTGGACGGTTACTTCGAGGAGACCAAGCTGCCGCATATTCACGTGGGTGACCGCGTCTCAGTGCGGCTGATGGGGGAGTCCCGAGTCCTGTACGGTCGAGTGCAAAGCGTCGCACCGGCGATCTACGATCGCGAGCGGACGCCGACCGGCGATCTCGTCGCCGACATCAACCCGCGTACGACTTGTGCTGGATCTCAGTTTCGTCACATCAACTTCCCCTGCTCGGTCTAGCCCGGAAAATGAGCGAACGCGCGTGAGATGGGAGGGAGAAAGAGCATGCATCACTGCCACGGGGTCAAGATCCGAAGCAACAGCTACCAGTCAAGCTCGGACCGCGCTGCCGCCGGCGCATTGAGGTTCGCTGCCCTAAGGCTCACTGTGCAATTTTCGAGCGCCACGAATGAATAGTTTTCGACCGCCGTTGACATATGAGCCGTAACTGGGCATTGGTGGATTCGTGGTGTAGAGACTCCGATCATGAAAACATACCTCGCGCTGGTGCTGGTCTTCTTGATCGGTGTGACCGCCGGTCCAGGACGGGTCAAAGCTCAAGAGGCGTCTGATTCGAGTGTAGGCCGCGAGCTCGGTGCCTCACCCAATCCGCCAGACAAACATGATCCGCCCGACTGGCTCTTTCCGATCGCCAAGCTCGACCAGTCTCTCCCCAGTTGGCTCCACATCGGTGGCCAGTACCGGAATCGTCTCGAGGCTCCGTCAGGGATCGGCTACACCGGCAGTAGCGATTTTTACATGCTGCAACGCTTGCGGCTGAATGTAACGATTCAGCCAAAGCCGTGGCTGCGCTTCCGAGGTGCCCTACAGGATGCTCGCATCTTTTTCAATCACCACATACCTAGCGGCAACCCTTTCCAGGACACGTGGACCCTCTGGGAAGGGTATGTTCAGGTCGGCAATTCCACAAAAGGTTGGGGGGATGTCCTGGCGGGGCGGCAGGTGCTGCTCTTCGGCGACGAGCGCGTGATCGGGCCATCCAACTGGCTCAACGTCGGCCGCACTTTCAACGTCGCGCGAGTCGACCTTCATCGCTCGAACTACAAAGTCAGCATGTTCGCCACTTCCGTAGTTCCGGGAGACAATAATGATTTACACAATGCACTCCCGGGCAACAACCTGTACGGAGTCTACGGAAGCCTTGCGAACATTGTCCCGAAGGCAACCTTCGAGCCGTACGTCCTCTGGCGACTCGCGCCCTCAAGCTCTGTTCTTTCGGAAACGCTCGCCCGCGGGCACCTGAGTGAAGTCACCCTTGGCTTGCACTGGAACGGTACACTGCCCGCTGACCTGGACTACGACTCAGAATTTGACTGGCAGACGGGTTCGCTCGGCTCATCGACGATAAATGCATGGGCAGGCTATGCCGGCGTTGGGAGAACGTTTCCCAAGGCGGCCGCGAAGCCACGAGTGCTGATTGAAGGTAACTACGCCTCCGGAACGAAGAATCCGGCGGGACATCAGTGGAATACGTTTGATCAGCTCTATCCTTCCAATCATGACAAATACGGGTTCGCCGATCAGGTGGGCCGCCGGAACCTCGTGCAGTTCCGGGTCAGCGTAGAAGAACAACCCAACGCAAGATGGAAGCTCAAACAGGCATTCGAAGGCTACTGGCTGGCGACTTCGCATGACAACCTCTACGGCAGCAGCGGAGCCATTGCAGTCCCCGCACATCCTGGCGCGAGCCCGCACATCGGCAACGAGCTTGATCTGGTCGCCGAATACCAGTGGGGCCTGGGATTGAACTTTGGCTTTGGTTACGCTCGCCTGTTCGCCGGGAACTTCCTCAAGACCGCGACGCCCGGGCACGATTACAGCTATCCGTACGCATACTTCCAATATAACTTTTCAAAGTCCGGTGCTCACTTTCCAGTCACGCCGAACAAACCGAACTAATGTTATCACCGGCGATCCAT
>JAQGOG010000181.1 GCA_028293765.1 Gammaproteobacteria bacterium
TGCCTGCGTTTGGTGCGCGCTTTGATGATGGTCGTATTGTCCATGTATGGACTCCCCTTGCAAGCGCGCTTGATTCGAACGCTTTGAACACGAAGCGGACATCGGCTGCAACCGTGTATTCGTCCTGGCCGAGAGGCGATTTACGCTGGTCGACCTTTCTACGTTTGCACGCCCAGGGGATTATTGCCTGCGATTTCTTCGTCGCCGTGACCGCGACATTCCGTCTGCTATATGTGTTTGTGGTGATCGAGCATCGCAGCCGTCGATTGATCCACTGCAACCGGCGCTCTACGCAGGCCGCGAGCGAGACCTCCGTATTGCACGACGTTGCCGCGACCCACGAAGATACCGTGATGGGTATAGCCTAAACGTGGTGTAACGATGTGTGCACCCAAAGGGGGCACTTGACCTGGGGCTAGGGTCCAGTCGCTCCTGGATAGGCCGCAGTATGCGCGGCTTTGGATCAGGAAGCTGTGGCGTGATATGACGGCGCGGGTAATGGTTAGTTCGCGCATGGTGTGGTCTTCGCTCGCTGCGTGAGACGATGCAGCACTCAGACGCAGACGCTATCCGCCTGCTTGGAGCGAATCCGTTCTAAAAAGCAGAATGTGTGCAGATCTTCCGAGTCAAATCGAATGTGCGCCGTGCCGCGCGGCGGACATCCTTCGAGCCAGAATCTGCGTGCAGGTTCTGTCCACTTGATCCAGTTTATTCCGTCGACACACTTCCTCCGGCCGCCCGCAGCACTGCGAAGTGAAATGCTGCCAGCTGCTCGAGGCCAAGGTATTTCGCACCAATCCGCCGCTCGTCGGCGGGATCCAGCGGCTCCTCGGGATCACCCAGGGAGGGAAGAATCAGATCGGCGGCGGCAAAGTCCTGCGCCGTGGTCCACACGCTCGGGGTTGCCACCGTGAAGAGGCCGGCCGCCTTGGCTGCCTGTACACCGATCGCCGAGTCCTCGAATGCGATCGCGCGCTGGGCCGGGACACCCAACTTTGCCAACGCCACGTTGTAGACATCGGGGGAGGGCTTCTGCCTCAAGACGACATCGCCGGTGACGATGGCGCTGAACCAGCGTAGGGCCTCTGGTCCGAAGCTGGCCGTGATCAGCGAGTCGAAATTCTCGGGCGACGTCGTGGAAGCAACGGCGAGGTGGATTCCGGCAGTACGCGCTTCGATCAGGAGACGGCGCACTCCCGCGCGCGGACGGAGGAGGCCGAGTTCCACGAACTGCTGGTAGAGTCTGTTTTTCGTGCCGTGAATCTCAGGGACGAGGCGCATCACGCGCTCTTTCTCCCGTGCCGTAACCTGCAGCCCGGCGATGTAGGCATCGAGGCGCTGCTTCCCGCCTATAACCTGCAGCAGCTCGAGGTAAAGTTCGGGAGACCAGCTCCAGTCGAGGCCGTACGCGCGGAAGGCCTCGTTGAACGCTTGACGACGAATCTCTTCGGTTTCGGCAAGTGTCCCGTCGACATCAAAGATCAGTGCTTCAAAACCCAGCTCGCCGCGGCCGGCAAGTATACGAGCAGATGCATCTTCGACACCCGCTGCGCACTCCGGTGTTGCCGTGTGCGACACCGTTTTGGCGGTTACGCGCTCGTGCGTAGTTTTCATGTCTCGATCCGTTCGCAAGGTGATATCCGACTGAAGCTTCGTAGCAGTACTGCGCGCAACGGGACAGCGCGAATCTCCAGGGCGAATCCGGGCCTGCACTTACGGCTCAGACGTGGACTCGTCAGATCAGCCGCGCTCACTAGCCGTGGAGACTCTTTGGTCGACGCGGCCGTAGGCTGTGCGTGAGTAAAGCAGCAAAAACTATACCGGACGTGCGCAGATGTCGGAGTAAGATTGCCCACGCGTCTAGGGTCGGGCGCACACCTCCTCAGGGGAACGCATGGCCGCTGTGCCCGCCGCCGATCATCCACAAGCGCCGCGACGCGTAACACAGAGTTCGTCGACGAGTCACCTCGTCCTCTCCGGGGTCGAGGTACGGCGTCAAGGGCGAGTCGAGCCGTTGCTGCATGCTCACCCGACGCTGTCGAGCACTCCGGCGCGGTGGTCAGGGGTTGCTCTCGAGGAATACTCTGTTCCCGCCTGCGTCATATCCCGGCACGAGCACGTCGAGAATTTCCTGCACGTGGTGCTGCAGGGGTCGGTCGAGTATGAAGTGCTCACACGAGGGAAGACGCTCCAGTTCAGTGCAAATCCCGGGACCACGTTCATCCTTCCTCGAGGTACGGTCGATGAGCTCAGATGGAGCGGGCCAACACACCGCATCGCCGCGGCGATCCATCCAACCCTGTTGGTGAACGCACTGGACGAAACGGCTCACGAGCGCCATATAGAGCTGACCGAACACTGGAATTTGACCGACCCCAATATCATGGCCGTGCTGCTTGCCCTGCGGGCCGATCTCGATGCGGGCTCGCCTGCGGGGCGGCTCTACGGCGAATCCCTGGCCAATGCGTTGGCGGTGTATCTGTTGAGTCGATACGCCGTAAGACAGTACGCTCCGGTGATCTATAGAGACGGTCTGCCACGGTATCGCCTCAAGCGTGTGCTTGATCACATTGGCGACAATCTGAGTGACGATCTCAGTCTGTCGCAACTCGCCGTGATCGCCGGCATGAGTGCGCACTACTTTGCCGAGCTGTTCAAACAAAGCACGGGCAGCGCTCCGCACCAGTACATACTCCGGCGGCGAATCGAGCGCGCCAAAGAACGCCTCCGTGACCCGAAGTGCAACGTCATTGAAGCGGCACTGGACGCTGGTTTTCAGAATCCGAGTCATTTCTCCCGCATGTTTCGCAAGTTCGTAGGAATCAGTCCGTCAGGATTCCAATCGCAGATTCGACCACGAGCGCCAATCTCCTTGTCTCGATAAAGAGTACCTACTCGCAGATCACGTTAGTCTTGCATTCACCCTCGAATGCCTTCGCGGCCGATGCCAGCAGCGATGCTCGCCTCGATGCTCTCCGAATCCTGATCCAGGCGGGCGACGCGCACGTCGACACCATCAGTCTGCACGCGCTGTGCTTCTCTCACACCTTTGTCGAAGAAGGCACTTGCGGGGATAGCTACTTCTCCGGCCGTGCTTCGGACGCTGCTTCATGACTGTAGGTCGGCGAGTGCGCGAATGGCGCCGGCACGTCCCACATGCGAGCGGCATACCACACGGCCCAAGCCACGACGAACAGCGACATCACCCACACCCATACCGGGATGGACGAGCGTGCCTCCGCGCGGCGAGGGTCGAACGGATCGTCGGTACTGAAGGCATCCACCGTGAAGCGTACTTTGCCATTGCGTATGGAGTTGGGCCGCAGGCCCGAGACGATGATGCCCGGGCCGTTGTGCACGACGAACGGAACTTCCTCAACGCCCTCCCGCCCGTTCTGCCCCTCGGCACGGATCACCAGGCGATGCGCGCCGTCTGCCAGACCCACCGTGTCGAGTGTAATATCGGTCGGGAGCTCGCGGTCGACGATCGGCTCCGGGTTGTCATCCAAATAGACCCTGACATGCGGTTTGCAGTCCATGCTCGGTGTCTCAGCGGTCATGGCGCAGCACCGCGTGTTTGGGATGACGGGGGTCGGTCTCGCCTGGGCGCCACAGCATTCGAAACATCGCCACGAAGCACGCCACGGTAGTCGCGACTGCGAGTCCAATAACAATGACGTTTCCCCAGAACGGACCGATCAGATGATGATGCACAGCCACCTCCGTCTCGTGAGTACCCACTTTAGCGAGTGTGATTTCATTTTGCTTTTCCCCGTTCAGCAGTCACCTGCGCAGCGATTACTGGCTTGCCGTGGTTGCCCCACGAACTGCGCTCGTAATCGATGATATCGGCAACTTCGACGTCGCTGAGCGAGCCGGCAAACGGTGGCATGGCACTGCCGTAGACCACGCCACCCACCTTGGCATCGTGCAGACCGTTCAGGACCACGTGGATGTGCTTCGTGGCGTCGTCGTTGTTGACCACGGCGTCACCCTTGAGCGACGGGAAGGCGCCCGGTAAGCCTTCGCCGCTGGCCTGGTGGCAGGCCGAACAGTTAGCGGTGAACAAGGCGGCACCCTTAGCCGCGTCGTAGCCGCCCACCGGCGGCGCAAGGTTCGCAGATGCTGGCGCACTCGTCCTGGTTGTTGGGCTGGCCATGTCGGCCATCGCCTGGTCGCCACTGGCCGCCTCGGCCTCCGACACTGGCGGTTGTTTTAATGAAGCCAGATAGGCGATCAATGCCTGCGCCTCGTGTGAGGGTACCACCACGCCGTGCGCCGGGGCGTAGCCTTTTGGCAATGGAACGGAAGTCACGCCGGCAGGCGCTTGATGGATTACGTCGAACATCCAGTTAAACGACGGCATGATCGATTCGGATACCACGGCCCGCGGGTTATACAGATGAATGTACTGCCATACCGAACTCGGCTGGCGCATGCCGATATTGGTGAGATCGGGACCGGTGCGCTCGGAACCGAGCAGCTCCGGCGTCTGGTATGTGAAATCACCCTCAGCGGACGGGCGTCCAAACACCTTGTCCTCGTTCAGTGGACGCACCTGCTGGGTGTGACAGTAGCTGCACCCATTGGCCACGTACACCTCGCGTCCCTCGGATTGCAGTGCGGTCAGCGGCTGCACGCCAGGGCCGGCCGGTACCTTTGACAATTCGACACCGGGCAGTACGGCCATCATCCACGCGAGGCAGGCGTAGACCAACGTCGATCCTCCCGCAATCAGCACCAGCTTGTTCACGCCACGGTCTCCTCGGCACGCAACGACTCCAACGGCGATATGGCCGCACTCGGCCCATAGCACATGCGCCACACGTTCCAGCCAAACACGATATGGCTTACGAACATGAGAGAACCACCCACGCCGCGCCAGACGTAGTAACTCTGCATGTCGACCACCGACTGGATAAATGGCAATCCGTGCACCCAGTCCAGTCCCTGGATGGTGCCGCCGATGGATAGCGACATGACGTAGATGAAACAGCCGACCAGCGCCGTCCAGAAATGCAGCGCCATGCCCAGTTGGCCTGCCTGCTTGCCGGTCGCCAACGGCAGTAGGGCGTAAACGCCGCCCCATATCGCGAATGCGATAATGCCGTACATGGTCAGGTGGGAATGACCCACCGTGAAATTGGTCAGGTGCCACATTTCTTGCAGCGAACGGAACGCTTCGAGCGTGCCCTGCGTGGAACCGATCAGGTAGCTCATTACGGCGACGAAAATGAACATGAGCGGATACGAATGGATCATATCGCGCGTGTGGCCGCGCATGGTCAGCAGGAAGTTGCTGCTGCCGCCCCAGACCGGTACCAGCATCGCGACACTGAACACGATGGCGATCGTCTGGAGCCACCAGGGCAGCGGGCTAAACAAGAAATGATGCGCACCGATGATCGGGTAAAACAACAGGTTGGTCCAGAACGCGAAGACGCCAAGCGCATAGGAGTAGATCGGTCGGTTCAGCAACTTTGGTAACGCGTAATAGATCGTGCCCAACGCCAGCGGTGTGAACCACATGCCCACCGCGTTGTGCATGTAGAAACCGGACACCGCCACCTGACCGAGTCCATACTGGTACCATGGCACAACGGCCACGACCGCGATGATGCAGGTCCACAGCGTGCCGCCGATGATGTACCAGTTGGACAAGTAAATGTCTTCATTGCTGCGCCGTGCGACCGTGCCGATGAGGTTCCACGCTGTCACCACCAGGGCAGCCAGAAAGATCAACCGGATCCACCAGGGCCATTCGCGGTATTCGAGATTCCCATCGTTGTAGCCCAGGTCCAGCGCGATAGTGCCAAGGAGTGCAGCCAGATTGAAGAGCGCCAGACCGATCCAGGCCAGCGTGGCGCTGTATAGCTTCGCCCCGCTGCTGCGCGCAGCAACGTAATACCCCAATCCGACCAAGGCGATGCTGGCGAATCCGTAAAACGTCGCATTGGTATGGATAGGCCGCAGCCGTCCGAACGTCAACCATGCGCCGGAGCCGAACTCCGGTGCCCCAAACTTGAAAGCCATCAATAGCCCCACC
>JAQGOG010000183.1 GCA_028293765.1 Gammaproteobacteria bacterium
GGCCTGCTGGATGCCGGCATCGAAACCGTGCTGTTGCCGGCCCGCCTTGTAGAACCGCAGTGGGGCAGCCAGATCGGTGTCATCCACCGGGCGCCGATACGCGTGGCGCGCGAGGTTGGCAATGATCAGCTGCGCGCAGGGGAGCTCCTCGCTCTCATTGGCGGGACGGCAGATGAGCACCTTTGCCCGGCTCGGCGTAGCGCTGATCCCGGTCGCCTTGTTGGGCCCAATCACTTCGATGCCGAATACGCCCGGGACGCGCGGCAGGTTGCCGTTGGCGCCGAGCGGCTCGAGCGTATCGTCGGACTCCGCGAAGGAGCGGGCGACGAAAGTCACACCGATCTTGTGGGGCCCCGCCTTCACGTTCGCGTGGATGTTCTCGAAGCGCGAGCGAATGGCTTTTACCGCGGGCGCCTGTTTCTGGTCGACCGACTTGAGATCGTCCGCGCCGCCGAGCTGCGTTTCGAAGACCTGCACGCCATCGAGGGTCATGATGAGCTTGTGGGCGCTGTCGAGACCGGCGATGTAGCCGCCGCCGAAGCCGCCGCTCTGATTGAGATTGAACGTGTAGTCGCCGTCGGCCGGGAAAAGATGCTCGACGAGCATTCCGCCCCGCGTCCCGAGCGGCAAGCCTTCCAGGTGCGCTTCCTGGCTGTTCTCAGGCGAAGAACGGTAGGTCGTGCTCGAGACCGACGCGGCGGGGTTGCCGATGGACTGGACGCTCACGTCGTGAGCCGCAACGATGTATTGGTCGAGAAACGACGGCGACACCTTGAGCACGCTGGCGACGTTGTCGAAACCGCCGTCGCCTTTGGTGTCCCGGGGCAGCAGCGCCGCGGCGTCGATATTGAGTCCGAGGAGATTCTTGATCTCGCGCGCATACTCGGTTCGATTCAAACGGTGCAGCACGACGTTGCCCGGATCGGGATGGGCGGCGCCGGCCTGATCGAGGTTCGTCTCCAGCCACCCCACCATCGAGTCGATCGTCTTCTGGTCCGGTTGCGGCTTGCCCGGCGGCGGCATGAGCCGGCCACGCAGTTTGCGTACTGCTCCTTCCAACACCTTCGCATCGTCCGCGATGCTGTCCTGGCTCATGGTGTCGTAGGCCACTCCGCCCGCCCAGTCCGTGGAGTTGTGACACTTCTCGCAGTACTGCTCGAAGAAACCCCACTTGTTGTTTGGGTCGCTGTGCGGGTTCTCGGTGCCATTCGTCTGCGCGCCGGACGGCGCGGTCTGCGGAGTGCCGGTCTGTGCGCCGGGTGTGCCGGGCTGCTGTGAACCGGGCTGCGCGGCGGGCTCCGACTTTTGTGTGGTCGCCTCGGTCGCGAGCGCCGTAACGCCGCCAGCGCCGAGAGCGAGCCCCGCAGCAATCAGGCACGACAGGCCGACCGGATGCAGGCGCGTCCCACGCTTCGTCACCCGCGCCGCAGCAGACCGTACCGCGGTATGCGTTCCGGCGGTGTGTCGCCCCCTCGCAATCCAATCATTCAGCATTGAGCCCCTCGCTCTAGACGATCCCGCCCAACTCGCGCACGTGGCCCCACAGGCCGCGGTACGCATTGGCGAGAAACAGTTTGGGATCGCCCCACTTCGCATCGAACTCCTGCGTCGGTGGATTCGCGATCAGGTCATCGGTACCCATGCCTTTCTTCAGCAGGCCGATGAGCCGGTCTTTCATGGTGGACAACATGTCGTATTGCGCCTGCAAATCGGCACGCGTCTGCACGGGACCCAGACCGGGCACGATTTTCGTCTGTGCGTTAGCGACCTCGAGAAGAGCCTTGGATGCGTCCGTCATGCCCCCGATCCAACCGCCCGTGCAGTAGTCGAGGGTTGGGTATTTTCCAACGGAAACAAGATCTCCGGCGACCAACACGTTCGCTTTCGGAAAGAACACGTAGATGTCGCCGTCAGTGTGAGCCCGCGGCAGGTAGCCGTACACGACCTCCTCGTTTCCCGCTGTAAGTTTTCCCGACGTGTAGAAAGTCTCGGTAGGCCACGCCGCCTTGGGCCGCGGCTTGTAATGCCGATCTTCCCAGTCGACGTAGAAGTCTGCGCCGAGCCACAACTTGGTATTCTCGTGCGCGACGATCTTGACCTTGTCCTTCGCCAGCCGCTCGTTCGAGCCGGTGTGGTTCCAGTGCCAATGCGTATTGAAGAGGGTGTGAACGTGGCGTCCACCGGGCAGCTTCGCGACGGCTTTCAGGAGGTCGCCTGAGCGCTCCTGGAGGCCGCCGTCCACGAGCAGAACCCCATCGGGTCCCGTCAGCGCCACTACATTCGCGCCCGCTCCAGCCAGTTGCACGAGGTTGTCACTCAGCTGGGTAGCGACGATCGGGTCCGGCGCCGGCCCTCCGAATGCCCTCCCCGTCACCGAAAGCGATACCCCGGCGGCACCCACGAGGGCGGCCTTTAAAAAGCTGCGACGGTCCGGTTCAATCACGGCAGAATAATCCCCTCACCTGACCATTGATCGTATTTTTTCGCTTGTGCGTCAATGCTTCCGTGCCTGCGCGTCCATTTTTGAATCGGTCTAGACAACGCAGTCCGAAGCCGCCCTGGCGGATCGTCCCTCATTCGCGATTCACTGACGGCGAAGAAATAATCGTTCGCTCGTCTTTTCCATGCCGTCACAAATGCTTTTTTTGTAACGGCTCTAATCTTCGCTGGCGGCGCCAGCCAAACTGAATCCCGCACACCTGCGGCAAAGGGGGCCGAGGATGGACCGCGCAACCACCACAGCTGTGGGGCCCGCCACAGGGGCACCCGGCATACAACGCTCGCAATGGCGGGTCATCATCCTTTCGAGCCTCGGCGGGGCGCTCGAGTTCTACGATTTCGTCATCTACAGCATGTTCGCCCAGTACATCGGGGCGGCCTTCTTCCCGGCGAGCGATCCGCTGAATTCGCTGATGTATTCGTTCTCGGTGTTCGCGGTGGGGTACCTCGCCCGGCCCCTCGGCGGCGTCGTTTTCAGCCACTTCGGCGACAAGTACGGCCGCCGGCGGGTATTCATCATCGCCATTCTGACGATGTCGCTCGCGACCATCTGCATGGGACTGCTGCCGACCCAGGCCGCGATCGGCACGAGTGCCGCCGCGCTCATGGTATTCCTGCGCCTCCTGCAGGGATTCTGCCTGGGCGGTGAGCTCCCGGGGGCCATCACCTACGTGGTCGAGACGGCGCCGCGAACGGCCGGGTTCGCCGCCGGCTTCATCTTTTTCTGCGTCAATTCGGGGGTGGCCCTCGCCTCCGCCCTGAGCCTGGTCGTGCACGAGCTGCTGGCCGAGCCGCAGATCGCGCAGTGGGGCTGGCGGATCGGGTTCCTGTTCGGCGGCTTCCTGGGCCTCATCAGCTTCTGGCTGCGGCTGTC
Source organism: Gammaproteobacteria bacterium (assembly GCA_028293765.1). GTDB lineage: Bacteria > Pseudomonadota > Gammaproteobacteria > Steroidobacterales > Steroidobacteraceae > 13-2-20CM-66-19. The sequence continues at coordinate 3,374 of JAQGOG010000183.1, forward strand.
GCTCGAAGAGACGCAGGAGTTCAAGCAATTGCGGCACACCGCCGCTGCGCAGGCCCCCAAACTCCCCTTCGTCGAGCTGTTTCGCTCGCATCCCGCACCGGTCCTCATCGGCGTCTCCTCCATGATCGCGACGGCTGGCTTCAACGGGCTGCTGTTCGCCATGCCCGCTTTCCTGCCGCGCGTGATGGGATATCCGGCGGTGGAGGCCATCGAGGCTCAGAACGTCTGCCTCGTCGTCCTGTCGGTGGGCCTGCTGAGTGCCGCGTGGCTCGGCGATCGCATCCCGCGACGTTGGATCCTCGGCGCGGGCGCGGTCGCGCTGCTGGCGTTGAGCGTCCCGTTTTTCACGACCGCCGCAAATCACACGATGGGGCTGATTCCGCTGTTTGCGCTCGCGGGACTCGCAGCGTCGCTCGTCAACGGGCCGATGAGCGGCGTCGCGGCCGACCTGTTTCCGACGCGCATCCGCTTCAGCGGCGTAGCCGTGTCGTTCAATCTCGCTTTTTCGATTTTCAGCGGCATCGCACCGCTGGCCGCAACGCTGCTCGTGGCGAAAACCGGGTCGCCGGTCGGGCCCGCATATTTCATGTGCTTCTGCGCGGCCCTGACGCTGATCGGATCTTTCTTCCTGCATCGTTACGACGGTCGCATCCTGCAGGATCGCTCGGGAGCCGCTGCCGGCGCCCCCGCGACATCTTTTCCTGCGCAGTGAAAATCCTTTGGCTGACGAGGGGCTGCCCGCCGGCCGCCGGGCAGGCATAGTTTTGCATTGACGCAAACAAATTCGGAAAACTTAAGAAATGTCCGCAGCGCTTGCGCAGGCGGACGTCGACGATGTCATCGGAGAGTCTAGAGTGAAAACTTCTGCCGCTATTGCGGAGATCCTGAAGCGCGAGGGTGTCGAGGTCCTGTTTGGATATCCCCGCAACCAATTGCTGGAGGCGGCCGCGACGGCGGACATCCGCGTCATCATCGTTCGCCAGGAGCGCATCGGCCTGCACATGGCGGATGCCGTGTCGCGCATGACGCGTGGCAAGCTGATGGGCACGTTCTGCATGCAGCACGGTCCGGGCGCCGAAAACGCCTACGGCGGCGTTGCACAGGCGTACGGCGATTCTGTCCCGGTGCTGGTGGTGCCCGCCGGTTACCCGCGACGCCTCGCGCACGTGCCTTTCAACTTCAACTCGGTCAAGCAGATGGCCGGCGTGTCGAAGCACGCCGAGCCGGTCACGATCGGCGCCGAAGTCCCGAATATTTTCCGCCGCGCGTTCACGCAGCTGCGTAACGGGCGGCCGCAGCCGGTGGTCATCGAGGTTCCTCACGATGCGTGGGACGACGAGGTTCCGGAGCCGCTGAACTACACGCCCGTCGTGCGAACACGCTCCGGTCCGGATCCCGAGGATGTGGTCAAGGTCGCGGGCGTGCTCATCGCGGCGAAGCGGCCCGTGATCTACGCCGGACAGGGCGTACACTGGGCGGAGGCTTATAACGAGCTGCAGGAACTGGCGGAGCTGCTCGCGATACCGGTGTGCACCAGCCTGCCGGGCAAGAGCTCTTTCGACGAGACCCACCCGTTGGCGTTGGGCTCGGGCGGCAACGCCCACCCAAAAACCGTACCGCACTTCCTGCGCAACTCCGACGTAATCTTCGGCATCGGCTGCAGCTTCTCCGAGTCGCCCTTCGCGAGCGCCATGCCCCTGGGCAAGACGGTCATTCATTCGACGCTCGACCCGGTCGACATCAACAAGAGCGTCCCCGTGCAGTACGCGCTGGTCGGCGATGCGAAGCTGACTCTGCAGGCATTGCTCGCCGCCGTTCGCAATCGCGTCACCGCAAAGCGCGATTGGACCGCCGTCACGGGTGAAATCGAGACCGTCACCGCGGAATTCATGAAGGAGTGGCTGCCCCGGCTCACCTCCGACGAGCAGCCTCTCACGCCTTATCGCGTCCTTTGGGATCTGCAACACACGGTCAACGTCGCCGAGACCATCATCACGCACGACGCCGGCAGCCCCCGCGACCAGCTCATGCCCTTCTGGAAATCGAAGACGCCGCTCTCGTACATCGGCTGGGGCAAGACCACACAGCTCGGCTACGGCCTCGGACTCGCGATGGGTGCCAAGCTCGTCCATCCCGACAAGCTGTGCATCAACGTGTGGGGCGACGCGGCGATCGGCTTCACCGGTACGGATTTCGAGACGGCCGTGCGCGAGCGCCTGCCAATCCTCTCCATCCTGCTCAACAATTCGTCCATGGCCATCGAGCTCGCGGTCATGCCGAATGCGACTCAGAAGTATCGCGCCACGGACATCTCCGGCGATTATGCGGCGATGGCGCGGGCCTTCGGCGGCTACGGCGAACGGATCACCACCACGGCGGAAATCATCCCGGCCATCAAGCGCGGCATCGCGCAGACGCAGGCCGGCAAACCCGCGCTGCTGGAGTTCATGACTTCGCAGGAAACGCGGATCTCGAAGTACTAGACTGATCGTTCAGCCCCGGCGCCGCATGATGTCAGGCCACACGCCTGCCGCCGTGCGGCGCGCCGGGACTTAACCATGAGGGCGGACCGGGTGAGGAAGTCGTACGAAGTAGATTCTAGGGCGCAGGCCGCCGCGAGCCGGACTCTCACCAGACGGCCAACCCTTAGTGGTGCGACGGCATTCCTGTCCGCCCTCCTGCTTTCAAGCACCCTGCCGCTGGCCGCGCAAACACCGCCCGCTGCGCCGACAACACCGATCAGACCTGCGCCCGCCTTCACCGCCCAGCAGCTGCTGGCGCCCCCTACCAACGGCTGGTTGACCAACGGCGGGAATCTCTACAACCAGCGCTACTCACCGTTGACGGCGATCAACCGCGACAACGTCAAAAACCTGAAGGCGGTGTGGCGCACGCATCTCAACGGTTCCGGAATCGGCGCGCAATACTCCGGCCAGGCACAGCCGCTCATGTATGACGGCGTGCTCTACACGGTGACCGGTAACGACGACGTCTTCGCTCTGGACGTCAAGACCGGCACGATTCTGTGGACCTACGAACCCAAGTTGGATCCCGCCAGGGTCCACGTCTGCTGCGGTTGGATCAGCCGTGGTCTCGGCTTGGGCGACGGCAAGGTCTACGTCGGACAGCTCGACGCCAAACTCGTAGCGCTCGACCAGCGCACGGGCAAGGTCGTCTGGTCGACGCAGGCGGACGATCCCCTGCAGGGATACAGCATCGTCGGCGCCCCGCTGTACTACGACGGGATGGTCATTTCCGGGCTCGGTGGCGCCGACATGGGCATACGCGGGCGGATCAAAGCCTTCGACGCGAAGACCGGCAAGCCGCGTTGGACCTTCTATACGGTTCCCGCCCCCGGCGAGTTCGGCAGCGACACGTGGCCCGCCAACAGCGATATATGGAAGTACGGCGGAGCGTCGGTGTGGCAGACACCGGCTGTCGATCCCGAGCTCGGGCTCCTTTACTTCTCGACCGGCAACGCCGGGGCCACCTACAACGGCTCGGTGCGGCCGGGAGACAACCTCTTCAGTGCCTCGATACTCGCGCTCGAGGCAAAGACCGGCAAGTATCGCTGGCACTTCCAGCAGGTCCATCACGACATCTGGGATTACGACTCGCCGAACCCGGTGATCCTGTTCGATGCGCAGGTGAACGGGAAACCCCGCCGAGGACTGGCACAGATCCCCAAAACAGGTTGGGTTTACATACTCGACCGGGTCACGGGCAAACCGCTGCTCGGCATCGACGAGAAGGCAGTTCTCCAGGAGCCGCGCCAGGCCACCGCGGCAACTCAACCGTATCCCGTCGGTGACGCTGTCGTGCCGCAGGAAATCGACGTCCCGCCGGAAGGGTTCGAGCTCATCAACGGCGGCAGGATTTTCACCCCCTTCTGGGACAAGCCGGTGGTCTACCGGCCGCAGATGGGGGTGAACTGGCCGCCGAGCTCCTACGATCCGACGACGAACCTGATGTACATCTGCGCCATAGACAACGTCGGCACGTCGTTCAGCGATACGAAAGGCTTCGACAAGCCAACCTTCGATGGCATGTGGAACAAAGGCGGCGCAGGCTTCTCGGGAATTCAGGGTCGCGGCATGTTCGCGGCCGTCGACCTCAGGACGAACCGCCTGGCCTGGCGTCAGCAATGGCACGAGGGCTGCTTCAGCGGGTCGCTCGCGACGGCGGGTGGGCTGTTGTTCGTCGGCCGCAGCGACGGTCGCTTCACGGCGCTCGACAACAGAAACGGCAGCCGGTTGTGGCAATTCCAGACCGACTCCGGCGTAAATGCGACCGCCAGCACGTTCGAGTACCAGGGCCAGCAGTACGTGGTCGTATTCTCCGGCGGCACCCTGTTCAGCCCCGGAAAAAAAGGCGACAGCGTCTGGTTGTTCTCGACCACCGGCACACTCGAGTCTTTCCCGATATCCGGACCCGCGCCGCGCTTCGGGCCGCCCGAAATCAAGGTGACGTTCGCTCCGGGCGATCCGGACGTGCCCAACGGCAAGAAGATTTTTCAGACCTACTGCGTCGCCTGCCACGGCGATACAGGCCTGGGTAGCCACGGCGGTGCATCGCTGGTAAATGCAGCAAAGGACAGCAAGTTCGTGATCACGACCGCCACGACCGGCAGAAACGACATGCCGTCCTTTAAGGACGTGCTGAAGCCGGAGCAGCTCAGGGACGTCGCGGGTTACATCACGACGGGGCTGTTCGCGGCCCACGCCCCCTAGCTTCCCTCGCGCGAGGCGGGGTGGCCGTTGCCCCGCCCGCCCCCCTTCCAAGTGATCCAAAGTGGCGCCTCCTTTCGGGCCCGCGCCTCCTCCTCACGTCCACGCTGCAGAAATGCCGCCTCATACCGGTTTAGACTGCGGGACATTCATCCCGCAGTGGAGGCGAACCGATGCGATCCCTTGCTGTTGCCCTGTGTTCGTGCGGTCTCGGGTTGCTATGCACCCCAGTAGAGGCCAGTGATCTGCGAATCGACAATGTCACGATTGTCTCGCCGGAACGGGCAAGCCCCATGCGGCATGCGAGCGTGCTCATTCATGACGACCGCATCGTAAGGATCTCGGCCCACTCCGCTCACCCGACGAAAGTGGGGGCGGACTCCGCGGACGTCATAGATGGAACCGGGCTCTACCTGACCCCGGGTCTCATCGACACCCACGTGCACCTGGTCGACATGCCCGGCATGCGCCCCGACCAGGAACAGGCAAATCCGGAAATTGTTCGGGCCGCGCGCGAGCAGTTTCCGAAGAGCTACCTGCACTTCGGATTCACAACGCTGCTCGATCTGAACTCGACACCGCAGGCCATGGCGGACTGGAACGCCCATGCGGTCCGTCCGGATACCTATTTCTGTGGAGGTACACCGATCCTGGATGGCTATCCTTTGAACTTCATACCCCCATCGGTCCGCTACCAGGCAAGCCCCTACTTCCTGGTCGAGCCCGGCAGCAAGTCGCCGCTACCGGCGGGTATCGATCCGACGATGCACACGCCCGAGGCGGTCGTGAAACACATGAAATCGGACGGGGCCACCTGTGTGAAGGCCTTCTTTGAGAGGGGATTCGGCCCGACGCACGACCTGCCAGTCCCGCAGCTCGAGACGATCCAGGCGCTCGTCCGCGCCGCTCATGCAGTCGGAATGCCCGTGTTCCTTCATGCCAACTCCTCCGAGGCGCAGGCCTTCGGCCTGCAGGCCGGTGTCGATATCTTCGCTCACGGCCTGTGGAATTGGGACGAGCCCTGGTCTACCCGCGAGATCACGCCAGCCGTCCAGAAGATCCTGGATGGCGTCATAGCGAGTAATCGCGGGTGGCAGCCGACCATCCAGGTCCTCTACGGCGAGCACGACCTCTTCAACGATGCCTTCCTTTCCGACCCCAGGCTCGCGACCGCGCTCCCCGCGAGTCTCATCGACTGGTACCGGACGAAGGACGGTCAGTGGTTTCACGATCTGCTTGCCACGCCGTTGCAAGCAAAACCGGGAGAGGCGAACAACGTCGACGCCGGCGCCATTGCCCGCGACAACAACGCCGTGGCCTACATGGCAAAACACGAGGCACGGCTGCTGTTCGGATCGGACACGCCCAGCGGACCCACTTTCGCCAATCCGCCGGGACTCAACGGCTGGTTCGAAATGCAGCGTCTGGCCGAGTCAGGAATGACACCGGCCCAGATATTCCGCGCCACCACGCTCGCGAATGCCGAAGCCATCGGCATGAGCCACGAAATCGGCACCGTGCAAGCCGGCAAGCGTGCCAATCTCCTGCTCCTGCACGCCGACCCCACCCAGACCCTCCACGCCTATGAGAAGATCGAAAAGGTCATCCTCCACGGCCACGTGTTAGATCCTGCCGCGCTGGCTGCGAATCACTGAAGCCGCGTACGCGCACGCCTGTATGAGGGCACATTTGACGGTGGGACTCACCGTGGCATGTCCGCGTGGGCAACACCACGCGATCTACGCCGGCACCGGGTGAAAACTCTTCATCCGACGGTCATATCATGCTGCACCACCTGTCGGCTATAGTCATCTTTCTCAATGACCCGACGGGCGCCATCGTAATGAAGACCATCATCCTTAGTCTCGAAGAGGCGGCTCTCGACTTGGCGAGCGTCGTCCGCAGCCTTCTCGTCAGCGGTGATCGCGCCGTGCTGACGGACGCCGGCACGCATTTGGTTGAAATTGTGCCGATCAATTCAGGCAACGCTCCAGAAACACCCGAAATACCAAGCCCGCGAACCGGACCGCGCGTCGTGTGCGACGAAATTACCGGCTACCCAGTGGTGACTGCGCGACCCGGTGCTCGAAAGATTACGAGCGAAGACGTGCGCAGGATGCTCGAGGACTTTCCGTGATGTATCTACTCGATATAAACGTATTGTTGGCTTTCGCTTATGACGAGCACGTGTTTCATCCTCGAGTATCGCGCTGGATAAAGCATGTCGAGTCTGAAAAAGCAACCACGCCATGCTTCGCAACGTGCTCGATTACTGAATTGGGCTTCATCCGTATTGCAGGAAGACGGCACGGACTGGCGGAAAATCTGACCTTCGCTCGGGTGGACTTGCGCCGCATCAAGGCCGCCCTTGGCTTGGTCTTGCTAGGCGACGGCTGGACGGTAACAGGCTTCCTGACTGGGTGATGAAAGCCGATCAGACGACCGACGGACACTTGATGGAGCTTGCTGAAGCCCATCACGTGCAATTGGCTACTTTCGACACCGGGATTCCTG
>JAQGOG010000188.1 GCA_028293765.1 Gammaproteobacteria bacterium
CCCGGGCGGAAGGTGCCAACTGTTGTGTATTTGGCTGACGCGAACGGTGAACGATGGTGATGATGCCGGGCGAGCGCCGCCGGGACGCTTGCAGCAGCTGAATGTGGGCGAATTCGCGCGAAATGCGCGTTGCGGGTGCACAAGAGGCGACAGACACTCTGCCCCAACGGAGGTTGTGACATGGCCACTCCCATCAAGACAGTTTCCATTACCGTGCATCTGACCGATTTCGGCGCTTGGCATTTGGCGCAGTGGCTGAAGAGAGTGGGCTTCTCAGAATTCCGCCATAACGCTGTTGGTGAGGACGAAGCGTATGCCATGCGCGACGCCGCGGAACGCGTGCGATCGGCGCTCGCGAAAGCGGGATACGCGCCGCGATGAACCAGCGCGAACAGCGAGCTACCACGGACTTCGAGAAGCCATCATCGTCGCCTTCCTTCAATCCGGGCGGCGTGCAGGTGGCGAGCTTCGGCGATCAGATGGTACCGGGCTTCGTGCCGCCGGCGGAAGCCGTCGACAAAATGATCACCACCATCGACGGCCTCACCCTCAAGGACAACGAGCCGCCTCGTGCAGAACGGCGACAAGGACCCACCGGGTAGGTCCGACAGCGGTCGCGTGAACTCAGCCTGAACTGCGTTCGGTTGCCCTTGCGAGCTTACGGTACTCGCTGGGCAGGCAGCCGAAGGCCGCCCGGAACTTGCGGGCGAAGTGCGTCATATCGGAAAACCCCCAGCTGTAGGCGATCTCGGTCACGGTGCGATGGGATTGCGATGGATCTTCCAGCAGCTGGCGGCACCAAGCGAGGCGTCTGGTTCGAAGGAGACGCGTGATTGATGTGCCGCTTTCGGCGAGCACGGCGTTGGCATACCGTACGCTCACTCCGGCAGCGGAAGCGATCCTTCCGGCATCGACCGCCGGGTCGGCCAGATGTGCTGTGATCGCGGCGCAAACTTTCATCCGGACGAGCGCTCGCGCCGCTGAAGCGCGCGGCCGGGTGTCTCCGGTGGCCCTTGCAAGCGGCACGGCGACCAGATCGAGAAGCTGCTGCTGGACGATCTCCTGAATCGCCGCACTCAAGCCGACCGCATGCGTTGGCAGCATGGCGAGAAACGTCGACGTCAATCTGTTGTCGGCGCTTACCGGCTTGATGGAGCGCAGCGTCAGCTCGCGCGTCGTGCCAACACGGGCTTCCAGTAAACGCCGCGGAATTTTAAGCACGAGCAAGCCCGATCCCGCGGAAAACCGGCCGGCGTACGGTAACCGCGGATCGAGCAGGGTAATATCGCCAGGCTCAAGCTGAACCTCGCGATTCTCCTGCTCGAGGGCCAGCTGCCCGGCCATCTGCCGGCAGATGAACAGCTCGTCGGCATTCGCACGTGCCAGATGCCGGGCCGTGTGCGCGACGGTCATCGCCGAGCTCTCGAACAGGACCAGCCCGGTCTCGGCAAGCGCTCCGTAGCGCAGTTCGGCGCGGAAAGTGTGCCTGCATTGGGGATTGGAATCGTGCTCGACGAGATTCTGGCAGGCGACGCTGTGCCAGCAATCGAACCGATCTCGGGGGTGAACGTCCGCAGTCGAGAAAAGTATCTTCACGCTGCCTCCCGGGAGTCTGCCGGCCGACTCGGCGTTCCCGCCCGGCCGATCAGACGTGCTGCCGATACCCTAACATTGACGGAACGCCCACGCGAGGGCCCTAGGCCCTATGGGGTTCATGGTCAATTTTGAGACGAGGCGGAAGGGCGGCGGGTCCCACGGACCGAAACCCTCCCGAGGGCGAACACGGCAGAAGCCGTCAGGCATATTCTGGTCGCGGACCACGAGACCTCGCCATCGCACTGACTGGTCCGCGCCCGGCGTGAGGGTGGCTACGAGGCGTTCCACGTGAGTACCGCAGCAGCAGCAATTTTGGCTGCCACGACGACCCCCACCTCTCGTGGTCCCTCGATATGAAAATGGCCGGCGGCGCGGGGCTGGCGCTGAGCCTTGCGGACCTTTGTCTGCCTCCGTTGTACCGCGGCTGCTGCGCAAGCGATAGCCACGATTGCCTTCAGGCTCATCAGCTCTACGGTCGCCGGACAAGTTCGAAAACGGGTGGTGAGAATTGCGACCCTCGCATAGGTCGCAAGGCGCGATTGCGTCCCTTGCTTTTTTGGGAGCCCGTTTTCCATGGATTCGATCGACCGTCGCATGCAGTCGTTCGTTCAGTGGCGTGGCGAAGTGCCGCGTGAAGCAAAATGCTTTCGAGGCACGCGAGCACACCGCCGCGTGGATACGATTCAATCTCGGGGAGGGGATTGCCGGTGGCTACGTGATCGATTGAACCCCGGATAGATGCGACGTACGACGCACTATTCTACAACGGTTGGACCCCTCATACGGACCGGGCATGTCAAGTGCTCTTGTATGGCGGCCACATTGAGGTTCGATATGTGGCCGATGATGGCAACACGATTCTGTACGTGGGCAACGAGAGAGGGCCAGGACACTTTGAGCTGACCGCGCGCAAACCCGACGGAGACGGTACGGCAACACTTCACAAATTCGCGGCCAGCAACGTTCTGGAAGAATACTGGTGCGAAGGGAACGTCCGCGGAATGTGGCGGATCCGCACGGTCGG
>JAQGOG010000195.1 GCA_028293765.1 Gammaproteobacteria bacterium
GGGTATCCTAAAGCGACGAGCCGGTGCGCTGTCGGTTCGTGTAGCATTCGAGTCTCTGCCGTAATGCCTCAGGTCGCATCCGATTCTCTTCGAAAGGAGATCCTTATGAGCGCATCCACAGGCACGACCTCCTCCGCCAGCGTCTACACAACCCACGCGTTCTGGGAACGCTTGTGGCGGACAGCCGGCATCCAGTCCGTCCTCTGCCTCATAGTCGCGTACATCGTCTACGGCCATCAGCCGCAGGTCGGCGCATCGGCCGACGCACTGGCAGCCTTCTACGGCGGCGATCGCATGCGGATTCTGATCGCGGCCGTGTTTTACGGCTTGGCTGTCCTCAATCTCATGTGGTTCGCGGCGGCGCTCAGGACCACCCTGGCGGATGCGGGGCAAGACGGTTGGGGCGCGGCGGCAACCGCCTCCAGTGCCGCCCTCGGAGCGCTTTTCCTCTTGCTCATCGCGTTGGTCGCAGCCCTCGCGTACTCCATCGCCGACTCGGGAAATCACATGCTCACATCGGGCCTGAACGACTTCGTATGGGCAGGCTTCGTGTTGACTTCGTTCCCGCGCGCGATGCTTATCATGGCCGCTGCGTTCGGGCTCTGGCGGGCCCGGCTGATCTCGAACGCGCTCTTCGCGGCCGGGGTCGCTGCCGTCGTGCTCGTCTTGCTAGGCGGCACCACCTGGCTGAGCGGCGGATTTTGGGCACCGGACGGCGTTTATTCGCGCTTCGTCTCGCCCGCCATCGGCCTGCTGTGTGGCATGGTCGTGAGCGGGGTGCTCTTGACCCGAAGTCCTGCTACACATGCTGGATGGTGAGGCCGACCCTGGCCCGCGATCAAACTAGGACGTGTACTCATAAAACGGAATGGCGCAACTCGCGCGCTGATGTTCGCTTTTCCCACAATCCAGTGACCGACTGAGTGATCGCCGTTTGGGCGGCGGCTCCGCTTTGCGCCAGACCGAATACAGAGCGTGGCCGCGGGCAGATTATTGCGCTGGAATTTCGTCAACTCGGCCATGGCCGAGAGATGGCTGACGCGGTGCTCAGGAAGCCCCGCCTGCCGAAGGCTTTCGCTCCACGTCGGGAGTGGGACGTCGCGATATCGGATGGGCCTGCCGAGCGCCTCGGAGAAGACGCGCGCATAGTGGTCCAGATCGGCCGATTCCGGCCCTGTCAGATCGTAGATTTGTCCGATATGCGGTGCGGGGTCGTCGAGGATCGCCGCTACCGCACGCGCCACGTCGACCGCCGAGATCGGCGAGGTCTTGCCACCACCCATCGGCAGCGCCAACTCGTCGGAGGCCCGCACGCCGGCGACGGCGAGTAGAAGAAAGAAGCCCTCGAGGAAGACTGTCGGCCGCACCGTGACGACCGGCGCTCGTCCTCACGCCGAACCAAGGCGCGCACCTTGCGCCCCCTTGCGAGCAGGAATTCGGTGAGGTTGCGCCCGATGCCGCCCACAGCGCCGGCTGCTCCGGTCACGAGGATCGGGTTGTCGTGTTTATGGTTCGTCGTCATGTCGCTGACCTTGGGTTACGTTCAAAAGACGAACTGCGGCATTGCGGGTGACGTTGTATCCGGCTGATGGGGCACCCGTACGGAACTGTTCAAAGTCCGTGGCGGCCATGCGGGCAGCGTCACGTTGTCGCTCCATTCGGCGTTTGCGTGAGCGCGTGCCGTGTTGTGGATGAGCCTACGCTTTCCCCACCTGCCCGTGGAGCTGCATCAACCCCGGGATCTCGGGCGGATTGCCGTCACTGATCGGGTGGGCGCTCGGCGCTGCGTCATCGCCTTCAACGATCTGGCACGCGAAGCCGGCATCGAGGTTGGGATGCAGGCGCCGACTGCGCTGCTCAAAGAATCTGAATTGCGTCTCGTCGACCGATCGAAATCGGACGAGCGCCGCGCGTTACGTGCGCTGGCAGACTGGGCGTTACAGTTCAGCGGCGCGGTGTGTCTGGACGTGCCGCGCTGGCTCGTCTGGCTCGAGATCGGCGCGAGCCTGACCTACTTCGAGGGCGTGTCGGCCCTGCGGTCGCGCATCGAACACGGCATTGCCGCCCTCCACTATTCGGCTGCCGTGGGCATTGCACCGACCCTGGCGCAAGGTCAGAGTGGCCGGGATTGTGACGCATCGGCAACGGCCTGAGACGGCCTCCGGCGTGGTGTTCATGAGTCTTGAAGACGAGACCGGCATCAGCAATCTGATTGTATGGCCGGGCATTCAGGCAACGCAGCGACAGGCAGTGTTCATGGCGCACCTCATGGTGCAGGGTGAGCTACAGAGTGAGATGGGGGGTGATTCATGTCATTGCGGAGAAGGTGCGGGATTACTCCCATTGGTTGGGAAGGCTTCGGACGGAATCGCGGGATTTTCGCTGAATCCGATTCAGCAGCGCGGACACCAACGGATCGTGAGTGGAGCTACGGCAATTTGACTGTATCGGCGCGTAGGACGCCCAAACGGACTCCGTTCCGACCAACGCGCCTTGGTTCGAAGGTCGCTCCGTCCAGGAGGAGAACAAGGCCCATAAGGGCCAGGGGAGTAAGAATGCGGCGCAGGAGAACCTGATGAAGATCCCCGGCGGCGTAATGTCCCGCGACTGAGCTGAGAAGCCGAGAACACCCCTGACGAGTGGGGCGTTGAGTTACGGCTTTTGCGGAGAGTCAGGCTTCCGGTCGACCATATAGTCGAAGATCCCGAACCCGCCGTTACGCTTCCACTCGGCCTCGGCCTCCGCCAGCATCTTGTACCCGGGTACGTCCGGATATTCGGCGGCGAGTTCGGTCCAGGTGTTCTTCGGTATTGGCTGATCTTCCATGACCTCGAGCATAGCCCATAGGTCTGGACCGCCAGTTAGGGGGCTCGGGTTGTGCGCTACGCCTCACGTCGGGCTTGATCGCCTTCACCTCCCTCGAAGAAAAAGCGAAGCAGCGAATCAAGAAGGAAGCGCAACCGTTTGGAAAAGACCCAAAGTTCCGTGGCTTTGACGGCAATAACGAAACGGAGCACTACGGCGTAGCGGGATTCCTGATCAACGACATGAAGCGGTTTGAGCGGTTCAAAGGCCGCGATCTCAACTCCCACATGCCATCGATCGAGAGCTATCGCCGGATGCTTGCTGTCTTCCTGCCGATTCGGCAGACGCTCATGGGCACGAACCTCAGTGATTCGCAGATTGTCGAGATAGTCAAAGCGCGCACTCACCCGAGCTATTTGACGCAACCGGGAGATGCCGACCTTTGAAGAACCGGCGCCTGTACGCTGTTGACGCAGCAAGCAGGCGCCTGACCACGTCACATTAATAGGAGATGATCACAAAAGAGAACCCACTTCGTCGGTCCAGTCCATCATTGGACCGACCAGCCAGTTCAAGTATGTGCTCGTTTTACTCCAGAAACTCCGCCTGCTCGACGTCAGCCAAGTCCATCGCCGGTTGGTCCAAGTATTGCC
>JAQGOG010000200.1 GCA_028293765.1 Gammaproteobacteria bacterium
GAACAACTGCACTGTGACATAGGCATACGTGGATGCGGGCACCGTAGCTTTGCGCCACAGGTTGGAGTTGTTTGAAGTTACATCGAAACGGTAGATCAGCGGCGCCTTCAGGTACTCGGTGTAGGAGAAGAACGTCTCCGTTTCCTTACCTTCGCCGAAGAACCCCTCGACCCTTCCCATGCCCGGCAGCGGCACCTCGCCGATCAGGCGTCCATCGAGCTGGTAGAGCTACGCCACGCTATGTGCGTCGTGCACGTACTTGGCGACTATCCGCCCGCCGACGTATGAAGCCTCTTCGAGTGCCGTCGTATCTTCAGGGACCACAGTCGGCCAGTCAGTAGATGCGGGCTTCCGCGCATCGACATCGATGACGCGGCGCAGTGGCGCATCCTTCGTCGTGTGGAAATAGAGATGATCGCCGTTCGCGCCAATGAACGTATAGAGCGCATCCCAGGCGGAAAAGAGTGGCGTCGCCTTCATCCCGGGCTGCCGCAAGTCCAGCAGGCTCACGCCATTGCGGTCGTAGCCATCGAATAAAGTGATGACGAGATAATGGCCGTCTTCGGTGACTCGAGCCGACGGGACCCGCGTGGGATGGTCCGTTACCGCGTAGATGAGACGATCGCTCTCCTGCGGATCGCCGATCTTGTGGAAATACACGGCGGGCCGGCCCGCATCGTCACCTCTCCCATTGGGCAGAGCGGGATACCGGCTGTAGTAGACGCCCGACCCGTCACGCGCCCAGGAGACGCCCCAGAACTTTGTAAGGCGCAGCGTATCGGCGGTGTCCACGCCGTCCCGTACCTGGCGGAATCTCCAGATCTGCCAGTCGGTTCCGCCGTCCGAGAGCGCGTACGCGACCACGTCGCCCTTGGGGCTCGGCGTGAAGTCAGAAAGCGCAACCGTCGCATCTTCACGAACGGTATTGGGGTCGAACAGGACCCGCCCGGGCGAGTCGAGCTTGTCCGCCACGAGCAACGCACTCTGGTTCTGCTTGCCATCATTGTGCAAAAAGAAGTAGCGCCCGCCTTCCTTGACCGGGACGTCGAAGCGTTCGTAATTCCACAATTGCGTGAGCCGCTGCTTCACCCAGGCGCGGTGCGGAATGGCTTCGAGCCGCGGCTGCGACACTTTGTTCTGCGCCATGACCCATTCCCGGGTCGCCGGCGAATCCAGATCTTCGAGCCAGCGATAGGGGTCCTCCACCTGGGACCCGTTGTAGACGTCGGAAACGTGGACCCGTCGGGTCACCGGGTAGACCAGCTGCGTGGAAGGCGTGGCGGGTAGCCCCGCGGCGATATCGGTACTCGTGGGCATCGGCTTACCTCCCGGCCCGGCACCCGGGATAGGCTCGAGCGGGCTCAGCGGCCCACCCGCACAGGCCGTCAGCAGGTACGCCACACACAGCCCCAGAGCGGCGGACCCGTAGCATTGGAGTTTTTTCATCCCTTAAACTCGCAGGTATTCGAAAACAATCGCCAAAGTCTAACAAAGCGCGCGCCCCGCATGAGACTTCCAAGACTCACCTCCCACTGCCTGCAATTCATTATGCTCGTAACCATGTGTAGCGCAGCAAGCGCCGCAAAACTGACCCTCGAGCGGCTGTTCGCCGCTCCGGATCTGTCCGGAGCCAGCCTGCGCTCGCCTCTCATCTCGCCGGACGGTGGCTTCGTCGCCTACCTGCGCGGCAAGGACAGCAACAAGGACTGTCTCGACCTCTGGGTGTACGATATCGCGCGGCGGGAGCACCGGCTGCTGGTCGATTCAGCCAGCCTCGTGCCAGAGGAACCGGCACTTTCGGCGGAGGAAGAGCAGAGGCGCGAGCGCCAGCGTACGTCCTCGCTCTCCGGCATCGTCGACTACGAATTTTCTCCCGACGCGCGTCACCTCCTCGTGCCGCTGGGCGGCGATCTGTATGTCTACGATCTCCATGCGAAGCCTGACAAAGCCGTCCGGCGCCTCACGGACACGGCGAGCTACGAGACAGACGCGCACTTCTCTCCGCGCGGCTCTTACGTGAGCTTCATTCGTGACCAGAACCTCATCGTCTACGACCTCGCGAACGCCACGGAGCGAGCGATCACGAAAGACGGCGGCGGCCTGGTCAGCTTCGGAACAGCGGAGTTCATCGCGCAGGAAGAGATGGATCGCACCACCGGTTACTGGTGGTCGCCGGATGAGAAGCGGATCGCCTTCACCCGCGTCGATGAAACACCGGTCGCCGAAGTCGATCGCTTCGAGATCTATGCCGATACCGTAAAGGTCGTCAAGCAACGTTACCCCGCCGCGGGCACTCGCAACGCGCGCGTGCAACTCTTCGTGCGGCCTCTGGGCGCCATGCCGTTCGATGCGCATACCGACAACGCCGCCCCTGTGGAGGTGGACTTAGGCAAGGAACCAGACATCTACCTCGCTCGCGTAAACTGGCTGCCGGACAGCGCAGCCCTCGCGGTGCAACGCCAGAGCCGCGACCAAAAAACGCTGACTCTGCTGAAGGCCGACGCGGTCACCGGCAAGACACGCGAGCTGCTGAGCGAGCACAGCGACACATGGGTGGATCTTCACGACGAGCTCACGTTCCTCCACCACTCACCGCGCTTCATCTGGGCTTCCAGCCGCACCGGGTTCAAGCACCTTTATCTGTACGGCCTCGATGGCACGCTGCTTCGCCCACTCACGAGCGGCGAATGGGAAGTCATCGGCGATAGCGAAGGTCGCGCCATCCGGGGTATCGATGAACGGCGTGGTTTGGTCTATTTCATGGCCAATGCCGAAACGCCCCTGGAGCGGCATCTATATTCCGTTTCTCTTGACGCAGCGCCATCCGCTGCGCACCGGATCAGCGGCGATGCCGGTTGGCACGCGGTCACCATGTCGAAGGACACCCGGGTTTTCCTCGACACTTTCTCGACACCCGATCGCCCACCTTCGCTCACCCTACGCTCGTCAGACGGGACAACACTCGCACCACTCGTTCCGAACGAGTTGACGCCCGATCACCCGTACGCGCCCTACCTCGCCGACCACCTCCCGACCGAGTTCGGCACACTACGCGCGCGGGACGGACAAACGCTCTACTACCAGATGATCAAACCGCGCGACCTCGTTCCGGGGAAACGCTATCCGGTTGTCATTGACGTCTACGGCGGACCGGGCGCCCAGCGGGTCCGACGCGCCTGGGGCGGCTATCCCCGCACCAATGAGGGATTCTTCCGAGAGTACCTTGCGCAGCATGGGTACATCGTCTTCACGCTCGACAATCGCGGGAGCGCCTTTCGCGGCGTCCGCTTCAAGACCGCCATCTATCGGCGCCTGGGTTCCGTCGAAGTGGAGGACCAGGTCGCCGGTGCGCAGTTTCTGAGAAACCTCCCGTATGTCGATCCCAAGCGCATTGGCGTGTTTGGCTGGAGCTACGGTGGCTATATGGCACTCATGTGCATGATGCAGGCTCCGGACGTCTTTGCGGCCGGCATTGCCGGCGCCCCGGTCACGGACTGGCGCCTGTATGACACGCATTACACCGAACAATTCATGGGCACGCCGCAGGAGAACGCCGCAGGTTATGCGGCCAGCAGCGTGCTGGAGCACGCGGACAAACTGCGTGGCTCACTGCTCATCATGCACGGCATGGCCGACGACAACGTGCTGTTCACTCACAGCACCACGCTGTTCAAGAAACTCCAGGACCTCAACAAGCCCTTCGACATCATGACTTATCCAGGTAGCAAACACGGCCTGCTGCGGCACGCAGATACCGGTCCGCACGGCTACGCGACGGTCAAGCGCTTCCTTGATATGCAACTTGGCGGCGACGCAGCACCTTGAGTATGAGCCCCCGGGGAATCGCGTGCGTGAGAGCCAGGCCGCCAACGTAAACGGCGCCGCCAATCAGCAGAGAAACGAACCACGGTAATTCGAGGCGGCCGAGCAGCATCATTGCCCCTGCCGCCACCGCACCCGAGAGAATCGCCTTCCCGGAATTTCTGACGGAGGGCAACGAGCGGCCAGCGCGCTTCAACGCATGCAGCATGCCGAACAACGCACACACCTCCGCGACCACAGTGCCTGTCGCTGCCCCGATCAGGGAATACTTCGGGATGAGTGCAAAGTAGGCCACGAAGGCGAACACGCATGCGACCGCATCGGCCAGCAACACGAAGCGCGGCTTCTCGAGGGCGACGAGCGCAAACCGCAATATGTGCGTCAACGCCGCCAGGGCTATGGCGAACGCAATGACGACGAGAGCCGGCGCGCCCGCGGCGAACTGGGATCCGGCCATCAGCGTAAGTATCTGCGGAGCAAACACCGCCAGCGCGAGTATCGCGCCCACTCCGTAGATTGCGCCCACGTCGATGGCATTTCCGAGCGCGCCCGCGAACTCCTCCCGGCTATTTCTAACCCCCGCGGTCAACGCGGGCATCATGAGTCCCGCGAACTGATAGGGAATCGACGTCGCGAGCTCAAAGAGCTTTGCGGGCACGCCATACAGACCCACTGCGGCCGCCGGTTGATACAGCGAAAGCAACAGAGCATCGCCGCGGAGCATGGCCATACCGAGAATCTGCGCACCCGCGAGCGGCAACCCGGCAACCAGAAACTGCCGCCACAGCGGCATGTCGAAGCTCAAGTGAAAGGGAACGAGGCGACGCGCCAGTCGCCATGAGATCGCCAGCGCCAGCGACGCGCCTAACAGTGTGGCGCCGAGCATTGGCAGTGCTCCGGCGTGCGTCGTGGCAAGCATCCACACCGCGGCGAGGGTTGCGAGCGCGCCAACAACTTCCGCCACGGCGTTGCGGCCCTGTTTGAGGACGCTCTGAAAGATGGAGATGAAGAAGTCGCTCGCCTGTAAACAGGTGTAAATGGCAGCGCCAATCAGGACGCCCCACTTAACGACCGGGTCGTACGGTGTCGTCCATGCAACGGCGGCGGCGGCGAGAAGGATGCTGCCAGTGCTCACGAAGCGCAGGGCGAGCGCGTTTCCAGCCACCCGCGACGCATCCGCTCCCGCTCGCGACATCTCGCGAAGCGTGATCATGTAAAGACCACAATCGGCTAGCACCGCGGCGAACGCGCAATAAGTCAAAACCGTCCGGTAATAACCGAATTCCGTCGGTCCCAGGTGCCGCGTGAGCACCATGATGGTCATTAGGCCGGCAGCCGCCGTCATGGCCTTGCCCGAAACCACGGCCGCCATATTCGCAGCCAGAGCGCGCAGGCGGCTCATAGGCGGGCACGCATCTTGCGAAGCTTAGCGGGAGGGTCGTTCCCACTGATCGATGCCCGACGAATAACTCTCGAAACCATCGGCGACGGATCCCTCGTGAAGAATGTTGCAAGAATCGTACTACGGGAAAGCACGCAATGAAGGTAGGTATTCTCGCTGGCGGCCTCGGCTCGCGCCTGGCGGAAGAGACGGTGGTCAAGCCCAAACCGATGGTGGAGGTGGGCGGCCGTCCGATCCTCTGGCACATCATGATGCATTACTCGACCTATGGGTTTAAGGAATTCGCAGTCGCGCTCGGCTACAAGGGCGAATACATCAAGCGCTACATGGCCGACTACTGCTCGCTCGCGTCCGATCTGCGAGTGTCGCTGAAAACCGGGCAGGTCGAGCCCCACACCAACGGGAACGGCCAGCGTCAGAGCGAAGACTGGATCATCGATCTCATCGACACCGGCCAGTCCACCAACACCGGCGGGCGCATCAAGCGCCTCCAGCCGTATCTGGGCAACGAGACATTCATGCTCACGTGGGGCGACGGCGTCTCGAACGTGAATCTCGCCGAGCTCCTGAAGTTTCATCGCAGTCACGGGCGCATTGCAACGGTGACGGCGGTCCGGCCGCCGGCCCGTTTCGGCCGGCTCGAGATCGCCGACAGCCGCGTTACTCATTTCGACGAGAAGCCCCTCGAGGGCGAGGCATGGATCAACGGCGCCTTCTTCATTCTCGAGCCGCGTGTGTTCGATTACATCGCCGGCGACTCGACGCAGTTCGAGAAAGAGCCGCTCGAGAACCTGGCCCGCGAGGGCGAGCTCATGGCGTACCAACATCATGGTTTCTGGCAGTGCATGGACACGATCCGCGACAAGGTCCGGCTCGAGTCCCTGTGGGACACGGGCGATGCTCCGTGGAAGATCTGGAAATGAGCCAGCCGCGGCAGCGAGCACAGTTTACTTTCGTGAGGAGGGTATGAAGCGCATGCGAATTCTATTGACTGGACACGACGGCTACATCGGACACGTGCTCACGCCGATGCTGCTCGAGCGCGAGCACGAAGTCACTGGCCTGGACAGCTGTCTCTACGACGGGTGCGGGTTCGCTCCGGCCAGGGCGTTGCCGGTCCCCGTCATTCGCAAGGACGTAAGGGACGTAACGCTCGATGATCTTCGTGGCTTCGAGGCCGTCGTACACCTCGCGGGCATCTCCAACGATCCGCTCGGTGACCTGGCGCCGCAGACCACTTATGCGATCAATCACGAGGCGTCCGTGCGGCTCGCCCGTCTCGCCAAGCAGGCGGGAGTGCAACGTTTCGTGTTCTCGTCCTCCTGCAGCAACTATGGCGCGGCTGG
The DNA here is from genome assembly GCA_028293765.1 of Gammaproteobacteria bacterium. Lineage (GTDB taxonomy): Bacteria > Pseudomonadota > Gammaproteobacteria > Steroidobacterales > Steroidobacteraceae > 13-2-20CM-66-19. The sequence goes on from JAQGOG010000200.1 coordinate 6,571, forward strand.
GGACTCCTATCTCGACGAGACGGCGAGCTTCAATCCGGTAACGCCGTACGCGGAAAGCAAAGTCTGGACCGAGCGCGACGTTGCGCCGCTGGCCGATGCTTCGTTCACACCGACGTTCCTGCGAAGCTCGACCGCATTCGGCGTGTCGACCCGCCTACGTGGCGATCTGGTGGTCAACAACCTCGTGGGCTACGCCGTGACTTCCGGCGAAGTGCTGATCAAGAGCGACGGCATGCCCTGGCGCCCACTCGTGCACGTTGAAGACATTTCGCGCGCCTTCACCGCCGTGCTCGAAGCGCCTCGCGAGGTCGTTCACAACGAATCCTTCAACGTGGGAACGACGGCCGAGAACTACCGCGTCAGGGAAATTGCACAGATGGTCGCGGAAGTCGTCCCGAACTCGAAGGTGACGTACGCCGGCGACGCCAGCCCGGATAAGCGGAACTACCGCGTCAACTGCGACAAGATTAGCCGGGTTCTGCCGTCATTCAAACCGCAGTGGACCGTGCGCAAAGGCGTCGAAGAGGTATACGCGGCCTACTGCAGGCATGGCACGACCTCAGCGGACTTCCTGAGCTCGAATTTCGTCCGCCTGAAGAAAATCCGCGAGCTGCAGAACGCCGGCATGCTCGACCACACCCTAGCCTGGCGCACGGAAGGACGTTCAGCAGCATGACAGCACATCGCACCGGGGCTCGCTGCCGGTCCTGCAGCAGCACTGATCTGACGGTATTCCTGTCGCTGGGCGACATGCCGCTCTCGGATGGCTTCCTCGAGCCGCGGCAACTCGTCGACACCGAGCCGCGGTTTCCGCTTGACGTCGCATTCTGCTCGACCTGCGCGCTGGTGCAGATCCTCGAAACCGTGCCGCCGGAACAGCTGTTCGGCGCCGACTACCCCTATTTCTCATCGTTCACCGACACCTTGCTGAAGCACTCCGAAGCCAATGTGCAGGAGCGTATCGCGGAGCGCCGGCTGGGTGCCGACAGCCTGGTAGTCGAGCTGGCCAGCAACGACGGCTACCTCCTGCAGTATTACAAGGCGAACGGCGTGCCCGTGTTAGGCATAGATCCCGCGCCGGGACCGGTCGCCGCCGCTCGAGCGAAGGGGATCGACTCGCTCCAGGCGTTCTTCGGCAGTGAGTTCGCGAAAGGCCTCGTCAACGAGGGCCGGCGCGCGGATGTGATCCACGCCAACAATGTGCTGGCTCACGTCGCCGATACCAACGGCTTCGTCGAGGGCGTCGCCACACTTCTGAAGGACACTGGAGTGGCTGTCATCGAAGTGCCCTACGTGAAGGAGCTCATCGAGCACGGCGAGTTCGACACGATCTATCACGAGCACCTCTGCTATTTCTCCGTAACGGCACTGCGCCCGCTTTTCAGCCGTCATGGGCTGTATGTCACCCGGGTCGTGCCGCTGTCCATTCACGGCGGCTCGCTGCGGGTATTCGTCGAGAAGAAGAACCGGCCGGAGCCCTCGGTGCAGGACTATATCGATTCGGAACGCCGGCTCGGATTGGACCGCCTGGACTACTACGCCGACTTCTCGGGACGCGTGAGCCAGATCCGCACCGAGCTCAGCGAGTTGCTGCAGAATCTCAAGCAGCAAAAGGCGCGCATCGTCGGTTACGGCGCGGCGGCGAAAGGCACGATCATGCTCAACTACGTGGGCATCGGCCAGGAGACGCTCGATTTCGTGGCGGACCGCAACGTCCACAAACAAGGCCGCTACATCCCGGGCGTGCGGCTGCCGATCGCCTCGCCCGAGCGGGTGCTCGCCGAGCAGCCCGACTTCGTCCTGATCCTGCCCTGGAATTTCAAAGACGAGATCATGGCGCAGCAGGCGGAATACCGGCGTCGCGGCGGCCGCTTCATCGTACCCGTACCGCGGCCGACGATCATTTGAAGGGGGCATGATGACCGAGTTGCAACGGCGGCTGGCGCAGCCGCTCACGAAGAGTGCCCGGCCGCTGGCCTCGACCGCACCTGCCTGCCAGGCCTGTGGCAGCAGCGAGTTGGAATCCTTCTACGAGCTGCGTAACGTGCCGGCGCACAGCTGCCTGTTGCTACCGACGAGACAGGAGGCTCTTGCCTTCCCGCGCGGCGACATCGAGCTCGTCTTCTGCCATGACTGCGGGTTCATCGGCAACGTCCGCTTCGACATAGGCCTCAACCAGTACAGCGCGGCTTACGAGGAAACCCAGGCGTTCTCACCGCGCTTCCTGCGCTTCCTCGATGAGATCTGCAACGACCAGATCCGCAAGTTCGGCCTGGGTCCGGGCGTCACGGCGCTCGAGATCGGCTGCGGCAAGGGTGAATTTCTCACCACCTTGTGCGAGCTCAGCGGCTGCAGCGGTATCGGAATCGATCCCGGCTATCGCCCCGAACGCAACCGCAGCACCGCCGCCGGGCGAATGCAGTTCATCGTGGATCTCTACGGCCCGCGCTATGCGCACCTGCAGGCGGAGTATGTCTCCTGCCGCCACACGCTCGAGCACATCGCCCCCGTACAGGACTTCGTGCGGCTCGTGCGCGAAACGATCGGCAACCGGCATCACGTCAACGTCTTCTTCGAGCTCCCGGACATGGAGCGCGTACTCGAACAGGGTATTTTCTGGGACATCTACTACGAGCATTGCACGTACTTCACGCGCGGCTCGCTCGCCCGGCTGTTTCGCGCCGAGGGCTTCGATGTCCAGGGGCTGTACAAAGCCTACGACGGACAGTACCTCATGGTCGAGGCAAAGCCAGCTGGCGGCCCCACCGCTGCAACTCTGCCGCAAGAGGCCGATCTCGCCTCGACCGCCGCGCTGGTGAAGAAATTCAAAGCGGAGCACGACAGCCGCCTGGGCGAAATCGCCGCCGCCGCGAGCCGCTGGCGGCAGGCCGGCAAGCAGGTGGCGATCTGGGGCTCCGGCTCGAAGTGCGTCTCTCTCATCAGCTCGCTGCAGCTGGGCGATGAGCTGCAGGCCATCGTCGACATCAACCCGCACAAACACGGAAAGTTTCTGGCGGGCAGCGGCCGGGAAATCGTGGGGCCCGATGCGCTCACCACCCTGCGCCCCGATGCCGTTATCATCATGAACTCGATTTACACCGAGGAGATCCGCCATGAGCTCGCCACTCGCGGCCTCCAACCCGAACTCCTGCCTCTCGCCTAGCCCGACCTCGCCAGGCGCAGGCGCCGCGGGCACGCAGGCCGCTCCGATTCTCGTACCCTCGCAGGTGCTGGACCCGGGGGCGCTGCACGAGATCGCGGCAGTCAGAAGCACGGAGTATCGCGCAGCCAAGCCATTCCCGCATATCGTACTGGACGGCTTGTTCGCCGCTGCGCTCCTCGATCAGGCTATTGCCGAGCTGCCCGCCGCCAGCGAGAGGTGGACAACCTACAACACGGTGAATGAGTCGAAGCAGGTGTGCTCGGACGCCGGCCTGTTCGGGCCGACGGCCGAGATCATCGTGCACGCCCTGAACAGCGCGCCGTTCGTGCGCTTTCTCGAGGAGCTGACGGGCATCGCCGGGCTGATTCCAGATCCGCATCTGCACGCGGCCGGTTACATGAAAGTGTCCCCAGGGGGCTTTCTGGGTCTGCACTATGACTTCGCGACTCAACGCGAGCTCAAGCTCGATCGGCGCATCAACGTACTGTTGTACCTGAATCGGGATTGGCCAGCCGAATGGGGTGGCCAGCTCGAGCTGCACTCCAGCGATCCCGTGACGGACCCGAAACATCAGGAAGTGGCGATCGAGCCCTTGTTCAATCGTGTAGCGATATTCAATACGCCGAATGCGTTGCATGGCCATCGGCGGCCGCTCACCTGCCCCAAGGGCCGGGCGCGCCTGTGCCTGTCCTGGTACTACTACACGGCTCCGCCCGTGCCGGGGTGGGCTGCGCGCTCCAAGGCGGTGGAGTTCAAGGCGGGCAGGATGGATCCGGCGAGGCTCGCGATCAAGGCCGCGAACCTGCTGACCCCGCCGATTCTGTTCGATCTCGCGAAGGCAGTGATGGATCGCCTGAAACGCAAGCCGCGCTAGGCGACAGATTCGCGTTTGCGGGTGCTCAGCGGGCCACGGCCGCCGCCGGAATGAGCTGCTCGTAGATGCGCTCGAGCCGCTCGGCGGCATGGCCCCAACTGTAACTGTGCTCCACCTGCTCACGCGCGCGACTTCCGAGCTCCTGCGCGAGTGTGGGATTTGCGACGAGACGCAGTATCGCCTGCGAGAACGCTTCCACGTCGCCGTTGGGTATGACGAGCCCGGTCCGCTCGTTCTCGAGCAGCTTGGCGGAACCGGCGCTACATACGATGGGTTTGCCAGCCGCCATGTAGTTGAGCAGCTTCTGCGGAATTCCTGGACAGTGCATCCGGGGCAACACCGCCACCGCTGAGGCCGCCAACTGGCGCGGCAACTCGTCAAAACTGTCCGGGAGAAGGTCGATGGCGTCGCGCAGGCCGAGCCGGATCGCCTGGGCTTCATAGGGCTCGAACGGATCGCTCACCGCCATTGACAGGCGCAGGTCCGGCCGCACGCGCCGCGCCTTCGCAAACGCCTCGAGAAGCAGGTCCACATCCTGATACGGTGCGAGGGTACCCGTGTAGATGAGGCGTGTGACCCCGTCCGACTCCGGCGGCGCGCCTAAACGGAAATTCGCCATCTCAACGCCATTCGTGACGACGGAAATCCGCTCGGGACTCATACCATGACGCTGTATGAGCCGGTCACGAATATCGTTCGTCACGGACACAACGTGATCGGCCCCACGCGGCAATACTCCATCGAGCCACTCTCCCGTCGCTCCCACCAGGCGGCGGGTGAAGGAAGGCCCGTAACTCGGCAACTCCGACGACAACATGGTATGCGCGTCATACAGGACCGGAACCCGATACCGCAGGCGCGCAGGCAAAGAGACGAGCAGGCCCTCCAGATGGTGCGCATGGATGACGTCGAACCGCCCCGCCCCGAGCACTTGCCACAGCTTGACGGCGAGTGCGGGGTCGTAGAGAAACAGCTTCCGCAGGTTGGGCCCCGCCGGCATGCGCCAGTACAGGGGCTTGCTGAAAATCCGATGCACCGGAACTTCCAGCACCTGCGCATCGTCGGCGATGTGGTAAGTGATGATGTCGACCTGATGGCCGCGGGCGGACAACGCTTGGGCCAGACGCTCGATTCGCAGCGGCGTGCCACGACGGGAAGGCATCGGGCATGCCGCGACCATCGCGACACGAAACCGTTGGGCTCCCGCCTCGCGCTCACGGACCGGCGCGTTGAGCGCCGGTGCCACGGCGGAGAGCAGAGACCCGGCCGCGCTCATTGCTTACGATCCGCGATGAGATGCCCGGGAGCAGCTCCAAACAGGCGTGTTTTGAGCCGTTCCGCCGCGCCAGGCACGCCGGGCGCCACGACGGCGAGCACATCCACGCCCGCCCGCGCGACATTCCAGTTGTATGCCCACCACCGGGCGAGAATGGCAAAGCACCGGGCGCGCTCGTTCGGCAGCATCCGTTCCCGACGCACCATCTTCAAATACTCGGCATACAGACGCCACGTCGGGAAACTGATTTTTCCCCGCTTGGATGCATCGTGCCAGGCAGCTCGATCGGCCGACCGCGCCTGCGAGCGCGTGTAGCGATTGGGATGCTCACGCATCTCGACGAGCGGTGCGGGAAGTTGGATGAGGCGGCCCCGGATGGCCAGTTGCGCGAGCAACGCGCGATCGGCGCCATGGAAGCTGCCGTGGAGAAGCGAATTCTGCAGGGCTTCCCGGCGGATGAGGCCGAAGAAATCGACACAGGAATGCGATCGCAACACCATCCAGCCGAAGCGCGCCGCTGCGGACGGCGAATCCGCCAGGGCCAGGCCGCTGTTATACAATCCGATTGGCGCGCCGTTGGAATCGATGTACCCAACCACGGCGTTACATAACACCGCATCGGTCCGTTCGTCGAGCACCCGCACCGTCTTATCGAGATAAGACCGTGTGATGCGATCATCGTGAGCGAGCCACTTGAAGTAGCGGCCCCGGGCGTGGCTGAAGGCCAGATTGTAGTTAGGCGCCGCACCGAGATTCTGCGGGTTGCGGAAGTAACGGATGCGACGGTCGCGGGCGGCGTAGTCGTTGCAGATCTCGGCCGTGCGATCGGTCGAGGCGTTGTCGCAGATGACCAGCTCGAAGTCCTCGAACGTCTGCGCCTGCACGGACTTGATGGCAACTTCGAGATAAGTCTCGCCGTTGAAGACCGGCAAGCCCACGCTGACTATCGGGCCAGCTGTATCTGTTTCATTCATACGATCCTCGCGGCTGTACCGTGCCGTATCTGGCACCCGCTGCCTGAGCAATAACGCACTACGCAGGTGTTACGTTCCGCATAGTCCGCGCTTTCGCCCAAAGCGTAGGCGGAGCAGTGCTCAGGCGGCCGTATGCAAGTCGATGGCGCAAGCCGCCGCGTCAGGGGAACTTGATCTTGCCGCTGCCCGCACCGGGCCCGAGATTGGCACCGCCGACCTCCGGCACGACGATGCGCGAAGCCTGTTCACGGCGCATCTCCCGCGCCTCGTCGATCGCCTGTTCCAGCGCAACTTTCACGCCATCGGGAAATTTCTTGAGCGCTTCCTCGAGCGTACCCGCCTCGATTTCGAAAACAAGGGGAAGCACGCCCGCCGGTGTCAACAGCTGCGTCTGACCCGAAAAAACCACGGGCCGGGAGCTGTCGATCTCGCCATCCAGAGTTACCGGAGTAAGCCGACGGATCGTACCCGCCCGCCGATCGGTAAAGATTTCTTCCCGGTACATTGCCGCGGGGTCAAGACGGACATCCGGAAGTTCGCTCTGCGCTGCCATGTCGGTCCAATTAGATTCGTGAGACGAGCCGCATTGTACACAGCCGTCTGACTGCCTTCGCAAGAACGGTGCCGGAGACGAACGTTGCCAGGGCGCGCGCGCAGCGGGTAAAGAGGCGAGCCGAAAAGAAGCGAAAGCTCAGGCCGGACCGTGCGGACTAACGTGACCAGTGGCAGCCGATCTCGACAGTTCTTCCAGCGCTACCACGAACGGCCGGTCGGCCTCGAGGATATCCTCGGCGGATAGCCTCGCAGGCGCGACCCACTTCAGCCGTTGGCCGTCGAGGCCCTGAGGCTCACCCTGAAAGGCCTCCACGACCCACATCGAAAGCTCTACATCCCGGTCATCGTAGGAATGTGCGAGTCGCATGAAGGGGCGACTTCCCGTGATCTCTACGCCGAGCTCCTCGCGGATCTCCCGGGCGAGCGCCTCGGCCTCCGATTCGCCCGCGACGACCTTGCCGCCCGGAAACTCCCAGCGTCCTGCCATGTGCTTGCCGGCGGGGCGTTCGGCAATGAGCACGCGGCCGTCGCCATCGTAAAGCGCCGCAGCGACCACCAGAATGGCGGGCTTCGCCAGCGCGCTTATTCCACGCTCGACAACGACCCGTGGCAGTTCTTGAACTTCTTTCCGGACCCGCAGGGGCACGCCTCGTTACGGCCGACTTTGCGCTCGCCGCGAACGAAGGTCCCGTGCGTGTCGATCGGCGGGGGCGGCGGGGACCGCGACCCGGGGGCTGCACGGGACGACTGCAGGGAGATGGCCGGTTGCCCAAAACCACCCGCCTCCGGCTCCGCAGGCGCTTCCGCACCCTCGGCGGACAACAGGGACTGCGCCTCCGCGTGCTGCGCCTGCAGAGCGCGCATCAGGCGGTCACGGCGCTCCTCCTCCTCACGGTCGATCTCTTCCTGAGTCCGTACCTCGATCTTAGTAAGGAGCGATACCGTTTCGAACTTCACGCGATCGAGCATTGCCGCGAACAACTCGAAGGCCTCGCGCTTGTACTCGAATCGATAGTCCTTCTGGGCGTAGCCGCGCAGATGAATGCCCTGGCGCAGGTAGTCCATCGCACCCAGATGATCGCGCCAGTGTTGATCCAACATGCGCAGCATCATGTCCTTCTCGATATGGCGCATGATGGGCGCACCGATGCGCGCAACCTTGGCGTCGTATGCCTCATTGACCGCGGTGACGAGGCGTTGCCGCAGGGCCTGCTCCTCGAGCTCCGGCTCGTGCTCGAGCCACTTCTTCGGCTCGACGCTGACGTTGAAGTCCTTCAACAACGCTTCGTGCAGACCCTGCAGGTCCCAGCCCGAGGCGGCGACGTGCTTCGGCAGATACTGGTCGATGAGCGACCCGACCGCTTCCTCCATGATGCCGCGGATGGCCGCAGAGAGATCCTCCGTGCCCATGATCTCCGTGCGCTGCTGGTAAACGACCTTACGCTGGTCGTTCGCGACGTCATCGAACAACAGCAGCTGCTTGCGGATGTCGAAGTTGTGGGACTCGACCTTGCGCTGCGCCTTCTCGATCTGGCGGGTGAGCATGCCGCTCTCGATGACCTCGCCTTCCTTCATGCCCGCCATCTGCAGCAGCCGCTTGGTGCGCATCGGATCGCCGAAAATGCGCATCAGGTTGTCTTCCATCGACAGATAGAAGCGGCTCGAGCCCGCATCGCCCTGGCGTCCCGAACGACCGCGCAGCTGGTTATCGATGCGGCGAGACTCGTGACGCTCCGTCCCGATGATGTGCAGGCCGCCCGCTGCAAGCACTTTGTCGTGCCGCTCCTGCCACTGCGTCCGCATGCTCTGCCGGGTGGCATCGTCGACTTCGCCGGCTTCCGTATACTCCGCTTCGAGCTTACCGCCGAGCACGATGTCCGTCCCGCGTCCCGCCATATTGGTAGCAATCGTCACGCCGCCCGGGCGACCGGCCTGCGCGACGATCTGGGCTTCGCGCTCGTGCTGTTTGGCATTGAGGACTTCGTGCGGGATCTTCTCCGTGCCGAGCAGGCCGGAGAGAAACTCCGAGGTCTCGATGGACGTCGTGCCGACGAGCACGGGCTGTTGGCGCTCCACGCACTCGCGGATGTCTTCGATGATCGCCTTGAACTTATCGTCCTGCGTGAGATACACGAAGTCCGCCATGTCCTTGCGGATCATCGGCCGGTGAGTCGGAATCACCACGACCTCGAGACCGTAGATCTGCAGGAACTCGGGCGCCTCGGTGTCTGCGGTGCCCGTCATGCCGGCGAGCTTCTTGTAGAGGCGGAAGTAGTTCTGGAACGTGATCGAGGCGACCGTCTGGTTCTCCTCGCGCACGCGTACGCCCTCTTTGGCTTCCACCGCCTGGTGGAGGCCATCGGACCAACGCCGGCCCTGCATGGTGCGGCCGGTGAATTCATCGACGATGATGACTTCGCCGTTACGCACTATGTACTCGACATCGCGCTTGTACAACGAATGCGCGCGCAGCGCCGCGTTGAGATGATGCATGAGGCGGATGTTGGCCGAGTCGTACAGACTTTCGCCCTCATGCAGCAGGCCATCCTGCGACATGAGCTGCTCGACGTGCTCGTGACCCTCTTCCGTGATGTGAACCTGTTTGCTCTTCTCGTCCACCGAGAAGTCGCCGGGGCCGTCCTCTTCGAGCTGGCGCTTCAGGCGCGGCACGAGCTTGTTGATGCGCAGGTAGAGCTCGGTGCTCTCCTCAGCGGGCCCGGAGATGATGAGCGGAGTACGAGCCTCGTCGACGAGAATCGAGTCGACTTCGTCGACGACCGCATACGCGAGCCCACGCTGCACCTTGTCCTCGAGACGGAACGCGAGGTTGTCGCGCAGGTAGTCGAAGCCAAACTCGTTGTTAGTACCGTACGTGATGTCGCAGGCGTAGGCCTCACGCTTTTCCGGCGGACTCTGGGAGTTCTTTATCACTCCTACCGTGAGGCCGAGGAAGCGATAGATCGGGGCCATCCAGTTCGCGTCTCGCTCCGCGAGGTATTCGTTCACCGTGACGATGTGAACGCCCTCTCCCGGCAACGCATTCAGATAGGCTGCCAGTGTGGCGACCAGCGTTTTGCCCTCGCCGGTGCGCATCTCGGCAATCATTCCGCGGTGGAGCACCGTGCCGCCGATGAGCTGCACGTCGAAGTGGCGCATCTTGAGCGTGCGCTGTGCGGCTTCCCGGACAACTGCGAAAGCCTCAGGCAGCAGATCGTCGAGGGTCGCGCCCTCCTTCAGCCGGCGCCGAAATTCATCGGTTTTGCCGCGCAGCTCAGTGTCGCTCAGCCGCTGGGTCGGCTCCTCGAACTCGGCGGCGGAGCGGACGTAGCGGCCGTAGCTGCGGACGAGCCGCTCGTTGCGGCTGCCGAAAAGGCGCGTGAGAAAGTGCAGCAACTTGACAGTCCCGAAGTGAAAATTATGTGGCCCGACAAGCGCTTATCCAGCGGGTCGGGCATTCGAAAGCGGCGTATTGTACGCAATAGACGCCAGCCACGCCCAATTGGTTCTATGACAGGAAAATCAAGGTGGGGCGCTGGCGCGAGCGTAACTTTCGCCCCGAGGCGACCGCTCGAGGACAGCGCCTCAAACCTGCGGGCTTGGAACGGGTCGACCGATGGCGGCGCCCTGTGGGGGCTGTCAGCGACCTATGAACGACAGCGGATCGACCTGCCGCCCATTGCGCAGCACTTCGAAATGCACGTGCGGGCCGGTTGATCGTCCTGTCGATCCCATCAGCGCTACCGGCTCGCCGCGCTTGACAGTCTGCCCTACGGCGACGAGCGTGCGCTCGTTGTGCGCGTAACGGGTCACGTAGCCGTCCCCGTGATTGATCTCGACCAGATTGCCGTATCCCGTGCGCTCCCCGGCCCACGTAACCACACCAGCGGCCACGGACATGACGTTTGCGCCGGTCGTACCGGCGAAATCCACGCCCTTGTGGTACGCCTCATGACCGCTAAACGGGTCCTGCCGCTCGCCGAAATAAGAGGAAATGAAGCCCCCGGTGACCGGGCGCCCCTCCGGGTGAATCTGCTCTTTGAGTTCACGTGCCAGAATGACGTTCTCGAGCGCCGCGAGCTGCGAGTCGCGCAGGTCGACGCGCTGCTCGAGCGATTTCAGCATCGCCGAGAGGTCGGGGATCTGGGCGCTGATGCCGCCGCCGTCCTCTTCCGGTCCGCCGCTCGGCGGGTCGCGGCCAAAGTCGAATTCGCGGTTATCGATGTCCGCCATCTCTGTGAGGCGCTTGCCGAGCGCATCGAGACGGATGACATGCGCATTCACTTCGCCGAGGCGCATGGCCATGGCGTCGACACGCTCCTGCAACTGACTCCTGAGTTCCGCGATCTGGGCCTTCTGTTCTGCGAGGATGCCGGTCCAGCGCGTGGACTCACCCAGCGCGAGCCGGTGACCCTTGCCGCCACCCAGCTGCAATCCCAACGCGAACGCGGTACCTAGAATGGCCAGCGCCAAGGCGGCAACGATCCCGAGCGTGACGGGATGAGCCAAGTCGAACTGACGCGCGCGGCCTTCGCGCTTCGAAAACAAAATCACGTTCATGCCGTGCGCTCCGAATTCTGCGTGCAATACCCCGTATCGGCGGGCAGGCAACGCAAGCTGTGCGCACGAGCCTCGGCCGGGCGTTGATCACCCTGTTCTCGTTCAAATAATAGCTTGCGTCGCGCTGGCAACCCCGCTGTCATGGCTCCTCGCTTTAGACCGGTGGCTTTGCGTCCCCGCCTTTCGGCGGGTTTGCCCAAATCAGCGATTTCAATATGCCCAATATGACGCGGCGAAACAAGCGCGATGGGTCTCGAAACCGACGCACGGAAGCTTCCCGTCGGTCAAATCCCACGCATTCTGTTAAAGACCTACTGGCTAAAATGACACCGACCCTGACGCGTGTCACGGAACAGGTGGACCGGCAGACCTTTTGGCGCCGCTGGCTCGATGCGCATTTACCCGCGGAAATGGCGGGAAAATTAACGGGCGTAGTCGAGCGGGAAGGCGCCCTGGTGATCTTCGCGGAGTCCTCGGCCTGGTCCGCCCGGCTGCGTTACGCGGTACAGGAGATCGAAGCGCAGATCCGCGCATCCGGACCGGGCATTACCGAGATCAGCGTGCGCGTCCTACCGCGAGGGGCCAAAGCATGAGAGGCGCGAAGGAAGTCCGCCGGCGTGAAACTCACTCCCCCGAGAGGGGCAGCACGGGAGCTTCGATGTAGGAGATCGGAGCGTCCGCGTAGGACTCGAAAACGACTTCTTCCCACGTCGAGGCATCGGCAAGCAGGCTGCGCAGCAGCTTGTTGTTGAGCGCGTGGCCGGACTTGTGGCCGCTGAACTCGCCGATGAGGCTGTGTCCCAACAGGTACAGATCCCCGATGGCATCGAGAATCTTGTGCTTCACGAACTCGTCCTCGTAGCGCAGGCCGTCCTCGTTCAGCACCCGGAATTCATCGAGCACGATCGCATTGTCGAGGTTGCCCCCGAGCGCGAGATTGCGCGAGCGCAGCGTCTCGAGATCGCGCATGAAGCCGAACGTGCGCGCGCGGCTCACTTCCTTCAGGAATGACGTCGTGGAGAAGTCCATCGACGCCTTCTGCGCGCGGCGCTTGAAGATCGGATGGTTGAACTCGATCTCGAAATTGACTTTGAAGCCGTCGAACGGATCGAACTGCGCCCACTTGTCGCCGTCCTCGACCCGCAGCCGCTTCTTCACCCGGATGAAGCGTTTCGGCCGGCGCTGCTCCTCGATTCCCGCGGATTGCAGCAGGAAAACGAACGGGCCCGCGCTGCCATCCATGATGGGCACTTCCGCGGCGCTCAGCTCGACGACCGCATTGTCGATGCCGAGACCCGCGAACGCGGACAGCAGATGCTCCACCGTCGAGACCCGCGCCTCGCCTTTCCCGAGAGTCGTTCCGAGCATGGTGTCGCCGACGTTCTCGGCATGCGCCCGGATGTCCACTGCATCAGGCAGGTCGGTCCGCCGGAATACGATTCCTTCGTCCGGCTCCGCCGGGCGCAGGGTCATGAGCACTTTTTTGCCCGTGTGCAACCCTACGCCGGTGGCGCGAATCGAGTTCTTAAGCGTCCGTTGTCCGACCATGCTGCTTGCTGCTTTTCCTCACTGAACGTCCGCAGCCGGCTGCGGATGACTTAATAACGCTCGAACACCGCAAAAGACGCCACCCAGACACGCCATAAAGCCCAGCGCCCGCGCAGCGGTGAAGCGGGGCGCCTCGCTCGCGAGGCGCCTTTCCACGAGGCGCACGAACGCGCGCTACCGTATCACAGGCGAAAACACCACTCCATGGTTCCGCTCAAGCCCAACAACGGAACTTTAGTCGGCTTGCCGGCGCAGGAACGCCGGAATGTCGAGCAAATCCTCGGGAGCTGTGTCCGGACGCAAGCCATCACCCACTGCCCGCTGCCGCTGAACCGTAGGCTTGTCGAGAGCCGCGTAGTCGCTATTCGACAACGGGCTACGACGGACCACTCTCATCGGCGGCTCGTTGCGTGTCTGCGTTTCACGATGTGAGTGAGCGTCGCGAGACTGCACGGACTCACGCTCCCTCGGCTGCGTCAGACTGGGGCGCGCGGAAGCTGCCGGTCGGCCGAGACCAGTCGCCACCACAGTGACCCGCACCATGTTCGTGAGTTCAGGATCGATCACCGTGCCCACGACCACCGTCGCATCCTCGGAGGCGAACTGCTTGACGATATTGCCGACCTCCTGGAATTCGCCGATCGACAGGTCCATGCCCGCGGTCACGTTCACCAGAATGCCGTGTGCGCCGGCGAGATTGATATCCTCCAGAAGAGGTGAGGAGACCGCGGCTTCGGCAGCCTCGCGCGCGCGATTTTCGCCGCTGGCGGAGCCCGAGCCCATCATCGCCATGCCGGTTTCGGCCATCACGGTGCGCACGTCCGCGAAGTCCACGTTGATGAGACCCGGCCGCGTGATGAGCTCGGCGATACCTTGCACCGCACCCTGCAGCACCTGGTTAGCCGCCTTGAACGCATCCAGCAGCGTCGTCTGCGGACCGAGCACCGTCAACAGCTTCTGATTCGGGATGGTGATCAGCGAGTCGCAGTACTTGCCGAGCTCGGCAATTCCGTGATCGGCGACGAAGGAGCGCTTGTTGCCTTCCATCTCGAAGGGCTTGGTCACCACCGCGACGGTCAGGATGCCGAGCTCCTTGGCGACCTGTGCCACGACCGGTGCCGCACCCGTGCCGGTGCCGCCGCCCATGCCTGCCGTAATGAAAAGCATGTCGCATCCCTCGACGAGCTCGACGATGCGGTCGCGGTCTTCCATGGCCGCCTGCCGGCCGACTTCCGGGTCGGCGCCGGCGCCGAGTCCCTTGGTGATGTTGCAGCCGATCTGCAGCGCCGTCTTCACCTTGGCGTGCTTCAGGGCTTGTGAGTCGGTGTTGATGCACATGAATTCCACACCGTCTATTCCGCTAGTGACCATGTGAGCCACGGCGTTCCCGCCGCCGCCGCCCACACCGATCACTTTGATGACGGCGCTTTGGCTGTAGGCGTCCATCAGTTCAAACATGTTTCGCGCTCCTCTTCTATGTCTGTCAGCTTCAAAAGTTGCCCTGGAACCAGGAACGCATGCGGTCGAGCACCGACTTGGCATTCCCGCCCAGGGAGCGCCCGCGACGTGCGGGCATAGTGTTGTCGCGGGCGTAGAGCAGGAGCCCTACGCCCGTTGAAAAAATCGGATTGCGCACGACGTCCGCGAGGCCTTGCACGGACTGCGGCAGGCCGAGGCGGACGGGCACGTGAAATACTTCTTCGGCGAGCTCGATGGCACCTTCCATCTTCGCGCTGCCGCCCGTCAGAACGATCCCGGCAGCGATCACCTCCTCGAAACCGCTGCGCCGCAGCTCTTCGCGCACGAGACCAAACAATTCCTCGTAGCGCGGCTCCACGATCTCCGCGAGAGTCTGGCGGGCGAGCCGCCGCGCGGGCCGGTCGCCCACGCTCGGCACTTCGATGCTCTCATCGGGATTGGCGAGCTGCGAGAGCGCGCACGCGTAGCGGATCTTGATGTCCTCCGCATACTGGGTCGGCGTGCGCATCGACACCGCGATGTCGTTGGTAACCTGGTCGCCCGCGATCGGGATCACGGCCGTGTGGCGGATCGCGCCGTTCGCAAACACCGCGAGATCGGTGGTTCCGCCGCCGATGTCGACGAGACAGACGCCGAGCTCTTTCTCATCCTCCGTCAACACGGCGAAGCTCGAAGCGAGCTGCTCGAGCACGACGTCATCGACCTCGAGGCCGCAGCGCTGGATGCACTTCTCGATGTTCTGCGCCGCGCTGTCCGCGCCGGTCACGATGTGTACCTTGGCTTCCAGACGCACCCCCGACATGCCGATCGGATCGCGGATGCCTTCCTGGCCGTCGACGATGAATTCCTGCGGCAACACGTGGAGGATCTTCTGATCCGCGGGGATGGCGACCGCCTTGGCGGCATCGATCACGTGCTCCACGTCGCTCTGGGTCACTTCCTTGTCGCGGATGGCCACGACACCGTGGGAGTTGAGGCTGCGCACGTGGCTGCCCGCGATCCCCGCGTAGACCGAGTGGATCTCGCAGCCGGCCATCAGCTCCGCTTCCTCCACGGCGCGCTGGATGGACTGCACCGTCGACTCGATGTTGACCACGACGCCTTTCTTGAGTCCCCGCGAGGGCTGCGAGCCGAGCCCCAGGATCTCGATCGAGCCGTCGGTGCCGATCTCGCCGACGAGCGCCACGACCTTGGAAGTCCCGATGTCGAGACCGACGATCAGATTTCTGTCGGAGCGTTTAAGCATCGCGACCACCGTTTCCGCCCGCAGCATGCGGTGTGTTGCTGCGCCAGCCGATGGCAAACCCGTTTGTGTAGCGCATGTCTATGTAAGCAATGTCCTCGCCGCGTTGAGTCACTAACTTCAATGCCGCGCTGATGAATTTGTCGAACCGCTCGTCGATCTGCCGGCGGCCGAGCCGCAC
The DNA here is from genome assembly GCA_028293765.1 of Gammaproteobacteria bacterium. Taxonomy (GTDB): domain Bacteria; phylum Pseudomonadota; class Gammaproteobacteria; order Steroidobacterales; family Steroidobacteraceae; genus 13-2-20CM-66-19. Next base: position 22,421 of record JAQGOG010000200.1, read on the forward strand.
GGTGACGCCATTCGCGAGGTCGAGCTCCCAGGCGCCGCGGGCATCGAGCCGCATCGCCGTCAGTCGCAAGCCAGCCTGCTGCAGCCGTCCCTGTGCCGCCAGATAACGCTGCGCCACCGCTGCCTCCTTGCCGGCGGGCCCGGAGAGCTGCGCCAACTCCGGAGGAATGTGGCGCTCGTCGGTCGAAAACAATTCGCCTCGGGTATTGAGCAAGCCCCGCTCGCCCCAGCGGGCGGCGGCTACCTGCTCGATGACGAGGACGTTCAGGCCCCGCGGCCACGCCCGCTGCACGCTCACCGCATCGACCCACGGCAGCGTATGAAGTGCGCGATGGACCGCTGCCAGATCCACACTCAGGAGACCGGCTCCGCGCACCCGCTCTTTCACGACTCGCTCGACGTCGACGGGAGCAACGCGCTGGAAGCGACCGGATACGGACACGGTCCGAATCGGTTGATCCAGCCCCCACATGACCGCCGCAGCAGCTGCACAGACACCGGCTACACCGCCAACCGAAAGACCCAGCGCGCGCCAGTTGATATCCGGCAGGCGCCAGCGGCGCTGCTCGGATTGTTTGCGGCGGTTCTTAGGTCGAGGCATCATCGTTGCGCGCTCCGCGTGAAGCTCGTCTCGAGCACGCGCCACACGAGCTCATCGAAATCGATATCGACCGCACGCGCGGCCATGGGCACGAGACTGTGGCCGGTCATCCCCGGGATCGTGTTGACTTCCAGGAGCAGTGGCCGGCCCGAGGCATCCGCCATGAAATCCGCGCGACCCCAGCCCGAGGCACCGACAGCGTCGAACGCGGCCAGGGCGAGGGCCGCAAGGTGTTGCTCGGCCGGGCCGGAGAGTCCCGATGGACAGAAGTACCGCGTGTCATCGCGGAAATACTTCGCCTCGTAGTCGTAAAAAGTTTTCGGCGTCTCGATGCGGATTGCAGGCAGAGCACGACCCTGAAGTACGGCAACTGTGTATTCCTTGCCGGTGATCCAGGGCTCCGCGAACACGCTGGCCTCGAGCGTCGCCGCCGCCTGATAGGCCGCCGGCAGATCGGACAGGCGCTCGACCTTTGTCATGCCGACGCTCGAGCCCTGCGTGGCCGGTTTCACGATCATCGGCAGGCCCAGCCGCTCGACCGCGACCTCGAAATCCTCGGGGCCGCGCAGAACGACGTAATCCGAGGTCGCCACACCGATGGCCTGCGCGAGCCGCTTGGTTCGCAACTTGTCCATGCCGATGGCGGAGCCCATGACGCCGCTGCCGGTGTATGGCACTCCAAGGTATTCGAGGGCCCCCTGCAGCGTTCCGTCTTCACCGCCCGGCCCGTGAAGGGCGATCCAGACTCGCTCGAACCGCTCGTCGAGAAGGTGTGACAACGCCCGGTCGCGCGGATCGAAGGCATGCGCGTCGACGCCGCGACGCTGCAGAGCCGCGAGCACCGCGTTACCAGACAACAGTGAAATCTCGCGCTCACTAGAGTCGCCGCCGAAGAGCACGGCCACCCGACCGAATTCCTTCGCATCCGTCGCGCGGTGAAACAATGCTGGATCGTGCTGGAGGCGCATCAGGCCGCAACTCCTACGACACGCACTTCAGGGTGCAGGCGGACACCATGCACTCGCTCCACCGTCTCCTGCACGTGCTGGATCAAGCGCTCCAGATCGGCCGCGGTGGCCTTCCCGTGATTGATGATGAAGTTCGCATGTTTCTGTGACACCGAGGCGTCACCGATCCGCAATCCCTTGAGCCCGGCGGTGTCCACGAGCCGCGCGGCGTGATCGCCGGGCGGGTTGGTAAATACGGACCCGCAGCTCCACTCGCCGATCGGCTGCGACGCTTTGCGGCGCTCGAGCAACTGGCGCATCTGGGCCTCACTGACGTCAGAGCCGGGCTCGAAGGCCAGTCTGGCTGCGACGAACCATTCATCGGGTACCGGGGGCGCTACGTGGCGATAGCTGATCCCGTATTCGTTCGCGGCGCGGGTGTGCGCCTGTCCGCGGCGGTCGATCGTTTCGACCTCGACTACGTGACGCCACGTCTCGCCGCCAAATGCGCCGGCGTTCATCGCGAGAGCACCGCCTAGCGTCCCCGGAATACCTGCGAAAAACTCCGCCAGGCCGAGACCCCACTTCACGCACTGCTTGGCAATGCGCGCGCACGCGAGACCCGCCTCGCCGTAGATCGTGTTTTGATTGATCCTGTCGAGCCGGTCGAGCGTGCCGTGTGTGCTGATAACGACGCCTTTCAGGCCGCCGTCCCGCACCAGCAAGTTACTACCCAGGCCCACCCAATGGATCGGCACATCCTCCTGCAGACTACGCAGGAAAGACGCGAGATCGGCACGGTCGCGCGGATTGAAGAATACTTCCGCCGGGCCGCCGACGTGCCAGGACGTATGCCGGCTCATCGGCTCGTCGCGTCTCACGCGCAAAGTGAATTCCGGTGCGATGGCCACGCTCACGGGGTTCTCCCGGACGGCACCAGCTGGGCAAACCGATCCGGCAACCCATGCGAGACCGTGCTGATATTCCCGGCACCCATTGTCACGATGACATCGCCATCGCGGATGACATCCTTGAGGGATTCGGCGAGCTCCTCTACCTTGTCTACGAAGAGCGGCTCGACCAGTGCGCGACTACGAACCGCGCGGCAGATGGCCCGGCCGTCGGCGCCCGGAATCGGGGTTTCGCCCGCCGCGTAGACCTCCGTTACCAGGAGGACATCGGCAGTCGACAACACCTTGCCGAAATCGTCGATGAGATCGTGTGTTCGCGTGTAGCGATGCGGTTGGAATGCGAGCACGAGGCGTCGGTCGGGGTATCCCTGACGAATAGCCTCGAGCGTTGCAGCCACCTCGGTCGGATGATGGCCGTAGTCATCGACGATGGTCACGCGACCCACGGCCGTCTCGACGTCGGCTAGGTGTTGCAAGCGCCGCTCGATCCCCTGAAAGCTGGCCAACGCGCGTTGGATGGCAGCATCGTCAACGCCGATCTCGATCGCCACGGTAATCGCCGCGAGAGAATTCAGGACGTTGTGCGTGCCCGGCAAGTTGACCGTGACATCGAGTGGTGCGCCGGAGGGGCGCACGACATCGAAGCGCGTCTGCAGCCCATTGCGACGAATGTTTTCCGCGCGGACGTCCGCGCCGGCCGTCAGGCCGTAGGACAGGATTGGCCGCCCTACCAGGCGCACAATGCTGCGCACGTTCTCGTCGTCGACGCACAGCACGGCCAGTCCATAGAACGGCAGGTTGTGGAGAAACTCGACGAAGCTCTGCTTGAGCAGCTCGAAGTCGCCACCGTGGGTGACCAGGTGATCGTTGTCGATGTTGGTAACGATGGCGATGAGCGGCTGAAGGTGCGTGAACGATGCATCGCTCTCGTCGGCTTCGGCCACCAGGTAGCGGCCGGTGCCCAGGCGTGCGTTACTGCCCGCGCTTTTCAGGCGGCCGCCGATGACGAAGGTGGGATCCTCACCGCCCTCGGCGAGAATGCTGGCCACGAGACTCGTCGTCGTCGTTTTGCCGTGCGTGCCTGCGACGGCGACGGAGTAGCGGAAACGCATGAGCTCGGCCAGCATTTCCGCGCGGGGCACGACCGGGATGCGCTGCTCGAGCGCGGCGTCGACTTCGGGGTTCCCTCGAGCGACCGCAGTCGAGACGACCACGACATCGGCGCCCGCGATGTTCTGCGCCGCGTGGCCGATGATGATCCGCGCGCCAAGGTTAACGAGCCATTCCGTAACGGAGCTCGTCTTGAGATCCGAGCCCTGCACCGCGTAACCGAGGTTCAAGAGCACTTCGGCGATACCGCACATGCCGCTACCGCCGATGCCCACGAAATGGATCGTGTTGATCCGCCGCATACGCTCGCGTCGATCCGTCGCCCTGCGACGGGGGGCGGACGGTCGGTCGAGAAAGGCGCCGCGCTCCTGATTCATGCGCCCCTCCTTGCGAGCTCGAGACACGACGCTGCGAGTTCGTCCGTCGCATGCGGCTTTGCGAGCAGACGCGCCCTTTCGGCCATCGCAAGAAGCTTGCCGCGACCCGCGCAAAGCTGCTGCAACTGATCGGCCAGCCACTCAGGAGTCAGGGCGCGATCCGCTATCAGGACGGCGGCCCCTTCGCGCACCAGGTACTGAGCATTGTGTGTCTGGTGGTCGTCGACCGCCGCGGGGAACGGCACGAGAATCGCGCCTACTCCGACGGCGGCGAGCTCCGACACCGTGAGCGCGCCGGAACGGCAGATCACCAGATCGGCCCATCCGTACGCCTCGGCCATGTCCTCGATGAACGGCCGCACATCGGCGCGCACACCCGCGCTGGCGTAACTCTGGCGCCCCGCCTCGATCCAACGCTCGCCGGCCTGATGGCGGACATCGAAGCTCATCAATCCGGCGAGCCGCGCGAGTGCAAATGGCACGACGGCATTGAGGCGGGCGGCTCCCTGACTCCCGCCAATCACCAGGATACGAATCACGCCGCTGCGGGCGGCGAAACGCTCGACCGGCGGCGGCACGGCGCTGATGTCACCGCGCACGGGGTTGCCGATGGCGCGTGCCTTCACATCGCGTCCGAAGCTATTCGGGAAGGCCTCGAGGACTTCGTGGGCGATGTGTGAGAGACAGCGGTTAGTGAAACCGGCGATGGCGTTCTGCTCGTGGATGATGAGCGGGCGGCCTGTCAGCCACGCAGCGACTCCCCCGGGCCCCGTAACGAAGCCGCCTAAGCCCACGACAACGACAGGACGGTGCCTCCACATCACTCGCAACGCTTGCGTGAGTGCCTTGGCGAGCCGAAACGGCGCCGCGAGCAATGTCAGCAAGCCTTTGCCGCGCAGACCGCCGACAGAGAGCCATTCAATCGGGATGCCCGCCGCCGGAACGACGCGCGCCTCGAGTCCGCGCTGAGTCCCCAGCCACACGACGTCGATTGCTTTCTCGCGCAGCATTTGCGCGAGCGCGAGGGCGGGGAACACATGACCACCCGTGCCGCCAGCCATCACGAGGATTGGGCGAGCGCTCATGTCCGCTCACTCGCAAGCAGCCGTCCCTGGAACGTGGTTCCGGCCCGGCCATCCATGGCCGGTCGCTCCCCGCTGCGCGGCTCGCCCATCACGAGGATTGGGCGAGCGCTCATTCGCCACGCTCCAAACTGCTCGACCGGTGGCGCACTGTCACCGAGCCGCGATTCTCGAGCATCGCCTCGTGATACACCCGCAGCAGCAATCCAACCCACGCCAATGACACGATCAGGCTCGACCGTCCGTAGCTCATGAGTGGCAACGTCAGCCCTTTCGTCGGCAGAACTCCCATGTTCACGCCGATATTGATGAACGCCTGGATGCCCACCCAAAGACCGAAGCCCGCGGCAAGGTACGCCTGGAACCTGAGGCCCGCATCCGAGGCGAGCCGCGCAATGTAGAAGCTGCGCCAGATGAGGCCGATAAACAGCAGGAGGGTCACTATGACTCCCGCCAGTCCCAGCTCCTCTGCCAGCACGGCGAACAGGAAGTCCGTGTGCGCCTCCGGCAGATAGAACAGCTTCTGCACGCTCTCGCCGAGTCCGACCCCGAACCACTGGCCCCGGCCGATGGCGATGAGGGACTGCGTGAGCTGGAAACCGGTGTTGTACGGATCGGCCCACGGATCGAGAAAGGCCTTGAGCCGCCGCATCCGATAGCCGGAGCTCACGGCCAGCACGCCGAAGCCCGCCACCGCAAACAGAGTCATCGCGATCACGTAGCGAAGGCGCGCACCGGCCAGAAACAATATTCCGAAGCCCGTCGCGAACAACACCGTCGCGGCACCGAAATCGGGCTCGACGAGCAGAAACGCCCCCGCCAGGCAGAGCAACCCCAGCGGCTTGGCAAGTCCGAGGAACGTCCCGCGCAGCTCTTCCTCGCGCCGCGCGGCGTAGCTCGCGATGAACACGAGCACCAGCACACGGGCCAGTTCCGACACCTGGAAGTTGAAGCTCACGATCCGCAGCCAGCGCCGGCTGCCGTTCACGGAATGCCCGAGCCCCGGCACCAGAACGGCGAACAGAAGCAGGAGCGCTGTGATGAGCAGCGGGAAGGAGAGGCGCTCGAGCAGCTCGGTCCGGATGCAGAAGACGAGTGCGGCGCAGCCTCCCCCGAGCAGCATGAGCAGGAGCTGCCGTTCGAGGTAATAAAACGTCTCGCCACTTTCCTTGCTTGCGATCGACACCGACGCCGAAGTCACCATCACGAGGCCGAGCAGCGAGATGGCGAGAACGAGCGCAATCGTCACGGTGTCGATGTGGACAGCTCCGCCGCGCCCATTGGAGCGCGCGAAGGCCATCGTTGAGCCGGCGACAGTGCTGTTCACGCCGCGAGCTCCTTCACTGCTTGAGTGAACACAGCTCCGCGGTGTGTGTAGTCGCGGAACATGTCCAGGCTCGCGCACGCGGGTGACAGGAGCACCGTATCGCCGGGCTGCGCCGCTCCTGCCGCTGCCCGCACGGCTTCTTCCAGTGAGGCGCACAACTGGAACGTGCACACGCCTCGTAGAGCAGCGGCTATGGCCGAAGCGTCGCGGCCTATCAGTACGGTGTGGCGCACTTTCCCGCGGAAGGCAGCGGCGAGGAGCGCGAAATCCTGATTCTTGCCATCGCCGCCCGCGATCATGACGAGCGGGCCTTGCATGCCGCTGACCGCGGCGATCGTGGCGCCGACGTTGGTACCCTTCGAGTCGTTGATATAGGTGACACCGTGAATGTCAGCTACCCACTGCGACCGATGCGGCAGGCCAGGGAATGCCGCGAGCTCGGTCAGCATGGCCGGCATGGCCAAATCAAGCGCTTCGCCAAGCGCCAGTGCGGCGAGTGCATTGGCGGCGTTATGAAGACCCTTGATCTTCAGCGCAGACACGGGCAACAACGGCTCGCCCCTGCGGGTGAGCCACCACTCGAGGTCGCGAGTCGCCACCGCGTAGTCGGTTCCGATCGAAGCTCGAAGTGAGAAGCTCAGCGTGCGCTGCCCCGGTCGCGGCATCGCCGCCACGAGTGGATCGTCGAGATTGATCACGGCGGTGTCGCACCGGGCGAAGATGCGAGCTTTCTCCTGCGCGTACGCTTCGACAGACGCGTAACGATCGAGATGATCGGGACTTACGTTCAGTACCACCGCGGCCTTGAGGTCGAGCGAGCTGGTCGCTTCCAGCTGAAAGCTCGACAGCTCCAGTACATAAAGCTGAGTCGGATGCGGCTCCTGGCCAGTGCTTAGGAGATCCAATGCCGGCTCACCGAGGTTGCCGCCTACGCGTACCCGGATTCCGGCGCGCTCGGCCATGCGCCCGAGGAGGGTCGTCACCGTGCTCTTGCCGTTCGTGCCCGTGACTCCGACAACGGGCGCATCGACAGCGCGGGCAAACAACTCGATGTCGCCGACAACCTCGAGTCCGCGACGGCGAGCCTCCACGAAGAACGGCTCCCCGAGCGATACTCCTGGAGAAGCGACGACACAGACCGCGTCATCGAGTAACCGGGTGTCGAGTCCCCCAACACTCACCGGAATCCCCGGATCGAGCGCGGTGAGACCTGCAAGCTCAGGCGGCTGCTGGCGTGTATCGGTCACCGCAAGCCGCCAGCCGCGCGAGTGCAGGTAGCGCGCGCAGGACAACCCCGTGCGGCCGAGCCCGACAATCACAGCGGAAGAGGGTTTGGCGGTGGTCGCGGTCATCGCAATTTCAGCGTCGCAAGACCGGCCAGCACGAGCAGCAGCGAGATGATCCAGAAGCGCACGATCACCTTGGGCTCGGCCCAGCCCTTGAGCTCGAAATGGTGATGGATCGGCGCCATCTTGAAGATGCGCTTGCCGGTCAGCTTGAAAGAAGCGACCTGGAGGATGACGGAGGCCGTCTCGAGGACGAAGACGCCACCCATTACCAGGGCGACTATTTCCTGGCGCACGATCACGGCAATGACGCCGATCGAGGCGCCGATGGCGAGCGCGCCGACGTCGCCCATGAACACCTGCGCGGGATAGGAGTTGAACCACAGGAATCCCAGTCCCGCCCCTGCCATGGCCGCGCAGAAGATCAGCAACTCGCCCGCACCGCGAATCTCCGGAATCTGCAGGTAGTGCGCGAACACGGCGTTACCGCTCGCGTAGGCGAAGATGCCGAGGGCGGCAATCACGAGCGCCGCGGGCATGATCGCGAGGCCGTCGAGGCCGTCGGTCAGATTCACCGCGTTACTCATGCCGACGATCATCAGATACGTGATCGAAATGAAGCCGAAAGCGGACAGCGGCTCCGCGAAGGTCTTGAACAAGGGCAGGAACAAAGTCGTCTCTGCCGGACTCGTCGCGGTGAAATAGAGCGTGGCGGCCGTCGAGAGACCGGCCACCGACTGCCAGAAGTACTTCCAGCGGGCCACGAGCCCCCTCGGGTTGCGGATGACCAGCTTCAGGTAGTCGTCGTAGAACCCGATGAAGCCGAACGCGAACGTGACGCCGAGTACGGTCCAGACGAGCCGGTTCGACAGCTCCGCCCACAGCATCGTGCTCACGAGCGTCGTCACGAGAATCAGGGCTCCCCCCATGGTCGGCGTGCCGGCCTTGGGCAGGTGCGTCTTCGGGCCGTCATCGCGCACTACCTGTCCGATCCGATAGCGCGACAGACGCGAGATCATGGCCGGACCCACGATGAGCGAAATCGCAAGCGACGACACCGTCGCCAGGATCGCCCGGAACGTCAGGTACGAGAAGACATTGAGGCCGGAGATCCGGCCGGTGAACTGTTGTGTCAGCCAGTACAGCACTTAGTGGCCGCCTGTCGGTTGGATTGATCCCTGTACGAGCGCATCGACGACGCGCTCGAGCCGGTTGACGCGCGAACCCTTGACGAGCACGCGCACTGCCGGTCCGGCGGCCCCGAGCTCCAGCGTCAGCGCGTAAGAAAGCGCCTGCGTGTCGGGGAACCATTGGCCCCCGGGACCGAAGCTCTCCACGGCCAGCTTCGCGAGCGCTCCCGTTGCATACAGGCGCTCGATGCCATGCGCGCGCGCGAATTCACCGATCTGCGTATGGGAAACCTGCGCGAACTCGCCGAGCTCGGCCATGTCCCCGAGCACCAGCCATTTGCTGCCGTCGAGCTCTGCGAGCACTTCGATTCCCGCGCGCACCGAGCTCGGATTGGCGTTGTAGGAGTCGTCGATGATCCAGGCGCCGCTCGTCGATTTTTTGAATTGCAGCCGTCCCGCCGCCGCGCGCACGGCCCCGAGGCCCGTGACGATGTGTTCGAGGCTCGCACCGGCTGCCGCCGCAGCCGCGGCCGCCGCCAGCGAGTTGGCAACGTTATGGCGACCGCCCATATGAAGCTCTATGGCAGCGCTGCCGAGCGGGCTCGAGAGCTCGAAGTGCGTCAAGAATCCTTCGGGACCGATCGTCGTCAGCACTCCGGTGGCCGTGAAGTCGGCGGATTTACGCACCCCGAAGGTCACGACTCGCGCGGGCGTCATACCACGCCACAGGTCCACAAACTCATCATCGGCGTTGATGACCGCAGTCGCGTCCGGCGCAAGACCCTGCACCGTCTCGCCTTCCGCGCGCGCCACGCCCTCGAGGCTGCCGAATCCTTCCAGGTGTTCCGCGCCGGCGTTCGTAATCATGCCGATCGTCGGGCGGCCAATTCGCACGAGAGCGGCCACATCGCCGGCTCGATTGGCGCCCATTTCCACGACTGCAAAACGATGCGTCGCTTCTATTCGCAGTAGTGTGAGCGGCACGCCGATGTGGTTGTTGAGATTGCCACGGGTGGCCAGGCAGCTGCCCATCTGGCCCAGAATCGACGCCGTCATCTCCTTGGCGGTCGTCTTGCCATTGCTGCCGGCGACGCCGACCACCGGGATGTTGAACTGCTCCCGCCACTCGTGTGACGCGCGTTCGAGTGCCTCCTGCGTATCAGCGACAACGATCTGAGGCAGCGCCACGGACTGCTCGGTGTCCACCAGGGCACCTGCCGCACCGGCGGACAATGCCGTGCCGACGAACTCATTCCCATTGAAGTTAGGGCCGCGCAAGGCGACGAAGAGCGCACCCCGCGACAACGTGCGCGTGTCGCTCGAAACGCTCGAGTAAGGGCTATCCGCCCCATTGAGCCGACCGCCACAGGCCTTTGCGAAAGCTGCCAGCGTCTGTTTCATGGCCGCAGCCTCTCGAGCTCGGCGCTGACGATCGCCTGATCCTGGAAGGGCCGGCGCACGGTTCCGTAGATCTGGTAGTCCTCGTGGCCCTTGCCAGCTATGAGTACGACATCCTCGGGGGCGGAACGATGGAGCGCCGCTCGGATCGCCAGCGCCCGATCGTGCTCGACAAGGGCCGGGGCCTGGTGCGCGATCCCCGTCAGGATGTCCGTAACGATGCGGACGGGATCTTCGGTGCGCGGATTGTCATCCGTCACAATCACGTCGTCCGCCAGCTCCGCGGCAACGTGACCCATCAATGGACGCTTCCCGGCGTCGCGATCGCCGCCGCAGCCGAACACGACGCGGAGCCGTCCCCGGCAGTGTAATCGCGCCGCTGCGAGAGCTTTCGCGAGTGCGTCTGGCGTATGCGCGTAATCCACTATCGCGAGTGGCGTCACGCCGCGTCCGCCAAACATTTCCATACGGCCACTCGCGGCGCGGCACTGGGCGAGTGCCCGCGCGGCTTGGGCCAAGGGAATGTTCCATGCGAGCAACACAGCCAGCACCGTCAAGACATTATCAACGTTGAACTCACCAATCATTCGCACTGTGAGCTCGTCAGAACCCCAGCTCGATTCCACACCGATCACGAGACCGGATGGGTCAGGTGTCACTCGGGCTGCGCGTACGAACTCTGCGTGTCGCAACGAGCTGACAGCGGCGGCATCCTTCCGCGTAGTGATGACCAGACGCGCCGGCGAAAGTTGCGCCGCCAGCTGTAGCCCAAAAGCGTCATCGACATTGACGATGCGATTGGCCAGAGACGGCCACGCAAAGAGGCGCGCCTTGGCTGCACCGTAGGCTTCCATCGTGCCGTGATAATCGAGATGGTCACGGGTGAGATTCGTGAACGCTGCCGTGTTAAAGCGCACGCCGGCGACACGGTCCTGATCGAGCGCATGGGAAGAGACTTCCATGCTCACGCACTCGGCCCCGAGGCTCCTTAGCGAGGCAAGATGACGGTGAACACTCACCGCATCGGACGTCGTGTGTTCCGTTGCCGTAACGGTCGGCGGCATCCCAAAGCCGAGCGTACCCATGTAAGCCGCCGGCCGGCCGCAGAACTGCAGCGCTTGCGCCAAAAGCCACGCACACGTCGTCTTACCGTTCGTCCCGGTGATACCTGCCATCGTCAGCGCCTGCGACGGCGCGCCGAAGAAACGATCCGCGATGATTCCCGCGCGTTGACTCAGGTGCGGAACGGCCGCCACAAAAATGTCGGACCCGAGCTGCGGTACGGGTTCGCCAGGAGATCCTTCGAAGAGCACAGCGCGAGCCCCACGTGCAACGGCTTGCCCTGCGAACCTCAGTCCGTGATGCGTCCGGCCTTTACAGGCAAGGAACAAAGACCCCGGCGATACGGCGCGGCTGTCCAGAGTCAAGTCACTCACGACGATTCCCGCGGGCACGTCTACGAAGCCGGCAGTAATGTCAGCGAGAGGTCGAGCCACGGCGGGGTGGCCCATTTGAGATTCGACTCCGGTCATTGCAGGGCCGCGGTACGTACGGTTGAAGGTGTCGGGGTCGACGGCAATTCCTCGGGAGCGTTCACAGACTTATCGGGCGCAACGGCAAGCAGGCGCAGCGCGCCACCGACGATCTGCGAAAACACCGGCGCAGAGACGGTGCCACCCTGATGCTCCGTGCCTTGCGGTTCGTCGATGACGACGACGGCCGCCAATCGGGGATTGGTTGCCGGCGCGACACCGCCGAACACGGCCATAAAGCGATCCGTGGAGTAGCCTCCGGCGGTGGCTTTCCACGCGGTACCCGTTTTGCCCGACACGCGATAGCCCGGAATAGCGGCCCGCTTGCCGGTCGCGCCCTCGGCGACGACAACGGACTCGAGCATCCCGATGAGCTCGCGGCAAGCATGGTCATCCAACACGCGCTGTCCGACGGGAGGGGTGTCCACACGCAAAAAGGAGACGGGCCGAACCAAGCCGTGCGCGCCGATCGTCGCGTACGCGTGCGCGAGCTGAAGCGGCGTAACCGAAAGCCCGTAACCGTGAGACATGGTGGCGATACCGATCGGCCGCCATTGCGAGTAGTTCGCAAGAAGACCGGCCGACTCGCCGGGATACCCGCTAGTCGTGACCTGGCCGAAGCCGAGGTGCGTGAGGGTGGTCCAGATCTGCTCCGGCGCGAGACTGAGGGCGAGGCGCGCCATACCGACGTTCGAGCTCTTCGCAAGTACCGTGGCGATGTTGACCGCGCCGAGGTTGTGCTCGTCCTCTATGGGCTTCACGCCGACTTTGAAGTACCCGGGCGACGTGTCGATGATGCTTCGGTCGTCGTACTTTCCGGAGGCGATGCCCGCCGCCACGAAGAACGGCTTGATGGACGATCCCGGCTCGAAGATGTCGGTCGCCGCACGGTTGCGATAGGTCGCCGCGATCATCTGGTCGCGATCGTTGGGGTTGTAAGCGGGCTGGTTCACCATGGCGAGCACTTCGCCGGTCGCGATATCGAGCACCACGACGGAACCGGCGCTGGCGCCCCGATCGCGGATCGCCCCCTTGAGCTCGCGGTAGGCGAGATATTGGATACGAAGGTCGATCGACAGCACCAGGTCGCGACCCGGACGCGCGGGGCGGATGCTCTCTACGTTCTGCACGATGCGTCCGTAGCGGTCTTGAATGACACGCTTCGCACCGTTCTCGCCTGCGAGCCAGTGATCGAACGCCAACTCGAGGCCTTCCTGCCCGGCGTCGTCGACATTCGTAAATCCGAGGATGTGTCCAGCCACTTCGCCCGAAGGGTAGAACCGGCGGTACTCGCGCGAAAGATAAACGCCGGGAATGCCAAGCGCCTTGATCTGCTCCGCCTCGGACGGCTGACGATGCCGCGCGAGATAGAGGAAGTCGCGATCCAGGTTGCTCGTGATGCGGCGTGTGAGCTCCTGCCTGTCTTGTTTCAGCGCGGACGCAAGCCGGGGAAGTTGATCGGGCGCGAGCGCGAGCTCCTTCGGATTCGCCCAAATGGAATCGACAGGCGTGCTGACGGCCAGCGGCTCACCGTAACGATCAGTGATGGTGCCACGATGAGCGGAGATCTCAGCAACGCGTGAGAAGCGCGCGTCGCCTTCCTTCGCCAGAAAGCTATGATCGACGAGCTGCAGGTTGACCGCGCGGTACACGAGAGCCGAGGCGCTACAGATCAGCAAGCCGATCAGGACATACGCCCTCCAGCGGAACGAGCCCGGTGCGTCAAATGAGCTGCGTGACTTCATGGCGCGATGATCTCGATCTCCTTCGGAGGAGGCATCGCCATGTGGAGTTTGGTGCTCGCAACCCGTTCGACGAAGGCATGAGTGGACCAGGCGCTCTGCTCGAGCTGCAACTGACCCCACTCGATTTCCACGTTGTCCCGGCGTGCATTCAGCTGCTCGAGCTCGACGAACATCTCGCGCGCGCGATGCTTGCAGTACACGGCACCCGCAGCCGACCCGAGCGCCGCCACCCAGAGGACAGGCACCACAAGGACGAGTGTTTTGCTGCTCAGGATGTTCATCTCGGCACGCTCATCTGAGTTTCTCCGCGACCCGCAACAGCGCGCTGCGCGAACGCGGGTTGCGCCCGACTTCCACTTCTCCCGCACGTGCTTTGCGGCCGACGAGCTTCAAACGCGGCTGCAGACTGGGCGGGATGACGGGCAGATCAACGAGCGCGGCGTCGATCTCCGACTCACGCTTCATGAAACGTTTGACGATTCGGTCCTCGAGGGAATGGAAACTGATGACCGCAAGCCGTCCACCCGTATCCAACACATCCAGAGCGGCGGCCAGACCCCTCTCGAGCTGGCCCAGCTCGTCGTTGATGAACATGCGCAATGCCTGAAATGTGCGCGTCGCGGGATTCTTCCCCGGCTCCCGCGTCCGGACGGCGCGCGCGACGATCGCCGCAAGTTGCGCTGTCCGCTCGATCGGCTGCTCGAGCCGTGCAGCTACGATCGCTTGCGCGACTCGGCGCGCGAAGCGTTCCTCTCCGAGACTCGCGATCACTTCGCGAATCTCGTCGACGCCCGCCCGAGCGAGCCAGGCAGAGACCGGCTCGCCGCGTGACGGGTCCATACGCATATCGATCGGACCGTCGGCGCGGAAGCTGAAGCCGCGGCTCGGGTCGTCGAGTTGCGGGGAGGAGACACCGAGGTCGAAGAGCACGCCCCGGCAAGGGCGACCGTGCGCGTGTGCCTGCACGCACGCGCCGAGGTCGGCAAACGACGAGTGCACGAGCGTAAGCCGCATTTCGTCGGCAAAGCGCTCACGCCCGGCCGCGATGGCCTGAGGGTCCCTGTCGATCGCGAGCACGCGGCCTTCTCGACCCAGGGTCTGGAGAATGAGTGCCGTATGGCCGCCACGCCCGAACGTCGCATCGACATAGTACCCGCCCGCGTCGAGCGCCAACGCCGCGAGCGCCTCTCCGACAAGCACTGGTGTGTGCTCATGCACGGTGAGAGATCGCCCCTTCGAAGTGCCGCGTTATTGCCTGATGCACGCTCTACTCGGCGTGCATCCCCCGATAAAACCTTCCCGCCGGCTGCAAGCCCGTGCCGCCGTCTACAGCGACAGCGAATCGAGCTCGGACGGCAGATCGGTCGAAGCCTCCTCGCTCTTCAACCACAGGTCGCGACGCTCGTTCCAACGCGTCTCGTCCCAAAGCTCGAAGCGATTACCCTGACCAATCAACATGCCGTGCCGTTCGAGCTTCGCGAATTCGCGCAACTCGGGTGGTAAAAGAACCCTGCCGTGCCCGTCGAGCTCCAGATCGGTCGCATGGCCCACCATCAGGCGCTGTAATCTGCGCGCCTGCGCATGCAGACTTGGCAGACTCATGAGCTTGCGCTCGATCTGTTCCCACTCGGGCAGGGGGTAAATGAGAAGACACTGGTCGCGATCGACGGTGACAACCAATCGGCCCTGACCATCGGCGGCGATCTGCTCCCGATAACGGGTCGGCATGACCATCCGCCCCTTGTCGTCCAGGGTTACTTTTGTTGCACCGCGAAACATGACCTGGAGCGAGGGACTCGCCCATCTCCCCCCACTTTCTCCCACCGGCGGCCACTATAGAAATCGGGGGCGATCCATGTCAATTGAAATAGTGTGAAATTCGTCGCAGTCACAACGACTTATGTGTGAATGGACGAGCCTTTTGAACAGTATCGGGAAGTCATTCGGCTTAGCAATCAGCGGCTTGCCCGGTGAACCTTATACAGTGGTTCATCTAGGCCTCAGCTGTCAGACAATTTGGCAAGAGCGGCGGTCGACGCGAGTGCGCGCACCTTTTGGGACCGACTGCGGCACCGATGCGTGTTGCTCAGGCTGACCGGCGCGATAAAGCGGCTTCCGTCATGTCAGGAAGGCGTGCCGGATCCACTCTACATGCGGACTTTCGGACGACATGTCAGACACGACGATGACATCGAACCGCACGCGCATCCGCGCGAGATCCTTACGCTGCTGAAGCAGCTGGGACGCCGCACGAATCAACCGCCGCTGTTTCCCGATACCGACGCTGGCGGCAGCGCCACCGTAAGCATTACTCGCGCGGGTACGCACCTCGGCGATCACGAGCACATCCCGCTCACGTGCGATGAGATCGAGCTCACCCAGGCGGCGACGGTAATTTCGCTCCAGGATCTCGAGCCCATTGGCCTGCAGAAAGTCGGCTGCTATGTCTTCAGCTGCCTGCCCGATGCGCTGCCGCCTGGTGAGCATCCTTGCGCACCAGGATCATTGCGCTGGCGCTAGAGCCTGCGCCGCCGCCGGAGGAGCTGCCTGCCCCGACGCCGGCAACACACGAATCTCGCCATTGTGGATCTGAGCCCAATTGAGCTCACGGTGTATGCGCCGATCAGCGTCGACGCTCAAATGGCCCGTCAGGCCGTCTACGCTGACGCTGTTCATGGCTGCGCGTTCGCGAAGCCCGATAGCAAGGCGGTAGGCATCGAATCCGAACGCAAACAGTCGGCCACGCCGAGGCCCGCCGCTAGGCCAGGCATCGCGCGTAGCGGCTCGCACGGCGTCTGCCAGGTCGCTGCCGAGCATCCACGGCATGTCCGGAAACATCAATCCCTCGAGGTCCTGGTTCGCGCGCGGGTCGGGCTCGAAGGCGTCTGAGGTGGCGTAGGTCGGAACGTCACCGGCATAGTGAAAGCGAAGCTGCGGGCGCAGCAGCCGTTCCGTGCTGGCTTGCGCAGGAGCGAATATGAACTCGAGATCGCCGCGCCGGCGCGGCTCGAATTGCAGCTTGGTTCCGAGGATCGACTCGAGACGTTTGTGCCGCGCGCGGCTGTCGGCGATGCGCAGGATCTGCGTCACCGGGTCGGAGTAATCCGTCAGCGACGTATCGATGGTCGCCGTCGCGAATAACCCGCCGCCTCCGGTTTCCAGTTCCTGTTTAAAAGCCGCGAGTACTCGACTGCCCCAATCGCCCGCGGGCACCAGAGCGATTCCACGTCGATGGCCATCATCCAATATGCGTCGCGCGGCCAGGCGTGCTTCATCTTCAGGTGACAACGCATACTGGTAGAACGTCGCGGGCGCCGGCCGCTCGGTCGGAAGAAAGTTCAGCGCCAGAATCGGTGGTCGCGGCCCTGCCAACTCGGCGGCAGCTATAACCTCCTCGCGCGTGAGCGGCCCGACGATGAACTCCGCTCCCGCCTGCGTAGCGTGCACAACCGCTTCCGCAATGCCGCCTCCCTCACCGGTGTCATAGACGCGCACGCGCGGACGCTGCGCCGCCGCCGACTGGTAGTACGCAGTCATGAAGCCATCACGAACGCTGGTCGCGGCAGCGGCCTGACGGCCAGTGATGGGCAGCAACAAAGCAATGTGAGTCTCGGCCTCGATCGGCTGCGACGGCTGCCTGCTGAGCAACTCGGTGCGCACGACCTCGTTCGCGGGATGGTTCGGATTGCGAGTGCGCCATGCCTCGATATCGTGGATGGCGCCATTCGGGTTACGCGCGGCAGCCGCGGCAATCGGTGCCAGGTCGAGCCAACCGCGAACGACCAGGTCGGTAGTCGTGCGCGGGTCGATTTTCGCACCGTGCTCGCTCGCGTCGCGCAGCGCGCCCAGGAGGTTGACGCGGCTCTGGCGCAATTCCTGCGCATTGGGCAGGTAGCGTTCCAATGCGATTTCCGCGCTCACGGCGTCTGCCGGCCGCGCGGCGGCGAACGCGGCCTGCTGCTTGAGCTTGAAGTACTGCGCTGCCTCCGGAGCGGTGCGGGGCTCGGCAAGGGCAGTGATCCGCTGCCACGCCTGCTGTCCCTGGCCACGCTCGAGCGCCAGCTGTACATCGAATAGCGCGCGTTCGGAGGTCTGTTCGGGACTGAACGGCGGCTCCGCATCAGCAATCACGCGGGCGGCGTCCTCCGGTAGATGTGCCGACAGATAGGCGCGCGCCGCGCGGAATAGGAATTCATTACGGTCTGCGCCGCTATTCTGCTTAGCCAACGCTTCGTAGACACGCGCGGCGCCGACCTGATCACCCTGACGCGCAAGCGCGTCGGCCCGATCCGCCGAGGGTGGGAGCTCACCTCGCTGCGAGAGACTCGGGCAACCGGTCAGGGCAAATGCAGCCGTGGCGACCACGGCGGAGCGGACGATCCATCGCGCGAACAACATCGGTTGCTGGGCCTCTGATTGACGGGCAGGATGCCCGCATACCGGGCACACCCGAGTCGAGCGTGACTGACGTGGGTGGTCGTACCCTGCCGCGGGTTTTCTTCAAGAGTCGGAGATTATAGTGTCTAAGCCACGCGGCCGGCTGCATGTCGTAGCGACGCCAATTGGCAACATGGGCGATTTGAGCACTCGCGCACGTGAGGCCCTGGAAAGCGCGGATCTCATCGCCGCCGAGGACACCCGCCATACGCTGACGCTGCTGCAGGCTATCGGGGTTTCGCGGCCGCTGGTGTCGCTGCACACACACAACGAGACGCAACGCGTCCCGGAGCTCCTGGCGAGGCTGGAGGCGGGTGAAGTCATCGCGCTCGTAAGCGATGCCGGCACGCCATTGCTGTCCGATCCCGGCTTCGAGCTCGTGACTGGCGCCGCTCGCGCGGGTTTCGAAGTGCTCGCCATTCCGGGGCCCTCAGCCATCACGACGGCGCTCGCCGTGGCGGGACTCCCGACGGCCCGTTTCTGCTTCGAGGGATTTCTTCCGGCCCGCGAACGTGAGCGCCGCACTGACCTTGCACGGCTCGCCCATGAAGCGCGCACGCTAGTGTTCTTCGAAGCGCCGCATCGCATTGCGGAGACACTTACGGACCTCGCGGCGGAATTCGGTGGTGATCGGCAAGCGGTGGTTGCCCGTGAGCTCACGAAGGCTCACGAAACTATTTATCGCGGCACCCTCAGCGAGTTGGCAGAGCGAGCACGCACCGAACCTAATTTTCAGCGCGGCGAAATCACGCTAGTCGTCCACGGCGCCGCGCCTACAACCAGCACGGTGGATGCGCAGCTGCTACGTCGTACGGTCGACCTCCTGGCGAAGGAGTTACCACCCAGCAGAGCCGCGGCGATCGCCGCTCAGTTGACGGGAGCCACGCGCAGCGAAGCCTACGCGCTCGCAACCCGTGGCGGGAGCCAATCCCAGGCTGGCTCCAGCGACTTCGACCCAGGCGAAGGTTGACTTCCCCACGTAGCCCCGTATGGTGCACGCGGGGAGTCGGCTGGGTGATCGCTGCCCTTGCTTGCAAGGGTGGAGGAAAGTCCGGGCTCCGGCGGATCAGGTGCCAGGTAACGCCTGGGAGGCGCGAGCCTACGGAAAGTGCAACAGAGAACAGACCGCCTAAGACTTCACGGCGCGAGCCATGAAGGACGGTAAGGGTGAAACGGTGCGGTAAGAGCGCACCGCAGCCTTGGTAACAAGGCCGGCATGGTAAACCCCACCTGGAGCAAGGCCAAATAGGGAAGCAGCTCTTTCGGTTACGGCGCTTGCCGTAACGTCTTAGAGCAGCGCCGATCCGCGTGCGCTTCCGGGTAGGCTGCTTGAGGTTCACGGTGACGTGGATCCCAGAGGAATGATCGCCCTCGACAGAACCCGGCTTATAGGCCGACTCCTCATCTTC
>JAQGOG010000010.1 GCA_028293765.1 Gammaproteobacteria bacterium
CCGTCGCTTCCCATCATGATTGGATACGCGGCGATCGGATGCATCCCAAGCAGAGCCAGCAGAACCATGCTGGGTGCATAGTTGCCGATGCCGACACACATGAGCGCGCCAAACACGAAATTGGCGGCGACCGCAACACCGAAGCGCCAGCCCGAGAGGCCCATTGCAGTTCCAGCTGGGGGCAACACACCTAAGTTTGTCATCGCTAAGAAGCATACCGCGATCAGCAGGGCGCCACCCATGAAGAGCTGAATCCCCCGACGCGGCATGCGACTCACCACTCCCGCCCCAAGCCAGGCGCCCGCGCCAGCGCTCGCCACCATGCAAGCAAGCAACACAGGATCCACGGTCACTGCGATGACAAACACAAAGGTTGCGAGAAAGGCGGGTACGGTGCTCCCCACATTGAGCGTCCCGGGGATGAGCTCATCTGCAGGCCGACCGCGGAGTTTGAACAGCGCCGTGATTTGAGCGTACGAACCGATGCCCAGGGTATCGAGAAAGTTGGTCACGAATCCGATCGCGACGTCCGCTGACGAGGGGCGTTCGTGCAACTGGCTCGCTTCGCGGTCCAGATCCACACGGCAATGGACGCAACGTTCACGAGCACCAATGCTAGGTAGAGTAAGACCCGCGCCCCCGGCATGTCACTCTCCCGACTCACCGATCAACGCTGTCCAGCCGGCGTTTCGTGACGATGAAGCAGTTTGACTCTGTTCTGTGCTGAGCTGAGCTGACTTTGGTGAGTCGTCGTCCCCTTGTCAATCTCTGCCGGTCAAGCTGGCCTGTCGCGGCCGCCTGCCTCTGCGCGGCGCGCATCGCGGTGGACGGACCGTACATCGACCTCGAGACGCTAGCTCCAGGTCGGAGCCGGATCAGGGCGCCTTCGTTGGTGCGACAACCCTCGTCACGGTGGCGTGAGTGGTGGGATACTGAGCCAATTGAGACCTCTGGACCGCAAGGCGGAGCCATGGAATCGACAGGGTCAGAAACCTCGACCTTCACCAGCGTTAGCACGTTTTATCCATTTTACCTGGGCCAGCATCGGGTGCGCTGGAACCGCCGCATGCATTTCGTCGGTACGACGCTCGTGCTTCTACTGGCAACCGGCGCATTGGTGCTTCGCAGCGGCTGGCCGCTCCTCGGACTGCCGCTGGCGGGCTATGGCTTCGCCTGGTTCGGACACTTCTTTTTCGAGAAGAATCGTCCCGCTACCTTCACGCATCCGGTTTACAGCCTCGTCTGTGACTTCCGGATGTACTGGGACGTCTGGCGCGGGCGGCTGAGCGCATAGTCCCGCGCCCGTCATCTGTTCGGAGAGCCGGCGTCAATGGAATCGTTTCGTGGCTGGTCGTGCGCGCGTTGACTATCCGCTGATGCGCTTGAACGTTCTCCAGTCGTCGCGAGCCAGCCATCGAACGCGCTGATCGCTCCATTGCGCACACCCCGGTTTTTCTGCCCGGCGAACGCCTGACTGAGATTGATCGTTCTGCGACAAACGGTCGCGGTTAGCCTGCTCCGCAACCCCGAGGCCCTGCCATGAGGCCGCCATTTCAATTGGAATACCCGGGACGCTCGCGGAAATGCTGGCGTAATCCCTGTCGCAAACTCTGCACAGCGGGCGAACCAGCGCCGATGAATATATTTTTTATCGTCTATCAAGCCTGCTGTGGGCCCATCAGCTCACAACGGGAAGAGCAGCAATGAAATCGATCCAACGAACGGTCCTCTCAGGGATCATTCTTGCATTGAGCGCTTCGGCGCTCGCGGCCGGTGGTGCTTCGTCCCCGGAATTCTGGCAGACGCCGGCGCTTCCCGGCGTCGGCAAGATGCATCCACTGCCCAAGGCGGCGTATCAGCCTCAGAAAAACGAGACCTACAAAGTCGTCTTTTCGGTCACGATGGCGGGGAGCAAGCCTGACGAGCTCAATCCTTCGTTGGACCGCGTGGCGCGCACGGTCAACCTATACGCCGCCGCAGGTGTACCGCTGAACCACCTGAAATTTGTCGCCGTGATGTACGGCGGGGCCACGGATGCCGCGCTCGATAACGAGCACTACCGGCAGAAGTACAACTTGGACAATCCTAACCTCGACTTGATCCGAAAGCTGCGCAACGCCGGCGTGGATGTGGCGGTCTGCGGGCAGGCGGCCGCCGAGCACCAGGATCAGTACGAGTGGATCGCGTCGGACGTTACGCTGGCCCTGTCCGCCCTGACCACCATCACTACCCTTGAGCACCAGGGTTACGTGCTGATGCCGCTCTGATCTTTGCTGGCGGGCGTCACAAAGGACCAATAGTGGATTGGAATGATCAACTGCGTACCAGTCTGATTTGGCTGGGCGAGGCATTCGTCATCAGCTCGACTGGATTGGCCATCACGATTTACGGCCTTGCCCTGTTGACCGGCTGGGGGCGCATGGTCCGGCGTATTTCAGGGGCGTACTTCAACCCTTCCCGCAGCGCGCTACCCTTGGCGTGGCTCGCGTTGATTGTTCTCATGACGCTGTTTTCGGTGCGGCTGAGCATCCTCCTTTCGTTTTGGAACAACGGCTTTTACAGTGCCATGCAGAACCTGGATGCGCAGGCATTCTGGTTTATGCTGTTTGTCTTCGCAACGCTGGCAACCGTATACGTGATGCGAGCGCTGCTGAGTTTCTACCTGCGCCAGGCGTTTCTGATTCGTTGGCGGATCTGGTTGACGAACATGCTGATGGAGCGCTGGCTCCGCAAGCAGAACTATTACCGCAGCCAGTACGTGCCGGAAGGCGTCGACAATCCGGATCAGCGCATTCAACAGGATGTCGAGAGCTTCGTCGGGAGTTCGTTGGCCCTTTCGATGGGCTTGCTGGATTCCGTAGTGTCGTTGTTTTCTTTCAGCATCATTCTCTGGGGCCTTTCCGGGACCTTGATGTTGTTTGGCTGGAAGATTCCGCGCGCGATGGTATTCATGGTGTACCTGTACGTGATCATCTCAACGGTATTCGCGGTGCGGATCGGTCGCCCCCTGATCCGCTTGAATTTCTTGAACGAACAATTCAGCGCAAGTTTCCGCTACGCACTGATTCGGCTCAGAGAATACGGTGAAAGCATTGCGTTCTATCGGGGAGAAACGGTGGAGCGCGACAACCTCGTCATGCGGTTCGGCAAGGTGATCCAGAATATGTGGGCGATCCTGTTCCGCTCGCTCAAGTTTCAAGGCTTCAACTTTGCGGTCAGCCAGGCCGCCGTGGTCTTTCCATTCATTGTTCAAGCGCCACGTCTGCTCAGCAGGCAGATTACCCTGGGCGATGTGATGCAGACCGCGCAGTCGTTTGGTCAGGTCGAGAGCGCACTCTCGTTCTTCCGCACGTCCTATGACGATTTCGCCGGCTACCGGGCAGTAGTCAACCGACTGTCCGGCTTTCTTGATTTGACGGAATCCGCCGAACGGCTCGGCAGCATACGGACACAGCCCGACGGGGAGCGAATTGCACTGAGGTCATTGACAGTCCGAACTGCGGCCAACGTCGCCCTGGTAAAGGACCTGAGTCTGGAACTGCCGCCGACCTCGTCACTGCTCATTCGCGGCCGATCCGGCGTTGGCAAAACCACTTTACTTCGTGCGCTAGCCGGACTATGGCCCTACGTTGACGGCACCATCGTTCGACCGCTCGAGGCGCAATCGTTATTCCTGCCGCAAAAGCCCTACCTGCCGTTGGGCACGTTGCGCTTGTGTTTGTACTATCCCAGCATCCCTGCGCAGACCGATGATCTTGCCGCTGCGATACTGCGTCGATGCCAGCTTGAGCATCTGGTTGCTCGTCTGGATGAAGAAGAGGATTGGACGCGGATATTGTCACTTGGCGAACAGCAGCGATTGGCGATCGGTCGCGTGCTGTTGAACCGTCCTCTGGTAGTGTTCCTCGACGAAGCCAGTTCCGCGTTGGACGAAGGCCTGGAGCATGCGATGTACCGACTGTTGCGCGAATCATTGCCAGGCGCAACGCTGGTCTCCGTCGGGCACAGAAGCAGTCTGCTGGGCTTCCATACCCGGGTGCTCGAACTGCTGGGCGAAGGCAAGTGGCGCTTGCAGGAGTTGCCTGAACCTGCAGCGAATGCACCCACTGAAGCGATGTTGCCTGCTCCGCAGGATGACTTGAAGCTGGGTCTTTCCACGCCGAAATAAGGATACGCATGCAGCAAGCTTGAGCCAAACGTCCGTGCAGGAGGAGTGGAACTACGGGGCGTACGGCAGCTCACTCGTGGTTACAGCTGTAACTCGAATTCCGATTTCGGAAATCGATGCATAACTTGGCGGACGTAGCTTCACCGCCCTACGGTTCTGACGCTAGCGAGGAGAATTCATGAACAGATTCAAGGGTGCTCTCGCCGCTGCTGTTGCCATAGTTGGCTTCACGGCGGCCGCTCCAAAAGTAGAGGCTGGGGTTGACATCGCAATTGGACCCGAACCCGTCTGCCCTTACGGCTACTACGACCAGCCTCCTTACGCCTGTGCTCCCTACGGCTACTATGGCCCGGAATGGTTTGTCGGGGGTGCCTTCATCGGTGCTGGCCGGTGGTTTCACGGCCCTGCAGACTTTCGCGGCCACGTAGATAACCGTTTCGATGTTCACCACGGTTACAACGGCCGGCTACCGAACCACGGCGATCACCTTGAGGCGTCAAGGAGCCCCGATCACAATGACCATTTCAGAGGCAACGAAGTACGGGATGGGCGCGGCCACGCAGGCGGGGGCAGACACTAGGGGACTGTCAGCCGCGCCTCGAAAGCTGTTGCTCAGTCGAGGGTGAAATCGCCAGAAAGATCAGCCCGACGGTGTATACGTTGTCGGAGTTCCAACAGCGCCGCAAGGCGGGTAACTCGTTCGTCACCAGGCTGCTGACGGGAGAGCACATGGTGCTCCTGGGGGGTGCGAATGCCCTTGCCAAACCTGGATACGGCCGCTCAGTGCGACTCGGGCAACCATCGAACAGACTTCTGCACCTGTTCGGCAACCTCATCGATGTTCTCGTTGCCCTTAGCAAGCACGGCGATGCTTCCGTGAGGAGCCGGTGTGATGACGCCGGTCATGCCGTCCTCGTGGAAGCTCTCTCGCGCCTTAACGCTTTCGTATCTGAGGACAAGTACGGTAACGGGGCCGCGTGAGGTGCTGACGACGAGATGCGGTACTTTGTGCCCACGGAACGGGCACGTGCGCGCGTACATGACTTTGTCGGAGTTGGCATCGAGAGTGACGCCAGCCTTGCGCAATATTTCGTCTAGCGCCTCGGGTGAGACTTGCTGCGAGCTTGCCCAACTCTTTGGCTCGTGCTGGATATGTGCGACTACGTCGTGGGCCAGAGTGTCGGTCGGGTGAAGGGTCCAGATCGCGAGGGTGGCGAAGGCGCCCACCAGGATGCTTGCGGCCAACGCCCAACCCGGCCATAAAGTGGTCCGCTTGTGCTGGCGCCCGCGCCCGTCGCTGATGGGTGTGACCTTGGCGGAAGGCGGCGTAACTGGGGCGACAGCGGCGGGCGGTCCTGCAGTCGTAGAGGCGACGGGCGCGGCGTTGGCTGTGACCGAAGCAACGATGCCAGCGTCAGTCGTCTGTACTGGCGCGCCGCCGGCGGCTCGCGTAGTAGGGGCTTCGTTCGTGCGATCTGCGCCAGCGGGAGGGTGCTCCAGCGCCCGCCGAATGTTCGCATCCAGCACAATCATCTCGCGCTGAAACTGAGCGCACTCAGGGCAACTCGCCAGATGCTCCGCGAGCTCGGGCGGAACGAAGTCAGGGTCCCCACCGATGAGCAGGCGTGCTTCCCGATGATTCATAGCGTGCCCTCGCTTGCCGAGTCATCCGGCGCGGGCGTCAGGCCATACATCGCGCGAAGCTTGTTGCGGGCACGAAAGAGCCGGGTCAGCACAGCCGTGGAGGAGAGGCTCAGTTCCTGCGCGATCTCGGCGGTGGAGAAGCCTCCCAGCACTTGCATGATCAGCGGCTCACGATATTCGAGCGGAAGTTGCAGAATCGCCCCGCGCAGCGAGTCGAGCTCGCTGTCAGGGCCCGGCGGGGAGGGCATGCCTTCGGGCTCGATTCCGTCTTCCAAAGGGACCAGCTCCAGGCGTTTTCGCTCGTAGAGTCGCGCGTGCTCGCGGCGGACGATCGTCAATAGCCATGCTCGAGCCGCGGTCTGGTCTTTCAGGGCGTCGCGTGATCGCCAGGCACGCAGCAGCGTCTCCTGCACGATGTCCTCTGCTATGGCGCGATCCCGCGCCAGCCAGTGGGCAAAGCGCAGCAGCTCCGGGCGTATGGACTCGAACAGTCGAACGATGGGGTCCCCCGGCGCGGCTCCAACGGTTGACCCGTCAAAGGAGGAGACCGGGGTTTCAGGCCCGGAATTGCGCATACCGCGCATTATCGACTTTGATCCATAGTCACCCTGGCCCGGCAGATCGCGCCGTCGCGCTTGTTGCCATTGAGACGCCTTAGCTGGCAGTCTGCTACAGGATACCGCTCGGAAGGTCGACGGGTGGAATCCGTCTGTTTCGATCGGACGGTCGACCGAGGGGGCAGGGGAACGCGGTGCGATTCGCGGACCTTTGCAATAAGAGACAAGCCAGACCGGTCCTGAGGGAGCTGGTTGAAACACTCACCCGGCGGGGTGTCCGGCCACTTCCCCAACCGTATCCGATCGGAGCGATCCATGAAATTCCTCGTCCGCTGGTGCATCGATTGGCCTCAGAGCGTGGCGCGTCACCTCATGTGGCTGGGGCCGTTGTTTGCCCGCCTCGTCGTGGGCTGGGTTTTCTTGTGGAGCGGCTGGGGAAAGCTCAACAACCTTTCCCAGGTCACCGAGAACTTCGTCGGGTGGGGGATTCCCTTCCCACACTTCTTTACGCCGTTGACGTCCGGAATCGAGTTCTTCGGTGGGTTGTTTCTGCTGCTGGGTCTGTACACCCGGATTTCCGCCGGTGCGCTCGGGGTCACGATGATCGTGGCGATCAAGTCGGCCAAGTGGGCCGACGTCGATTCGCTCGAGACACTGCTCGGGTTCGATGAAACGGCATACCTGGCGCTGTTTCTGTGGCTAGCCATCGCCGGACCCGGCGTGGTGTCTCTCGACTATCTGCTGCAGCGACGGTATGGCCATGCGGAAGTTCAGAACGCTGACGGTTCGGTGCGGAGCGCTACTGACAGTCGTTCTGTGTAGACCCGGGGTCCGGTCCCGATAGCGGGAGGGTAGTTGACGTTTGCAGCATCAGAGCGGCTGGCGGAGATCTGTGCGCCGTGCTCGCGTGTCGAGTCGAAGGTCGCATGGGATCGAAGTACCCGGCAGGCTGCGATAATTCGCAGCCTTGCCCGGTCTACTCGGTCGAACCGGGTAGCAATGGGTGCTCACCTAAGGTCTGGGTTTCACTTCAGCGAGGATTATTCGATGCGTTCAAAAAACAGCACTGGCGTCGCCATCGCGACTGCCGCGGCAATGCTCTTCGGTACGGCGTTCGTCGGAACGGCAGTGGCGGGTACCGATGCCACCACGCACTGTACGGGCGTCAACTCCTGCAAGGGACAGTCGGCTTGCAAGAGCGCCAGCAACTCATGCAAGGGCCAGAACTCCTGCAAGGGCAAGGGCTTTCTCGAGATGAGCAAGGCGGACTGCGCGGCTGCCAAGGCCAAGGCGAAAGACGCAGCCAAATAGGACGCCGCAGCCCGCGAAAACTTAATTCATCGGAATTCGATCGGGGCAGTGCGTCCCGATCGAACTTTTCGGTCGCTCGCGAATTCCTTAAGCATGGCCGGCCTTCTCGCGCCCGCCTCAGGTCTCGAGGAATCCCGATGTTTCGGACGACGTATCTGCTGCCGTTGCTTGCTTCGGCGACTTTGTTTGCCGCCTGCGGTCACGGCAATGGCAACGGCTCCATGTCCCCCGCGCCAGCCACCCCGACGCGCGGACAGCTTCTCAATAATCCGCCGCCGATGCTCGCGACCTATTCGACATCCGATCTCCTTTCCAAGCTGAGCAGTGATCCTCTAGGCAAAGAGCTCCTGAAGCTGACGTTTTCACCGACGTGCTCGGTGACCGTTTATCAGTTGCAGTATGAGACGGTCGGCGGAGCTGGCGAGGCCACGACCGCCTCCGCTGCACTGATGGTACCTACCGGCACCAACGCCTCGTGCCAGGGACCCCGGCCCGTCCTGCTGTACGGGCATGGAACGAACACGTCAAAGATCTTCAACATCGCCGACCTCACGAGCTCGGCCAACAGCGAGGGGCTGTTGCTCGCCTCTATCTTTGCTTCCCAGGGTTATATCGTGGTTGCCCCGAACTACGCTGGCTACGACTCATCCTCACTGGGCTACCACCCGTACCTGAATGCGGATCAGCAATCGAAGGACATGATCGATTCGCTGGCCGCCGCGCACACCGCATTCGCTACGGCCAAGGCCAGCGATAACGGCAAGCTGTTCGTGACCGGATATTCGCAGGGTGGCTATGTCGCGATGGCGACTCACCGCGCCATGCAGACGGGCGGTACTGCAGTGACGGCCTCGGCTCCCATGTCCGGGCCCTATGCATTGTCCGCGTTCGGGGATGCCATTTTCATGGGGCGGGTCAATCTGAGCGCGACGGTGAACTTCAACATGCTGGTGACCAGTTACCAGCATGCCTACGGAAACATCTATATGAGCGCGACGGATATATTCGAGCCGGCGTATGCGACCGGAGTCGATGCGCTCCTGCCCAGTGCGACCAACATAAACACGCTGTTCGCGGAGGGTAAGATACCGAAGGACGCCCTGTTCAGCAGCACGCCGCCCAGTCCCGCGTACGCTCCCATAACTCCCGCGACGACGCCAGCCAACCTGGCGCCAGCGTTCGCGTTGGGATTCGGAACGAGCAATCTGGTTACCAACGCCTACCGACTGGCCTATCTACAGGATGCTGCGGCCGCCCCCGACGGCGGGTTCCCGACGACCACCACGGATGTGCCGCCCGCGGCGCCCACTAATGCGATTCGAAAGGCATTGAAGACTAACGATCTGAGAAACTGGATTCCCACGGCGCCCGTTCTCCTGTGCGGCGGGAATGGAGATCCCACCTCGTTCTATCTCAACACTCAGTTGATGCAGGGCTACTGGGCGGCGAATGCCCCCGCGAGCAGTGTCACGGTCCTGGATGTGGACTCCGCGTCTTCGAGCGCAGATCCTTACGGGACTTTCAAGGACGGTTTTGCGGCGGCGAAGGCTGCAGTCCAGGTCGCGGCCGTACTGGGCGGCGCGAGTGACGGCGGCGTCATGGCCGTGCTGCAGGACTACCACGCCGGGCTCGTGCCGCCGTTCTGCCTGTACGCAGTGAAGTCGTTCTTTGACGCTCATTGAAGCGACTGCATTCTCGCTGCGGGAGGCTCCCCGGGTCTGCCGGGGAGGATGTTCCTCGTGCGGGGCCCGTCACATCTGCGGCGCCCACGATGAGCACCATCCGGCGGCCTTGACCTCCTTGCCAGGGAAGATCTGACAGGGTCCCTGGGGCGAGCCAGCATGGCCCTGATACACAGCACAGTTGGCGCAGGTGCTGCCGGGGATTGCGCCGACAGCCCTGGAGGCGTCTTCGACGTATTTCACGGCCTTCGCTTCTTTCGCGTCGGGGCTCAGGAGAGCCGCATCAGCCGCCAGCGCAGTGCTCAGCTGGGAAACCGCTATCGGTAGCAGGGGTACGCCGAGTGTCAATTTCTGCAGCAGGCCGCGGCGGGACAAGCGATCGACACGGCTCATGTGGGGCTTTCTTCGAGTGTGAAGTACAACGTTGCGCCTTCATCGAGCACTCCTTCGGCCCAGATACGGCCCCCATGGCGTGCGACGATGCGGTGGACGGTCGCAAGTCCGATGCCGATGCCTGCGAATTCCTCGGTCGAGTGCAACCGTTGGAACACGCCGAACAGTTTATCGGTGTAAGTCGGGTCGAACCCTGCGCCGTTATCGCGAACGAAGTAAACAGTGGGCTGCTTCCCGGATTCGGTGCCGAACTCGATCCGCGCCCCCTGGCGCTCGCTGGTGAATTTCCAGGCGTTGCCGAGCAGGCTTTCGCAGGCGAGCGTGAGCAGCCTCACATCGCCCTCGGCGAATATGCCATCAGGGATAATGACTTCAACGTCGCGGGAGGGTGCGGCCACGCGCAACCGCTCTACAGTTTTCCTAGCGATTACCGACAGGTGGACGCGTGTGCGAGACAGATCGGAGGACGAGACCCGCGACAGCGCGAGTAGTCCCTCGATGAGTTGGGTCATCCGCACGGCCGACTCGCGGATGTGTTGGACGTAGCGTTTACCGTCGCTGTCCAGCTGGGCAGCGCAGTCTTCTATCAGCGCGCTGGTAAACCCCTCGATCTGGCGTAGCGGCGCCCGGAGGTCGTGGGAGATGGAGTATCGGAAGGATTCGAGCTCGCGGTTCGCTTCGTCAGCGGCGGCTCTGGCTCTTCGCAGGGCCTCATCTTCCACCGTCATTGAATACCCCTCATTTTGCTCGCAGCATACGCATTCCGTTCAGCGTGACCAGTACCGTGGCACCGACATCCGTCGTTACCGCGAGCCACAGCGTAGCAAGACCGGGGATTGTAAGGGCGAGGAACGCCAGTTTAAGCCCCAGGCTCAAGGCGATGTTCTGCTTGACGATCATGCGGTTGCGCCGCGCCACACGCAATGCGGCCGGCAGGCGATGCAGATCGTCCTGCATGAGAACCACGTCGGCCGTTTCCATTGCCTGGGCGGTTCCGGCGCCCCCCATGGCGATTCCCACATCGGCGCTTGCCAGGGCGGGGGCATCGTTGATGCCATCGCCGACCATGGCAACCGGTCCATGTACCCTCTGCAGCTCGTGGATTGCGGCGAGCTTATCCGCGGGAAGCAGAGCTGCGCGCACCTCGTCGACAGCGCCGATGCGCTGGGCCACATCGCGGGCGACGCGATCGTTATCTCCCGTCAGCATCGCCGTGCGCATGGGAGGGTTCGAGTGACGCAGTTCGTCCAGGACGGCGCTGCTCTCTTCCCGCACCGAGTCCTCTACGCCTATCGCTCCCACGATCGCGGCATCTCGCGCCACCATCATGACGGTGCGGCTTGATTCATTGAGGCGCACAAATTCGGTGGCGCCGGCGGCCGCACCCTGAGCGCTCATCAGAGCTGCGGTCCCGACTGCGATTTTGCTGCCCTGGAGGTCGCCGGTAATGCCGCGGCCGGCGGCGGCCACAATGGTGCGGGCAGCCGGATGGCGGTGTTCAAGTCCACGCGCGCGAGCCGCATCCATGATGGCTTGCGCGACGGGATGTTCCGAGCTGCGCTCGACGGAAGCGGCCAATGCGATGACGTCGTCACAGCTGCCGCACGCCGGCTCAGGGTGCGCCTCATGTTCGCATCCTCGCGCTTGCACGGCAGTTACAGTCGGGCGGCCGTGGGTGAGTGTTCCTGTCTTGTCGAAAGCAATCGTGCGGATTTCGGCGAGCTTGTCGAGTTGCTCGCCGCCCTTGACCAGAACGCCCAGGCGCGCAAGGCGGGTCAGCGAGCTGACGACAGTCACCGGAATGCTGATGACCAGCGCGCAGGGGCAGGCCACGATGAGCAACGCGAGTCCGCGATACAGCCAGCCCCTGTTGCCGTCGGCGTTATCCAAAAGCGGTTGGCCATAGGCGAGTACGGGTATGGCGACTAGCAGGATGGCCAACACGACAACTGCAGGCGTGTACCAACGAGCGAAGTGATCTATGCAACGCTCGCTCGGAGAGCGTTTGGCTTGCGCCTGTTCCACCAGCCGTGCAATGCGGGCGACCATGGAGTCGGAAGACTTTCGGGTGACCTCGATTTCAAGAGCACCTTCGGCGTTGACCGTGCCCGCCATGACGGGGTCGCCGGATGCCTTGGCGACGGGGATGCTTTCACCGGTCACGGCCGCTTGATCGACGCTCGATTGGCCGCCTTTCACGATGCCGTCCGCTGCGATTCGTTCGCCGGGTTTTACGAGCACCAGATCGCCGGGGGCGAGATCCTCCGCGCGCACTACAACCACCTCAGGGGCGCCCTCTGCTGCGCAGGCAGTTCGTTCGTGCCGGTAGTCGCGTTCCTGGTTGTCATCCTGAAGAAAGGCATAGCCGAGAACGGGATCGCGAACATTCATACGGCCGCGACTGTCATTTTGATCGCCGGCACCGCTCGTCCCGTGCCTCTGCTTTCGCAACACCGTAGCGGTTTGCGGCTGGAGGGATAGCAGGCTGCGCAGAGAGTCCCTGGCGCGAGCGGCGCTGAAACTTTCGAGTCCCTCGCCCAAAGTGAACAGCAGCACCACCGTTGCGGCTTCGCCCGTCTCCCCGATCAACACGGCGCCGAGTGCGGCCAGCGTCATGAGAAGGTTTATGTTTACCCTACGGCTGAAGAGCAGAGCGCGGATGCCCTTGATGAAGATCGGGGCTCCGACGAGCAGCACGGCTGCAACGAAGGTCCACTGTTGCAGCGTGTGGCCCGTCGCCGTCGGAACGAGAGATGACATAACTGTCGCGAGCAGCGCTGCCACCGTTGCTGCTATAGCGAGCCGCTGGTGCGGCTGGGTGATCAAGAATTTGAGGAACCCCGCGGACCCGGGGGACGCTGCAGTGGCGGCGCCGGTGTTGTTGTCGGCGCGGCCTTTCTCGGCCAGGCCATAGCCGAGCTGGCGGAGTCGTTGTTCTACTTGAGAAAGCGACGCAGCTCCCTGGATCTCTAGAGTTTCGGTGGTGAAATCCACCGACGCGCGCCGCACGCCAGGAAGTTGCCGCAGGCCCGCTTCGATGCTCAGGGCGCAGCTTCCGCAATCCATGCCTGTGATTTTCGCACGCAACAGGCCGGCACCATCGGGCTGGTCAGTGTGCTGCGCGTGTTCCCGTCGGTCCAAAGCAGATCTCCGCCCGCGAGACGCGATTTTTCAATGCGGAGATGATGCACCTTGAACCGGAGTTGAAGGTCAAGCGCCGGCGGTCGGGGAGCAACGGGAGGCAAGCGGAGCCGCAGAGAGAAGCCCGCAGTCATCGCAAGCGCACTAAGCAGCAGACGCTTCCAGCGCGAGGAACAGCTGCGCGAACAGGAACGCTCCATCGCCATGGGCCGTGAGCATCTGCCCCTCGGCGGTATCCGTCAGGGCGACATTGACGTGCGCCGTGCAGCCCGCCTCGGCGGCTACGAGTTGGCGGAGTGCACTCGAAACGGCTTCGTCGTTGCCGGGAATCAAAACGGCATAGCCGTCACCTTCGCGCCAGACGTGGACGTGCCGCCCGCGCAAAACCGCGAAGATCCGCTCTCGCTCGGCATTGGCCAGCGAGCAGCCAATTCGGCGCATGAGGCGGGTCATCGAAGACGTCGCGACGTGGCCGTCGTGATGGCCACAAACGTGATCCAGGAGATCCCGGTAAAGGCGGGTAGTCGCGCCCCCGGCCGATCGTCCGACCCGCTCGGCCAAGTCATCCAAAAAAAGCTCCAGCTCGTGCCGGAGCACCAGCAGCTCTGTCAGGCGACGCTCGATCTCCAGGAAACGCTGCTCGGCAATGCCGACCACGGTCTTCCCCGGTACACCCTTCTGGCCTCTGCCCTCGAGCACCAGCTTGATGTCTTCCAGAGAGAACCCGAGCCGCTGGGCGCGTCGGATAAATAGAAGGGTGTTCTCGGCGTCCGCTCCGTAGAGGCGGTACCCGCTGCCGGAGCGTCGGAGGGGGCGTAGAAGGCCCTCACGCTCGTAGAAACGCAGCATCGATGTGCTCACGTTCGCGCGCTCGGCTAGCCGACCTATGGTCAGGAGGGATGGGGCAGCCATGCGGGCATTCTAGGAGCTTGCCCGTCCGATGCGTCCGTTTACGAACGGGCGACGCACACATGGATTGCACTTGCAGCAGCCGGCCGCGGCGGATCGAGCCGACGGGCGCTTCCGCCCCTTCAGGCGCTCAGCTCGAGCGGGCGCTATAGCTTTCCATCATGAGGCCGGTGCCGCCTCGGGAGACATGGGCGACCACAGCGGTCCGCCGATGAAGCTTGGTAATGGCGCCCAGATTGATGGCAAAGGCCAGAATGACCTGCTGGCCCTTGCGTAACCCGAGATTGGTGGTCTCGATGAAAACGCCCGTTGCGCTGAGATTGACCGCCTTGCAAAGCTTACGGCGGCCTCCTGGAACCATGATATAGACGATCGTCCTAGCACGGTGCCTCGTATGCAGGCGGCGTTCCACTAAAATCGAGCCTCGCGGTGTTCTATTAAATTTCTACGCGGACGCGTCAATTATGCCAACGTTCGAGCTTGGTTGGATATCCACTCAACTTAATTGCCCACGGGATTTGCGAGGCTAATGGCCGTACTGTGGACCGCCGCACGCTATGGGGTTCGACCCGCGCCTTGAAGGCATCCCTGCCGGACATCGGAAGGGCGGTGGTAGCAAGTGGTACTTCCGTCATATAAGTACGATTCCGCATGGCGGCGGGCGCCAACGACGTGGAATACTGTTGGGACGTTTCCTAAGAAATCTCTAGAGACTCGGGTCGGGTCAGCTTGCGGCGCGTCTCGCCGCGTTAACGTGAAAAAGCACTTCGGGGGTTAAGGCCATGGGCTGGATCGTTCTGCTGCTGATCATCGGGCTCGTGCTCGTCTTCATCTCCACTTACAACCGGCTCGTGACGGCGCGCAACGCCTTCAAGAACGCGTTCGCGCAGATCGACGTGCAGCTCACCCGCCGCTACGACCTCATCCCGAATCTCGTCGAGATCGCAAAAGGCTACATCAAGCACGAGCGTGAGACGCTGGAGGCGGTCATCCAGGCGCGCAACTCCGCTTACCAGGGTTTGAAAACGGCCGCCGCCGATCCCGGCAACGCCGCCGCCGTTCAGAAGCTCTCCGGTGCGGACCAGCAGCTCGGCGGTGCGCTGAGCCGGCTGATGGCAGTGGCCGAAGCCTATCCCGACCTCAAGGCCAACCAGACGATGATGCAACTCTCCGAGGAGCTCACATCGACCGAGAACAAGGTTGCCTTCGCCCGGCAGGCCTACAACGACGCGGTGATGACCTATAACAACAATCGCGAGACGTTCCCGAGCAGCCTCGCGGCGGGGATGTTCAATTTCCAGCCGGCGCAACCGCTGGATAGCCCGAAGCCCGAAGCCCGTGAGGCACCGAAGGTGAGCTTCACCT
Source organism: Gammaproteobacteria bacterium (assembly GCA_028293765.1). Classification (GTDB taxonomy): domain Bacteria; phylum Pseudomonadota; class Gammaproteobacteria; order Steroidobacterales; family Steroidobacteraceae; genus 13-2-20CM-66-19. The sequence goes on from JAQGOG010000010.1 coordinate 15,171, forward strand.
GATGAGCGGCTGAGCTTTCGAGGCGGCATGGACTTCTACTCACGTCAGGCGGCCGCGCGCGGTCAGACGCGCTGGCTGATCTTTGCGTTCGCCGTATCCCTGCTGGTCATCGCCCTGGCGCTCGATTTCGTACTGTTCACTTTCTTCGCCGCCCGCAACGGGCACGGACTGAGCGCCCTCGACTATGCGCAGAGCAACCCAGCGCAAGCGCTGTTTTGCACTTTCGCGGTCATGGGCGTGCTGGCCCTCGCAAGTCTGTACAAATCCATGGAGCTTCGTGGCGGCGGCGGCGTTGTCGCGCGTTCCCTGGGCGGGGTACGTGTCTCGAGCGATACCACGGATCTCAAGCTCAGGCGCCTGCACAATGTCATCGAAGAGATGGCGATCGCCTCGGGCGTTCCAATGCCCGAGGTGTATGTGCTCGAGCAGGAGTCGGCGATCAACGCGTTCGCCGCGGGCCACACTCCGGCGAACGCCGCCGTTACGGTCACGCAGGGAGCGCTCGATCGCCTCAGCCGGGACGAGCTTCAGGGCGTGATCGCACATGAGTTCAGCCATGTGCTGAACGGCGACATGCGGCTCAACGTCCAGCTCATGGGTTGGGTGTTCGGGCTGTTCGTGATCGCGTTGATCGGCCGGATGATCCTGCAGTTCTCGCCGCGCAATCGCCGCAGCAACAACGGGCTGATCGCGGTCGGCTTTGCCGTGATGGTGCTAGGTTATGTGGGGCTTCTCGCGGGCCGCATTCTGCAGGCCGCGGTATCGCGTCAGCGGGAGCGGCTGGCCGATGCGTCGGGAGTTCAGTTCACGCGTAACCCGCAGGGCCTCAGAGGCGCGCTCGTCAAAATAGCGGCGCTTCCCGAGGGCTCGAAGCTCGTCGCGGCTGATGCAGAGCAGGCCGCGCACATGTTTTTTGCAGATGCGTTGTCGCGCGTGTTCGCTACTCACCCGCCCATTCTTGAGCGTATTCGTGAGCTCGATCCGCACTTCGACCCGCGCGAGCTGGAGCGGGTAGCGGCCGAGCCGGACCAGGAGCCCTCGCCGGACGAGTTTGCTGTGCACGGTGCCGGTATTGGGCGGGCAGCAGGTGTGGTTCAGTCATCAGCTGCGTCGCGGTCCGCGGAGGCCTTTCCGCTGTTTGCCGCCACCGCAGCCGGTGCCACGGCAGCGCCAAATGTCGCGACCTCAGCTTCGCCAGCCGAAGCGGTCGTAACTCAAGTGGGTCGTCCCGAAACGGAGCACATCCTGCACGCTCAGGCGGTTCGTCTGGCGCTGCCAGATAGCTTGCGTGAGATCGTGGGCTCGCCCGGCAAGGCGCAAGCACTGGTTCTCGCGCTGCTCGTCAGCGGCGAGCCTGCCATCCGGGAGCGACAGCTCGCGATGCTTGCGAAGTCCGTTGGGCCAGCGAACCTGAGCGTGTTAGAGCGGATGCTGCCGATAGCTCAGAGTCTCGCGCCGATGTTGCGGCTGCCGGCCCTACAACAGCTGTTTCCTGCCTTGCGTCGGACGACTGCAGCGCAACGGAAAGCACTGGCACAACTCGCCTCCGATCTCATCCATGCCGATGCACGCATCGATGTTTTCGAGTTCTGTCTCGCGAAGTTGCTCGAGATGCTGCTCAACGATGGGCTCAGTGCGCGTGCGCCTCACGGTACGCTGTCGCTCGAGGACACCGAAAGCGAGATTTCGGCGCTCTTCGCCACGCTCGCGCAGCTCGGCTCACAGAATGAGCGCGCCGCTCGAATGGCTTACGAGGCGGGCATGTCCACCGTTCTGCCCATGCATCGTCCAGCCTTTGCGCCGCTCGAGAATTGGGCGAAAGAGTTGGGGAAGGCGCTGCCGCGTCTGGAGCAACTGCATCCCTTTGCGAAGAAAGTCGTCATTGAGGGCTTGGTCAAAACCATCTCAAACGATGAGGTGCTGACCGAGGAAGAGTCGGAGCTTCTGCGCACGGTCTGCGCGCTGCTGCACTGTCCACTGCCGCCGCTCCTGCCCACGGTCGCTGGCGAGGCACCGACACCTGACACTGATCCGGCCTGACGGAGCGCTGAGCGCAGCGTGGCCGCCCCCTAGCGGCTCAAAAACGCGCGGATCTCACGACCAAAGCTCTCGATGTCGATGAGGAACGAGTCGTGTCCTTCGATGCACTTCAGTGGCGCGTAGGACGTCACGGCGCCCGCCTCCTCGAACGACTTCGCCAGGTGCTGCTGTTCGCCGATCGCAAATAACATGTCAGATTCGACGCCGATGACGAGAGCCTGTTCGGCGCGCGAGCGTGCCAGCGCCGCACTGTGCGAGCCGCCGTGTTCGGCGAGCTCGAAACGGTCCATTGCGCGCGAGATGTAGAGATAGCAGTTTGGATCGAACGCGCGCACGAAGCGCCGCGCGTGCGCCTCCAGATAACTCTGGATGGCGAACTCGGGCGCGAACGGGCCGTCTTCTGGCGTTCGTTCCGTCGCTGGTTGGCGGCCGAAGCGTTCGCGCCACTCGTGCGCCGAGCGATACGTCATCATGCCGAGCTTGCGAGCGATGCGCATGCCCGTCGCCGGCGGTTGCTCGTCTGTGTAGGCGCCACCGCGCCAGTCGGGGTCGCGCAGAATCGCTTCGCGTTGGATCGAGCGTAAGGCGATGGCGAATGGCGAGGCGGCCGCCGTGCCGGAGATGCTGACCACGCGGCGCGTGGCCCCCGGAAACTGCGCTGCGTACGCGAGTACGACCATCCCCCCCAACGAGGGTCCGATGATCGTGTCGGCGCGCTCGATCCCGAGCGAGCGCAATGTTTCGCAGCCCGCGCGCGCGATGTCCTCAACTGACAGATCCGGAAAGTTGAGCCGGTACGGTGCGCCGCTCGCCGGATCGATCGAGGCCGGCCCCGTCGAGCCGAAGCAACTGCCGAGCGAGTTGACGCAAACCACGAAGAAGCGCTTCGTATCGATTGCCAACCCGGGACCGATCATGCCCTCCCACCAGCCCTCGCTCGGATCCTCAGGCGAGGATGCCGCATGTGCGGACGGCGAAAGGCCGGTGAAAAGGAGGATGGCGTTGTCGCGAGCCGGGTTAAGAGTGCCCCATGTTTCGTACGCTATCCGCGCGCCATGCAGCGCGCCTCCGCGCCGCATCGGAAACGGATCGGGCAACGGCGCATAGCGTCGCGCATCCATCTTCTCTGGACGATCGGTTGCTTCGTGCGCGGCGACGTTCGCGGGCGTTTGTTTCGCTGTTCTCAAGGCTCTGGATCGCTGCCTTCAGCAATGCCCTCGAACAACGGCGTGGAGAGATAGCGCTCGGCCGTGTCCGGCAGCATCGCAAGAATGACGGAGCCGGGAGCGGCCTCCGCGGCAACTTTCACCGCCGCGGCGAAGGTGCCTCCGGAGGAAATTCCGCAGAAGATGCCTTCACTGCGTGCCAGTGACCGCGCGGCTTCGATGGCTTCGCCATCCGTGACCGGCAGAATGCGATGGGCCACTTCCCTGTTGAGCACGCCTGGGACGAAGTCCGGGGTCCACCCCTGGATTTTGTGAGGGGTCCAGGTTTTGCCCGACAGAAGCGCGGCGCCCGCAGGTTCCGTCGCGATAATCTGCACGTCAGGACGGGCGAGCCGGAGCATCTGTCCGGCGCCGGTCAGCGTGCCGCCGGTGCCCCAGCCGGTCACGAAGAAGTCGAGCCGCTTACCCGCGAAGTCGCCGAGAATCTCAGGTCCCGTGGTGTTCCGGTGGTAGGCGGGATTCGCTTCGTTCTCGAACTGGCGCGCCAGGAACCAGCCATGCTTCTCCGCCAGTTCCTTCGCTTTACGCACCATGCCCGTGCCGCGCTCGGCTGCCGGCGTGAGAATGACCTTGGCGCCGAGCATGCGGATGATCTTGCGGCGCTCGACCGAAAATGATTCGGCCATCACGGCCACGAACGGATAGCCCTTGGCGGCACAGACCATCGCCAGCGCGATGCCTGTGTTGCCCGAAGTGGCTTCCACCACGGTCTGGCCCGGTTTGAGCGTGCCCGTCTGTTCCGCGTCTTCGATGATGCCGATCGCAAGGCGATCCTTCACCGAGCCGAGCGGGTTGAAGAATTCGCACTTCACATACATCGTGACGTGCTTCGGCGCGAGACGCTGGATGCGGACGATGGGGGTTTTACCGATCGTTCCCAGGATGTTGTCGTAGATCATGATGACCTTCTACGCTGGCTTGAGTGACGGCTACAAGGAACGCCCGAGAATCTGTTGAGCCCGGACGTTATAATCGGCACGAGTGAGTCCAGAAGTATGCGGCACCGGCCGGCAATCGCCAACCGCGACCGATGAACAATCACGGACCGCCACGGCCCAGTACATACGATGACCCGATTGCAGAAACTCCTGGCCGCCGCCGGCCTTGGATCGCGCCGCAGCGTCGAGCAATGGATCCGCGAGGGCCGCGTAACCGTCGCAGGGCGCGTCGCGCAGCTTGGCGACCGCGCGGGACCCGGCGACGAGGTCTGCCTCGATGGACGCAAGCTGGATCTCGACCCGGCGCAACTCACGGCACGGGAGCTTTTGCTCTATCACAAGCCCGTTGGCGAAGTGACGACCCGTAGCGATCCGCAAGGGCGGCCGACCGTCTTCGAGCGACTTCCTGAGCCGGGGAGCGGCCGGTGGATCACGGTCGGGCGGCTTGACGTCAACACGTCCGGGCTCCTGCTCTTCACGACCGATGGCGAGCTTGCTCACCGCCTCATGCACCCGTCGAGCGAGATCGAACGCGAATACCTCGTTCGCGTCCGCGGTCGCCCGCAGCCGGGGCTCATCAGGCAATTGCTGGAAGGGGTGCAATTGGACGACGGGCCCGCAAGCTTCGACCGCGTCACTCAGGAAGTGGCCGATGGCGAGGGCCCTGAAGGAATTAACACGACATTCCGCGTCGTCTTGCACGAAGGGCGCAACCGGGAAGTGAGGCGCTTGTGGCATGCCGTGGGACTGGAAGTGAGCCGCCTCCTGCGAGTCCGCTACGGCCCGATCGAGCTGCCGCGCGACCTGCGTCCTGGTACGTCCCGTATCGCCGACGCGGCCACGACAGAGCGGCTCGCCGCAGTAGCTGCGCAGCCACCGAAGTCGCCGCCACGCGTACTGTGGCCGGGATTCTGACGACCGCCGGGCTTTCCCCCCGCGGCGCTCGCTGCGGGCTAGCCGGTCCATGAATCGGCAGGCCGTGCACGCAGCGCCCCGAGTTTCCGTGTTCGTTCCGGCTGTAGCGGCAGGCTCTGCCTGGAAGCAATGGCCGCCGCCGCCCGTGTCCCTGTCCGGGATTCAAAGTCGTCCTGGCTTGCGCCTCGCGCCGCCGCTTTTTCAGTTCGCGTTTCCGCGCAGCCAGTAAGCCTGCGTTCAGCGGCCGTGTGGCATGTTCTTTGCGTAATCCCAATCATCAGTATTTTGAGGCATGGCTACGATGCAGATCCTGGTCGACGCAGACGACCACCTCCACGGCAGTCAGGACCTGACCGCCCGGATCGAAGGAGTGGTGGAAGGTGCGCTGGAGCGCTTTAGCGAACGGATTATCCGCGTAGAGGTTCGCTTGAGCGATTTGAACAGTCGCCGGCCGGGCGAGCGGGACATGTGCTGTCACATGGAAGCGCACGCAGGTGGGCTGAAGCCGATTGCGGTGAGCCACGAAGCGGTGACGCTGACTGAGGCGATCCATGCCACCGCAGCCAAGCTGGAGCGGGCGCTCCACCATGCCCTCGGACGAGTCAAATCCAAGCCGGTGCGGGCGCCCGTGGCAGAACGTGACGATCCCGCCGAGGGTCTCGGGGACTTCGAGAGTCTCTAAGAGCCTGGCGACGAGATCCTGACGACCGGGCTCGTCCACCCAATGCACCCCGAAACTCCCGGATCGGTCCGCGGTCTATCCCTTTTGAGAGACTTCGCCGCTCGATTGCCCGCCACGCGACCTCCCGGCTAGCAAATTGCGCGCCAAGATGCATTGACACTCTGCTCCCCCGAAATCAGAATACGCGGCTCGTTTTCGCGGAGGGGTACCCAAGCGGCCAACGGGAGCAGACTGTAAATCTGCCGGCTTACGCCTTCGTAGGTTCGAATCCTACCCCCTCCACCACTGGCCGGGGTGGAAGCGAAAACGAAAGCGGGCTTGAGATCGGCGGGTGCGGTGCCATCGGCGGGTGTAGTTCAATGGTAGAACCTCAGCCTTCCAAGCTGATGACGTGGGTTCGATTCCCACTACCCGCTCCAGAAGTCGAGTGCGTCCTCGTTGTTTTGCTTGTGCCCACGTAGCTCAGTCGGTAGAGCACGTCCTTGGTAAGGACGAGGTCACCGGTTCGATTCCGGTCGTGGGCTCCATGAGCGAAAGCAGCTGTGGTTGAGAGTGTGGATCGTTGAGGCCTTGAGGAAAAACCTTCATGTCTAAAGAGAAATTTGAGCGGACCAAGCCCCACGTAAACGTAGGGACGATTGGTCACGTTGACCACGGCAAGACGACGCTGACGGCGGCGCTGACGAAGGTGATGGCCGAGACGTACGGCGGCCAGTTCATGGCGTACGATCAGATCGACAAGGCCCCTGAGGAGAAGGCGCGCGGGATCACGATCTCGACGGCGCACGTGGAATACCAGAGCTCGCAGCGTCACTACG
>JAQGOG010000012.1 GCA_028293765.1 Gammaproteobacteria bacterium
CGTCGCGCCACCGCCTGATCGAAACCCAGGGGTGCCGCCAGCCCGGCAACCGAGACGATGCCGAGAACCAGGGATACGAGTCCGTACTCCTGCGACGCAAGCACCCGCGCCAGGATGAGATTGCCTACAGTGAAAGCAACTCCGCCGAGGCCCAGCGCTGCCGCCGCCCGCAGCGCCGCCGACTTATAAAGATCGCGCAGGATCAAGTGTTGCTCGCCGCATAGCTGGGTGCGGGAGTCGGGTTGCGCGCAACGCCCGAGGGAAACGTCGCCGGCGACGGCCTCGGCCCCGACAGCAGCAGACGATCCCAGAGGCTTAGGTTCAGCAATGTCCAGAACAGATGGGCGTGATTGTGGCGGCGTTCCTGATGTTCCCGCCAGTACCGCTCGAGAGTTTTTTTCTGAAAATTCCCCGCGATGAGGCGTGAAGAGAACACTTCATCGCGCGTCAGCTCCAGCAGTTCGCCCCGGATCCAGTTTTTCATGGGGATGCTGAAGCCCTGCTTGGCACGCGTAGCGATTCCGGGCGGCAGCCGGTCGTTCATGCCGCGCTTCAGCAGCCATTTAGTCGTGAATCCGTGCAGCTTGCGCTCGGTGGGCAGCGAGTAGCAGAACTCGACCACGCGATGGTCCAGAAAAGGCGGTCGGACCTCGAGCCCGCACGCCATCGACATCTTGTCGACCTTCATCAACACGCTGTCGGGCAGTACCGTGTTGAGCTCGACGTACTGCTCCCGCGGGCCGCGCTCGAGGGGTGCCTGGCGAGACCAGCGCTTCACCGGCGCGAACGGATCGAGATCGAGCGAATGCAGCACCTGCGGCTCGAAGAGCTCGCGCGCCTGCGTCGGATCCATGAAGTATTGCCAACGGATATGCTCGCCGGCGCCGGGCAGAAGGGCCCCTTGCAGAAAACGCTTCAGCACATTGCGAGCGCCTTTCTTATGGTCGTCGTCTGGCAGGTGCGCGACGATGGCGCGGTAGATGTGATTCCTGAACGGCAGCGGAATCCGCTCCAGCGCCGCGGACGCCTTGCTCGCCCGGAAGCGATCGTATCCCATCAGAATCTCATCACCGCCGTCACCGCTGAGACAGACCTTCACATAGCGACGGGCTTCTTCGCAGATGAGCATGAATGGCAGATTGGACGGGTCGGTAGTGGGCTCGTCGAGATGCCACACCGAGCGTTCGATCGCAGCCGCATCGACCGGACGGACCAGAAGCTCCGTGTGTTGCGTCTGAAAGTGATCGGCGACCCGCCGGGCATATGCGAATTCGCTGAAGGAAGCCTCGCGGTAGCCGAGTGCGAAAGTCCGCAGCTGCGTCGGCATCGATTGGCTCAGGAAACTGACTACGGTACTCGAGTCGATGCCGCCTGACAGAAAGGCGCCGAGCGGCACATCGCTCATCGTGTGATCCGCGCAGGCGCGCTCGAGGAGATCGAGCAATTCCTGCTCGGTAGGAGCCACGTCCCGCCGTTCCAGCTTCCAGTATCGCGAGATTCGTGCGCCGCCATGCGGCTCGACCACGAGCAGGCAGCCGGGAAGGAGCTTTTGGATACCCTTGAAGAGCGTGTCGGGGGCCGGTACGAACTCGTATCCCATGAGATCGAAGAGGCCCTGGCGGTTCACCTCGCGCGGCACTCGCGGGTCGACGAGCAGCGCTTTGATCTCCGATGCGAAACGCACTGCGTTGCCGGAGGGACCGTTACTGTCGAGACTGTAGTAGAGAGGCTTCAGTCCCAGCCGATCGCGCGCCAGCACCAGTCGCCGACGCGGCGCATCCCAGATCGCCAGCGCAAACATCCCGGTGAGGTGCTTGACGAACTCCAGTCCGTATTCCTCGTACGCGTGCACGATGGACTCGGTGTCGGTCCGGCTCCTGAAGACATGTCCCTTCTGCTCGAGCCGCGTGCGCAGCTCGGCGTGGTTGTAGATCTCGCCGTTGAAAGTGATCCATACGGTGCCGTCCTCGTTGGAGAGCGGTTGCCGCCCTGAATCGCTGAGATCCACGATGCTCAGGCGTCGATGTCCGAGGGAGATCCCCGCCTCCACATGGGTGCCATGATCATCCGGTCCGCGGTGAAGGAGTGTGGCCTTCATCTGTTCGATCAGATGTTCGTCGGCCCAGTTGAACCCGCAAATACCGCACATAGTGTGAGCTGCTAGGTGTGAGTGGCGGAGGCGGGGGCGGCTGTCGGAGCGGCTGGCCACAGCGCATCGAAAACGTCCAGAGTCCGTCTGGCCGCCTGTTGCCACGTGAAGGACTGCGCCCGTTTGATTCCCTCGTGGCTCAGATGCTCCCGCAGCGCTTTGGAGCCGGTCACATCCAGCAACGCCTGTGCAATGTCGGCCTCGTCATAGGGGTCGATGAGACGCGCTGCCGGGCCCGCGACCTCCGGGCCGGCGCCAGTGGCTGGAACGATGGCGGGACAGCCGGTGGCGAGAGCCTCGAGAGTGGGCAGGCCGAAGCTTTCACACAGGGTCGCCAGTACGAAGCAGTCCGCCAGCTGATACGCGGCATGGAGCCGCTCGTTCGGCACGAATCCGATGAACCTGACCCCCTCCAGGCCGGCGTTGCCGAAACCATGCGCTCGCAAGTACTGTTCGACGCCTCGTCCGGCGACGACCAGCGGCAGGGGTCGCGCCGTGCGTTGACGGTATTTTCCGTAGGCACGTATGAGGCGCTCATTGTTGCCTCCTGGATAGGCGGGAAGACTGCCGTGCCCGGTATGCAGGACGCGCGCCACGGTCAGAATGAAGCGCTCGGGCAGCCCATAGTCGTCGCGAAACGCCAGAGCACCCACGTCGCGTCCAGGCGTAAAGTTCGGTCCGACTCCGGCGTGCGTGATGGCTGTGTTGGTGAATCGCCGGTGCATGCGCCGGGAGAGTTCATCGAGTGTCGTCTGCGAGATCGCGAGCAGGCCGCTTGCCTTGCGGCAGTAGAGCGGCAACATCAAGCGGATATAGAAATTATCCCACCATGGATAGTTGCGAGGGTTGACATACCAGTCGCAGCTTTGGAGGACGAAGACCCCGGGAATCCGGGTGAACAACGGCAGGGAAAACTTCGGATTGAAGAGAAGGTCGACACCGAACCGCCGCGCTGCCCTCGGCACCAGCACCTGGTCCCAGAGGAGGCGGCTGCGAGCGGGCATGACGTGCGTCTGCGCGTTGTCGAATTCCTGGAACAGGTCGCGGCAACACGGGCTGGCGAGGAAAATGACGTAACGCGTGTCAGGGTCCTGGCTCAGCAGTTGGCGCATTAGGGAGCGGGTGTACACGCCTAGGCCGTCGCTCTGATCGAGCACCCGCGCCATCACTCCTATCGTTCGACTTGCCACCGCTGCCTGCCTTGGTTCAATGCGCCAGGTGCTGGATCTTTGCAAACGCCCCAATCTTCCTGGCGGCAATGGAGATGAAGCTCGCGCGCCCCTGGCCGGGAAGCAGGGGCAGCCAGTCCGCCTTGAGTCGGCCGAACGCGGGGACCGGCAGACGCGGGTCGCGCGCGCGGCGGTAGTCGAGCGCCACGCCAAAAACGCTCCGGAAGCCACAGCGCTTAGCTAACTCCAAAGACAGCCGCGAGCCCAGCATCCAGGGATACGCAAGCGAGGTCGGCGCATAGCCCATGTGCGCCTGGAACTCGGCGTGCGCCAGTTCGAGATCCGACGCCACCAAGGCACGAAACTCGTCATCCCTCATGTGCTCGCCGCGCAGCACCCCCGATCTCGAGTCGTATAAGCGCTGCAGACGGGCCGCCCAATCCGGTCGATCAAAGAAGTCGGCGCCTCCGGATCGTTCCGTGAGCTGCACGCAAGCGTCGGTCAGCCCGGCGCTCTCCAGGTACCGCCCGCGGGCCGACAGCAGCGGCGCTGCCCGATAGATGGGAGAACCCAGGGCGGGTCGACCCAGCCGGTCGCCTGCCGCGGTGTGTCGCATCGGCCAGTCGTATATATCGTATCGAGCCAACAAAGCGGGGCTGGCGAAGCCAACGAGGCGCTCCGAGGTGAACACCAGCGCATGTCGGTGAGCATGAGATTGCACGTCCACGAGACCGGATTCGGCACAGGCGCGCAGCTGTTTCCAGTTCATGAAGAGATTGTCATCCGGCTGTGCCGGCGGCCTCATCCAGAAAGAGGGGGCGAACAAGGTGGCGCGAGCTGCAAACGCGTCTAGTGTCGGGAGTGCAAAGTCGTAAAAACTGCTCCTCGCATCGTCAAACGTGAGCAGAATCCGCCTGCCGCGACCCCCGCTCTTGCTGCCGTGCGATGCGAGAAACTCTTCCAGACTGAGTGTGCGATAGCCGTTGATCTGCAGGAACTGAAGATCGTTCGCCAAGCCGACGGCATCGACGTCGTGGTAGATGAACACGGGAATCTCGCCGCGCGACAGCGGCAGACCCAGAAGAAAGCGCGGGTAACGAGTCTTGAGAATGCCGGCAACGCTCCGCGCCGCACGTTGTGTGCCCGCCAGCGCAGCCGCCAGGCGGCTTGGGTAGTGCCTGTTCACCGAAGATACTGCTCGAGATAGCCGCTGACCGTGTCAGCACAGCCTGCCTCCCTTGCAATATGCGGGCCGGCGGCGCAGCGTGCGCACGGCAAACCTGCAGCGAGGTTCGACTACAGCCAAGGTTCAGGCCAAGTCAAAGCTGAGTCTTGAGAGGCACGATTCGTGCTTCTCCGAATCGACCCATTTGGCACAACATTACCCCAGACAACCCTACAGTTTTTGCAAAATGACAACCGCGCCACCGACGAGCCACGCACGAGCTGGAGTGACCCTCGACGCTCTCGTGTCACCGCCGATCCGAGCCGGGGGCTGCCGCGAGGGACTTCCGCTAATCGTTCACGCCGACGATTTCGGCGAGACCGTCGACATCACCGACGGAATTCGCCTCTGCATCGAAGCGGGCGTCGTCACCAGCACCTCGATCATGGCGAATATGCCGGCCACGCTGTATGCCCTTTCGCTCGCTCATGCGCTGGCGGATCGAGCGAGCTTCGGCGTACATCTGAATTTCTGCGAAGGGCGGCCCATGACCGCGAGTACGACGTTGATCGGCAGGCGAGGCGAGTTCCACGCCAAGCGTGCCCTGTTCGTCCGGGCGATGACGGGAATGTTGTCGTTACGGGAGCTCGAAGCCGAGATCACCGCGCAACTGGCGCGGGTGCACGACGCGGGCGTGCGAATATCGCATGTCGACGGTCACAAACATCTCCACCAGGTTCCGGTCGTCAGCGCTGCCGTGGCGAATGTTTTGCCGCGATTTGGTATCGAGCGAGTGCGAATTACACGCCTGCGCGATGTGGGCGCAACCAACAAACCCTCTACGTTGGTGAGAGAGATCGTCGCGTGGCACGGGAGTCGCGCTTTCGGACGGGCGAGACTGCGTTCTCCCGTGCGGACCGTCGACATCAGGACGCTCGTGGACAACGGATTATCGCATCGCCGCGCGAAGTCGATTGTCGACTCGGCGGGTCCTGTCGAGCTGTGCTGCCATCCCGGAACCGTCGCGGCCGACGTCGGCAAGCCCGGCAGCCACCAGCGCGCGGCGGAGCTCGACTACCTGCTCTCATCCCGATTCCGCGCGCTGTTGACAGAGAATAATGCCCGACTGGTGACTTACTGGAAGGTGTGATGGATGCGCATCTTGAAAGTCGTTCCGCAAGCGTTCTACTCGGCCAGGGGCACCCCGTTAAGCGCCTACCATCGCGCCCGCGAGCTCGTGGCTCGTGGCCACGAAGTGGATATTCTGACGTACGCGGTGGGCGAGGATCCGCCCGATCTCGAGGTCCGCGTATTTCGCGCCCGCGGTCCCCACTTCAGCCGCTCGATCCGGGCGGGCCCGTCGGTCTTGAAGATCTGGTTCGACCTGCTGCTGTTCATCAACCTGCTCGTGCGACTCTCCAGGAAGCGTTACGACCTGTTGTATGCACATGAAGAAGGAGCGCTGCTCGCCAGGCTCGCGGGGGCCCTCTTTCGCATTCCTTACGTCTACGATATGCACTCGAGCCTGCCTCTGCAGATAACGGATTGGAACTTCAGCGCGCGCCGCTCCGTCATATCGGCCTTCCGATGGGTCGAGAAGCTAAGTGTCCGGGGTGCGTGTGCAGTAGTAGCGATCTCTCCCGCGGTCGCACGCGCCGCGCAGCGCGCGTGTCCCGATGTTCGGTGCGTAGTCATCGTCAACCACTTCGAGGTTGGTGAGAGAATCGCTGCCGAAGCGGTCGCCCTGGTCCGCATGCGCCATCAAATCGAGCCCGGCCACAAGGTGGTGCTTTATACCGGCTCATTCGTCCCGTTGCAGGCTCTCGATCTGCTGCTCGATGCCATTCCGGGTGTTCTCGCGGCATATCCAAAAGTGACGTTTCTCCTCGTGGGGGGCACGGACGCCGAAATCGTGCCTCTGCAGCAGCAAGCGCAACGTCTCGGAATCGCTGCTCACGTCGTGCTGGAACGCGGTGTGCCTCAAAAGGAAATCCCAACGTACCTTGCCGCTGCCGATGTGCTGGTTTCCCCCCGATGGCAGGGGATCAACCCCCCTGGCAAGTTGCTCCCGTATCTCGCCTCCGGCCGGCCGGTCGTCGCAACGAACACTCTCGTGCACACTCAACTGCTTTCCGAAAGCTGCGCAATCCTCACGCCACCGGATGCGGCAGGCCTCGCTAAGGGCCTGATCGTGGCTCTTACGGACGCCTCGCGAGTGTCCGAGCTCACGGCAGAGGCGACGAGGGTGCTGGGACACTACTGCAGCAAGCCGGCCCGGGACGCGGCTTATGCCGAGATTCTGTCCGCTGCGACAGCAGCGAAGGCGTCGAGGGCCCGCTCGATCGATCGTTCGCTGCGGCGCAATGGAAGAGCTTGAGCGTACTGGTAAAGAGCAGGTCGCCTGGTACCTCAGACCGAGATGAAGAGGAGAAACATCACGTCGAGCCACAGATGCTTGAAGAAATAGAAGGCGCGCCGCCTGCAGTGCCGCTCGAGGCCGCTGCACGCGTAACTGTCCGCCCGCATACGGCCCGGTACGCTGGCAGGCGAACAGCTCTCATCGTGGTTATTGCGCTGTTGGGAGTTCTCTTTCTCGTGATCGCGATTCCGGCGATCCGCTGGCGCGTCCAGGTCGTGTACCTGGTCCTGGTGGGGCGGATCCCGGATCTGGAACTCAAAGAGTTGCCTTCCCTGCTCATGCCAGGCGCCGGCCAGCCCCAAATTACCCGTCTCGTAATAACGCGAAATCCCTATGCCGTGATCCACGTGCCGGTTAACACGCCAGCCAACGTCGCAGCGGGAGCCTCACTGTTTCGCGAGCAATGCGCTGATTGTCATTCTCCCGACGGCAGCGGGGGTCCCGGGGCGCCCGCTTTGTTCGGGAGAGAGTTCCAACACGGCGATACCGAGTGGGCGGTGTACCGCACGATCCGGGATGGTGTGCCGAAAACGGGGATGCCACCTCATGCGCTGACACACGCGCAGCTCTGGCAGCTCGTGGCGTACATTCGTACCCTGGGGGTACCTGGGGACAGTGTCGCAACCTCCGACGCGGTGGCCGCGAGGTTGCGCGAAGTCCGGGTGCCATATCAGGAACTCGCTGCTACCGGTGAGCCCGGTGCCGACTGGCTGACGTACTCGGGCGCTTACGGTTCGAACCGCCACAGCACCCTGGCGCAGATCAACTCGCGCAACGTCGGGAATCTCGCGGTGCGCTGGATACACCAGCTCGTGGGCGGCCACGACAAGATCGAGAGCACTCCGATCGTCCGCGCTGGGATCATGTACTTCACCGTTCCACCCGGGCGGGTATTGGCGGTCGATGCCGCCACGGGACGTCAGATTTGGGCTCACGATCACCACTATGAATTCATGGGCGGAGGAGAGGGGCCGCTGGGACAGAATCGCGGCGTTGCCTTACTGGGCGACCGGGTTTTTGTCGGGACGTGGGACTCGAAGCTCACCGCGTTGTCGGCGGCGACGGGTGCCGTGTTGTGGGAGGTCAGTGTCGGCGACTATCCCGGAACGTACATCAGCGGCGCACCGCTGGTGTACCGGGACCTCGTCGTGACCGGAGTGGGCAGCCCCCCAGGATTCGGCCGTGGCTTCATCGCGGCATACGATGTCAACACCGGCAAGGAACGCTGGCGGTTCGTTACGGTTCCCGGCCCGGGCGATCAAGGAAATAAAACCTGGGCCGGCGATTCGTGGCGTAAGGGCGGAGCGGGGACCTGGTTGACGGGCTCGTACGATCCGCAGTCGGATCTGCTCTACTGGGGAGTCGGCAACCCGCGACCGGACTTCGACCGGAAGTCCCGCGAGGGCGACAACCTCTACTCCGACTCGGTGGTCGCGTTGCGCGGCACGACGGGGCAGCTCGTATGGCACTTCCAGTTCACACCGGAAGACGAGCACGACTGGGATGCCAACCAGATTCCGTTGATCGCGGATCGCAGCACGGCGCAGGGCGGCGTCGAAAAGCACCTGCTCTGGGCGAACCGCAATGGGTTCTATTACGTGTTCGATCGTGAGAGTGGCGCGTTTCTGCGCGGCGTCCCGTTCGCACGGCAGAACTGGGCGGCGGGGCTCAATCCTGCCGGGCGACCGATTCTGGCGCCGAGCCCCGGGGTAGGTGTCCAGGGTGCGCCGGTGTATCCGGGTGCGAAGGGCGCTACGAATTGGTGGTCGCCGAGCTATGACCCAAGCCTCAGTCTCGTGTTCGTCCCGGTCCTCGAGCAGGGCATGATTTTCTTTCCGTCCGCGAACACGCTGCCGAGCAGCGCCGGCAGGTCCTTCTATACCGCCGTGCGGGCCTTGGATGCCTCCACGGGAGAATTGGTCTGGGAGCATCGTCAGGAAACACGGTCGGAAGACAGCAACACGTCGGGACTATTGAGCACGCGCGGCATGGTGCTCTTCGGCGCCGATCACGGTACGTTGTTCGCGCTTGACTCCCGCTCGGGGAAACTCCTTTGGAGCGTCGAGACCGGAGGCACAACTTACGCGGCTCCCGTAACGTACGCTGTTGCCGGTGAGCAGTTCGTTACGGTCATCGCCGGACGGAATCTGATGACGTTCGCGCTGCCAAAGGCTGCCGCGACGCTACCGGAACCGGCCGCGTTGGCGGGAACGGCCGTAACGCGCGGGAGCCACTGAAAAAGGGCGGCATGATATCTGCTTCCTCCGTTGACTAACCAGTCAACGGGCACGAGGTGTTTTTTATGGCTCGCAGCGCAAGTAAGAAAAAGAAAGCCTCTTCCAGGCAATCCCCGCAGGATGCCATCGGCTTGCTCAAAGCCGAGCACCGCCAGGTAGAGGGCTGGTTCGAGGACTTCGCGAAGGCGCGCAGGGATACGCGCAAGCTGGACCTGGCGGCCAAGATCTGCGAGGCGCTCACCGTGCATACGCAGATCGAAGAGGAACTGTTTTACCCGGCGTTTTTCGCTGCGACGCAGGACAAGGAGTTGCATCACGAGGCCATCGTCGAGCATGCCGGGGCCAAGAAGCTGATCCAGGAGATCAAGGCCTCCGGTCCCCACGATGACTACTATGAGGCCAAGGTGACCGTGCTCGCGGAGATGATCAAGCACCATGTGAAAGAAGAGGAGCAGTCTGGCGGCCTGTTCGCCGAAGCGAAACAATCCGACATGGATCTCAAGGCGCTGGGCCTGCAGCTGCTCGTACGCAAGCAGGAGTTGCGGGCGCGGTAGAGGTACGGAACAGGGCACCCTGGCGCGGACGGGCGAGCTCCTCCCTGTCGGCGCGGTGGATGAGCCCGCCGTGGTGTTCGATGCGCATAACTCCTCCTCCCGGGACGAACCCGCGAAGAGCAAGTCCGCTGTTCGATAACTCAGTGACTGGCTTCGGGGGCTGCCTTCTGATCGGCAGGCTTCGTACCCGTGGCGGACGCGGGACCGCTGCGCTGCTGTTGCATCGCTGCCATGCCGCCGGGACCGTTCTTTACGGCGTCGTGCGAACGCGAAACGACGTAAGCGCGGATCGAATTCACATCGGCTTCGGTCAGCGCCGTCTTGAATGACACCATGCCGTTCGCGGACAGCGCGCCGTCGATCACGATCGAGTGGAAAACCTCGGCGCTGTTGAGCGCGCCGCTGTAGCGCAGATCGGGGAATAACCCGCGGCTCTGCCCGTCGGTCCCGTGGCAGGTGCCACAAAAGCGGTTATACGTATCGGCGCCGTGACTCATGACCTCGGGCGTTCCGAACTGCGGCGGTGGGTTCAACACTTGCGCCGGGGGCTCAACGGTCGGGGGCAACTTCGCCGTGCCGCCGAGTTTGAACACGAGCAGGCGCGAGTAGTTCGACGAGTAGTAGTTGCCGCCGATGCGCGAGCCCGCCGCCACGGCTACGTACTGCTCGCCGTCCACCTCGAACGTCGAGGCGCCGGCGACGATCCCCGTCTGCGCCGGCATGCTCCAGAGTTTCTGGCCGTTGTCGGCGCGATAGGCCGCAAACTCCTGGTTCTTGGAGTTGCCCTGGAATACCAGGCCACCCGCGGTCGTCAACGTTCCGCCACCGCGGCTGCCATCGAACGATACGCGCCAGACCTCTTTCTGGTTCACCGGATCCCAGGCGATGAGGTAGCCCTCGTTGAAGCGCTTGGCGGCCCCGGGCTGGTCGTACATTGCGAAGCCCTTGCGCATGCTGATGGAGAGCTTCTGACCCATGGGGTTATCGTCTTCCCGTGCGGCCACCATCGGATAGGTGCCGTTCATCGCCGGGATGTAGACGAGGCCAGTCTCCGGGTTGTACGACATCGGATGCCAACTATGCGCGCCTCCCGGGGTCGGGACGACGATGAAGCCCTTCTCGTTGCCGGTCTTGTCGTAGCGGGCGGCCGGATTGAAGTCAGGTATACCGGTCTTCAGGTCGATGTTGAACGCCCAATTCACTCCCTTGACGAACGGCTCCGCGGACAGGAGCTCACCCGTCTTGGCATCCAGCACGTAGAAGAAGCCGTTCTTCGAGGCCTGCATGGCGACGTGCCGCTTCTTGCCCTTGATCACCAGGTCCGCAATCGTGATCTGCTGCGTACCGTCGTAATCCCAGCTTTCATGGGGCGTCGTCTGGTAGTGCCAGACGTATTCGCCCGTATCCGCGCGCAGGGCGACGATGCAGGACAGGTACAAGTTGGTGTTGTTGCCGGGGCTGCGGATCTCGGCGGGCCATGGCGCACCGTTGCCCGTGCCGACCAGCACGAGGTCCGTGGTCTGATCGTACGTGATGGCATCCCAGGGGCCGCCGCCGCCGCCGGTCTTCCACCATTCACCGCCCCAGGTCTTGGCTGCCAGTTCCATCTGTTTGTTCTCGAAGCCATCCGCGGGATTTCCGGGGCTGATGTACCAACGCCAGTCGAGCTTGCCGGTTGCGGCGTCGTAGGCCGAGAGATAGCCGCGGGTACCGAACTCGGACCCTGCCTGGCCGATGAACACCTTGCCCTGCTCCACGCGCGGGGCGCCGGTTATCGAGTACGGCTTGGTCTTGTCCGTGGTCTGAGCCTCCCACACGACCTTACCCGAACCCGCATCCAGGGCGATCAACCGGCCGTCGAGCGTTCCGAGATAGACCTTGCCCTTCCAGACCGCTACGCCGCGATTGACGACGTCACAGCAGGTATTGACGCCCCACGTACCGGGTACCTGGGGGTCATATCGCCAGAGCAGCTTCCCGGTCTTCACTTCGTAGGCGTACAGCTTGCTCCAGGCTGTCGTCACGTAAACGATGCCATCGACCTCGATCGGGGTCGACTCCTGCCCGCGGTTGGTGTCGAAATCGCCATACCAGGCGAGGCCCAGCTGGGCCACGTTGTCGGTATTGATCCGTTTCAGCGGGCTGAAGCGCTGCTCGCTGTACGTACGGCCGGTGGACATCCACTGGCCGGCATTCTGGTCGGCCGCGAGGAGCCGCTTTGCATCGACGTTGCCATAAGCCGGAGCGGGCGCGTTCGGGGACCTCGTGTCGGCCGATCTGGTATCGGACCCTGCACACGCAGCCAAGCACAGCACCGCGGCGCACGCCGCGGCGATAATCGGAATTCGCATGGATGACCCCCGTTTCAAGGCCGGTATTCTGCTGCAGAGCCTCCCTGTAGCTCCAGTTAAAGGACTTGTACGCGCGACAGGCGGTCACGAGCACCATAAGTAGCGAGGTGAGGGGCCGGGTACGCGTACGAGACCGCCCGAAGCTGCGCCTGACGGTGATGCTCGAGCGATGGCCGGACTTGCTCACCCTATGGGTTTGGCGCTAGCGTTGCCTCATGCTCAGGTTTCTCCTCTGGCTGATCCTCCTCGCGGTGTGCTGGCCACTCGCGCTGCTGGCCCTCCTGTTGTGGCCGATCCTATGGCTGCTGTCGATACCGTTCAGGCTTCTGGGGATGGGACTGGAGGGAGCCTTCGAGCTGCTCCGGGCGGTGCTACTGCTCCCCGCGCGCCTCATCAGAGGGAAGCCCTGACCGCACTGCCCGCCGCAGTCCGCGGACTTTGGCGTTCACGTGTTGAGGCCTTCTGCTTTTAGATATGGCTGAGCGTAATTTTGCTGTCATGAACGTGGAGGGCGGCCGCCACGTCAAGATGTGGACCCACGGTGTGCCGGTGGAGGATGCGGCGAAACTCCAGCTCGCGAATACAGCGAGAATGCCGTTTATCTTCCGGCACCTGGCGGTAATGCCGGATGTGCATCTCGGACTTGGAGCGACGGTCGGCGCGCAAGCGCTTCACTCTAGCCGATCACGTGACCGCCACTGCCGGAGTGGAGTGCCGCAAGGACTCCGAGGTCATAGATGAGACCGCCGCCGCCTATAAGGACATCGATGCGGTTATGCACGCACAACGCGATCTCGTCGAGATTGTCCATACGCTGAAGCAGGTGGTGTGCGTGAAGGGGTAAGAGTGCACACGAGGCAGGGCGCGCATGAAGATCTTGGAAACGGAGCGACTCGTACTTCGGCGGCTCACGGCCGATGACGCGCCATTCATTCTGCAACTCGTGAATGAGCCTTCGTGGCTGCAACACATTGGCGACAAAGGGGTGCGGACGCTCGAGGAAGCGCGCAACTACATCGACAAGGGCCCGATTGAGATGTACGGGCGCCTGGGCTTCGGACTGTATCTCGTGGAACTCAAGGCGAGCGGTGAGCCCATTGGCATGTGCGGCCTCATCAAGCGCGAGTCCCTGGAGGACGTTGACGTTGGGTATGCGTTCTTGCCGAGGTTCTGGGCTAAAGGGTATGCCGTCGAGTCGGCGTCAGCCGTGGTGTCACATGGGAAGAGTGCTTTCGGCCTCTCACGAATCGTTGCCATCACGTCGAAGGAAAACCACGCGTCGGCGAAGGTCCTTGGGAAGCTGGGGTTTCGCTTTGAGCGCGCGGTGCGCCTTACTGTCGATGCGGCGGAGGTCAACTTGTATGCGATGGATGTCTAACGACTGACGTCGAGATGGCGATCGCGTGGGTGCTGCGTTCGGTTGGCGCATCTTCCGTCTCGGGCGGCAGGAGAGTCTCGGCGTCAGCCCACCGAGAACGTAGCTGGCGTCAACCGTAGCGGGATTGCGCACGCAAGCAGCAAGCGGGCGCCCGGCCACTGCGCTCGCACCGACGATGTGAGGACGCAAGGTCCGACAAGAGCGTATGGTTGCCGACATCACTTTAGGGGGCCGCCAAATGGGAGAGGGCGAAGTACACACCGTCGCGGATGACGGGAAAGCAATTTTCTGGCGGGAGAGCCTTATGGCCGACGTCGAGGTTTATTACTTCATGGCGTGGGATCCTGACACTGGGCAGAACGTCCGGTCGAAGCGACCGGCGACGATGGAGGCGATCAAAAGGCGCAAAGGCGAGCCCATCCTGGATACGCGTAGCGTTGTCGACAGCCAGCAAGTGGATGGCAACGGCTTCTTGTTAGAAGGACGCGTGTAGGCGGTTACGGAAAGTTAGGGAACGCACACACGGACTCCAGTCAGCCCGCGACCGACTTAGGATGTAGCAACCCCCCCCGCTCAGCAGTCTGGTGCAACGAATGGGCGCAGGACTTCGATGGTCTCATCGATATGTGTGCGCGCCGTAGTCACGCTCGACTCAGTCGCGCCCGATTGAAAAATGGCCAGGGATTCCGAGGCGATCTCGAGCTTCTGAATGAGCGTGTTCGGGTCGTGAGCGTCCGCCATGCAAATTGCGTTGCGGCAGCCATCGACGATGGCCAGTGCAAGCTCGAAGTTCATATATTCCTCCGGCACCACGGCCACGTCGCGTCCGGATTCGATGGCGTGTCGCGCGAATGCGAGGGTCTGTGCTGTGAATTCATACGTGTTTGACATGGCGTCTCCGTATGAGCGGATAAGGCTACGTCTCAGCCAGGCGCAACCGCCGGTGAATCGGTCCCGTTGGTGCTTAGCTTACGCCGTAACGACCACCTCCGATGCTTATAGCGGCCTGGACATCGCTCGTCAAACAGGCGCCGAAGTCTTTATAACGGGTTCAGTCAGCGCGAGGCTATATCCCCGATCAACGCATCGTCGGCCGGACATGCAACCTTCGGTGGGTCCGGCATGCTACGTATCGCCCCGGCGTCGCTGCGCCGGAACTCGGTCCACAGACGTCCCTCCTGCGCACACTGGTAGGCGTAGTCAAAGAGCAGTCGCATCGTGTCGGCGCGGAAATGAAAGGCATCCACACGCGGGTAGGCGACCGGAACCGCCGAATACTGCAGCGTTGCCCCGTGCAGCTCAGCGGTCGCCGCGGTCAGTTCAAGCGTCGTTAGCAACATGTGGCGCAACCCGGCGCGAATGCTCCGCGAAAAGATTGCGTGCGCCGTCAATCGTGTCGATCGTGCCGCTTCATCCAGCGGACCGTCGATAATGACGTACAAAGCTGTGCGTTGGGTGCCGACACGTGCGCTCGATGACGTCTGCGCAAACGCCGCAGGCACGAAGAATGGCATCGTGGCGGCACCGTCAACGTGTGCCTCGTCATGGGGTGCGCCATTTTCGCGGACACGAATCATAACGGGCGGAAACATGCCAGGCACGCTAGCGGAAGCCATCAGGACGTCGCGAAAAAGTGTTCTCATAGAAGGGCCGCCGTTCCGGGCGATCGAGCCCAGGTCCCACACAACGGACTCTCCTGTTGCCACATCGGTCGTGGCCACGAGGAGTAAGCGGCCTTTCTCCGCCTCACGCGCAACGGCTTCAATCATTGCGTCGCTGACATACGCGTCAACGAGCTCCTTCAAAGGCCCGCCGCGATACAAGCTGGAGCCGAAGATTACGCCTAGCCCCCGAGATTGCAGCAGGTTGTCGCCAGCTCCGCTCGTGAACGCGTCAAGCAGGCGCGCGTCCCACGCGGGTCCGAGAAACGCGAAAGGAGCGACCAGCGCCCCGACACTCACGCCCGTCACGACCGCAAAATCCGGCCGTGAGCCCGACCGCGTGAGGCCGGCAACAGCACCCGCGCCGAAGGCTCCAGCGGCGCCGCCACTAGAGAGCGCGAGAATGCTGACCGGTTCCCCCGGATGCAACGCGTGAACTTGCTCGGCGACCTTGACGGACGATAGCCGCGAAAATTGACGATCAGAATCCAGTGTGCGGATTGTCATCGGTAAGGCAGCCTGTGACTGCCAATGAGTAGGCGACCCGGCGTCGACGGCGGCGAGGCCGACGCATCCCTGGACCGCGAGCATGCAGAGTGCACAGATGACCAGGACAGCGGGCGGAAGGCGCAGGTGCCAAGACTGCGTCCCGCAATCTTGCCCCGTGATTATTGGGCGATCGCGTGTGTGGCCGCGCGGCAACGCGAACGCCGCGGCGCCAGCAAAGGCCGACGTTTTCCACTCAGCGTCCGTCTACCTCTCCTTCAGATGAATTAGTTCATGACTTTCTTTACCGCCGTTAGATTGGGTACGGCGCATGCCGGGCATATCGACATAAAGAGAGAGTTGGGGAGACCAGTAGCGGGCAGATTCAGCTCCCTCATTAGATATATCCAACTCGGGAGATGGCAGCCATCACCGTTGACAGTACTGGCGCCCTATACGAGACGAACGGCATCGACAACGGATCGGAAGATTTCCGCGGCCTGCGTCGTCAGCACCTTGGACGCGCAGTCGTTTGTTGGCCGGCCGCACGGAGCGAATTGATGTGGATGCCAGCGGACATCGCTGGCAGTCTGCAAACTGCCCGGGGCCGGACTCGAACCGGCACAGGGTTTCCCCCGAGGGATTTTAAGTCCCTTGCGTCTACCGATTTCGCCACCCGGGCACCGGATGAGTCGGGGCCGCGATTCTACAGAACTCCTCGCGCGGTGACTCCACTTGCGGACGCGGTTGCTCATGGCGCTAAGCCACTGAATTTGCGAGACTCGCGCGCCATCGTCACACACGCGGGGAGTCATGTCGGATTGCTGCCTTCAAGGCGAGAACCTGCACTTGTGGCGGGGCGCACGCCACGTCCTGAGGGGCGTGCATTTCTCCGTTACGAGGGGTGAGTGCCTCCAGATCACGGGGTCGAATGGGACTGGGAAGACGAGCCTGCTGCGAACCGTGAGTGGACTCATGTATGCCGAGGAGGGCAGGGTGCTTTGGGACGGCAGGGACGTCCGCAAGGATCTTCTGGGATTCCACGCCGATCTGGCGTACATAGGTCACGAACCTCCGCTAAAAGCGGACCTCACCCCTCGCGAGAATCTACGCTACTGGATCGGCGTACGACGACCCGTATCCCGCGATGAGGAGGACCAGGCACTGCACCGCGTGGGCGCGGATAGCTGGAGCGATCGCCCGGTTCGCACGCTTTCAGCGGGGCAGAAGCGCCGGGTCGCCCTTGCGGGCCTCGCTCTCATGGCCGTCCCCCTGTGGCTCCTCGACGAACCGACAACCAATCTCGACACGGAAGGCCAGCGCTTGGTCGGTAGCCTTATAGAAGAGCACCTCGCCGCTGGCGGCCTTGTAGTGGCAGCCATCCATCATGATCTTTCAGTTTCCGCGACCGCCTTGCGGAGGCTTGAGCTCGCACGTGAATGATCAAATGATGCATCGGAGTGCGGCTGCAGCCGCACCCCGCAGGGCGGGTGCCGGCGCGCTGGCAATGACGTCAGCATTGGCGGCAGCGCGGCTCACGCTGGTGCGCGATTTGAGACTTGCGTTCCGGAAGCGCGGGCAACTGGTGCAGCCCCTGGTGTTCTTTGCGATCGTTACTACCTTGTTTCCATTGGCAATTTCCCCTGAGCTGTCGCGTCTCCGAGACGTCGCGCCCGGTGTGTTATGGGTGGCGGCCTTGTTATCCTCTCTGCTGGCGCTCGAGTTTCTGTTCCGGGATGACGCCCATGACGGCACACTGGAGCAGTACGCGTTGTCCGGTCAGTCGCTCACCTGGCTGCTGTTCGCGAAGACGGTAGCGCACTGGCTGCTGACGGGGTTGCCGCTGGCCGTGATGGCGCCGCTCGCGGGCCTGTCGCTCGGTGTTCCCGCGTCAGCAGTGCCCGGGATTGTTGTGTCGGTTGCGGTGGGGAGCGTGGCGTTGAGTCTGATCGGCTCTGTTGGGGCCGCGCTAACGCTCGGAGTGAAGCGCAGCGGCGCACTGCTGTCACTGCTGACCCTGCCGCTGTCGATGCCCGTGCTGATTTTCGGAGCGAGAGCCACGGAACTGTCGATCAAGGGCGGCGATTTCAGCGCGCCGTTGCAGCTACTCGGGGCTCTCGCAGTCCTGGGCGTCACGTTGGCGCCGCTGGCAACGGCAGCCGCCGTGCGCATAAACCTGGAGTAAAGAGCTAATAATGGCCTGGACCTGGTTTCACCGCCTCGGCTCGCCGCCGTATATCTACAGCCTCGCCGCAAGGCTGACGCCGTGGTTTGCCTGGCCGGCGGCCGCGCTGATTCTGGGCGGCCTCTACGGCGGGCTCGTGCTGGCGCCACCCGATTACCAGCAGGGCGATGGCTTTCGCATCATCTACGTGCACGCACCGAGTGCGTGGATGTCTCTCATGGTGTATATGACGATGGCGATATCCGCCGGCGTCGGCCTCATCTGGCGTATGAAAGTGGCGCACGCGGTGGCAGCAAGCTGCGCCCCTGTCGGAGCCTCGTTCACAGTCTGCGCGCTGGTGACGGGGTCCTTGTGGGGCCAGCCGATGTGGGGAACGTACTGGGAATGGGACCCGAGGCTTACCTCCGAGCTCATCCTGCTGTTCCTCTATCTCGGCTACATGGGCTTGCGCTCGGCAATGGAGGACGTGCAGCGCGCGGACCGCTCCAGCGCCGTGCTGGCGGTCGTCGGGATCGTGAACGTACCGATCATTCATTATTCGGTGACATGGTGGAACTCTCTGCATCAGGCGCCGTCGGTGATGAAGCTGGCCCGGCCAGCTATGCCTGCGTCGATGCTCATACCACTGCTCATGATGTTGCTCGGATTCACGCTCTTTTTCGTGGCGGTCCTGCTCGTCCGCCTGCGCGGCGAAATTCTGAGTCGCGAGCGTTCGGCGAGCTGGATCCGTGAAGCGGTGAGTACATGAGCGAATTCTTCGATATGGGCGGCTATGCCGCTTACGTCTGGCCCTCGTACGGGCTAACGCTCATCGTCGTGGTGTTGAACATCGTGTGGGCGCGGCGCCTGCTCACGCGATCGCGTGAAGAGGCGCGACGCCGCCTCGCGATGCGGGGAGGAGGGGATACATGACTCCACGGCAAAGACGTATGACGCTAGTGTTCAGCATCCTGGCGGGCGTGAGTATCGCCGGAGTGCTCGCCTTGAGCGCCTTCCGCCAGAACGTCACGTTCTTTTTCGATCCAACAGAGGTCGCCGCGGGCAAGGTGCACGACGGTGAGCATTTCCGGCTCGGCGGCATGGTCACCCAGGGCAGTGTCCAGCGCTTGCCGGGCAGCCTCGAGGTGCGTTTCGTCGTGACCGACTTCAAGCACGATGTGCCTGTGACCTACACGGGTGTACTGCCCGACCTGTTCCGCGAAGGCACGGGTGTCGTCGCGCACGGGCGCATGCGGGGCGACGGTACGTTTGTAGCCGACGAAGTTCTCGCCAAGCACGACGAGAAATATATGCCGCCCCAGGTCGCCCGCTCTCTGAAGAAACGGCACGGCGAATCGCGGGCCGAGACGGGTGCCCAGGTGCAGTCCTCCTCTCCCAAATCACCGGCAGGTACTTGAATGCTTCCCGAGCTGGGTCATTTCGCTCTGATCCTGGCGCTGCTGCTCGCAGCGTTGCAGGCATTCTTTGGCATTGCCGGCCCGATGCTCGGCCGGGACCGGTGGATCGCGGCAGTCACGCCGGCCGTCGCCGGACAGTTCGTGATGATCGGGACGTCCGTGGCGTGCCTCATCACTTCATTTGTCGGCAATGACTTTTCCGTCGCCTACATCGCGGAGAACTCGAACTCGGCGCTGCCGCTGTTCTATCGCGTGAGCGCGATGTGGGGCGCGCACGAAGGCTCGCTGCTGCTGTGGATTTTCATCTTGAGCTGCTGGACGGTAGCCGTCACGATCGGTTCATCCCGCCTGCCGCCGCGCTTCGCCGCCCGCGTGCTCGGCGTGTTGGGTGTCGTAAGCTTCGGGTTCCTGTTGTTCACTCTCGCCACCTCGAATCCGTTCAACCGCCTCGATCCGGCCGCACCCGACGGCCGCGACCTGAACCCGGTCCTGCAGGACCCCGCGCTCGCTATTCATCCGCCGATTCTCTACACGGGTTACGTCGGATTCGCCGTGGCATTTGCGTTTGCCTGCGCGGCGATGCTCGAAGGCCGGCTCGACCAGAACTGGGCGCGTTGGACGCGGCCGTGGACGACCGCGGCGTGGGCCTTTCTGAGCTGCGGGATCGCGCTCGGCAGCTGGTGGGCCTATTACGAGCTCGGCTGGGGCGGTTACTGGTTCTGGGATCCCGTCGAAAACGCTTCCTTCATGCCATGGCTGGTGGGTACAGCGCTCATTCACTCGCTCGCGGTTACGGACAAGCGCGGGTTGTTCAAAAGCTGGACGTTACTGCTGGCCATACTCGCGTTCTCCCTGAGCCTGCTAGGCACGTTCCTCGTGCGCTCCGGCGTTCTGGTCTCCGTGCACTCTTTCGCGGCTGATCCGACACGCGGCATCTTCATCCTCGTGTTTCTCATCGTCATGATCGGCGGCGCGCTGACCCTGTATGCCTGGCGGGCCCCACTCCTGAAATCGCAGGCCGGTTTCGAGCTCGGCGCGCGGGAGTCTTTCCTCCTGTTCAACAACATTCTGCTGGTCATCGCGGCAGCAACAGTTTTTGCGGGCACGATGGCCCCGCTCATCTCCGACTCGCTCGGTCTTGGAACGCTCTCCGTGGGCGCCCCGTACTTCAACCCGACGTTCATGCTCTCGATGTTGCCGCTGATGGCATTGTTGAGTGTGGGGATTCACACGAGCTGGAAGCGCGGGCGCCTGGGCGACAAGAAGCGCATGCTTCTGACGACCCTCGTCGTCGCGGCCGTGCTCGCCTGCGGGCTCGCATTCGGGATCTATTCCAAGGGCCGGGTACTCACGCCCGTGGGCGCGGCTGTGGGCATCTGGATCATCCTCACTTCGCTCGTCGATCCTATCGATCGCTTGCGGCGCAAGCTCTCGCTGCCCCGGGCCGTCGTGGGCATGACGATCGCTCACATCGGCATCGGGATTTTCGTCCTCGCCCTCACGACCGTCGAGTCCTTCACGGTCGAGCATGATGTGTCGCTCGCAAAAGGGGGCATGACTACCGTAGGCGCGTACGAATTCCGTTTCGTGGGAGTCAAGGCGATCGAAGGTCCGAATTACGACGGTGTCGGAGGCACAGTAGTAGTAACACGTCACGGCGCGCCCCTGACCGTTCTATATCCGCAAAAGCGCCAGTACTGGGTGCAGCACTCGGTGACGACGGAAGCAGCCATTGAAATGCACTATGGAAGCAACGTGCTGGTGGCCCTCGGAGAGGATCTCGGCGCGGGTAAATGGAGCGTGCGCATCCAGGTGCGCCCCCTCGTGAATCTCGTCTGGCTCGCCGCGTTCATCATGGCCGTGGGAGGTGGAATCGCCGCCTCGGATCGCCGCTACAGGCTGGCGAGGACGGCCGAAGCTCCTGTCATGTCCGGAGCCGCCGGGGAAGGCGCCGGATGAACCGCTTTGCGCTCCCGCTGGGTCTGTTTGCGCTGCTGGCCGTCGTGTTGGCGATCGGGATCAAGCATTCACCCGATAAGGGCACCATTGCGTCGCCGCTGATCGGCAAGGCGGCGCCGGAGTTCTCGCTACCGAGCCTGACGGACGCGAGCCGCATCGTTAAATCGAGTGATCTGCGCGGACGCTGGTACGTATTCAACGTTTGGGGCACGTGGTGCGGCGGCTGCCGATTAGAGCACAACGTGCTTCTGCAAATGCGCCACGCGGACGTCGTACCGATCATCGGCCTCGATTGGCGGGACAACGACGCCGAGGCGCTCTCACTACTGTCTCAGCTGGGCAACCCGTATGAGCTGATCGCCGTCGATCACGATGGACGCGAGGCCATCGATTGGGGTGTCTATGGCGCGCCGGAAACATTTCTCGTGAACGACCAGGGTGTCGTGGTCTACAAATACATCGGCCCGCTGACGCAGGAAGCGTGGGAGCGGGAATTTCTACCGCGGCTGCCGGCGAAGCAGGCAGAGAAATCATGATGCGAGGCTGTCTGATCGCTCTGCTGGTGTCGCTCGTGCTGTGCGCGACGGCGGCGTACGCCGTTGATCCCACCCAGATGCCTACGCCCGCACTGCAGGCGCGCTATCTGTCTCTGACACACGAGCTCCGCTGCATGCAGTGCCAGAACGAAGCGATCGCCGACTCGCCGGTGGATCTCGCGGCGGACTTGCGCCGGCAAGTGCGGGATATGCTGCTTGCGGGCAGAACGGACGACGACGTTCGAAACTTCATGGTCGCCCGCTACGGCGAATTCATCCTCTTCAGACCGCGTATGTCGATGCGCAACCTGTGGTTGTGGCTGACTCCGGGCCTGCTCCTCGGCGTGGGAGCACTCGTCGCCGTCCGCATCGTTCAGCAGCGCTCGCGGCTTGTCCCTCAGGACAATGAGCCGCTCGAAGAGGACATTCGCTCCTGATGGTTACCTTCATCGTGCTCGCCGCCGTCCTCGCCCTGGTCGGCGTCGCGCTCGTCGCTATACCGCTGGTGAGGCGGGATCCGAAACAGCTCGCGCCCGCGCCCTGGGCCGCTCTGGGTGCGGCCGCCGTGCTCGTGGTGGGATCTGCGATTCTGTACGCGTCCTGGAGCAAGTGGTCCTGGCACGCCGAACCGGCTGCGGACTCGCCGCAAACGATGGTCGCGCATCTCGCACGGAAGCTGGAGCGGGATCCCAATGATGTGAACGGTTGGCTGCTGCTCGGTCGCTCTTACATCGTGTTGGAGCAGTACCCGCTGGCGCTGCGCTCCTATCAGCGCGCCGACAGACTCGCGGCAGGCAAGAACGCGGAGGCGCTGGTCGGCGAGGCCGAGTCTCTGACGCTGAGCGACGAAGCCGCTCTCGACGGCCCCGCCGGGCGCATCATCGAGCAGGCCCTCGTACTCGATCCGAATTCGGGTAAGGGGCTGTTTTTCGGCGCGGCGGCCGCGGTTCGTCGCGGCGAGCTGCCGCTGGCCCGCGAGCGCTTCACGAAATTACTCGCGCTGAATCCGCCGCAGGCCATTCGGCCGATCCTCGAGCAGCAGATCGCCGCCATCGATCAAAAGCTCGCGGGCGAGTCCGTTCCTGCGTCCCCCGGAACTTCCTCATCGGCGCCTGTGGCGGCCAATGCCGGTGCCGCGGCGGTCCGTGTGCACATCGAGCTGTCTCCCTCTTTGTCCAAGTCGGCTCCCGATGCGGCGCCGCTCTTCGTGTTCGTTCGCGATCCAGCGCGCCCAGGACCGCCTCTGGCAGCCAAGCGGCTGGCAAGCCGCTTTCCCCAAACCGTGGAACTGACACCCTCGGATTCCATGGTGCCGGGACGTGCCTTTGCGGCAGGGCAGAAAGTGCAAGTCGTCGCGAGAATAGCCCGCTCCGGCAATCCCATGGCGGGCAGCGGCGATCCCTTCGGGGAAGCTGCCTATCTCGTGGGGAAGGATGGGCTCGTCAACATCGTCATCGATCACCTCACGCCCTGAAGGGAACGGGATCGAGTTGACCCGCGCGCACAGGCAGCTACGGTGCGTCGCGAGCGTCTCGACGCTGCAGCGCGCGCGCAGCAAACGATTCGGCACTAGACAGCGCGCTTCCGACAAAAGTTCCTGCGCCTCGTACCGCTTCCCCGGCATGGGTCTTGCTGCTCTCTAGCCGCTCGCTGGCCGAGGGCTATCTTCACGAAAGCTTCTGTCTCCCGTGAAAGGTTCTAGGTCGCACATCGCTTGCTGCCAGTTTGTGTTGCCCGCGAGCCTTAGCATTCACTGTGGAGGAGAGTAACGATGGCTCACGAACCAACTCAGGATGGGCGCACGTCTAATCGTGGATTTGCGTCAATGAATCAGGAGCGGCAGCGGCAGATCGCAAGCATGGGTGGCAAGGCCGTGCCTGACGAGAAGCGCAGCTTCTCGCAGAACCGGCGGCTCGCCGCCGAAGCCGGACGCAAAGGCGGGCAGAGTGTGCCCGGCTCGAAGCGCAGTTTCTCGCAGAACCGCGAGCTGGCTGCGGTTGCTGGACGCAAGGGCGGACAGAGCGTGCCCGATGAAAAACGCAGCTTTTCACAGAATCCGGAACTCGCCGCGGAGGCGGGCCGCAAAGGCGGCCAGGCGAGCCATGGGGGCGGCGGTGCGACCGCCGACACTCATCATCGGGAAGCCACAGAGCGCCAGCGCTCGCCGGGAGAATCGGAGGAGTAGGCATCGGACTGCAGATCTTCCGTTCGGGGCTGCATGGATGCGGCCCAGACTGCCGCGTCGTGACCGCCGCCACGGCCCGTCAGCGCAGCGCTCCCCGTTGGGGCGTGAAAAAGTTGCCTTTGGCGTTGCAGAAGTTACCGAGGCGCTAGCGCTCGAGGTCCGCTCCGGTGAGCGCAGAGAAATTGCGTTTGCTGCAGCGCACCCGCGTGCGTGCGCCGATGCACGTTGTCAGCGAACCACCAGAGAAATTGCCCATAATGGTTGCCGCGTGAGCGTCTGACGGTGGCTGCGTTTCGTGGCGCGAGGCGGATTCGCGCTGGGGCGTCCAGAAATGAAGCATGAAGTGAGGGTGGCCGCCGCCGGGCTATTGACCGTCACGCTGGGATTGTCCGCTTGTGCCGCAGGGCGCTGGTTCGAGCGACCCCAGGCCACCGCCACCGCACCGCCTGCGAACGCGTCGGGCGATTTGAAGCTGGCGACCGTAACCTATATTCACGAGTTGTGTGAGTTGCCGAAGGAGCAGCGCGATCCGGCGTTGCGCGCGCTCAATGAGTCCCTCGTTCCAAATCATGCGGTCATCTACTGCGGGCGTGGTGGAACGCCTTAATAACATCGACAACATCACCGCAGGCCCGCGGCACTTCTGCGGTTACCTGCTATTGTGGGCGGTCAGCGAGAGGGTTCTGGTCGATCAGGTTCGCAAGGTCTGCCATTCGGGTCAACACGTCGCTGACGCAGATCGGCGCCACCGCCAACCAGCAGCAAGCGGCGAATCGGGTTGCGGTTCGCGACCAGACTGCCGCCGCGCGCGGTCCGGCGGGGGAATCTGTTGTGCCCGGCAGCAACGCACGTTCGGGGTGCCCCGCGACCACGGTTGCCTCGAGGGCGCGCGCGGATAAGTGCCCAATCTATCTTCATTTCGCAAGTCTTGTTGTGCCGGGTGCGTTTCAGCATAGTGCGCGCCCCGTCATCGAATTCAGTCAGTCCCCCAAATGCTCTCTATTGAATCCCGTCTCGCGGCGGAGCTCGCCGTCAAGCCGCACCAGATTGCCGCCACCGTCGCCTTGCTCGATGCGGGCTCTACCGTTCCCTTCATTGCGCGCTATCGCAAGGAGGCCACCGATGGTCTCGATGATACACAGCTGCGCGCACTCGAAGAGCGTCTGGGCTATCTGCGCGAGCTCGAAGAACGCCGCGCGGCCATCCTCAGGAGCATCGAGGAGCAGGGCAAGCTCACACCCGAGCTCAAAGCGAGTGTCGAGGGCGCCGAGACGAAGCAGCGCCTGGAGGACTTGTACCTGCCGTACAAGCCGAAACGGCGCACGAAGGCCATGATCGCCCGCGAGGCTGGTCTAGACACCCTCGCCGCCGCGCTGCTGGCCGATGCGAGCCTCGATCCGGAAGCCGAGGCGGCAAAGTATCTGAAGCCGGCGTTTACGACGGAGAACGGCGAGAATCCCGGCGTGCCGGACACCAAGGCGGCACTGGACGGGGCGCGGCAGGTTCTGATGGAGCAGTTCGCCGAAGACGCCGAGCTGCTCGGCGCCCTGCGCGAGCAACTGCAGGCGAATGGCCAGCTCGTCTCCAAGGTGGCTGCGGGCAAAGAAGAAGCCGGCGCGAAATTCCGGGACTATTTCGACTATCGTGAACCGATCAGCGCCATCCCCTCGCACCGAGGGCTCGCGTTATTCCGTGGCCGCAAGGAAGAGATCCTGCAACTGGCGCTGAAGCTGCCGGAGGAGCTCACCGAGCAGGCATTGCAGAATACGTCACCCTCGACCGCTCCCTTCAACTCCTGTGAGAGCCGGATCGCCAGCCGCTTCCAAATCGCCGCTCAGGGGCGTCCGGCGGATGCGTGGCTCCTGCAAACGGCGCGCTGGACGTGGCAGGTCAAGCTGGGTTGGCAGCTGGAAGGGGAGTTGTTCTCGGCCTTGCGTGAACGGGCTGAAGAAGAGGCTATTCGCGTATTCGCACGCAATCTGCACGATCTGTTGCTGGCCGCTCCCGCCGGGCCGCGGGCCACCATGGGGCTCGATCCGGGCTTGCGCACGGGTGTGAAAGTTGCCGTCGTCGACCGCACCGGGAAGGTGCTCGAAACGGCGACGATTTTTCCTCACGTGCCGCGCAACGATTGGGACGGCTCGCTCCATGCCCTTGGCGAGATCGCCAAGAAGCACAGCGTCGATTTGATCAGCATCGGTAATGGAACCGCTTCACGGGAAACCGACAAGCTGGCTGGCGAGCTCATGAAGCGCCACCCCGAGCTGAAACTCACGAGAATAGTGGTGTCGGAGGCCGGCGCTTCCGTGTATTCGGCTTCCGAGCTTGCCTCGAAGGAACTGCCTGGGCTCGACGTCACCTTGCGCGGTGCCGTCTCCATTGCCCGGCGCTTGCAGGATCCGCTGGCGGAGCTCGTGAAGATCGATCCCAAGTCGATCGGCGTCGGCCAATACCAACACGACGTCAGCCAGACGAAGCTCGCCCGCTCGCTCGACGCTGTGGTGGAAGACTGCGTGAACGCCGTGGGCGTGGATGTGAATACCGCATCCCCGGCGCTGCTCGCCCGGATTTCAGGGTTGTCGGCGTCGCTTGCCGAGGCGGTCGTTCGGCACCGGGACGAGAACGGCGCATTCACGAGCCGTGAAGCGCTGAAAAAAGTACCGCGCCTCGGCGCCAAGACATTTGAGCAGGCGGCGGGCTTCCTGCGCATCTCGGGCGGCGAGAATTCTCTCGACAGTTCTTCCGTCCACCCGGAGGCCTATCCCGTCGTCGAGCGAATTCTCGCGGATCTAGGCCGCCCACTCACAGAGCTCAGCGCAGATTCCGGCGCCCTCAAGAGGGTGGACGCCAGGAAATATACGGACGAGCGCTTCGGTCTGCCGACTGTGCAGGACATCCTGCGCGAGCTCGAGAAGCCGGGACGCGATCCGCGCCCTGAATTCAAGACAGCGGCGTTTCAGGACGGGGTCGAAGACCTGAAAGACCTCACCTCCGGCATGCTGCTCGAAGGGGTGGTCACGAACGTGACCAACTTCGGAGTGTTCGTCGACATCGGCGTGCACCAGGATGGACTCGTGCACATTTCGATGATGTCGCACAAGTTCATCAAGGACCCGCGCGAGCTCGTCAAGGCGGGCGACGTGGTGAAGGTCAAGGTGTTGGAAGTCGACCTGCAGCGCAAGCGCATAGCGCTCACGATGAAGCTCGACGAAGCTCCCGCGCGCGGCCGACCACCCGAGTCGCAGCCGCGATCCGGTCAGCCGCCCCGCGACCAACATCGCGACCGGGGAGGGCGGGACCGGGACCGACAGCCGGCCAAGCCGCGCGAGCGCGAGCCGCAGTCCAATGGCGTGATGGCTGAGGCCCTGGTACGGGCTCTGAAGCGTTAACCGGGAGCGGCCGCAGTGGGACGCCATTCGTGCCCCGGGCGCGGGCGGCGAGGCGTAAGGCAGACCGGCGATTTCCGTTTGTGGCGTTAGCGCCCGCTCAGTTGGCTTGCCGCGCGCCGTCCTAGATCCGCAGCGTCACGAACCAAGCGCCGGCCGCGATCATCGCGATGCCAAGCCAGTTGATCGCTGAGAGCTTCTCGCCGAGGAAAGCGACGCCAAAGATCGCTACGAGCACGACACTCAGTTTGTCGATAGGCGCGACGCGCGACGCGTCCCCGACGTGCAGGGCGCGGAAGTAACACCACCACGACGCACCGGTGGCGAGCCCGGATAAAACCAAAAACGCATAAGTCCGCGATGAAGCCTCAAACAGCGCCCGGTACTGCCCGGTTGCGGCAACGATAGCGCCGAGCATGACCAGAATGACGATGGTGCGAACGAAGGTCGCCACGTCGGGATTGACATGTGCGACGCCGATTTTAGCGAAAATCGCCGTCAGGGCCGCGAAGCCCGCCGACATCAGAGCCCACACTTGCCAGGAGGACATGGCAGAACCTTCCTATTACGTAACCGGACCCAAAAAAGGGGCAGGGCGTTACATATAGCAACGCCACGACGACAAAGCCATCGGCGCTCTCTCGAGGCGCTCGCGCCACAAAAAGAAAGGTCCTCGAAAGCTTCGCGAAAGCGTGCGGAAACCCTGCCTCTCTAGAATACCGGTTTGCCGTTGAAGGCCAGCGGGCGATGGTCCATGGAAAAGTCTGACAACTCTTTGACGCGGCGGGCGTTGCCGGCGGGTAAGCAAATCCGGGTCGTACTGGTGGTGGTACTGATCGCGGCCGCCGCGCTCGCGATCGGGTGGGGCGCCTTGCGAGCCCGCGCTGGCGAACCCGTTGAGCAGCAAGAAGCGGCTGCCTCGAACGAGTTGCGCTTGAGCGTCACCCAACTCGCGACTCTCAAGATCGACCCGGTGACGATCCGCGCCTTCCGCACGGAGGACGTGACGGATGGGCGGATCGCATTGAATGGGGATACGACGACGCAGGTGTTCTCGCCATACTCTGGCCGTGTGGTCCGCGTCGTGGCCGGCCCCGGAGAGTACGTCAAACAAGGGGCGCCGCTGCTGCGAATCGAGGCGACGGAATTCGTGCAGGCGCAAAGCGATCTGCTCAACACCGCGGCGACTGTGAAGCTCGCGCGCATCAACGAACAGCGCAAACACGCGGCCTACGATGGCAACGGCGGGTCGCAGCAGGATTGGCAGCAGGCGCAGGTGGACCTGGCCGCTGCGGAAACCGCGTTCGCCTCCGCCCGCAACCGGCTCCGTATCCTCGGCAAGACCGACCGGGAAATTGCGGCGATCGAGGGCGCGCAGAAAGCCGAAGTCGCAACGTATGTGGCAGCTCCCATCGCCGGAGTCGTCACCGACCGTCAGGTTGGACCGGGACAGTACCTTCAGGCGGGTAGCTCGACGCCTGTTTTCACCATCGGCGACCTGTCGACGGTATGGCTGGTCGCCGAAGTCCATGAAACGGATGCGCCGTTTATCGAGCGTGGTCAGACCGTCGAAGTGCGGGTACTCGCCCTTCCCGGGAAGGTGTTCAAGGCGAGGCTGACGGCGGTCGGTGCCGAAGTCGACTCCGTCACTCATCGCCTGCCTGTGCGTGCGACCCTCGCCAATCCGGACGGCAAGCTGAAGCCGCAGATGTTTGCCAGTTTCAGCATCGTCACCAGCGACGAGTCGCAGGCACCCGCCATTGCCGACGAAGCGGTCGTCCGCGAGGGGGATCAGGCCCGCGTCTGGGTGGTCGGCCAGAACAACACGCTCACATTGCGCCCGATCCACACCGGCCGGACCAACGGCGGCATGGTCGAAGTGCTCGATGGCCTGAAGGCCGGCGAACGGGTGGTGACCCGCGGCAGCCTGTTCATCGACCGCGCAGCGCGGCCGGGATGAAAACCGTGAATCGTGATCGCGCTGGCAGCAAGCGCTGCACGTCATTACTGGGCTGACCGTCCCACCATGAATTCGGTCATCGCGTTCGCGCTCAAACAGCGCGCCTTCCTTGCCATTTTGCTGCCGTTGGTGCTCATCGGCGGCGTTGTGGGTTTCACGCAACTCAACATAGAGGCGTACCCCGATCCTGTCCCACCGCTCGTCGACATCGTCACACAAAGCGCCGGCCAGTCCGCCGAGGAGATCGAGCGTTACATCACGATCCCGATCGAAGTTCAGATGGCGGGCATTCCGCACGTAACGACCGTGCGAACCATTTCCCTGTTTGGGCTATCCGATGTCAAGGTGCAATTCACGTACGACTTCACGTACCAGCAGGCGGAGCAATGGGTCATCAACCGACTCTCACAGCTGCCTGCATTGCCAAACGGTGCAGCGCCACAGATCTCCTCAACCAGTCCCATCGGTGAAATTTACCGTTATCGGCTGGCCGGGCCGAAGGGTTATTCGGTGACGGACCTCAAGACGCTCGAAAACTGGGTGCTCGAGCGCCGTTTCAAGGCGGTCCCCGGTGTCATCGACGTGACCGGTTGGGGCGGCAAGACCAAAACGTACGACGTCAGCGTCGACCAGCATCGTCTCCAGCAGTATGGCCTGTCGTTGTCGCAGGTCCTGCAGGCACTCAATAACAGCAACGTGAACGTCGGCGGCCAGACCGTGAATATCGGGCCGCAGGCGGCCGTAGTGCGCGGTGTCGGCCTCATCCACTCGGTCGATGACATCCGCAAAACGATGGTCGCCTCCATTCGTGGCATGCCGGTCCTGATAGGCGACATCGCTACCGTGCAGACAGGAAACCAGCCGCGCTTGGGGATAGCAGGGCAGGACAGGGATGCCGATGACGTCGTCGAAGGCATCGTTCTCATGCGTCGTGGCGAGCAGAGCATGCCCACAATCGAGCGCGTCAAGGCCGAGGTCGCGAACATCAACAGCTCCGGCATCCTGCCTCCCGGGGTGCGGATCGAGCGGATCTACGACCGATCCGACCTCATCCGGGTGACGACCGGCACGGTGCTGCACAACGTGCTCGCCGGCATCCTTCTCATATTTCTCCTGCAATGGGCTTTTCTCGGCAATCTGCGCAGCGCGCTGATCGTGGCATGCACCATCCCGTTTGCGCTGACGTTTGCGATCGTGCTGATGCTATTGACGGGCGAATCGGCGAACCTGCTGTCTGTCGGGGCGATCGATTTCGGACTGATCGTGGATGCCTCGGTGATCATGGTAGAGAACATCTACCGACACCTGAGCGAGAGCACCGAAGCGCGCCGCACGGGCTCGACGCTCATGCATGTAGTGCGCGGCACCAGCACGTTCCGCGGAAAGTTCGCGGTCATCGCGAATGCGGCCACGGAAGTCAATCAGGCGATC
The DNA here is from genome assembly GCA_028293765.1 of Gammaproteobacteria bacterium. GTDB lineage: Bacteria > Pseudomonadota > Gammaproteobacteria > Steroidobacterales > Steroidobacteraceae > 13-2-20CM-66-19. The sequence goes on from JAQGOG010000012.1 coordinate 30,609, forward strand.
CTCTTCGCAGCCGCCATCATCATCGCCGGCTTCGTGCCGCTCTTCACGCTGAGCGGTATTGAAGGTCACATCTTCGGGCCCATGGCCAAGACGTACGGTTACGCGATAGCCGGCGGCCTCATCGCGACATTCACCCTCTCACCGGCTCTGAGCGCGCTGCTCCTGCCGGACAGCGTTGCGGAGACCGAGACGGCGGTCGTGCGAGTCCTGCGACGCGTTTACGAGCCTGTCGTGGAATTCTCTCTGGCCAACAGGCTGATCACCCTGAGCGGCCTCGGCGTGCTCATTGTCTTCGCGTTCGTCGCCTCGCACAGTCTGGGGCTGGAATTCTTGCCCAAACTGGAAGAAGGCAACTTCTGGATCCGCGCCACGTTGCCGGAGTCGATCTCTCTGGAGGAGGGTAACGGCTACGTGAACGGCATGCGCCGTCTCATCAAGAGCTTTCCCGAGGTCGAGACCGTGATCTCGCAGCACGGCCGTCCCGACGACGGGACGGACGTTACGGGTTTCTTCAATGCGGAGTTCTTCGTCCCCCTCAAGTCGTTCGACACCTGGCCGAAAGGAGTCGACAAGGACAAACTCACGGCGCAACTCACGGCCTCACTGGAAGAAAAATACCCCGGGGTGGAGTTCAACTTCTCCCAGTACATCCAGGACAACGTGGAAGAGGCCGCTTCCGGCGTGAAGGGCGAGAATTCCGTCAAACTGTTCGGGAACGATCTCGAGGTTCTGGAGAGTACGGCACAGAGAATCCGTGCTGTGCTCCAGACCGTACCCGGAGTAACCGATCTCGCCGTGTTCAATCCGCTGGGGCAACCGACGATTCGGATAGAAATTGATCGGACGCGGGCCGCACGACTAGGAATCGCACCGGGGGACATCAACGCGACGGTTCAGGCGGCGATTGGAGGCCAGGCGGGCGGCGATCTTTATGAGAGCGGTAGCGACCGCCACTTTCCAATGATCGTACGCCTCGACCGTCAGTATCGCGCAGACCCGGACGCCATCCGTCACATTTCGATCGCCGCGCCCGATCAGTCGGGTAACGGGGCGACGGTGCAGGTGCTGCTCGGCGACGTTGCGACGGTGCAATTGATCTCCGGGCCGTCGTTCATCTATCGCGAGCACCAGGAACGCTACGTGCCCATCAAATTCAGCGTTCGCGGCCGCGATCTCGGGAGCGCGGTTCTCGAAGCCGAACGCAAGGTCGCAGAGCAAGTCAAGCTGCCCGGCGGCTACCGGTTGGAATGGGTGGGCGAATTCGGCAATCTGCAGGATGCGCTCCACCGGCTCGCGCTCGCTGTCCCACTCAGCATTGCGCTGATCTGCGTCCTGCTGTTCGTCAATTTTGGCTCGATCGTCGACGTGCTGCTGGCCGCCAGCGTCATTCCGATGGCGCTCATCGGCGGCATTTTCGCACTGGCGCTCACCGGAACACCGTTCAGCGTCTCCGCGGCGATCGGGTTCGTGGCCTTGTTCGGAATCGCCACCATGGACGGCATCATCGTCCTGTCCTATTACAACCTGCACATCGAGCAGGGGCTCGATCGCGTAACGGCGATCCTGCATACGTGTCGCGTACAGATGCGCCCGGTGTTGATGACTTGTGTCGTCGCGTGCGTGGGCCTCGTGCCGGCGGCGCTGTCGACCGGCATCGGTTCGCAAGTACAACGGCCGCTTGCGTTGGTGGTCGTCGGCGGAATGCTCCTCACACCCATACTGGTGTTGCTCGTTCTCCCACTGCTGATCCTGATGTTCTCCCGCCGGACCCCGTTCCCGGAGAGACCGTCGGCGGAGGAGGCGGCCGTATGAAGAGGGCGTTGTCTGCCGCTGCCGCGGCGCTGCTGTGCAGTTGCGCGGTCGGCCCGAATTTCAAAACACCAGAGGCGCCGAAGGTGACGGGCTACCTTCCGGAGGGATCGCAAACTCCCGTTGCGGCGGGCGCGGTCAAATCCACTGCGGGCGAAGCGGGGAGCGAAGCCGAAGCGCAACGCTATGTCACAGGAATGGATATTCCCGGGCACTGGTGGGCGCTGTTTCATTCGCAGGCGCTCGATGCGCTGGTGCAACAGGCACTGAAGAGCAATCCGACACTGCAGGGCGCGCAAGCGGCCCTGCGCCAGGCGAATGAGGAGGTGGCCGCGCAGCGGGGGACCTACTTGCCTGCCGTGCAGGCGAATTACGCTTTCAGTCGGCAGAAGGACGCGACCGGCACGCTGGCGCCCACATTGAATTCGGGTGTGCCGGTCTACAACCTGCACACCGCGCAGGTGAGCGTCTCCTATCTGTTCGACATTTTCGGAGTCAACCGGCGCCAGGTCGAGTCGCTTCAGGCGCTCGCCGATTCGCAACGCTACCAGCTCGAAGCCGCCTATCTCACGCTGACTTCCAACCTGGTCGCGGCGGCTATCGAGGAAGCGTCGCTACGCGCTCAGCTCGCAGCGACGCTCGAAATCGCTCGCAGCGAACGCGAGGCGGCGCAGATTCTGCGGCATCAGTACGAGCTGGGGTCCATCGCGTTGACCGACGTGATGGCACAGGACGCCGCGCTGGCTGCCCTGGAAGCGACCCTGCCGCCGCTCGAAAAGCAATTGGCCCAACAGCGCCATTTGCTTACCGCGCTCGCGGGCCGTTTTCCGAGCGACGAGCCGGCGCAGAAGTTCGAACTGTCCGACCTTACGCTGCCGCAGGAGATTCCGGTCAGCGTGCCAGCGGCACTCGTCCGGCAACGACCCGACGTTCTCGCGGCGGAAACGCAACTGCATTCCGCAAGCGCCGAGCTAGGCGTGGCGACCGCGAATCTCCTGCCGCAGATCACGTTGACTGCCGCGTTAGGCGGCACGTCCACCGTGTTCAATCAGCTGTTTGCGACAGGCAATACATTCTGGAGCGCGGGCGCCAGCCTGACACAGACCCTGTTTTCGGGCGGTACTCTGATCCATCGCCGACGCGCGGCAGCGGCCGCTCTCGATCAGGCCGGGGCGCAATATCGCAGCGTCGTGCTCGCTGCCTTCCAGAACGTCGCCGACACCCTGACAGCGCTGCAGCTCGATGCCGAAGCGGTCGGCGCCAGTACCCGCGCCCAGCAGGCCGCAGCCGACAGCCTCGAGGCTACCCGGCGCAACGTCGAGGTGGGCTCGATGAGCTATCTGGCTCTGCTCAATGCACAGCAGACCTACAGCCAGGCGGTCTTGGCCCTCGCGCAGGCTCGCGCCAATCGCTATTCCGATACCGCTGCGCTCTACGAAGCGCTCGGCGGTGGGTGGTGGAATCGCAATGACGCGCAGCATTGACCATTGGGCCCAGTCGTACTACTTTGCACGCTGCTAGGGGAGCCCCGCCGAGGGGGGCTGAGAGGCCATCGAGCGCAGTTGCGGCATGGCGACCCTTTGAACCTGATCCAGTTCATGCTGGCGTAGGAAAGTTCGACAGCGTCGCGAGCCCCCTGCAGGCGACTCGTCGCGCAAACGACCCCTCCCTCGCAGCATTCACTGGATCTCCGCGGTCATCGCTCAAGGAGCATCCCAATGAATGCCGTTCCGCAGCAGGTCGTACAAGACGCATTGCCCGCCTCCCGTAAGGTCTACAAGGCCGGGGAGATCCACAAGGGCCTGCGAGTGCCCATGCGCGAGATCACGCTCCACCCGTCGTCGGGCGAGGCTCCCCTGACCGTCTACGACTCTTCCGGACCCTTCACGGATCAGACGGTCAAAATCGACATCGAGCGGGGCCTGCCGCGCCTGCGCGAGGGCTGGATCACCGCCCGCGGTGATGTGGAAGCCTACGACGGTCGCCCCGTGCAGGCGGTCGACAACGGAATCCAGGTCGGAGCGAAAGGCGCTGCCCCCGAATTCCCGAACCTGCAGCGCCCCTGCAGGGCGCTCGGCGGGCAAGCGGTCACACAGATTGCCTATGCCCGTGCCGGAATCATCACCCCGGAGATGGAGTACATCGCGATTCGCGAGAACGTGGGTCGTGCGCGCAGCAAGGAAGCGCCGGCGCGCGATGGAAACTCCTGGGGAGCCAGTGTCCCCGACTACGTGACGCCGGAATTCGTGCGCGCCGAGGTTGCTGCCGGCCGTGCGATCATTCCCGCGAACATCAATCACCCGGAATCCGAGCCGATGATCATCGGCCGTAATTTCCTCGTGAAGATCAACGCGAACATCGGCAACTCCGCGGTGACTTCGTCGACGGCCGAAGAGGTCGACAAGATGGTGTGGTCCATTCGCTGGGGCGCGGACACCGTCATGGACCTGTCCACCGGGCGCAACATTCACACCATCCGCGAGTGGATCATTCGCAATTCGCCCGTGCCGATCGGCACCGTGCCCATCTATCAGGCGCTGGAGAAAGTCGGCGGCGTTGCCGAAGACCTTACCTGGGAAGTGTTTCGCGACACACTCATCGAGCAGGCGGAGCAGGGCGTCGACTACTTCACCATCCACGCCGGCGTACGCCTCGCCTACGTCCCGCTCACGGTCAACCGCGTCACCGGTATCGTCTCGCGCGGGGGCTCGATCATGGCGAAGTGGTGCCTCGCCCATCACAAGGAAAGTTTTCTCTACGAGCATTTCGCAGAGATCTGCCAGATCTGCCGCGCCTACGACGTCAGCTTCTCGCTGGGCGATGGCCTGCGCCCCGGATCGATCGCCGATGCGAACGATGCCGCGCAGTTCGCGGAGCTCGAGACCCTGGGCGAGCTGACCCAGATTGCCTGGCAGCATGACTGCCAGGTCATGATCGAAGGGCCGGGCCATGTCCCGATGCACAAGATCAAGGAGAACATGGACAAGCAGCTCGCCCATTGCGGCGAGGCGCCGTTCTACACCCTCGGGCCGCTCACGACCGACATTGCGCCTGGCTACGACCACATTACATCCGCGATCGGCGCGGCGATGATCGGTTGGTTCGGCACGGCCATGCTCTGCTATGTCACGCCGAAGGAACATCTCGGTTTGCCCGATCGCAACGACGTGAAGGTCGGCGTGATCACATACAAGATCGCGGCGCATGCGGCCGACCTGGCGAAGGGTCATCCCGGTGCCCGCGACCGTGATGACGCGGTCTCACGGGCGCGATTCGACTTCCGCTGGGAGGACCAATTCAACCTCTCCCTCGATCCTGATACCGCCTGCGCGTTCCACGATCAGACGATGCCGAAGGAAGCGCACAAGGTTGCGCACTTCTGCTCCATGTGCGGCCCGAAGTTCTGCTCGATGCGCATCTCTCACGAGGTGAAGGCCGAAGCCAAGGCGCAGGGCATGCGGGAGATGTCGGATAAGTTCCGCGCTGTGGGTAGTGAGCTTTACGTGCCGGCGGCTGAGAAGACCTAGACCATGCTCGTTACCGTCAGCGGTGCCGGCGTCGCGGGCCTTGCCTGCGCCGTCGAGCTCGCCGAGCGCGGCGCGACGGTCGAGGTGGTCGACCGCGGGGAGAAGCTCGGCTCGTCGTGCTGCTCGTGGTACGCCGGCGGCATGTTGGCTCCGTGGTGTGAGCTGGAGAGTGCTGAGCCTCTCGTTGCCCGGCTGGGCAGCGAAAGCCTTGCGTGGTGGCAGGAGAGGTTCCAAGGCATGGGCGGCGGCAGTGGCACCTCGATGAACGGCAGTCTCGTGGTGGCACATGGTCGCGACGCCGGGGAACTGGCGCAATTTGGCCGCCGCACCGAGCGGTTCGAATGGCTCGACGGCGAGGGCATTGCCGCGCTGGAGCCCGATCTGGGCGGGCGTTTCGGCAAGGCGCTGTTCTTCAGGGAGGAAGGGCACCTCGATCCACGAGCGGCGCTTGCGGCTCTCGCGAGCCGACTTGCCGAGCTGGGAGTTCCAATCCGCTTTGGCGTCGCTGGCTCGGCTGCGCAGCCGACGCAGCGCAACGAGTCGGTTGCGGGCGAGTCGGGTCAACGGTCACCCTTCGCGGAGCGAAACTCTGAGGCCCGGTGTGTGATCGATTGCACCGGTCTTGCGGCTCGCGGAGTGCTCAAAGACCTCCGCGGCGTCAAAGGCGAGATGCTGTTGGTTCGTCTGCGGGACATTTCATTGTCGCGCCCGGTTCGCGTATTACATCCGCGTATTCCGCTCTACATCGTGCCACGCGCCGACGGGCTCTTCATGGTCGGTGCGACGATGATCGAAAGTGATCAACCAACACGGATCACCGCTCGCTCGATGCTCGAGTTGCTGAGCGCGGCCTATGCGCTGCATCCGGCGTTTGGCGAGGCCGAGATCGTCGAGATCGGGACGGGAGTGCGGCCGGCGTTTCCAGACAATCTGCCTCGGATAGGCTGGCACGGCGGTGCTCTCTACGTGAACGGCCTGTTCCGGCACGGATTTCTGCTGGCGCCCGCACTGGCGCGCATGGCCGCACAGATCGTTCTGGAGGACCGCTATTTCCCGGAGGTGCAGGGTGAAAATCCTCGTGAACGGCGCCTGGCGTGACACGGGCGCCACCGATCTGGCGGCGGCCTTGAAGGAGCTGGGCTACGCTGACTCCGTGGTCGCAACGGCTGTGAACGGCGAGTTCGTGCCAGCGGGCTCGCGTCCGTCCGCCCGCCTCGCCGACGGCGACCGTTTGGAAATACTCGCTCCGATGCAGGGAGGGTAGAATGTTGAAGGTGTACGACACCGAGCTGCGTTCGCGCCTGCTGCTGGGAACCTCCCGCTATCCGTCGCCAGCGGTATTGGTGGAAGCGGTGAAAGCGTCCCGCGCGCAGGTGGTAACGGTCTCCCTGCGGCGCGAATCGAGTGGCGAGCGTGCGGGGCAGGGATTCTGGTCCATCATTCGCGATCTGGGCGTGCGCGTGCTGCCCAACACGGCGGGTTGCCACTCCGTGAAGGAGGCGGTGACGACGGCACAGATGGCGCGGGAAGTCTTCGGGACGACCTGGATAAAACTCGAAGTCATCGGTGAAGACGACACGCTGCAACCCGATGTGTTCGGCCTGGTCGAGGCGGCGCGGATCCTCTCGGCCGAAGGGTTCGAAGTATTTCCCTACACGACCGAGGATCTCGTCGTGGCCGAGAAGCTACTGGCGGCGGGCTGCCGGGTGTTGATGCCCTGGGGCGCGCCGATCGGCTCGGGTCGCGGACTCAACAATCTCTTCGGCCTGAAGGCGCTGCGGGCGCACTTCCCGGACGTCCCGCTGGTGATCGACGCCGGCATCGGCGTTCCGTCGCACGCGGCACAGGCCATGGAGCTCGGCTTCGATGCAGTGCTGATCAACACCGCCGTCGCGCGGGCGGCTCATCCGGCCCAGATGGCAGAGGCATTCGCACAGGCAATAGATGCGGGTCGCGCCGCTCGTCTCGCGGGACCGATGGAGCCGCGCGACCTCGCGATTCCCTCCACGCCGGTGATCGGCAAAGCCTTCCTGGGCTGAGGTCAGATGAAACTGCCACGCGTCTATCCGATTGTCGACAGTGCCAGGTGGGTGGCACGGCTGCTGCCTCTGGGTGTGCAACTCGTGCAGCTGCGTATCAAAGACCGGTCCGCTGCCGATCTGCGCAGCGAGATTCGGGAGGCAAAAGCACTCTGCGCGCGCGCCGGCGCTCAGTTGGTCGTCAATGACTACTGGCTGCTCGCCATGGCTGAAGGCTGCGACTTCGTGCACCTGGGGCAGGGTGACCTGGAGACCGCCGACGTGGCGGCGTTGCGTAAAGCCGGCGTGAGGATTGGAATCAGTACCCACGACCACGTCGAGCTCGCGCGTGCGCTGGCCCTCGAGCCGGACTATCTGGCACTCGGACCGATCTATCCCACGATGCTCAAGGTCATGCCGTGGTCTCCGCAGGGACTCGAGCGCATCACCGAGTGGAAGCGTCGGGCGGGGGACATTCCGCTCGTGGCTATCGGCGGCCTCACCGTAGAAAGGTTGCCAGGGGCGTTTCGTGCCGGGGCGGATGTCGCCGCGGTGGTGAATGACATCGTCGGCAATCCCGATCCGGAGGCGCGCGTCAGGGAATGGCTTGCCGTTGCGAGTCGCGAGTCATGAGCGATCGGTATTCCCGCCAGACGGTCTTGCCGGAGGTGGGGACGGCGGGACAGGCGCGTCTGCGTGACGCTTGCGTCCTCGTCATCGGGGCTGGTGGGCTGGGGTCTGCGGTGTTGCAGTACCTCGCTGCTGCTGGCGTCGGGCGTTTGACGATAGTCGACCACGATCGGGTGGAGGAATCGAATCTGCATCGGCAGCCTATCTATCGCATGGGCGACGTGGGGCTGCTGAAGGCGGAGGCGGCGCGCAAGACACTGCTGCAGGCCAATCCTCAGGTTCGAATCGACGCGCTCTGTGAGCGTCTGACGCCTGCCAACGCAGCTCATTTGATCGCCGCGGCCGATCTCGTGGTCGATGCGGCCGACAGTTTCGCGGTCACCTATGTTGTGAGCGATGAGTGCCGTCGCGACAACAAGGCGCTGATCAGTGCCTCGGTGCTCGGGTTGTCGGGTTACGTCGGGGCGTTTTGCGGTGGGGCTCCGAGCTACCGTGCCGTGTTTCCGGAGATGCCCCGCCAGGCGGGGTCTTGTGCGCAGTCCGGGGTCCTGGGTACGGCTGTGGGGGTCATGGGGACCTTGCAGGCGCATATGGTTCTGGGGCTGTTGCTTGACCTGCAGCCTTCGGCGCTCGGGCAACTCGTCACGGTGGACTTCCGCACGCTGCGGTTCGGGGGATTCGCGTTCACTACGGCGCAGGAGCCGAGTGGTGGGGGCATTCCATTCATTTCGGCGGATCAGGTCGCTAACACCGACGTGGTCATCGATTTGCGCAGCCTGGCTGAGGCGCCCGTGTCGCCCTTCGCTGCCGCTTTGCGGATCGACGTCGACACGGTGGAGAGGGCTGGGAAGCAGTTTCCGCCAGAGCCGCGGATCGTGCTCTGTTGCCGCACCGGTGTGCGCGCCTGGCGGGCGGCCCGGGCGCTGCAACGACAGGGCCACCAGAATGTGGCGCTCATCGCGTTCGGCGAGTGAGCTCGCGAGATCTTCCGGCGAAGGAGGCGACGCGCGGACGACCTGCGGTGCTCGTTATCGCTGCGACGGATTCCAGCGGCGGAGCCGGACTCACTCGCGACGTCAGGGTACTCACCGATCTCTCGGTGGACGCTTTGTGCGCGGTCACCGCAGTCACGGCGCAATCGGACTCACGAGTCGCTGCCGTTTACCATATCCCGCCGGAGGTCATTCGCGCGCAGATTCTCGCTGCGTGTGAAGCGAGGCGGGTAGGAGCCATCAAGATAGGAATGCTCGGCACGCGGGCAACGGTCGAGGCCGTCGTGCAGAGCCTGCCGCCTAGCGCCGCTGTGCCGATTGTGTTGGATCCTGTGTTGGTGTCGTCGTCGGGGGGTGTGCTTCTCGATGCGGAAGGGCGCGCGGCGATGCTGGAGAGGCTGTTTCCGCGTGTGACGATCGTCACGCCTAATGTTCCGGAAGCGGCGGCGCTTTTGAACGAAAAGCCAGCGACGGGGGAGGATGCACTGATCCGGCAGGGGCAGCGTCTGTTGGCGCTGGGGCCTCAGGTTGTTCTGCTCAAAGGGGGGCACAGTGAGGGGGAGGAAGCGGTAGATCTCCTGGTTACTGGGCACGGGATCGTGCATAGGATCGTTTCGGCACGGGTTCGGGCGACTAGCCGCGGGACGGGGTGTGCATTGGCCTCCGCCATTGCTGCGGGACTGGCCTCCGGTGCGCCGATGCTCGCAGCCTGTCAACAGGCAAAGCGCTATGTGATGGATATGCTGAGGGGAGCACGCTAAGCCGCACTTTTTCGCGCATCGATCCGCGCGAATCGACGGGGTTCCGGTCAAGGTTTGCGGGTACCGCAGTCCGACGGGACCTTGAAAGCGCACGTCTTTAGGTGCCCGGGACGCAGCCGACCGACTGATTCGACTCACGCAAGGTCGAGCGGAAGCGGGTCCTTCCGGGGCCCACTTCGCTGGCGGAAACGGTCGGCGGCGTTTTGCCATCTTTTCTCCACGTGCGCGGTGATAAGCTTGCGTCCGTGACGACACGACCCTTGCTCGCGGGCACATTCGTTGCGCTGGCGCTGGCCCATGCACATGCCAATACGAAGGACGTCGCCCCGGTTCCGGCGAGCATCGCAGCGCCCGCGGGTGAGAAAATAGTCCTGCGAGCCCATGCGTCGGGAGCTCAGATCTACATCTGCGGACCGGGCGCCGACGGCAAGCCGCAATGGACGCTGAAGGCACCGCAAGCCGATCTGCACGATCGCAAGGGCGCCGTCATCGGGCGCCACTACGCCGGGCCTGCCTGGAAACTCACTGACGGTAGCGAAGTCACCGGCAAAGCGGTCGCTCGGGCGGACTCGCCGGATCCGCAATCGATCCCCTGGCTGCTGCTGACCGCCACCGGCCATTCCGGCGAAGGTGTGTTGGCTGACGTGACCAGCGTCCAGCGCATTCACACCAGGGGCGGACAGCCTCCGCCGGCAGCCGGCTGCGACGCTTCGAAGCTCAACAGCGAGGCGAAGAGCAGCTACACCGCCGACTATTATTTTTACGCGGCCGCGAAATAGGGCGGTTTCCGGATCTCATCACGCGGCGGCTGCTCAAGGCCGCACTTGCAGGCGCCTCAGCTCCCTTACTCCGATGCAAGGGAACTTGGGTGCGCATTGCCGATCCAGTGGCTGAGGGCAGAGTTGTCAGGGGCTTCGAGGGCCTGGACGTAGGTGACAGGGTGCGGGTCGAGCTCATTCATACCGATACGGCGCGGGGATTTATCGATTTCGCGCGCTCCCGCTAGCCCTTGATGTGCGGCGCTTCAGCCCGCATCTCTGGTGCAGGTTCGTGGCTTTTCCGACTGAGGCAATGACATGTTAATGCTCAAACGGTTTGCAGCTCCCCTGGTACTGGTCTTCGCTATGGCTTGCACCGTGCCGGTGCTGGCCGCTGCCGATCCGACCGAACACCAGGTGTACGAGGCCGCGGCGGCGGGTCACCTGGATCAGGCACAGAAGATGATGGACCAGGTGCTGCGCGACCATCCCAGCAGCGCAAGGGCTCATTTCGTCGAGGCGGAGCTTGCTGCCAAGGCGCGGGACCTGCCCAGAGCGCGGCAGGAACTGGCTCGGGCGCAGCAATTGGATCCCACGCTGTCCTTTGAGAAGCCCGAAGCAGTCCAGGCGCTGCAGAGGGAACTGGCTCGTGGCAGCGTCTTTCGCAACGCGCCCCGGGCCGCGCCAGCTCGCTCATCAGTTCCATGGGGAATGATTCTGTTGATCGTGGGGGGCGTCGCCGTCCTCTGGGCCATCCTGCGCAGGCGTAGCCAGCCGCAGTACGGCTATCAGCAGTACCCGGGCGCGGTCTCTACTCCAGCTGGCGCGCCTGGCGGGCCTGGTGGCTATGGCCCCGGCGGTGGCTACGGCCCCGGAATGGGCGGTGGCGGCATGGGCTCCGGAATCGTCGGTGGCCTTGCCAGCGGCTTGGCCATCGGAGCGGGCGTTGCGGCCGGCGAGGAACTCGTTCGGCATGCGATCGATGGACGCGAGGGCAACGTCGTGCCGGGCGGGGGTGAAACCCGCGAGCCGCCGCCGGAGAACGACAACGACAATATGGGCGGTTCCGACTTCGGCTCGTCCGATGGCGGAGGCTCGTGGGATGACGGCGGGGGCTCCTTCGGTGGCGGCGACGGGGGCGGTGGCGGTGGCGGCGACTGGAGCTGAAGTATTCGTAGGCTGCCGCTCGCTCGCGCCTGCTCTGCTTCGTTGCAACCCGCTGTTGGGTATGACGTTATAGGACGTTAAGGGCGCCTTCGGTGGCCAGCATGACGGCGTGCTAAAGTCGTGCTCATGCTGGACCCCGAACAAGTGGCCGCTCGCGCGGATCGCATCCGGGCGAGCGGCTTACTCGGGCGTTCGGGGCAGCTCAGCCGCCTGTTCGATTACCTCGTCGAGTGCTCCGTCCTCGGTAAGGCTCCGAAGGAGATCGAGATTGCGGTCGAGGCGTTGGGTCGCGGGGCCGACTTCGACGTCACGCAAGACGCGGTCGTGCGCGTCTACGTGCACAAGCTGCGGCGTCGGCTGGATGAGTTTTACAGTGGACCCGGATCCGAGGACGCCAGCCGGATCGTGATTGCCCGGGGAGAGTATCGCCTCTGCCTCGAGTCCAACAACGCTGCGGCGATCGAGACGCCGCTGCCGGTTCGGCCGCCTCTGTCTCTGGGCAACAAGTGGCTTCTCCTGGCCCTCGCGGCCTCTCTAATTATCAACGTGTCGCTGGTCGGTTTTGGACACTTCAACCAGGTCCCGGTCGACGACACCCTGGCGCGGGTACGCGCCAATCCCATCTGGTCGCCGATCCTCAGCGACGACCTGCCGATCGTCATCGTGGTCGGCGACTACTACATTTTCGGGGAAACCGACGACTCGATGCTGGTCAAGCGCATGATCCGCGAGTTTGGGATCAATTCGCACCGGGAGCTGGAGGAATACTCCCAGGACCATCCGGAAGTCGCCGAGCGATACATGGATCTGGGCCTCTCGTACCTGCCGACGTCGGTGGCGCCGGCGTTGCGCGAGCTCATGCCTATCGTTTCCGTAGCGAAGAAACGCGTCCGCGTGGTGACGATGTCCGAAATGACCCCCGACCTGCTGACGCAGGCCCATATCGTCTATGTGGGCTACCTCAGCGGACTCGGCATGTTGCGGCGAGTAGTGTTCGCCGGTTCGCAGTTCGCCATCGGTGAAACTTATGACGAGCTCATCGACCGCAAGAGCGCGCATCACTACATCAGTCAGAGCAGCAGCCTGTGGCGCGGCGACCCGAACTACAAGGACTACGGCTACTTCTCCACGTTCGCGGGCTCCAATGGGAATCGGATCATCGTAATCGCCGGCACGCGGGACGTCGCTCTCGCCAACACCGCGGAAGCGCTCGCGCATCCGCAGTCCTTGGAGAAATTAGCCGGGCGAACTACTGGCGGTCGGGATTTTGAGGCGCTCTACGAGGTCTACGGCATGCAGGGCACTAACGTGGACAGCAGGCTGCTGACCACCGCGCCCCTCAATACCGCCGCGATCTGGCGAAACTAAGGAGTCTGCGCCGCGACGGCGCAGACTCGCGAGTCGCTCAGTGAGTCTTGCCGATGAACGCCGCGACGTTATCGTGCAGGGCCTTCAGATCCGGCTCGTGCACGTAGACCATGTGCCCCGAGGTGTAGAAGTGTGTTTCGATATTCCCCTGCAGGGACTGTGGTATCGGCAGCTGCTGCAGCTCGTAAAGCGCCGCGAAGAACGGCGTGGCGATGTCGAAGTAACCGCCGTTCAATTGGACCTTCAGATTGGGGTTCTGCTTCATCGCGGTTGCGAGGTCGGGCTCCACGTTGGTGGCCTGCGGCACCTTTGAGGGGGCTCCCGGTGGCTGGTGGAGGTAATCCCAGAGCTTGTCGATGTCGGCCTCTGCCTTGTAGATCTTCCGGTCGCCGAACTTGAGCGTCCTGCGGACGTAATCGTTGAACGCGGACACGTACGCCGAAGCGATGGCCGCGGACTGCGGATCGTATTCGGCTTCCTTGCTCATGGGGTCGAGCGTGGGGCCGGCGAAGCGGCTGTCGAGCCGCCCGGTCGTCAGCTCGCTGCCGAGCAGAGTTTTCTCGAATTCACCGGCGTTGATCCGCAGGTTCGCCCGCTGGATGTAGTCCACCGGCAGACCCGTGTAGCCCTGCAGCTTCGCTGCGATTGCAGCCTTGCGTTCGGCAGACAACGTGTTGCCCGCCGCAAGCGCCGGCCAGTAATCGGTCAGCGCGAACTGCTCCACTTCACTCAGAAATGCTTCGAGCGAGGCCGCCTGATTCGGCAGCTTGTGGTGATACCAGGCCGTTGCCGCATAGGTCGGCAAGGCAAGGACGTAAGGTTGATCCACGCCAGGATTGAACTGAGGAGCGTCCGCGCTATTGTCGAATGAGAGGATCTGCGAAAGCAGAATGACGCCGTTCAGGTCGAGAGACTTCTCACTCTGCAGGACGTACGCGAGCACCGCGGAGCGCGTCGTTCCATAGCTCTCGCCGAACAGATACTTCGGTGAGTTCCAGCGGCCATGACGCGCCAGGAATTCGACGATGAAGTTGGCAAACGCGTGGGCGTCCTGGTCGACTCCATAGAACGCTTTCTCCTTGTCAGCGCCGCGCAGGTGGCCGAAACCCGTGCCAGGCGCGTCGATGAAGACCAGGTCGCTCGCGTCGAGCAGGCTGTATTCGTTGTCGACGAGTCGATAGGGAGCCCCCGGGCTGTGCGCGTCGTTGGCGGTCAGCACGCGCTTCGGGCCAAACGCACCCATGTGGAGCCACACGGTCGAGGAGCCCGGTCCGCCGTTGTAAAGAAACGTAATGGGCCGCTGGGCATCTTCGTGGTCACCCTTGAAGTAGGCGACGTACGACATGCCTGCTTCGGGCGGCTGCGGCGGCGGGGATCCCGAGCGTTCCGCGGCGGGCGGCGGCGGATCGTCATCGAGAGGATCCTTCAAGTGAACGACGAGTACGCCGGCCTCCGCCTTGTAGGAGAACTTCTGGTTACCGGCGTTGAGGGAGCCCTGCGTGACCTGGCTTTCGTCGGCCAGATGCCGCGGAGCATCCTTCTCTTCGGCTGCGGGCTCGGATTTGGCGGCCTCGTGCTCAGCCTCCTTGGCGTACAGCGGGCCGGAAGCCGCGACCAGAGAGGCGCAAAAGACTAGCAGGCCGTAGGAATTGCGGCGGGTCATAAATTAAGTGTCCACCTGAGGTCAGCCTTGGGCGCCGGCATTATAGGGAATCGCTCGCCGCCGACCATAACCACCGCATCAGGAGCAGGCCGCCCAGCGATAGGAGCGTCACTTCGAGCTGTGGCCGTCGTTTCCGGCCGAGGAGAAGTAGGCGACGCCCTGAGATTTGATCGCTTGCGCTACCACGCCGTCTCGAAAGAACGGCTCGTCCGCATAACCGACGTCATCGTCGATGACTTTCGCGCCCGCGTTAGCGAGAGCAAGAATTCCGCTGGCAAAGTCGGCTTGCGTATTCACTGCTGTATAGAAGGCGAGCTTCGCGATGCGCGAGACTGCATGCAAGCAAAAACCAGTGGCGCTACACTCGAATCGCTATTTCTTGCAGGCTCATCGCGAGGGACGCTATGGCTAGAATTCCTCTCAAGGGTAGTGAACGGAAGCCGCTGTTCGGCTCACGTGCGGTCGCACCCGCCGATCCGACGGAGCGGCTCGAAGTGAGCGTGCTCCTACGGCGCCACGCGCGGCCCGGTCTCGAGGATCGAGTGCGGAAGCTCACTGCCGGCGATCGCTCCTCAGGACACCTCGCACGTGAGGATTTCGCGCGCCAATTTGGCGCCGAGGCAGCCGATATTGCCGCGGTCAAGGCCTTCGCTGCGGCACACGGCCTGAGCGTCGTGCAGGAGCACGCAGCCCGCAGGACAGTAGTGCTTTCCGGCACCGTGGCACAGTTCGAGGCCGCGTTCGGCGTGAAGCTGCAACACTGTGAGCATCCGGGCGGCACCTATCGAGGCCGGACGGGCTCGATTCAGCTGCCCGCCGAGTTGGATGGCATCGTTGAGGCCGTGCTCGGTCTCGATAATCGGCCGCAGGCGCAGCCTCATTTCCGCATGCGTGCCGCACCCGGCACGACTGACAACAGCGCCGCGCCGGTTGCATTTACTCCGATACAACTGGCGACCCTCTACGAGTTCCCCAGTGGAACGGGGCAGGGTCAGTGCGTCGGTATCATCGAGCTCGGGGGCGGATTTACCCCGGCGGATCTGCAGACTTATTTCACCAGGCTCAAGGTCGGTATGCCGAAGGTGACGGCCGTCTCCGTCGATCATGGCAAGAACCAGCCCACGGGGACCGCCAACGGGCCGGACGGCGAGGTCATGCTCGACATCGAAGTCGTCGGCGCAATCGCGCCCCAGGCCAACATCGCCGTGTATTTCGCGCCGAATACCGATGCGGGCTTTCTCGACGCGATCACGACGGCAATTCACGACACGACCCATAAACCAACGGTCATTTCAATCAGCTGGGGTGGGCCGGAATCCTCGTGGACTCCGCAGGCGATGACGGCCATGGACGACGCCTTTCAGGCGGCGGCTACCTTGGGCATTACGGTGTGCGCCGCCTCCGGCGATAACGGCTCGAGCGATGGCGTCACCGACAACAGCGATCACGTCGATTTTCCTGCATCGAGTCCTTACGCGCTCGCTTGCGGCGGAACGAGCCTGCAGGCCGATCAGAGCAGCATTGGCACCGAGGTAGTGTGGAACGATGGCGCCCAGGGTGGCGCAGGGGGCGGAGGTGTCAGCAGCTTTTTCGCCCTGCCGACTTGGCAGGCTGACGTGCGGGCGACCGGTACCGACGGTGTTGTCACTCCGTTGAGCAAGCGAGGCGTTCCCGATGTCTCCGGTGATGCGGATCCCGGAACCGGTTACGACGTGCGAATCGACGGTACCGACACCGTGATCGGAGGGACTAGTGCGGTGGCCCCGCTGTGGGCGGGCCTGCTTGCCCGGATCAATCAGATCAACGGCCAGCCGGTCGGTTATATTCATCCGCAGCTTTATCAAAATCCGCAGGCCCTGCGCGACATCACCCAGGGCAACAACGGCGACTTTTCTGCTTCCGTCGCCTGGGATGCGTGCACCGGACTCGGAAGTCCGAACGGGCAGAAGATGGCGGGCATCTTTGCCGCTGCAGGAACGGGTGGGGGCGTCACAAAGACGTGATGAGGTCATCGCATCCCTCGCCTGGCCTTTACCGAGTGCTACTTGCGCTCTGCATAGCGCTGCTGCCTGTTGGGTCGTCGCAACCGCGACCGGCTGCGGCGCTGGCCTATCCAGACCCGCCACAGGTGTTGTACCAAGACCTTTTCGTCGCGGTACAGAGCTCACAGCTCTACGAGGACGGCAAAGCGTTTCCCGACGCGATACCGCGCGGATCGCCCAAGGACATTCTGGCGCAATACCATGCACAACGACCGCGCACTCCCGAGGCGCTGCAGCGGTTTGTCGACGCACACTTCGCGATGCCGTCCGAGGCGACCACACCGCCCTCGACCCCCGAGCAGGTTCCCATCGTCGCGCACATAGACCGCCTGTGGGATGTATTGACCCGCCAACCGAACGCGGCGGCGCCTCGGTCGTCGCTGCTACCGATGCCGGGGCCCTATGTGGTTCCCGGTGGGCGGTTTCGTGAGATGTATTACTGGGATTCGTACTTCACGATGCTGGGTCTGGCGCAGAGCGGTCGCCATGACCTGGTGGAAGACATGGTGCGTGACTTCGCCTACCTGATCGATACCTACGGGCATGTTCCCAACGGCGCCCGGACTTACTACCTGAGTCGCTCGCAGCCGCCGTTCTTCTTCGCAATGGTGGGCCTGCTGTCCACTGCCGATCCCGCCAGCTCCTTTGCCCGGTTCCTACCGCAGCTCAGGCGCGAATATGCGTTCTGGATGCAAGGCGCTACCGGACTGCATCGAGGCAAGGCTCACAGACGCGTCGTGATGCTGCCCGATGGCTCGGTGCTGAACCGATATTGGGATGACCGCGATACTCCGCGCGACGAGTCCTACCGCGACGATACCGCGCTCGCGCTCAAGAGCCAGCGCGAGGCACCGCAACTATACCGTGACATTCGGGCGGCGGCCGAGAGCGGTTGGGATTTTGGCTCGCGCTGGTTTGCCGATGGGCAGACCAAAGCGACGATCGATACGACGCAGGTCATTCCGGTCGATCTCAACAGCCTGCTGTTCGGCCTCGAGAAAGCGATTCGCGCCGGCTGCCAGCGCGCTTCTGACACCGCCTGTGCGGAGGAATTTGGCCGACGCGCGGCGGCACGGCGCGCCGCCATCGATCGTTACTCGTGGGACGAGGCGACCGGTTCGTACCTCGACTATCGCTGGACGCGACACGCGAAGATTCCCCGAATCTCCGCGGCGACGCTGTATCCGCTCTTCGTCGGCGCGGCATCCGAAGTTCAGGCGGCTTCCGTAGCGACAGCCGTCTCCAGGAGTCTGCTCAAGGAGGGCGGTATCGTCACCACCATGCTCGACACCGGCCAGCAGTGGGACGCGCCCAACGGCTGGCCGCCGTTGCAGTGGATTGCAGTGTCAGGCTTGCGTGATTACCACGACACGCAACTGGCCGAAACTGTCGCTTGTCGATGGATGCTGAACGTCAATCGCGTTTATCGCGATACCGGCAAGCTGGTCGAAAAATACGACGTGACGACCAGCGGTCGCAGCGGAGGGGGAGGGGAATATCCACTGCAGGATGGCTTCGGCTGGACCAACGGCGTGATGCGCAAGCTGATCGCCCTGTATCCCACCGATGCCGCGTACTCCAGCCTGGAGCAGTGTCCGCTAGTGACGAAAAGTGGGTCCGGGAGAGCGGACGCTAGCACAGGACTGCGTTGATTCGAGCTGCGCCCATACGAGGAACTGACGGATAGCGTGCCTGTTCACCGCCGTCGTGGCGGCTCACTTGGTAGGGAACAGATTGACTTACGGACCGAGCCCCGTACGGGCGCTGCGCGGGATTGCGACCGCACCCCATGCTTTGGCGGCGCAAAGCGCGGCGGCCATTCTGCGGGAGGGCGGCAACGCTGTCGAAGCGATGATTGCAGCGGCTGCGACCATTGCGGTTGCCTATCCTCATATGAACAGCATTGGCGGCGACGGCTTCTGGTTGATTGCGCGACCGGGCTCAGACCCAGTGGGGATTGAAGCATCGGGGGCCGCTGCGCGGTCCGCGACCATTGAATTTTATCGGGAGCGCGGCTTCGCGGCCGCCATTCCGGTTCGAGGGCCGCTGGCCGCGAATACGATGGCCGGCACGATATCGGGTTGGGAGCTTGCGCAGCAGTGGTCGAGAGATGCGCTGCAGGGAAGATTACCTCTCTCTCGCCTGCTCGGCGACGCTATCGGGTTCGCTCGTGACGGCGTTCCGGTCACGAGCAGCCAGGCCCAGTGCGTAGCTGCAAAGCGTTCCGAGCTCGAATCCATCCCCGGGTTCGCCGACACCCATCTCACCGGCGGCAACGTGCCGCAAGTGGGCGAAGGATTCACTCAGCCGCGCCTTGCGGCGACACTCGAACACCTTGCAAGGGCAGGGCTCGGTGATTTCTATCGCGGCGATCTTGCTCTGAGTATGTCGCGAGATCTGCAGCGGGTGGGGAGCCCGCTGTCGCTAAGCGATTTCAACAGCCATACGGCGCTCTTACGCACGCCGTTAGCCTTGAGCCATTCGCTGGGCACTGTCTATAACATGCCTCCGCCGACGCAGGGACTGGTCTCGCTGCTGATTCTGGGACAGCTCGACCGGCTGCCGATCATCGGTATGGATCCGCTTGGCGCGTCTTTCGTTCACGCCTGCGTCGAAGCCACGAAGCTTGCCTTCGCAGTGCGTGACAAGCACATCACCGACCCTGACTACATGAGCGTCGATCCCGCCGAGTTGCTTATGGCGGACGCGCTCGATGGGATGGCGCGCCGTATTTCAATGCTCCGCGCGGCGCCGTGGGGCCCCGGACAGGGTCCGGCCGATACCGTGTGGCTCGGCGCAATCGACAGCGATGGGGTCGCCGTGAGCTTCATCCAAAGCATCTATCACGAGTTTGGCAGCGGGCTGGTGCTGGGCGAATCGGGCATCAACTGGCAAAACCGCGGTTGTAGTTTCTCACTCGACCCGAGTGCGCGTAACCCGCTCGAGCCGGGCCGGCGCCCGTACCATACCTTGAATCCCGCGCTCGCTCGATTTGCCGACGGACGCACCCTGGTCTACGGCAATATGGGCGGTGATGGGCAGCCGCAATCCCAAAGCGCCGTGTTCTCACGCGTCGCCACCTTCGGCTGGAACGTGCAAGCGGCAATCGATGCGCCGCGATGGCTGCTCGGTCGCACCTGGGGACAGACCAACGACTCCCTGAAGCTCGAAGCGCGCTTCCCCGACGAAACCTTCGAGGCACTGCGCCGCCTGGGCCACGACGTCGAGCCAGTGAAGCCGTATGACGAGACGATGGGTCACGCAGGAGCGATCGTCCGTAATGCAAAAGGAACTCTCGAAGCCGGCAGCGACCCACGCAGCGACGGCGCGGCGGCCGGGTGGTGACCACGGCAGCGATGCTGCTAATGCGGGCGCGCTGACCGCGACGCTGCCGGCGTCGCGCACTCGCTCATGACGAAATCGACATGCAGCTCCCGCGGACCCGGCGCGGGAGCTGCGGAGCGTGCGTGCCTATTTACCGCGGTTCTTGGTCTCGCGGCTTTTTCGCGGGCGGCTCTTCACAGTGGCAGTGGCCGCGGCCAGGGATTTGCGAGCCCAGGAAGCGAGCGCCTCGCCGTCCTCGAGAACGTGTGCCGGCACCTCGTAATAGGTCAGGCTCAGGTGCGGTTTGTCGCGAAACGGCCGGAACCGGCCCATGCCCTCGGCTTCGTAGTCGGCACGGTTGCTGTCGTCCACCTTGAAATAGAGCGTGTCGTCCGCGAGCAATCCGAAGAAGACGTCATCGCAATACAGTCCGATGCCGCCGAACATGCGCCGCGAAGTCACGGTACGCAGCCTGGAGAGCTGATCGAGTACGTACTGCAGGTAGTCCTTGCTGACGGCCATTGACGGAGCTGCCCGAGGCGGTTGCGGCCGGTGCCGGGGTAGGGCGGATTTTCGCGCGCGTAGGGCATAATAAGCTGGTGGAGAGCCCGCATCACCCTGAGTATGAATTCGCGCTGCTCGGAGCCGGCGCGATCGGTTCGATTCTTGGCGGGCACCTGGTGCGAGCCGGGCATTCGGTGGTCATGCTGGCTCGGGGGCGCCGGGCAGAGCAGATCCGAGCCGACGGGCTGCGCATTACCGGCCTCGCGGAATTCATAACGCCTGTCGAAACGCTGTCCGACGCCTCCCAACTGCGTAGTGCGGGCGTTCTGATCGTAGCGATGAAGACGCCTGGGACCTCCGCGGCGCTCACGACTCTCCAGCAAGCCGATATCGGCGCGGCGCTGTCGATTCAGAACGGTCCCTTGAAGGACGAGCTGCTTGCGAACGCGTTTGGCCCGGGGCGCGTGCTTGGTGCGCTTGCCGATACGAGCGGCGAAATGTTGGCAGGCGGCGAGGTCGTCTTCACGCGCAACGTCAATATTTTCGTGGGTGAGCTGTCTGGCGAAGCCAGCACGAGAGCGCAACGGATCGCAGGAGCCCTTGACGCGGCCGGGATCCGGGCGGCCGCGGTGGCGGACATTCGCAGTCTCGAGTGGTCGAAGTTCGCAGCCTGGGTGGGACTCATGGCGCTGTCGGTGACGACCCGCTCCGTCACCTGGAGGTATCTGAGCGATCCGGATTCGGCGCTGGTGCTCGCGCGACTCGTGCGCGAGATAGGTCTTTTGATGCGTTCATTGGGTATCGTGCTCACCGATGAGTCGGTGCTCCCAGTAGCCGCTTTATGCGCAGGCACAGAAGAAGCCGCGGTGGCCGCAGTGATGAGAGTGGGCCGGGAATTCGAACTGAAGGCGCCGGCGCACCGCATGTCGTCGCTGCAGGATCTCCAGGCCGGGCGGCCGCTGGAAGTTCACGAGACCCTCGGTTACGCGCTGCAAAAGGCGACGCAGAACAGGTTGGCGCTGCCGTTGCTCGCGGCCTTCTATCACGTCGTTGCGGCTGTCGACCGGCTGCGAATCGCCCCGTAAACCATCATTTCTGCCGGTTGTTCACCCGCGTCTGGGGAAGACCCTTGCGACCCCGCTGGAAGTAGCAGATCTCCACCAGCGTGGGCCACAGCTGCAGCGAGCCTTTGATGACGCTCACCACGTCATCTACGATTCGCAGCAGGTTGTGCTGAAAGAAGTCGGGCTCGAACGCGTAGAAGGCCTTATGCAGATTGGCTGCGAAGAGCCGCAAAGCCGCAGCCCGTTCCGGGCTCAGCGCGGTCTCAGCCGCGCTGAGTGCGTGCGCGTGCAGACGCTGGATCTTCTCCAGGATCTCTTCCGCGTCCTGCGCCGTGACCTCACCCTCATAGTCGAATGCTATCCCTAACTCGTCCAGCCGCGACAGCGACGCCTTGATCTTGCGCTTGAGGAGATTGGACACCTCCTCATTCAGAATCTCCGCGGCGGGCGGATTGCGCATGTAGTTGCTCTTCGTATGGTTCTGTGCCGCGTCCACATGCGCCGAGCAGATCCCGGCCTGCTGCACCCAAAGTCGGTATATATAGTCCTCGCAGCGCAGGTGCGTCGGAAAGAACGGCGGCAGCCCGAAGGTGTTGTCATAGCCCGCCACCCCACAGTCCATGCGCCAGTTCTTCTTGGTCACGACCGGACGGAAGTTCTCCAGCACATAGATGTCGTTCAGATCCGCAGGATCCGTCTGCTGATCGTTCTCGAGGAACATCTCGACATAGTCGATCGCATCGATGTCATTGGTGCCCGAACGAAAGGTCTGGGCCATCTTCACGACCGTGTCGTCGGCCAGCGCGCCCCGGCGTACGAGCAGGGAGTTTTCGCGCTTCAGTCCCGTCGTGGCGTTCGTCTCGAGGTCCATTGCAGTATCGACCAGGAGCTCGCCCCGCTCGTAATTGTCGGGCACCTGGCCGGCGGTCCTTCCGAGCACATCGCGGAAGGACGTGATGATGTCGAACGACTTGCGCCCATAACCGTTTTCCCCCGCGCGATGCAATCGGCCGCGGCAGATTTCCTCCGCCTCGAGCGACTCGGGGCTGTGCTCCATGAGGGCAAACGGTCGCATGTCGTCGTCGGCGCTGACCATCAGGCTGCCGAGGGTATACATCAGAGTGTAGTTGCGGTTCCCACCGTAGCTCGGGCGGAAGAGGCTCTTGACGAGCCCTTGCAGGCGCTTGTCGGGCAGGCGCTGGTGGAGGTAGGCGATGAATTGCTCTTTCTCGCGCGGCCCGACGTAGTAGAGGTCGTTGTGTGTGGCCGTGCCTTCGAGCAACGAATAGTACTTTTCCTGGTTGGCCGGGCTGGAATCGTCGAAGACCACCATGGGCACGGAGTGGCCATTGCGCCAGAAATGATCGTCATAGTGCTTTACCGTCTCACCAACCTCGCGCAGCCGATAGGTCGGAATGACGAAGAACAGATCTTTCTGTTGCATGCCTGTTACCGTGGTTGAAGAAACGGTGGCGGCACGACAGCGCGGCGGCGTGTGCGATCCCGGTACTTCGTCTTGAGCTGAGTTGTGCTACTGCCGGGCTTGCTGGACAGCCGGCCCCGCAGGCTACCTATGAGGCGCAGCAGCCGGTGCGGCCGCTTCCGGGGTGCGGGCCGTTGAGGCAATCGCGCAAGGACGTCGCGTCGCGGTGTAACCGAGGCCGACAGCGATCGCGCCAACGCGACCTGATCTACATAGATTCTGTTGATGTACATATCCGTTACCTCCGTGCCGGAATGATGCGCTGGCGCAGCGGTGCTGGGCAGACATCGCCGTGTGAGCGTTTCGGCGCGGGCGGATGGAAACCACTGCTGCGCAACGCTGCGCGGAGGGGCTGAAGAGTTTTCTTCACGCCGCCATAACCCGGCACGAGGTACTTTGAGGCAGATCGAAGCGATACGGCGTTCAACCTGTCATGAGCAATATTCCCGTCGCGTTTCTCGTCCTGGGGACGTTTTTTTTCCTCTACTGCGTCGCGGCGCTGTGGGGATCACGGCCCGCCGGTGCTTCGGCAAGGCGCAGTCACCTCTCGTGGCACGTGCTGGTAGCGCGTGTCAGGCGGGCCCTCCGTTAGGCGAGTGAGCGGGAGTAACCCTGCCGCTCGTCCTTACGCTCCGACCGATAGCCTGATAACAACTGCACCGCGCGTCTCGTGCGATGTGTTCGAGCCACCGTCGGCGACGTCGCGCCGCCGACTCGGCTGGGGACGAGCGCGATGCGCCCGAACCGGGCAGTGCAACGATCGAACCCCCGCCTCAGCGGCGCGGCAGCGTTCGCCTCAAGTAGGCGCCACAGTACGAGCGCATAAGTGCGTAGAGTCATCAGACCCACTTGAATCCGCGCGCCATCACGGCGAGCACCGCGCCGATCAATAGCAGCATCCATATCCTGCCGGAGAGTGAGGATCGGATTATTTCGCGAAGCAGGCAGGCATCACCTTGACGCATCTCCTCGCGCAGGCTCGCAACGGACGTATGCATCTCCTCACGCAGGCTCGCAACGGACGTATGCATCTCCTCACTCAGGCTTCCAACGGACGTATGCATCTCGCCGCGCAAGCCCGCGACATCCTTCCGCAACTCACGGATATCTACTTTCATTTCTGCTACGTCAGAGCGGATGTGAGCAACGTCCGACTCCAATCTCGCGACTCGTGCTTCCACGTCTTCTGCCTCCAACATCGCTGCCACTGCCGATCCTCCATTCGAATTTTACGCGTTTTCGTCGCGTGGTTTAAATATTTGAGCAGGCACCTGTCGAGGTTGGAAGCCTCATAAATCGGGCGAATAGCGCAATTACACGCCGAGGCAATGCAGACGGGTGCGTTGTATGCATTACGCGTTTCGGACGTCCGTGGAGGCACGCTAAAAACGACGTGCACCTCGCGCGAGCCCTTCAACGTACGAGGGATGCTTGCAGCAGCGCCATTCTTTCATTAAAGTCGAATAAATGAGGAAACGAGAATACCTGGGTTCGCTGGAACTCTTGGTCCTGCTGGCCGTGATGCGGGCGGGCCGCAATGCTTCCGGCATCCCGATCTCCCGTGAGATCGAGGCGGGCGGTGGGCGTGAGGTTGCGCTCGGAAGCGTCTACACCACGTTATCGCGACTCGAAGGGAAAGGCCTGGTCATATCCGAGCTCGGCGAACCAACGGCGGAGCGCGGTGGACGCGCAAAAGCCTTCTTTCGACTGACGGCAAAGGGGCTGCGGGAAGTGCGGGAGGTCCAGTCGACGCTGACGCGGCTTTGGAGCGGGCTTCCCGAGCTCAAGGGAGGCGGGGCGTGAAACGCACTCGTCCGTCGCTGGTTGCCATCTGGCTTGTGGATCGCCTCAGCGAGGATTATCGGCGGGACGCCTTGATCGGGGATCTCCTGGAGGAATACCAGCGAGGGCGTTCGAATGTCTGGCTGTGGGGTCAGGTACTGCGTGCAATCAGAGCCAGCATGGGACTGTCCGTGCGAAATCACGGTCGAACGTTCGCCAACTCGATGATGTCAGGGGGTGCGCTGTTCGGCCGCCGGGCACGGGGCGTTTCCGTGCATCAACATTCCGATGACACGGTCGACAACAGTCAATCGAGAGCAGGGCGCATGAAAGTTCGAACAGTACGGCACGGCTTCCATAAATCCTGGCAGGAATACCGCGGCTTCCTGGCGTTCCTGTGCCTGATGTCCTGCTTCCGCTCCGCATGGGCCGATTGGGTGTATGTGCCATCGGGATCGATGAATCCCACGATTCTGGAAGGCGATCGGCTCCTCGTCGACAAGCACGTCTACGGATTGCGCGTTCCATTCTCGCTCGTTCATTTGACGCGCGGTGAGAATCCGGCACGGGGCGATATCGTAGTCTTCGATTCGCCTGCGAACGGCACTTCGCTGGTGAAGAGACTGATCGCGATCCCAGGCGATACGGTGACGCTGGATCACGAGCAGCTGGCGGTGAATGGCATCGCTGCACACTATTCAACGGGGGAGGCCGCTGAGCTTCGAAGCCTCCTGGCATCGACGCAATCCCACAGCCCCACTGTGCTACTGGAATCTGGTGTCGGCCGCGCGCACGATATCCTGTTACTACCCGACCGTTGGGCCCCCACCACTGTAGGTCCGATCGTCGTGCCGCCGGGCATGTACTTCGTGCTCGGCGATAACCGCGATAATAGCGCCGACTCGCGTTACATCGGGTTTGTCCCTCGCCGGAATATCGTGGGACGAGCCGTAAGCGTCCTCGTCTCGCTCAATCCGGATCGATATTACCTGCCTCGATCGGGGCGGTTGCTGACCTCACTGCAGTGAGTGCCTTGCCGGTCTTGTGATCGAGCGTCTCCGCTCACGATCTGCGGGCGGGTTTAAGCCTCGGGTGGCATTCGCGGGTATGGGTTCGCGTGGGCGGGTCCGTGGCTCTATGGATCAACTGTAACGGAACACCGGCCTTCGATCATTGTGCCGATTACTGAGGCCTGCGCGAAGCCATGGCGCGCAAAGATTGCCAGCACGTCAGCGACGGCGTCACGGGCGCAGGCAACCAGCAAGCCGCCCGAGGTCTGCGGATCACACAACAGGTTCCTGGGCACGATCTCGAGACCCGGCGCGAGCCGCACGTCATCACCGTAAGACGCCCAGTTCCGCGCCGACGCGCCAGTGACGAGACCGGCGGCGGCTAGCGCGGGCACGCAGTCGAGCAGTGGCAAATCGGACATCTTCACACGCGCACCCAACCGTGACCCTCGGCACATTTCCAGTAGATGCCCAAGGAGTCCGAAGCCCGTCACGTCCGTCATCGCGTGAACGCCCGGCAGTTTGGCCAACTCCGGACCCGGGGTGTTGAGGCGGGTGGTGGTGTCGATCATCGCGCGGTAGCCGGGTTCCCCGAGTTGATTCTTCTTGAGCGCAGCTGAGAGGATGCCGACGCCGAGCGCTTTACCCAGGACCAGCACATCGTCCGCGCGCGCTTCCGAATTGCGCCTCACGTTCTTCGGATGAACGAGGCCTATCGCCGCCAGCCCGTAAATCGGCTCCACCGAATCGATGCTGTGGCCACCGGCGATCGGAATGCCGGCGGCCGCGCAGATCGCCTCGCCGCCGCGCAGAATTTCCCGAATGGTCTCGGAAGGCAGCACTTTGATGGGCATGCCGAGAATGGCCAGGGAAAAGATCGGGGTGCCCCCCATGGCGTAGACGTCCGAGAGCGCATTGGCGGCGGCGATACGTCCGAAGTCGAACGGATCATCGACGATCGGCATGAAGAAGTCGGTCGTCGCAATGACCGCCTGCTCATCGTTGAGCTGATAGACCGCCGCGTCGTCGGATGTTTCGGTGCCTACCAACAGCCCGGCGAACGGGGTGGCGGCCCCCACGCCCTTGAGCAGATCGGCCAGGACCCCCGGGGCAATTTTGCATCCGCACCCACCGCCGTGGGACAGCGACGTCAGCCGAGGTACAGATACGCTCACTTAGATCTCCTATTGCAAGCAGCGCGCGCTCAAGTTAGTCCTGCGGTGCACCTTGCGGACCACTCCGTGCGAGGCACGCGTCGCACTCGTGACCCATGGGTCGTTTCGGGCGAGAATGAATCGTACGCCGCTGACCGGGGAAATGGCATGATCCGTGAGATTTCCTTACTCGTCTATCCGCTGCGTCCGACTGAACTCCTTCCGACCGACGGCATAGTCAAGGCCACAGCTAAACGCTTTCGCGAAACGCTGTTAGGTCCGCCTGCGAGAACTGGCGGAAGGCAGCAGGAGTCGAACCTACCAGGGAGCGGCTGACGCCCCCTCCTGGGTTTGAAGCCCAGTCGCACCGCCGGGCACGAGTGCCTTCCAAAAGAGACCGCTATCCGGGCGCAGCACGTGTGAATCGCGCACGCGGCGAGTGTAGCCAACGCGATCGAAGAACTCCAAGATCTGAATCGTGCGCTTGCGCCCTAGATGAATGGCATCCCGATAGCGGGCTGCATCCACAGCGCCATGCTCTCCCGCCAGGGTAGTCACCAGGACAGTTAACTCGCCGATGCGCGCACGGTCGTAGAAGAGATCACGCACGACCTGATAGACGTTGCCTCGAGTGACCTGCTTGCGCAACACCTGTCGTACACGGTCTTCAGGCACGCCGACCAAGGCCGCGAGATCGCGGACCCACGGAGGATCGAAGCATCCCGCTGCAATCAGCGGCTGCAACTTCCGCGCAAGCGCCTGCTCATCCTCCGAAAGGGTCACCACGTGATCCGGCAGGTGTAGCCACGGCCCGCTACGTAGCACCGTGCGCTCGATGCCAAGCTCATTGATGAGCGCTTTCCAGAGCGGCGCGGGCAGACCGGGGAGGGCGATACGGCGTAACCGTCCGACATCGGGACCCGGTTCATCGGGCACCTGCGCATGGAAATCGCGCAGCGCGGTCACTGCGCGCTCACGCAATGCTTGCCAGTGCGAGCGCAGAATCACAAGCCTCTGGCCTCCGGCATCGATCGTGATCGCATTTGATGGCGTTGCCGTGCGCTCCGAAGAGCGACACGTCAGTCTTACGAGCTCCGTCATCTTCATACCGAACGGCGCGTGCTCGAGCAGTGATGAGATGCCTTCTCCACCGATCATGCGCTCGAGTGCATCTAGATAGCCCATCCGCTGCGGCGAACGCCGCTTTCGCGCTGGTGCGAATGGATCGAGCACCACGCCGCCGCCGACGGTGTGTGCGGCCTGCGCATCGCGCGCAATGAAGCGATCGCCGGCCACTGCGCATATGGGTGCAGCAAAAACAAGTTGCGCGCGGCCCGATTCGCCGGCAGACAGGCATTCTGACTCCAACAGCACCACGTGAGCCACGCAATGTGTCGTTCCGTAATGGATGTGCACCGGCGACCAGGATTCGAGCCGCGCGCCGCTGTCTTCGAGTAGACGTAGACGTACGTCCATCCGCGTCGTCGGCGCGAGTGCATCGGGCTCCGCGAGCCAATCGCCACGCGAAATCGCGCTCTTCTCGACACCGGCGAGATTTAGTGCGCAGCGCTGGCCGGCGCCCCCACTGTCTGAGCTGCGATTCTGAGTGTGGATGCTGCGCACCCGGACCGGGGTGCCTGCCGGCATGATGGATACCAAATCGCCGGTGTGAACTCGTCCCGAGAACGCCGTCCCGGTAACGACGGTACCGTGGCCGGCGAGCGTAAAGACGCGATCCACCGCGAGGCGAAACAGGCCGTCGTCACGTCGAGGCGGCATGTCGAGCGCCGTCTCATGCAAGAAGTTTCGGAGTGTTGCCGTGCCTGGATCGTCCTGTGATGTAGCGTTGAGCGGAAAGATGGCGACATCGCGCAGACGTGTGCCGGCGAGCGCGCGTCTTGTCTCGCCCTCGACTGCGGCGACACGCTCACTATCGACGCGATCGACCTTAGTCAAAGCGACCGCACCCTGCGACACACCGAGGATCTCGAGAATGCCCAGGTGCTCGCGGGTCTGGGGCATCACACCGTCGTCGGCCGCTACTACGAGCAGTGCGAAATCGATCCCGCACGCCCCCGAGACCATCGTATGCACCAGGCGCTCGTGCCCGGGAACGTCAATGAACCCCAGGACTTCGCGATTCCGCAGCGGGGTGTAGGCGTATCCGAGCTCGATCGAGATGCCCCTCTCTTTTTCTTCCTTGAGCCGGTCGGTGTCCACACCAGTCAGCGCGCGAACCAGCGTGGTCTTGCCGTGATCGATGTGGCCGGCCGTTCCGACGATCATGGACGCAGCTCGCTCCACTGCGCGACGAAGGCAGCTTCTTCGGACTCTTCCAGACAACGCAGGTCGAGCCACAGCGTCTTGTCGGCAATGCGCCCGATCACCGGCCGCGGCAACTCACGCAGTGCCCGCTCCAACCGATCGAGGCCGCCGCGCCTTCCCTTGACGGGCCGCACCGCCAGGCCATGGCTGGGCAATCGATCGACCGGCAGAGCGCCGCTGCCGATCTGACTCGACAGGGGCGCGGTCGAAACATCGTAGGCACCGCCGACCGCCTGCTGCAACACTGGCCGCAGCCGAGCCGCCTGCGCCGAAATGGCTTCAGCAGCGCGGGTCAGCAGGCGCAATGTCGTCAGCCGCTCAGCCAGCAATTCCGGCGCTTGGTACAGTGCCAGCACGGGCTCCAGGGCCGCCAGGGTGAGTTTCCCCACCCGCAATGCCCGTTTGAGAGGATGTTTTTTCAGCTTGGCGATCAGGTCCGCTCGCCCGACTATCAATCCCGCCTGCGGGCCGCCCAGCAGCTTGTCCCCGCTGAAGGACACCAGGTCGGCGCCATCCTTCAAGGTCTCGCGCACGGTGGGTTCCTTGGGAAGATTCCAACGCGTCAGATCGACGAGCGACCCGCTCCCGAGATCGACCGCCACCGGGACCGAGCGGGAGCGCCCCAGCTCGGCGAGCTCGGCAACGCCCACGCTATGGGTAAAGCCGCTGATGACATAGTTGCTGGTGTGCACCTTCATCAACAGCGCAGACCGCGGTCCGATCGCCTCGGCATAGTCCTTCACATGGGTGCGGTTCGTCGTACCGACTTCGACCAGCTTCGCGCCCGCCTGGCGCATGATGTCGGGAATACGGAAGGAGCCTCCGATCTCGATGAGCTCTCCCCGCGACACGATGACTTCCCGTCGCGCCGCCAGCGTGCTCAAAATCAATAACACGGCCGCCGCATTATTGTTGACCACTGTCGCGGCTTCGACTCCCGTCAACTCGCAAAGAAGCTGTTCGACGAGCGTGTCGCGCTCGCCGCGGCCGCCTGAGGCAAGATCGTATTCCAGGTCGACCGGCGCGCCCATTGCTTGCACTACCGCGCCCACGGCCTCGTCGGGGAGCACCGCCCGGCCCAGGTTGGTATGTAAAACGGTGCCGGTCAGATTGAAAACCGGCCGTAACCGCCTGCGCGCGGCGGCGTCGAACTTCGTCTGGAGGACGGAAGCGATGGTGCCGTCTAACAACGCCGCGGAATCAAGCGCGCCTGCCAATCCCGAGCGACGCAGTTCCTCGAGATGGGAACGCAGCGCGTCCGTAACCCGCGTACGCCCATGCTGCGCCAGCAGGGCTCCCAGTGCGGGCTGGTTGAGCAGCCGGTCGACGGAGGGGATGTCAGCCGCACTGGCAGTTCCCCCGGAGTTGAGCATCTCGTGCATGGACGGCAATCAGTTAGACGTGTCGGAGCTCAAATGCGCCGGTACCTGCGCGAAGGGTGCCACGGCTCAGCCTTCCGAGGCTTGCCACAACAGTGGATTACCGCTACCGCGGTGATAACCTTCCTCTGCCATCAGCAGGTCGAGCGCGAGACTGCCGAGGTCATCGGCGACGGGCTCTACATCCATGTCCTTCTCCTGATAGAGAATCTTCCGGTAGGTGTGACAGTGCTCACAGGACTCGGCGCGGACCGCCTCGGAACCGCCTTCGATCGACTGATAGGCGATGCCCTCGGTGGACAGGCAATGACTGCACTTGACGCGCACCAGATGCCACTCGGTCGCACACAGCGCGCAATGCAGATAACGGTAGCCCTGATATTGCTTGTCTGCGCGGACTACGCTGACAACCGGCAGGGTGCCGCAGACCGGACAAACACCTGACACGTCCACGGTGGCGGCGGAATGGTGCTCGATGGCCAGATCCCTGGCGGCATCCATGTTTAGAGAGGCCACCAAGTGCACCCAATACACCTGCAGCGCGGCCATGATGAAGGGGGCCGCCTCCGCATCGACACCGTGAGTACCGGCC
This sequence comes from Gammaproteobacteria bacterium, assembly GCA_028293765.1. Classification (GTDB taxonomy): domain Bacteria; phylum Pseudomonadota; class Gammaproteobacteria; order Steroidobacterales; family Steroidobacteraceae; genus 13-2-20CM-66-19. Next base: position 61,961 of record JAQGOG010000012.1, read on the forward strand.
GCGAGCAGTAGATCGGCTTGTTCTTCCAACTGCGCCGTCTGTCGCTCGCGCACCCGGGCGCACGCTGCTCGCACGGCGTCGGGAGAATCCGGTAACGCAGCAACAGCGTCGCACAGCTCATTCAGGATCGTGCGCCAGCGGCTGTCGCGCGGCCATCCGGACGCCTGCAGCGGTGGCATGGCATGAGTACGAGCCTGCGCCATCCGTTGTTCTACCTGGTCGGCAACCTGTCCGGAGGGGGATGGCAGCAGCGGCAAGGTGTCCAGCGCCGCTTGCTGCGCGTCGCTGACCGCGGCCATTAGTCGGAGGTAATCACCGACGGCGTGGTTTTTGCCTAGCTTACGCAGGCGCTCGGCGCGCCTCGCGAAAAGACTGGCGGAATCGGGAAGCCGGATGCGCGGAATCGTTCGCTGGGCGAAGCTTTCAATCTGAGCGGGGTCGAGAATTCGCTGCATGGGTCATGATCTCTCGAAACCAGGCCCGATGATGCTTCCATGCCCACCCCGGTGTCACGGTCCCTCGGGTCATCGCATGCACCGAGCCTCTTACCCAGATTGCCGCATAGATGTGGACGATGATGGTGCAGATCAGCACGAATGCGCAGAACGCGTGCAGGACGGAGGAGACGCGGACCACGCTGATCGGGAAATACAGCGAGAAGTATGCGCGCCAGATGACGATGCCGGTCAGCAGCAGGCCCGTGAGGCACAGGACTATCGCGTAGAACACGAGCTTCTGGCCGGCGTTGTAGCGCCCGACCTCCGGAAGCCGGTCCTCCCGGTTGTTCACGACGTCGCCAACGTGTCGAAGCCACGCCCAGTCGCGCGGCTCCATGCGGTTGTGCGACGCCTCTTTGACCCCGAAAAACAGGAAGGCGACCACCATAGCCAGGCCGATGAACGGATGCAGAATCCGGGTCCAGGGGCCGCCACCAAACAGACCGCTGAGCCCGAAGAGCGCCGGATGGAAGAGGGCGAGGCCCGATAGGGCCGCGAGCACGAAGCACAGGGCCACAATCCAGTGATTGGTGCGTTCCTCCGCGGTGTAGCGCAGGATCGTGTCCAGACGACCGGGTGCCGCCGTCGCGCGGCGGTCCGCTTCGTTCGTGCCGAGTCCAGGGTCTGTCATGGCGCCTTCTCCTGCTTCCTGGCCATCTCCTGCGCGGCGGCCTCATCGCTGGCGTCGGTCTCGTCCGGCCCGACGCGGATGTAGTGGAAGAATCCGGCGAGCGCCGTAAACGCCATGACGGCAAGAGCCGCCGGCTTCGAGACTCCCTTCCACAACCGAACATTAGGGCTGATGTGCGGGTCCTGAGGCAGCCCGCTGTAAAGTGGCGCCTGATCTGCGTGGTGCAGCACGTACATGACGTGAGTGCCGCCCACTCCCGCGGGGTCGTACAGCCCTGCATTTTCGAATCCGCGGGATTTCAGATCTTCGATGCGCTCCGCGGCATGCTGCTTCATGTCGTCCTTGGTGCCGAAGACGAGGGCGCCCGTCGGGCATGACTTGATGCAAGCCGGTTCGAGTCCCACCGCGACGCGGTCGGAGCACAGGGTGCACTTGTAGGCCTTGTGGTCTTTCTTTGAGATCCGTGGAATGTCGAACGGACACCCCGTCACGCAATAGCCGCAGCCGATGCAGTTCTCCTCGTGGAAATCGACGATGCCGTTGGAGTACTGCACGATCGCGCCGGGAGACGGGCACGCCTTGAGGCAGCCCGGATCCGCGCAGTGCATGCAGCCGTCCTTGCGGATGAGCCACTCGAGATCGCCCTTGGGGTTCTCGACCTCGGCGAATCGCATCAGGGTCCAGGAGCTGTCGCTCAGATCGTGCGGATTCTGGTACTGACCCACGTTCGTACCGATCTCGTCGCGCAGATCGTTCCATTCCATGCAGGCGACCTGACACGCCTTGCAGCCGATGCATTTCGTCGTGTCGATGAGCTTCGCGACGTCTTGTCCGCCGGTAGGCTCGCGTATTTCGGGTGAGGGCAGGGTGGTTGCCGAGCGCCTGATGATGTCGAGGGATTGCAGTGCCATGGGTTTTCTCTATAACTTCTCGACCTTGACCAGGAACGACTTGAACTCAGGCGTCTGTGAGTTGGCATCGCCGACGAACGGTGTCAGCGTGTTGGCCAGAAAACCGGGTTTCGCGAGCCCCTTGAAGCCCCAGTGGATAGGAATGCCCACGTGGTGCAGCGTTTTGCCATCCACCTGAAGCGCTCTCAATCTCTTGGTGACGACGGCCACGGCGTCGATGTAGCCCCGGTTCGAGGAGACCTTCACGCGATCACCGGAGGCGATGCCGAGCTCCTTCCCCAACGCAGCGCCGATCTCGACGAACTGCTGCGGCTGGATGATCGCATTCAGGCGCACATGCTTGGTCCAAAAGTGAAAGTGTTCCGTCAGCCGATAGGTCGTCGCCGCGTGGGGGAACTGATCCGGTTTGCCGAACGCCTTGCGATCGTCATCGAACACGCGTGCGGCTGGATTATTCAGGGTCCCCGGCTGGTTGGGGCTGAGCGGGTTGCTGGACAGCGGTGTCTCAAACGGCTCGTAATGCTCCGGGAACGGTCCGTCAGCCATGAAAGTCCGCGCAAAGAACCGGCCTACTCCTTCCGCGTTCATGATGAAGGGACCCATGCCATGCGTAGGGTCTTCGTCGACCTTGAAGTCGGGGATATCCGCACCCCCCCAAGCCTTGCCATTCCAGGCTACGAGCGTGCGGTCCGGATTGAACGGCTTGCCGGTCGGATCGCAGGAAGCGCGGTTGTAGAGGACCCGGCGATTGGCGGGCCATGAGAAGGCCCAGTTGAGGGTCTGGCCGATTCCAGTGGGGTCGGAGTTGTCTCGTCGCGCCATCAGATTGCCGGTCGGCCCCCACGCGCCGCAGAAGATCCAACAGCCGCTGGCCGTGCTGCCGTCGTTGCGCAACTCGGCGAAGCCGGCCAGCTGCTCGCCGGCCTTACGCGTCACCTTGGTCGGATCCTTTGGATCGGCGAGATCCTTCAGCGCCTTGCCGGAGTACTCGCGGGCGAGCTCCTCCGCAGTAGGACTGTTGGGCCGCGCATAGGGCCACGAAAGGTTCACTATGGGGTCGGGATAAGCGCCACCGTCGGTGCGATACATGGCCCGCATGCGGGTGAAGATCTCGCCCATGATCTGCAGGTCGGAACGCGCCTCTCCTGGCGGCTCCGCCCCCTTCCAATGCCATTGCAGCCAGCGCGAGGAATTCGTGAGCGAGCCGTTCTCCTCGGCGAAGCAATTGGTCGGCAGCCGGAAAACCTCGGTCTGAATCTTTGCCGGATCGACGTCGTTGTGCTCACCGAAGTTGCGCCAGAACTCGGACGTTTCGGTGGCCAGTGGATCCATGATCACGAGGAACTTGAGCTGCGCGAGGCTCGTGTTCAACTTCGCCTTGTTCGGAGCCGCCCCGAGCGGGTTGAATCCCTGGCAGATGAAGCCGGTCATCTTCCCCTGGTTCATCAGCTCGACGAACTGCAGCATGTCATACAGCCTGTCGAGCTTTGGCAGGTAGTCATATGCCCAGTTGTTGTCCGCTGTTGCGGCGTCACCCCACCACGCCTTCATGAGGCTGATGAAGAACTTGTCGTAATTCTGCCAATAGCTCAGCTGATTCGGCCGCAGCGGCTTGAAGTCGTGCGCCGCCATATATGCCTTGTAGTCCTTCATTTTTTCGCCGGGCAGATTGAGATAGCCGGGTAACAGGTCGGACATCAGGCCGAGATCGGTCAGCCCCTGGATGTTTGAATGTCCGCGCAGCGCGTTCATGCCGCCTCCGGCGACCCCGATGTTGCCGAGCAGGAGCTGCACCATGGCTCCCTGGCGGATCATCTGCGATCCGACCGAATGCTGTGTCCAGCCGAGCGCGTACATGATCGTCATCGCCCGCGTGGGAGTAGCCGTCGAGGCCAGCATGTCGCAGATCTGCAGGAACTTGTCCTGTGGTGTCCCGCAGACGCGCGCGACCATTTCCGGCGTGTACCGGGCGTAGTGCTGCTTCATCAACTGGTAGACGCAGCGTGGATGGTTAAGCGAGGGATCCGTCTTCACGAAACCATCGGGACCCATCTCATAGTCCCAGGTGGACCTTTGGTAACTGCGCGTGTCCGCGTCGTAGCCAGAGTAAAGGCCGTTCTGGAACCCGAAGTCCTCGCGGACGATGAAGCTGAAATCCGTGTAGTTCTTGACGTACTCGTGCTGGATCTTGTCATTCGCCAGCAGGTAGCTGATGACGCCGCCCAGGAACACGATATCCGTGCCTGTCCGAATCGGGGCGTAAATGTCAGCGACCGAGGCCGTGCGGGTAAAGCGCGGATCGACGACGATCAACCGCGCTTTATTGTGCGCTTTGGCCTCGGTGACCCACTTGAAGCCGCACGGATGGGCCTCCGCGGCGTTGCCGCCCATGGCGAGGATCACGTCGGCATTCTTTATGTCGACCCAGTGATTCGTCATCGCTCCACGGCCAAACGTCGGGGCAAGACCTGCCACCGTCGGGCCGTGTCACACACGCGCCTGATTGTCGAAAGCCAGTGTTCCGAAGCTGCGCATCACCTTGTGGGTGAGATAGCCGACCTCGTTGCTGGCGGCCGAAGCCGCCAGCATGGCGATCGTGAGCCAGCGGTTCACCGTCGTCCCGTCCGCAGTCTTCGCCTCGAAGTTGGCGTCCCGATCCTCCTTCATGAGCTTGGCAATACGACCAAGCGCCTCATCCCATGAGATCGGCTGCCATTTGTCGGAGCCCGGTGCGCGGTATTCGGGGCGTTGCAGGCGACTGGGGCTATGGATGAAATCGATCAGGCCCGCGCCCTTGGGACAAAGCGTGCCGCGATTGACCGGATGGTCCGGATCGCCTTCGATGTGAATGATGCTGGACTTGGCGTTCTTGGCGTCGTCGCCCAGCCCGTACATGATGATGCCGCAGGCTACGGCGCAGTACGGACAGGTATTGCGGACTTCAGTAGTACGCGCGAGCTTGAATTCGCGCACCTCGGCGAGTGCCGCGGTAGGGGAGAAGCCCAGTAGCGCGAGACTGGATCCCGCCAGCGAAGCGCCCGTCACCATCAGGAACCGGCGCCTGGTCATGTCAGCCATGGAAGTCACCTTTTCATGCCTGCAAGCGGCCCGAGTCTATGCCCCTCCGTGCGGCACCCACAAGCGCGGGCGACGCATCGATCACCGGTACCGACATTTCACAAGGCAAGGGTGAGCGATTCTCTTCGAGGAGCGCTTAACGGGTAGGAACTATCCGCGGCGGATCATCTGCCACGACTACCAATGCAATGTAGCGCGTATCGTCCAGCGTAAAGCTGAGCTGCCGCTTCGGTGGATTGCTGGTGTTCAACAGCATGCGCGCCCCGTAAACGCCTCGCTCGTCAAACCTGACGAAGGTGACACCCTCAGGCCCGCAGCATCGCGGCAGCCCCTATAGATCGCGCCTATCTTCCTCATCCAAAGGGACAATTGGCGACGCGCGTCACCGTGGCCGAGAATTGCCGCATAGTCACTCAGATGAGGAAACATCATGTACAACACGAAAAACGATCTGCCACTGACAGTCCGCAGCAACGCGGTCGAGCTGTTGAATCTGCGGTTGGCGGATGCGATCGATCTGGGCGCGCAGGCGAAGCAGGCTCATTGGAACGTGAAGGGGCCGAACTTCATCGCGCTGCACGAGCTGTTCGACACTATTGCCGAGCACGTGGAGGATCACATTGACACGCTCGCTGAGCGGATCACGGCACTCGGCGGGATTGCGCACGGTACCGTCGCCGCTGCCGCTCGTACGACGTCTCTGAAACCATACCCCGAGGACATCACGGATGGCCTGCAGCACGTCGAAGCGCTTTCGTCCGCGCTCGCCGATTTCGGCGGTAAAGTCCGCAAGGGCATCGATGAGGCTGCGCGACTCGGAGACGCCGATACCTCGGACCTGTTCACTGGCATCTCCCGGGAGACCGACAAGGACTTGTGGTTTCTGGAGGCTCATCTGCACGGCAAACGGTGATCGGGTTGCGGGTCTGCACAGGGCACCTGATAGTGTACCAAGGACGGTACATAGCCTCCGGGTAACTCACCAGTGCGTATCGGGGTTTGAGCGCCGGGTTGGCGATCTTTCCCGATGTTGGGCGGCGGGCGCATACTGCAGCCAGCGCGTGCCGGCAGACGGTATCCGTACCGGCACGGGTCTTCCACGGGTCTTCACGAAAATCCTGAAGGGAGAGCCTCCATGTTCACACTACGCTCGATGCTTGCGGTAGTCCTGTTGCTCCCCGTCAGTAGCGCGTATGCGCAAACCAACACTTTCGCGACGGGCAACTTGCACTTCGACGCGAAGGACATGGACACCAATGGCGACCAAATGATCAGCCGGGAAGAGATGATGAAGTATGGCGAGCAGATGTGGGACAAGATGGCCAACGGCAAGAAGACCATTCCCATCTCCGTGGCCGCCAAGGACTTCGCGACCGGCGGACTGGCCTTCAACGCGCAGGCGATGGACACCGATCACGACGGGACCATTTCCAAGGAGGAATTCCTGGCCTACGCCGGCAGCAAATTCGACAAGATGAAGAAAACCGACGGCATGATCCCGGTGATTGACGCGGCCAAGGCCTTCTCACGCGGCAATCCGCATCCGTCCCAGGCCCACACCCCGAAAGAGAGCACCTCGCCCCCGAAATAACGTCCGCGCGCTCTCGAGGTCAGGCTCGTTCCCGTGGCGAGTCAAAAGGCGCTGGCGGTGCAGGGCCGTATCGATCAATTGTCTGGGACACCAGTCGCTCCCCGCCCGGCCGCGTCAGCAAGGCCGCGGACATTACGCCAGTTTGAGCCGGCGAACTGAGCCCCGTTCAGCTTGGCTGACGTGAAATCGGTGTCGATGAAGGTCGCCTCTCGCAAGTCGGCGTTCGACAGGTCCGCGCCCGATAAATCCGCACCGGAAAAGTCAGCTCGCACAGCTTTGGCGCCGGCCAGCCGGGCATGCGACAGATCCGCAAAGCTGAAATCCGCGCGCGACACGTCGGCTCCCGAAAGGTCGGCGGCGTTGAATTTGGCGGCGGTGAATCGCGCGTTCATCAGGCCCATGGATTGATTCGTCATATCGGCGCCCGCGTGCAGGTTTCTGAGGACTGCCCCTTCGAGGCGCGCGTGGTTCATGTCGCCTATGAAACGTGCGCCGCTCAAGTCGGCGCCGCGAAAGTCCGCGCCGGCGAGCTGCATGGAGAACATTACCGCGTTGCGCAAATCCGCCTGTCTGAAATCGGCTCCCTCGCCGAAGCTGACGGTCAGATTGCAGCCCGCGAGAGTGGCGCCGTGGAGGATGGCCCGATTGAAGACCGTGGCACTGAGATTGGCGCCCTTGAAATCGACTCCGGACAGCTCGAGGCCGCTCAGGTTCTTTGCGGACAGTTCCGCCGGCGCGCGCGTGGAACTATTGGCAACAGCCGCGACCACCTGATCTTTCGTAAGCCGCTCGTGACCTGGCCAGTCCTGCGCCGTTGCCGTTCCCACGAATAGAATCAGCACGCCTGCCGTACAGGCGGCGGCAACCACGCGTGCCCAGTGAAGCGAGCGATTGACGTGCGCTGAAATCATCACGGCCGATTCTTCTCGAGGAATTTCTGCCGCCGATCCACCGCCTTCTTCTGTGCCCCGGCAGCGCGCCGATACGAGCTCAGGGCGGCACCCTTCGCAGGCCCCTCGGGTGCGTCCATCAAGCGCCGGAAAGCGTCTCGCTCTGCGTCGAGGAGTTGGGACAGTACCTGCTCGATTCGCTCAACCTCCTCGAAGAAGTCTGCGCGTCTCTGGCGTGGCATGGTGCGCTCCAACCCGGAAAGGGGGCTGTAATTTAGCATGGGGTCGGCGGGGATCCTCCAATGGCAGGCAGCGCGGGGCGGACCCGGCGCCAGGACCTGCTGCGTGAGACCGGCTGCAAGCTTGAACACAACGTGTCAGAGCCTCGGCCGCCACAGTAATGACAGCGGGTCGGATCGGTGGGACAATTCTTCCGTCGGCGGCATCGCAGGCGCGTGCCTGCCATGCTGCCGGACTCGAAGCTGGGCCGCTTGGCCCGGGAGGCTTTATGACACCGAAACGATGGCAGGACTGGACCAATGCAGTCCTGGGTTTGTGGATGTTGGCATCGCCGTCACTCCTTGGATTCGCCGTGGCGGGCAATCCCGCAATGCGGGCCGCCTGGATCCTGGGTTTGGCGATCGTCGCGTTTGCGGGTATTGCCGTCTACATGCCGAAGGCTTGGGAGGAAGCTCTCAACATCATCCTCGGCATCTGCCTGCTCGCATCACCCTGGGCGTTGGGATATAGCGATCAGGTACGGCCGACTACGAACGCAGTGATCGTCGGATTGCTCGTGACCGCTCTTGCGGTCTGGGCGATGCTCATGGATACCGCAGTTCAGAAGTGGTGGCACGAACGCCACCTGACACGCTAGCCGTTCGGCGCTAATGACAAACGGCCGATGGCGCACGTGCGGACGGGACGGATGCCGTTCGTGCGTGCGGAGGGAGCGCGTGGGCGCCCCGTTCGGGCAGAGCGCGCGCTGGCCCACTCAGAACTGCACATGCAGGCGCACAGCCCCGATCGACACCGGACCGCGATCGCGGTTGTAAGCCGGATTGTCGACCCATTGATAGTCGAGGGTCAGGTGAACTTGCTGGAGAACAGCCACATCGTAGTAGCCCTCTACGATCCGCTCCGGTCCCGGATGCGGTAGTTGGCCATCGCCCACGAGAATGCCCAGCCCGCCGGCGTTCAGATAGCGTTCGCGTGCCGCGGAGATGCCGTTGACGATCACGGCCAGCCCGACGGTATCGTGAGAACGGCCCCAGCGCGGTCCCTTCAGTGACAATCCCACCGAGACGGTACGGTCGATATCGGTGAACTCGAACGCTTCTACGTTGCCCGCAGCCTTGCCGACACGCGCGAACATTCCGAGATCGGACGCGAGCTGCTGCTCGAAGCCAAGACTCGCGCCGAGGCGACTGCGGTAGCTGCGCACCGCGGCGATATCCACTGGAGTACCCGTGCGTTGCGCAAGTTGCACGGCATCATCGAGACGCCCCATCCGGCCCCGATTGTCGAAAACTGTGAGGAGCAGCCGACCGGGAGCCCCGCGGATTTCGTGACGCTTCTCGAGTTCCGCAGTGAGCTCGAATTCGTGCAATCCGGGGTCCAGATGCTCACTGTTGGGCACGTCAGATAAATCGAACAGCCCCCCGCGCAGCGTCCACGGTCCTTGATACCACTCGACGGCCGCGCCAACGGTATAACCCCAGGCATCCGCCGCGTAGTCAAATGTGCCCGCATCCACGGCGGCCCAGTTCAGGAAATCCACACGCGGATCGTGAGCGTATTGGTTCGTGTCGAACACGTCCCCGACGGCGAATTTTCCGACCGTGAAGACCAGGCGGTTGGGGCTGCGCTGACCCTCGAACTGGTTTGCGCTGCCCTCGACCGCCTCACGCGTGTCGTCCAGGTCGACGGTCTGGCGCACAAACAGGCGCGGCAGCCGCAAGTACGGCTTGTTCTTGCCGACCTTATAGGCCTCGCCGCTCGGAAATCCCGCCACTCCGAGGGTATTGTCCAAGCCAAAACCCTGGTCGATTTCCGGGTTGATCCAGAGCTCGGCACCTGGCCACAGACGTGCTCCCAGATACAGGGTCACATCGGTGGTTTCCCGGCCCATACGGGGAGAAAGGCTATTGGCGCCGCTGTAGGGAGCACGGAAGCCGGAAGTCTCCTGCTCCACGTAGGTTGCCTGCCAGTGAATCGAAAACCGGCCGGGAGCATCCGCCGCGTCGCCGTCGGGTGCGCCGATCCCGTACCCGAGAAGGACCGCGGCAAGCCGCAGGCGCGCCGGAAAACTCAACTTGCGTAACATCAGGTCTCTTCCGGGTGAGCGAGCAGCGATCGGGCCACTGCCGGGGGAACAAGCCACGCGCCGCCCCCGCAGATTGAGACGGCGCGGATTGTTTTCCCGCGCCGCGCCGAAGTCAAGCGAACAGGGCGCTCTTGCAGGCGACCTCTGGTACCATACCCCCCATGGTATGGGATACCCCCCACCCTATAGGAGGTTGCGAGCCATGGGACACACGATCCAGGAAAAAACCAAGCTTCTACAGCGCGTTCGCCGCCTGCGCGGCCAGGTCGATGCCATCGAGCGCGCGCTGGAGGCGGATGTCGACTGCGCCCAAGTCATGCAGCTCACTGTGTCCGTGCGGGGTGCTTCCAGCAGCCTTATGGCCGAGCTCCTCGAAGATCACATCCGCATGCACGTCTCGGATCCCGCACACGAGCGGGATCGAGAGCGTGCCAAAGGCGCGAAGCACCTCATCGAAGTTGTACACGCTTACCTGAAGTGATACGAGAGCGAGTCATGCCCGAACACGCACAGCACGAACACCGGCACGATCATGGCCACGGTCATGATCAGGGCCATGGGCATGGCCATGGCGCGACGGGCCACGCTCACCACCATCGGGCGCCCACGAGCCAGAGCCAGTTGTTCTGGGCGCTTCTTCTGACCGGCGGCTGCATGGTCATCGAGGCGGCCGGCGGCTGGGTCGCAGGCTCCCTGGCGCTGCTCGCCGATTCGGCCCACATGCTCACCGATATGGCCTCGTTGGCGATGAGCTATGCCGCGGTGCGCGCCGCCAGTCGGCCCGCCACCGAGTCGATGAGCTACGGCCATCATCGTTGGCAGGTGCTCGCCGCCTTCGTCAACGGCCTGGCGTTGTTGGTGCTGGCGGTGTGGATCGCGACGGAGGCCGTCCTACGCCTGCGTCTCGGCTCGAGTATCCAAGGCAATGTAGTCGCCGCCGTCGCGGCTCTAGGCTTATTGGTGAATATCGCCGCTTTCTCTGTGCTGGCACGCGGCGAGCGCAACCTCAACGTGCGGGGCGCTCTGGCCCACGTGATCGGCGACATGCTCGGCAGCGTCGCGGCGCTGATAGCCGGCGGCATCATCATGCTCACCGGGTGGATGCCCGTTGATGCGATTCTGTCGTCAGTGGTCGCACTCCTCATGGTCGTGAGCGGGTGGCGGATATGCCGGGAATCCGCGCATATCCTGCTCGAAGGTGCGCCGTCCGACTGCGACCCTGCACGGGTTGAGCGTGAACTGCTGGCACGCGTACCGGATATGACGGACGTACATCACCTTCACGTTTGGTCACTGACCGACAAACGGCCGGTCATGACCCTGCACGCGGTTCTCGGCGACGGGGCCGACCGCGACCGGGCGCTCATCGCCATTCAAACAGTATTGCGCAACGATTTCGGCGTCGAGCACGCCACCGTGCAGATCGAACTGACACCATGCGCTGATGACGACTGCGTGTCGCCTGGAAAAGCCGGTCAATGAAGCTCGCGTGGACCCTGGCGCAGGGGGCGGGCGGCGTCGTGTGCGGGTGTGCCGGTTTCGAGAAATGTCTTCAGACGCACCAGGTCCTCGTCGAGCTCCGTTTTCGGATCGGCCCTGAATAGCTTCGCGGCCACATGTCCGAGCGCGCCCCCGGGCGGGTTGTACCTCAATTCGACATGGAGCCGGCACCCGGTTCCGGCTCGCTCGAAGCGGATAATGCCGGTGTGCGCGACGGCGGCGTTGGCGACCGTACGCCAGGCGAGCAGCTCATTGGGCACACACGCCGTCGTCTCGGCATCCCACTCCACGGAGACACCCGCGGGTCCGGCCACAACCCAATGGGAACGCCCATTCGCGTACCGGCTCACATTGCGGACATTGCGCATGAAAGCGGGGAAGTTCTCGTAGTCGGACAACACCTCGAATACCTCTTCGATAGGCGCCTCCACGCGGATCGTCTTGCGGATGTCGATGGGACGTCGGTCGGTTCTCCCCACGAGCCGACGAAGCGGCGCGTTCGTTGCGCCGCGAACCAGGAGCAAGCCGCCGGCGGCCAGGGCGACGATCCCGAGCACGTCGCGATTGCGCGACCCGAGGAACTGACGCGCTCCGAAGAAGATGAGTGCGCTACCCGAGGTACCCGCGAGCAATCTTGTGGCCGGAGGCCAGCTTTCCTGCAGTAAGGCGAATCGCGACCGTCGCGGCGGCCGCCCCCCCTGGAGTCCCGGGATTCCGTCGGCGTTCTCGTACACGGCAAGCTCATCCAGCACCTCTCTAACACCGCGCACGGACAGGACAACCTCCAGGAGCGCCGCATGCTCGCGAGCGAGCACTGTCCCGATCAGTCTCACCCGCCCATCCGCGGTCGCCACGTCAATTGCTCCCGGGTGCGAGACGGCTCGCCCCAAAGCGGCCCGTACGCGCTCGATCAGCACCTCGTCGGCGGGCTCATCGGCGGTGAGTCCCGCGCGCATACGCGCCTCAACTCCTTGAGTCCGGTGCAGCAGGTCTCGTCCGGCGCTGCCCACGGCATCGCCGGTATCGGCTGCGGCGCTGCCAAGACGGTCGCGCAGTATCGCGCGGCGGCGGCGGCCGGTGGCCGGATCTAACCAGTACATGGCGACGGCTCCGAATAGCGCGCCGACCATAGTTCGTGCGATGGGAGTCATGATGGTCAGCACCTCCAATCCGGGTCGATATGGGCCAACATGCGCAGCAAGGTGCGCGCCCGGTCGCGCACGGGTAGATCTCCTGCAGTGTGGAGGCTAGAGGCCAAACGGATACGTGTCCGGGACGCCGTCACGCGCATGTTCCGGCCCCAACGGTGTCACGGCAGTCGTCTCGTCGAACCAAACGAAGGCATCGAACTGCCGCGGAAGAGAAGCCTCGGCGTAGTGGCTCATGAGCTCCGTATCGGGGCGGTAGATGACCCCGATGAACCGTTCGAGTCGCGGTTGGAGAAGCTGACGGCGAAACGCTTCGTCGCGCCCGAGATCGAGTCCGAAGCGCGGCATGCCGGCGTCATGGCAAAGGCGCTCATAGCTTTCAGGATGAGAGGGCAACACTTGTTTTATCTGCAACTCGCCGCCCCAATCGCTGGCCGCCGCGACCGTGCCGGCGTGGGTGCCGAAGCCGATTAATGCGGCATCCGTCCCGAAGTGCTCGCGGCAGAGCTGTCCGATGTTCAGCTCTTCACGCAGCGCGCCCATTTCCGTGTGGCGAGCGTCACCTATGTGAGAGTTGTGCGCCCAGACCACCGCCTTTGAGGCCGCTCCGCCTGCCTCGAGCAGATGCTGGAGTGTTTCGAACATGTGCGTATCGCGAAGATTCCACGACTGCGCACCGCCGTAGTACATGATCCGGTAGTAACGCTCGGCTGAGGCAATCAGGCGCGCGTTCTGTACCGCATCCAGGAAGCTATCCCCGTCCCGACGCGCATACTCGAGTTGTTTTTCGAGCAGAGCCCGACATTGTTCGAGTACGGCCTGCTCGCATCTGCGAAATCCGCGCGTGAGCGCGGCGCGCCCGTACGTGGAGGGCTCCTTCTGCCACGGCGTGAGACATCCGTAGCGCTCGCGGGCCACGGCGGCTGCATCGGGATCGACCTTATCAAGGTACTCGAGAACGGCCGCGATCGAGCCGCGCATGTTATACAAGTCGAGCCCATAAAATCCGGCGCGCCGCTCGGTCTCGAGCGCCTCGTTATGCGCGCGCAGCCAATCTATGAATGCGGCCACGTCGGTATTGCGCCACATCCAGGTTGGAAAGCGCTGGAAGGGTGGCTCCATCGAGGTGCCAACTGAGCGGTGGCGCACGTAGCGATCCACAGCGGCGGCATCAGGCCAGTCAGCTTCGACGGCAACAATCGTGAAGCCGTGCTCGACAATCAGCTGCCGCGTGAAAGCTGCGCGGGCGCGGTAGAATTCGGATGTACCATGGCTGGCTTCGCCCAGCAGAATCACACGGCGATCGGCGTAGCGGTCGACAAAGCGCGCGAATGCGACATCCTCGGGCGCGGGGAGCGCTTCAGCCGCGTCGGAAATCACCTGCGGGAGTGTTCGTGCGTGCGCCCGGCCGGCCAGACGGTTGCCGGCCGCGCGCCGGGCATCTTCGGCCCAACCCTGCTCGCCGATCAACGGCACGAATGCCACCGCGCCGAGGTCTTCCTGCTCGTACTCGGTCTCGCTTTTGCGCGTGATCTTGCGCAGCCGTTGTTGCCACCTCTGTTCGCCGACTGGGATGACCAGACGGCCGCCGATCGCAAGCTGCGCTTTCAAGGCCTGCGGCACGTCGGGACTCGCAGCCGCCACCAGGATGGCGTCGAACGGCGCGGCGTCGGGCCATCCTCGCGTGCCATCCCCGACCCGCAACTCGATATTGTCATAGCCGAGTCTGTCGACTCGTTGCTGCGCCGCTTCGGCCAACGCCGCGTGTCGCTCGATGGCGTAGACCTTCGCGGCAATTCGGCTCAGGACCGCTGACGCGTAACCTGATCCCGCGCCGACCTCGAGCACACGGTCGTCGGGGCCCACCTCGGCCGCCTCGATCATCTTCGCCACGATATAGGGTTGGGAGATCGTCTGGCCTTCGCCGATCGGCAGCGGCCCATCCTCGTAGGCAAACTCTTCGAGCTCGGGGTTGACGAACGCCTCGCGCGGTACCTCCCGCATGGCCTGCAGCACGTGGGAATCGCTCAGACCGCGCCCGGCGATCTGGACGTTTATCATCCGCTCGTGAGCATGGGAGAGATCTTGCATGTCGATTCACTCCGGCACACAGACATAGCGCCAACTGAAGCCGAGAGGCCAAACTCAAACGCCAGGGACTGCCCGCAATGGCCACACCGCCGCTGTGGCGAAAACGCCGTATCCGTCGCGAAGTTCCGGTCATTGGATGCGCCTGCCGCATACACGAGTCCATGCATGTTGACACCTTGAATGTGTGGCGCTCGAGTTACAGCGATCAAAACTTCGTTCTGTCGACGCGCTCTGGCTCCAGGTGACGCTCAGGACTCGGATTCTGGCGCTCCATTCCGGCTGGATCACCGGGCACGGTCGATGCTCCGCTATGCGGTGAATGGATCGAACACTTACCTCGACACTCAAGCCACCCGTCGACTCGGCAACTGCCCGCCGGCGACGTGGGACGCGTGCGCTCGTCGTCCTGGCCACTGCCACGACTCTGCTCGCCGCCTGCGGTCCAAATCCGAATCCGAGCCCAGTACCCCGCGTCCCAACGCCGACACCGGAGCCGAATCGCGAACCTAATCCGCCGGTGACTCCACAAACGACGGCCGTCTCGAGCGCCAGCACGGCGCTCCGGCCCGGATTCTCGCCCGCGGGTAGCCATCGACGCAGTGGTGTGCCGCCCAAGGCCGCACAGGAAACGAGGATGTCTTGCCAGAGCAACTGAGCGATGACCGCTGGCTAGCCATTGTCGTCTTCCTGCCTCGCTGTCGAGCTCGAGTGGCGGGGCGCCGCACCGGGGTCCACCGCTCTCGCTCGCAAGGCGCTCCCTTTGCGCGGAAAGGTTGACTACTTCGGGGGCGAGCCGCTCGAATCCGGCGGCGGAGTGGTCGTTCCGCTTTGCGGTGATTGCGATGATTGATCGGGCGGGGGCGATGTCGTCGAGGGGCTGCTCTGGTCCGAAGGCGGATTCGGCGTCGTGCTCGAATTGGGCGATGACGTGTCGGATGAAGGAGGCGGACTCGACGAGCTGGGCGAACTCGATTGTTGCTTCGAGCAGGCGGACACGAGAGCCAGCGTGCTCAGGCACAACACCAGGATACTGCGTTTCATAGATCACCTCACTGTCTATCAGGACAAGTACCCCCGGCAGCTTCATTGCGACGGAGTGTACGTAGCAGGCGCCGCAAGGCGCGTTCCTTGGGAGCGCCGCACGGGTTCGCAGTTGACGCGCGCTTCAGCTAGGCGGACATTTGCCTGGTCGCGGCGCGTCTTCACAACCAATCGGCGGAAGGGGCCCATGCCGAAGGAGAGCGCTCGCTGGGTTTCAGGGTCGGATGTCATTCCGATGTTCCCGACATTCGTCTGGAAGACCCAGCTTGAGGCACAGCTGCGCAAAGGGATCGACGCGAAGATGCTGGCAGCACTGGCGCGCATGAGAAGAGCCCTGCCGCCACTTGCACCCGGTCACGGGTGGCAATCGATCCAGACTCTGCACACGCTCGAAGAGTTTCAGGATCTCGTGTCCTGCGTGCGCCGCGCGGCGGCGGGTATTTTGCGCTTCCTCAAAGTCGGCTACGACGCGTTTGAGATCAGCGCATGTTGGGCCACGGTTCTGGCCACAGGCGCGGCGCATCGAGCGCACCACCATCCAAACAACTATCTCAGCGGCGTGTACTACCTTCGCACCCACCCCGGTGCGGACAGTATCAACTTCCATGACCCACGGAGCCAGACCGGAATCATTCGACCGCCCGTAGTGGCCCTCACGGCGGATAACACCGATCAGGTCGTCGTGAGAGTGCAGAATGGGACGCTCCTCCTGTTTCCGGCCTATTTGCAACATTCGATCGACGCGAATGCGAGCGCAGAGGAGAGGGTCAGCATCAGCTTCAACATTATGTTCTGCGCCTTCACCGAGAATCTCAGCAAGCCACTGTGGGGCGCGCACCCACCAGGAGCAACGCGAGCGCGAAGCCGCTGAGCACCGGCCCTCACCCTCGGGTTACGGCGAGAACGGCTTCCTTGATCTTTGCCAGAGCGAAGTGCTCGATCATATCCAACTCGAGGTGGGGCACATTCGGCAGCTCGTCTGAAACGACCACGGCATCCACGATTGCCGGGCCTTCGACAGCGAAGGCCTCGCTGATCGCCGTCGGCAATTCTTCCGGCCGCCTGGCAGTAAAGCCATGAGCGCCGCAGGCGCGGGCCAGAGCCGCAAAGTCAGGATTGGGAAATTCAATACCTTCCCGAAAGGCAGGCAGGGCCGCGGACCGCGCCTCCAACGTGATCAGTCCGAAGGCGGAATTGTTGAAGATCACCACCTTGACCGGCAGCTTGTGATGTACCGCGGTCAGAAATTCGCACATCAGCATGTTGAATCCGCCATCGCCGCACAGGGCGATCACCTGGCGCGAGCGATCCAGCGCTTGCACCCCGTTGGCCTGGCCAAGCGCGGTTCCCACGGCAGCGTTGTTGAAGGAGCCGATGATCCGCTGCGCTCCACTTTGCCGGATCCAGTTGGCGGACCAAAGCGTGTTCAGGCCCGTGTCGAGGACGAATACGGCATCGGGGCTCGCAACGTCGCTGACCGTTCGGGCCACCGCCTGCGGATGGATGCGGTCCTTACTGCGCGCCGGATCGGCCTGCTTGTCCAACATATCATCCCACTTCTGACGCTCCTGAGTAACCTTGTCCCAAAAGCGGGTAGCGGACTTGGGCGTGACCTGGTCGAGCAGCAGCTCGAGGGTCGGACGGGCCGAGCCCGCAACGCCGAGCACGGTTGGCGCGCGCCGCCCAAGCACTTGCGGCCGCTCGTCGACCTGGATGACGTTTCCTTTGCCTGGCAGGAAGTTAGAGTAGGGATAGTCCGTGCCGACCATCAGCATCAGGTCGCAGTGCATGACCGCGTTGTACACGGGCTTGGTGCCGATCATGCCAATGCCGCCCATCCAGCGGGGGTCATCGTACGGCATGATGTCCTTCCCCTTGACCGAATGGATCAGCGGGGCTCTGAGCCTGTCCGAGAGGGCGCGCAGAATATCGGCAGCGCCATGGCATCCGTCCCCGCACATGATGACCACGCTATCCGCCTGATCGATATGGCGAGCTATTGCGGCGATATCCGCGTCGCTCGCGGCAAACTCCGGGCGAGGCTTGAGGGTTGCCACACTGGAGGGCCCAACATCAGTCTTGGCGGCGATGACGTCTTGAGGAAGCGTCAGGTGGGCGACGCCACGGCCCGCGTAGGCGGCTGCGATCGCCTGATGGATGACACTCGGCGCTTGCTCCGGGGTAGAGATGGTTTCCGTATAGAGGGCGACGTCGCGGAAGAGAAGCTCGGGCTTGGTCGTCTGGATATAGTCGATCCCCTGCAACTTGCGAGGCATGTCGCCGGAGAGAGCCAGAACGGGGGCATGGTCGCGGGCGGCCTCATAGAGGCCAGCGACCAGATGCGTGCTGCCGGGACCCGTCGTGCCGGCACACACCGCAAGGTGGCCGGTGAGCTTGGCCTGGCCGGCGGCGCCCAGTGCCGCACCTTCCTCATGACGCACGCCGATCCATTCAATATCGCTTCGCCGGATCGCGTCCGCGAGCGGGTTCAAAGAGTCCCCGATCAGTCCGAATATCTGCTTGACCCCGATCTGTTCGAGCACACCGACCATGACGTCCGCGACGGTTTGTGACATTTCCTTACGCTCCTGATAGTCGCCACGCTCCCAGCCGAAGATGGGGCGTACCGCTTCAATGCGCGCTCACTGCGCATAGTTCCAAGCCGCGGGAATTAGAAAGCTCTTCGGATCGGCTCATGGCGTCGGCGCAGCAGTCAGTTCGGCGAGCGCGCGCCAGTGCGTGCCGGCGCTCCCCGCGAGCCCCTGCTCATCAGAGTCATTACCAGAGCAGCCGACGCCAGCATCAGGAACAGGCTCACGGCGTTCAGCACAGGACTCGCTCCCTCGCGCATGCGTCCGTACATCATTACGGTAAGTGGCGGATCCGCCCCGACTAGCATCAGAGTCGTGTTGAAGTTCTCGAAGGACATGAGAAAGGAGATTGCAGCCGAACCGATCAGCGCGGGCGCCAGGTATGGAAAGGTGATCGTACGCAACACCGCTGCGTGCGATGCCCCGAGATTGAGGGCCGCCTCCTCGAGCGTGCGATCGAAGCGCTTGAGGCGGGCGCTGATCATGAGCGTGGCGATCGTGGCGATGTAGGAGAATTGGCCGAGCACGACGAGCGGCAATCCCGGCCGCAGGAAATCGAGGTCGAGCCCTAATTCCGCATCCGCAAACTCGGCAATGCGGCTCATTAACGACAGGATCGAGATGCCCAGGATGACGCCGGGAATGACGAGCGGCGTGAGCATGAGTATTGACAGAGCCTGCCTGCCCGGGAACCGGAAACGTTCCATGAGGAACGCGTTGGCCGTACCCACCGCCAGGGAAAGCGCCGTCACCCAACTCGCCACGACGACGCTCGTCCAGATGCTGCCGAGCAATTCCGCATCGTGGAAGAGTCCCACGCGTCCGGAGGACTCGTTACCGACGAACCAGTCGAACGTGAATCCGCGCCAGGGCGGCGCGGGGTAGGGGGCGTTGTTGAATGCGAATACGGCAACGGTGACCAGCGGCAGGAAAAGAAAAATCAAAAAGGCGGCAACATACAACACGGTTGCGGCGCGCAGCCAGGCGGAGCGGTGGAGGGAGGCGATCACGAGCGGCGCATGACGTCGACGAAGCGTTGGCCGCTCAGCCGCAGTCCCAGAGCTACGATCGCGGTCGAGAGCGCGAGCAGCAGGAAGCCGAAGGCGGCGCCCTGTTCCCAGTTGAATCGAACGATGAATTGCGTGTAGATCAGCTCAGTGAACCACTGCGAATTTTTCCCGCCGAGCAGGTTCGGCGTCAGATAGTTGCCCAGGGTCAGCATGAATACGACGATGCAGCCGGCCGTGATGCCGGGTGCCGCGTGGGGTATCACGATGCGCCTGAGGATCGACAAGCCGTTGGCGCCCAGATCGTAAGCCGCCTCGATGAGAGAGTCGTCGAGGCTCTCCAGGCTACTGACGAGTGGCACAACCATGAAGAGAAGCGATGTGTACACGAGCCCGGTGAGAATGGTCGTGTCGTGGTACAGAAGCTCAACGGGCACCGCGGTGAGGCCGAACTTGGCCAGGAGCACCGGAAGCACACCGGATTCGCGAAGCAGAATCAACCAGCCGAGTGCGCGCACGGTTTCGCTCACCCAGAACGGAATCAGGCAAACGACGAACAGCAGAGAGCTCGCCCTCCCACGCGCTACCTTGGTGATGACCCATGCGATCGGAAAGGCGATAACGAGCGTCAAGGCCGTGGCCAGCATCGACATGATCGCAGTGCGAACAAACACGTGCCAATACAGAGGTTCGGTGAAGAACGTCCGGTACTGGGCCAAGCCCGCTTGGTATTCGCGTGGCGCAGTGCGCTCGCGAAATGAAAGAAGCGCGAGGTCCACATGAGGCAGAACGATGAGCGCGAACAGCCACAATAGCGCCGGTGCGAGCAACAGCGTCAGCATCAGCCGCCGCTGCCATACCCCATGCATCGCCGCCTCAACCATGCGAACTCGCGGGCATGCTGGAGCCGGTAGCGCTCGTCGCGGCTCCATCGCTGGCGAAGCAGATCGCCCGCCGCGGGTCGTAACTGAAGGACACGCGCTCACCGACCTCGAGACTCGCGAGCCGGCCTGTCTGCGGAAGTGCCACTCGAATATTGAAGTGGCTACGCTCCTCTGTGAGCAGCACAGCAGAATTGGCGCCATCAAATAGCAGGCTCTGGACCTCGCCGGCGTAGCGCACGTGGTCCTGCGGAAGCAGAGCGGCTTCGCGCTCCACACTAACGACCTCCGGTCTGACGAACGCCTCGACAGAGCCACCAACCGTCATGGTGCCGCTCTTCCGCGCATGCACGCGCCAGCCGGCGTCGGTCTCGATCTCGGCGATGGCGCCGTCGACCCCTGTAAGGCGCCCGACGATATGATTATTGGCCCCGACGAACCCCGCGACGAATGCCGTCGCCGGCTCGTAGTACAACTCTTGCGGGGTGCCGCGCTGCTCGAATCGGCCACGGTTCATCACGGCCACGTGATCGGACAGCACGAGCGCCTCCGACTGGTCGTGCGTTATGTAGACGAAGGTGGTCCCGAATGAGGCCTGCAGCTGCTTGAGCTCGATCTTCATGTGCTCGCGCAGCTTGAGATCGAGGGCGCCCAACGGTTCATCCAGCAACAGCAGGGTCGGTTCCAACACCAGGCTACGGGCTATCGCAACACGTTGTCGCTGGCCGCCCGACAGCTCGTCGATGCGCTTGTGCGAGGCTCCTGCGAGGCCGACCCTCTGGAGCATGGCGTCCGCACGGCGCCGGCATTCCCCCCTCTGCACGCCGCGGCGGGCCAGACCAAATTCAACGTTCTCGCCCACGTTCATCATCGGGAACAGCGCGAGATGCTGGAAGACCATGTTGACCGGGCGACGGTTCGGCGCGACGCCCTGCATGCTGCGTCCGCCAATCAGGATATTGCCACCGTCCGGCAGCGTGAATCCGGCAATCATCCGCAGCAGTGTCGTCTTGCCGCAGCCGGAAGGTCCGAGAATGGAAAAGAAGCTGCCGCGATCGACGCTGAAGGACAGATCGTCGACGGCGCGATGGTCGGCGAACTGTTTGCTCAGGCCGACGACGCCGAGGTCCGGAGCGCTCAACGGGTCTGCCGTGGTGAGTGGCTCCGCCGTGCTCAATTGGCTGCCTTGATGCGATCCAGTATCCGGCCCTCCGTCTCTTCGAGGCCTGGGGGAATCGCGGGATACCACCTGATGCCCTTGAAGGCGCCCTCCGGGAAGCTCGCGTGATACTGCGCCTGCATTCGCTGATCCACCAGCTGCTCTGTGCCGCGCGCCGCCGTCCAGTTGCCGACGTTGCGGGTGATTCGCGCTGCGATGTCGGGGCGCATCGTGAAATTGATCCACGCGTACGCGCCCGCATCGTTACGGCCCCTGGCAGGCAGGGCGAACGTGTCGAGCCAGCCGAGTGCACCGGATCTCGGGACGACGTATTGGACATCGGGATTCTCGCGATTGAGCGTCCAGCCGCCGGTATCCCACATCATCGCCGCGACGACTTCGCCGGCTCGCATACCATTCAACAGCTGGTCCTTGTTATCGAAGAAGAAGCGGACGTTGGCCTTGCAGGCGGAGAGCGTCTTGCCGACGTTCTCCATCAGGGCGGCGTACGCCTTGGGGTCGCTATAGAGTGCGAACGGGTCCTTTCCCGCGGCGAAGGCAAAGGCCATCAGGGTGGGGCGTCGCAATCGCATGGAGGTCTTACCCTTCAGGTCGGGCCGGCACAGATCAGGATAGTCTGCGACCTTGGCGCGCTTGCTGTTGACGACCAGGCCTTCGGTTCCCCACAGGTAGGGCAGGCCGTAGAGCTTGCCGTTCAAGGTGGTGATCTGGCGCGTGATAGCGAGGATTTCCGGCCGAAACTGCTCGACTTTGACCTTCGTGAGATCGATGGGCTTATAGAGGCCAAACTCGCTCTGCACGCCCGTGAGCCGGTCCTGGGAGGGTTGGGCGAGGTCGTAGCCGGCACCGCCTGTCGCGCGCAGCTTGGAGATCATCTCTTCGTTGTTCGACAGCGTCACTTCGACCTGAATGCCGGTGTCTTTCTTGAACTGCGCCACGATGTCAGCGGGCACGTAATCCGCCCAAGTGATGAGGCGGAGTTTCTTGGAATCATCGGCCGCCGCGGTACTCGCGAGTACGACCCCCAGCAGCAGCATTGCGGCGAGGAGGCGGCTCATTCCGCCTTCCGTGTTCAGTGAATACCGTCGGGTGGTGAGCCAGGCGCTCCGTTCAGTCATCTTGGTACCCCTCTTTGTTATGAACAATACCAAAATCGGCTGCGTCGGCCTCGGCAACGTGACTGGCAGGCTCGTGGGGAGTCTCGTACCTCACGGCCCAGAGCTTAAGACGATTTTTGAGTCTGCGTGCGAGGAACGGGTTGCCACCCACTCCGGCAGTCTCGCAGTCACAGGCACCTACTGGCAATCTCGGCACTCAGCAGGAGTGCTCGCACTCGCCCCACATCGTCGATCTCGCCGATCGCGAGCAGAGCGAAGCGGGCGAGAAAGAGCGGCGCGGCGGCTGCACCCACTTCACTGAGAGCGCGGCAAAGTTCGCCGTAAAGGCTATCGAGCTCGCTTTCGGTCATTACCCACACTCCTTCGATTGTGAACTCGACGTGTGAAGGGTGCGCTCGATCACGCGGTCGACATTCTCGGGCGTGGCATGCCGCCAGCGGGCGAGCACATGCCCGTCCGGTCGAACCAGGTAAACAGTTCCGGGCGTCGCCCCATACATCGGAAAGAGCCGCCCAGTGTGATCCCATGCGACGAAGGGCGAGCCATGCGACGGGCGCTCGCGCGTCAGCGCCACAAGGCGAAACGGTATAAGTAATGCCTGTAGCGTACGTTCAAGCGGACCAAGTCCCTTGGGTATGGCCCCCTTTTCGGTAAAGCAGAGCGCGTTGAAACACGGCTCGAGAAGGTCGGTCAAATGTCCTTCACGCCGTCCAGCGTCACCGAACAGGGTGAGCGGACACTCGTCCACCACACACCCGGGCGAGGGGCCCGCCCCGAACTCTCCCACCGAGGGACCGTTGAGGGTTGATTGGCCATAGCGAACCGCCTGAGTCTGGCGGGGGTTGATGAGTGGGCGCACGAATGCGTGTTCGATTGCGAGCCCAAGGACAGCTGTGCGCATCAAATCAAACCCGAAGGAGGGCGGTGACATGAACTCGGTGCTCTTCATGCCCTGAAGGAGATTCTCGCGCGCCGCGTACACGCGCTCAGCCGAGTAGCTCTCCAGCAGGCCCTCACCGGCAACTCCCTTAACAACGAGCGCGAGCTTCCAGGCAAGGTTGTCCGCGTCCTCAAACGCCGAATTCGCCCCGCGTACTCCGAAGATCGGCACGAGGTGGGCCGCATCGCCCGCAAGAAGCAACCTGCCATTACGGTAGGTTTCGAGCGTGAGCGCGTTCGCCTTGTACAGGCTGATCCAGATCGGCGCCCAATCGTCGCGCTCGCCAATCATCCGCAGGTGGCTTGCCACACGCGAAATGACATTCTCGGGGCGCACCGCTGCCTCGGGATCCTCGTCCTCCCTCAGTTGATAGTCGATGCGCCATACATCGTCGGGCTGACGATGCATCAGAATGGTCGCACCCGGGTTGGAAGGAGGGTCGAACCAGGCGAGCCGCTCAGTGGGCCTCTCACTGCGGAGGGCCACATCTACAATGACATACCGGCCCTCGTAGCTCGTACCCTGGAGCTTCAGCCTTGCCGCCTCTCGTACCACGCTGCGCGCCCCGTCGCATCCGAGGAGCCAATCGGCGTCGAGTTCATAGCTGCCGAGCGGTGTGTCAACGGTCAGACTCACGCCGTCTGTCCTTGCCATGATGCGCTCCACACGGCTCTGCCAGCGCACCTCGACGAGACCGCTCCTCTGGGCTGCCTCGAGCAGGAACTGCTCGACGTAGTATTGCTGAATGTTCAGCATTGGAGGCAGGCGCTGATTGTCATCGTGCGGCATCGAAAAGTGGAGCACCTCAGCGTTGCGGAAGAAGCTGCGGCCGCCCGTCCAAGGTAGTCCCTTGGCGAGGAAGGGCTCGAGCACGCCGAAGCGCGCGAGGATCTCGAGACTACGCCGCGAGATGCAGATCGCGCGGCTGCCCACGCAGACTGTGTCGTCCGCCTCGAGTACGACCGAGCGAACACCATAACTCGCGAGCCCAACCGCGCTTGCCAACCCGACAATCCCACCACCTACGATAACGACGCGGTGGCGCTGTGGATCGGCGCCACCGGCCAGCTCGGGCAATCGAGCCAGATGGCGGTGGGGAACGAAGGGGTAGGGCTGGAATACGCGGCTCACCGGGAATCCGCTCCTCACCGTGTTGCGAGCGGCAGGGTGCGAAATCCGCGGAACCGCGCGCGTGCGCTACGGACTCCCTCACCGTCGAAGCGAAGCCGAGGAAAGCGCTGGATGATCCGCTGTATCGCGATCTGACCTTCGAGTCTGGCGACCGACATGCCGGCGCACGCATGGCCGCCGGCCGCGAACGCAAGATGTTGATTCGGAGTGCGTCCGACGTCGAACCGGTCTGGTTCCGGAAAAACCTGCGGATCCCGATTCGCGGCGCCGATGCACAGGTGCAGATACGCGCCGGGTTGCAACAGCGTGTCTGCGATCTGCACGGGCTCGACAACCAGCCTGTTGCCGAGCTGATTCGGGCTTTCGCAGCGCAGGAACTCCTCGACTGCGGGATTGATGAGAGTGGGTTGCGTGCGCAGCCTCTGTAGCTGATCTTCGTGCGCGAGCAGCAGGTGCAGGGCGTTGCCGATGAGATTCGTCGTGGTTTCGTGTCCGGCATTCAGCAGAAATACGCAGTTGTGCAAAAGCTCGGCCTCACTGATCGGCTCCGCGGCGCATTCCTCCCGGATGAGTCGAGCCAGCATGTCGCCATCCACCAGGTTCCTGCGCCGCTGCGCGACCAGTGTACGCAGGTACGCGAGGAAGTCGGTCACAGCAGCGTTGCCGCGCTGCTGCTGCTCAGGGGTAAGCACCGGCTCGAGGGCGCCGAGAATCGCAAGTGACCACTCACGCAACGTGCCGCGTTCTGCCTGGGGCACACTCAGCAGATTACCGATGACTTCAACCGGAATCGCGGCCGCGAAGTCTTCGATCGCATCGAAGTTGCCCTTTGCCTCGATCTGCGCGAGCAGCCGGTCGACGAGGCAAATGAGGCCGGGCCCCATGTCCTTGAGCACACGTGGAGTCAGAGCGCCGACGATAGCTCGCCTGACTCGCGTGTGATACGGGGGATCATTGAATACGAGGCTGGTGGTGTGATGCTCATACAGCGGCGAACGTTCGCCGAACTTTGGCGCGAACACCGCCTTCTTATCGGAACTGAACGAGCGCCGGTCGCGATAGATACGATCGAGATCCGTGTACTTCGTGACAAACCATGTCCCATCAGCGCACAGGTGCAGCGGGTCCTGCTCGCGCAGCATCCGGTAGGTAGGGTAGGGATCCCGGTAAAACTCGAAGTCGAGATTTGCGGGACTGAATGAAAGCATGCAAGAGACCTGAGCGGGTGGCATCGGGTAGTCCGGGCCAAGTGTAGCGCTGCCGCCACCCGCGCCGTACTTGCCGGCGCGGCAGCGACCGACGCCTACGTTGTACAAAGACGACGGTACGGGGTCGATGCGCCGTCAACCTCGCGCTGATTCCCGCTTGATTAGCGCTGCGCGTCGTCGGTTTTGGACAACACGAGGGCGGCTACTTGCAACGGCATTTCCTCGCGGACCCGGGTGACGCCGCCAATCTCCCGCGCGACGCGAACCCGACCACCCTCGGCGGTCTGCAAACCGCCACCGCAACGGACGTCGGTCGGACAAACAACTTCTGTGGCGCGGTGGCGCTGCTGATCAAGCTGAAGGACGCGTTGCGTATTACGCCCCCCGTACTTTTCCAGAAGTCCGCCGATCTGGCCGACAACAATCGCTCCCTGGCAGCGGAGACGCTGGGCCGTCCCCGCCCCGTGGTGAACCAACCGCGAACGCCAGGAATCCAGTGCCGGGTGTCGTTCTGAAGCTTCTCGACCGATTACAGGTCGGTACGACTGTGGGGCTCGGTGGCCTGCAGGCCCAGCTTGTCGCACCCAACTTCGACGCGCTCGCTGCGCTTCGCAGAGTTGTATGCGAGAGTCACCAGATCCTCAGCCTTGATGCTCGAACCCGCGTTCTTGTCGAAGCGAACGAGCTTGCCATCCTGCATCGTGAAGTACACGGCCACGACCAGGTTGCACTGGGTGACCACGACCGCCGTCAGGGGCTGGCCTTCTTTCACATTGACTTCGGGGTTCCGAGCCACCTCGGATGCCGGTGCATGCGCACCGTTGAGCACCAGGGCCTGCACCGGACTGACCGGACTTGCGGTTTGGTCTTGGGGTGAGGCATTGCGCGCAGACGCAGCGCCTGCCGCCGCCACAGCCATCACCGTCATCGCCATCATCGCGTTAAAGGGGCGTTTCACTATGGAATCTCCAGTTGAGAAATGAACCAATCACCGGATCACAATGCAGCGTGATCAGGCAACGAAAGGGTCGCATGTCGACGTGTTGTGCCTGCGAGGTAAAGCAAACGCCCCGGCGAAGCCCATGTAGCCCCATACGGAGCGTGTGAACATGAACAGAAGCCTGTGGCACCAGCCACATCGAGCGGTGATCTCCCAAGACGTCGCGGAGCGCGTGCTTTGTCGAGGAGCAACGGTCTAGGCGCAATCGCTCAGCAACCTCACAGCTCACAGCATTGCTGCGGACCATTACCGCGGGGTTGCGCGGCGCGCGACTTGTATTTCAGCTGAAACTCGCTCGCGGTCGTGAGGACACGATCGCCGAGGGAACAGGATCGCTTCAGTCATGCTGTCGGTCCGCAAGCGTTAAGGATGCTCGTGCCCTCCCAGGCGAGGGATCGCGCGCGAGACTGCAGGGTGGCGGTGCAGGATGACGATAGGCCACGTAAGGACTGAGCTCGTGGGCACGAAACAGAGCCCCATCGATCACCCGTAAGTCGTTGAAAAATGGAACGCTTGCTTGCGAAAGTACGACTTTTGTGGCGTCCCGAGCGGGCACGAAATTGCAACTTTTCACGCGCGGGGCGGAAAAGTCCAACTTGGAGGAGTCACCGAATTGCAGCGGACCGGCGCCGGCGGGCCGAGAAGGCGCAACATTCGGCCGCGGCTTGAATATGCAGCCCCTTTGTAGGGACAATGGAGCACCATGAAAGACGCAGTCGTTCGCGCTCGAATTGATGTAGAGCTCAAGGCGCAGGCCGCGGCTGTGCTAAAGGCCAATGACCTTGAGCTCAGTGATGCCATCCGGCTCTTTCTGCGGCAGGTCGTGCGCCGTGGCGGTCTGCCTTTTGCGGTGCGCGACCCCGGTGTACGGATGGTCTCAGGGAAGGAGCTGTGGGCGATGAAGCGCAAGGCACAGGCGCGCGATCATGAGGTTGCTGCACGCGGTAAGGTGCCACCGGAGGCGATGCTGTTGCTGCGGCCCCAGCGTCTGCAAGGTGCACACATCGAGTGGCCGGATGGATCGCTGATCGATGACTGAGCCACTGCCCGAGATCGCTCTCACGGAGGAGGAGATCGGTCAGATTCTGCGCAGCTGCGATGGACGGGCCTTGCTGGCTCCTCGCACGACCCCCGCGCCTTCTACGCGGACTGATCATTCAACTGCAGGCGGGGCTCGATAGAGGCGGCTGATTTGCGCGGCTGCGGCGCGCGTTGCCGTGTCCGCCGGGATCACGTCGCGGGGTCATGCGATCTCATTCAGCACCGCAAGTGTCCGGCGCGCCGTCTCCGTCCAGTTGAACGCCTGCGCGCGGGCAAGCCCACGCTCCCGCATCTGCGAGCGGGACTGGGCTGAGCCGCCGACCTCCAGTAACGCCCGCGCGATATCTTCCTCGTCGTAAGGATCGATCAGGCGCGCCGCGCCCCCGGCCACCTCGGGACTAGCGCAGGTCTTCGGCACGATGGCGGGACAACCGCTGGCGAGCGCTTCGAGGATCGGCAGGCCGAAGCTCTCACACAGTTTGACGAGTACAAAGAATTCGGCCAATTGATACGCCAGGTGCATCTGCGCGTTCGGGACGAGCCCGATGAACCGGACCCCCGCAAAATCCGCGTCCGTGAAGCCTTTCGTTCGCAAGTATTCCTCGATGCGATGGCCGGCAACCACGAGCGGCAGCTGCCCACCACGCCGCCGGTACTGCTGATATGCGTGCAGCAAGCGCTTGTTGTTACCCCCCGGATAGGGCGGCGAGCTCTCGTGTCCGGTGTGGTACGCACGGGTGGCCGTGAGGATGAAAGACTCAGGCAGCTCGTATGTAGAGCGAAAGCGGCTCAATGCCGCTTCGTCCCGGATCGGCGTGAAATTCGCGGCGACGGCGGCATGAGTGACCTTGGCCTTGTCGGCGTGGATCACACCGTGGCGTGCGAGGTCGGCGAGCGTCGATTGGGAGATGACCAGCAGGCGCTTCGCCTTGCGACAGTACAGCGGGAGTAACAGCCGGATGTAGATGATGTCCCACCACGGATAGTTTTGAGGATTGACATACCAATCCGAATCCTGCAAGACGAATGCACAGGGACGCCGCGTCAGGAAGGGAATCGAGAACTTCGGATTAAAGATCAGATCGGCGTCGCAGCGCCGGGCGGCTCGGAGCACGGTGACCTGATCCCACCAGAGCTTGCTGCGGGCCGGCAGAACCTGCGTCTCGGCATTCGCATAATCGCGGAACAGCGTACTGTGCCCGGGCGTGCGCAAAAAGATGACATAACGGCTACCGCAATCCAACGCGACCATATGGCGCAACAGATTGATGCAATACAACCCGAGTCCATCGCGTTGATCGAGCACCCGCCCCATAACTGCTATGGTGCGCCGCGCAGGGTGGCGGTTCTGCAGCGCGCCCGCCTGATCCTGGCGCGCTGCATTTGTTTTCAGAAGGGCTCCCGGCGAAGCCTGACGCAGGAGAGCTCGCCAAGCACGGTACCAGCGAGGTTCATCACCCTCTGTTGGACCTGGCGTAGTCACCCGAGCGGGTCCTGTCGCAGGAAGCGAGGCTTAAGTGGTTTCGGGGCAGCGAGAGTGCGCAACAATCGTGCCGGAGAGGAGTCCGCGCATGCGGCCAGCGGCCGCGCACCGTTTCGGGACCGAAACTTGATCGTTGCAAGGCACCTGACTGCAGACCTCGGATCTATCAGACCCTCGCCAATCCATCATGAGCACCGTCACCGGCTCGTGCAGGAGTTCCGCAAGCCGACCCTCTTTCTGGGCGACGAGGGTGGACGCCCGGTCTTCGGGGGCTATCCACACCCTTTCGGGCGCGCGGCCCGCCTGGGCGTTCGCGATCTGCCCGGAACGGACCCCCTCCCGTTTGCGCACGACGTTACCAAGGTGGGGCGAATGGGTTTTCGCGCTCGTCTCGAGCTCGCGAACAATGATCCAGGCCATGACGACGTGGCCATCTGATCGGGACGCTGCCCGGATACTGGACTACTTCGAGCGTGTCGATGAAGCGGTACTCCGGAAACTCCTCCGCGAAATTGAACGTACCCGCCTTGATGCGGGCCTTGATCTCATTGAGCTGCGCTGCGTACGACGAAGGTTTGCCGGAGAGGGCGTGCGCAGGACAGTGGGGCGATAGCGCTTGGCCTTGTAGAAGAAGGCGTTAAGTCCGTCCCAAACATCTCAACTGCGAGCTAGAGCACGCACCTTACGAGCGTGCATGCTGCGTCCCATCCCGTGGCCGACAGTGCTGCTCGGGCAAGGAGATGAGACGTGGCCCCCGACGAGATAGTGAAGAGTGAAATCCTGACGAGCCAGTCTGGAAGCATCCTGCTCCTGCAGCTCAATCGACCCGCCAAGAAGAACGCCATGACGTCAGGCATGTACACGATGTTGGCGGGTCTGCTCAACGACGCCGCAAAGAACGAAGAAGTCCGCGTCGTGCTCTTGCATGGCGCCGGCGATTCGTTCACCGCAGGCAACGACCTGGAAGACTTCCTAAAGAATCCGCCGAACCCCGGCGAGAGTCCGCAGGAACGGTTCGTCGCTGCGCTGATGGATTTCGAGAAACCGCTCATCGCGGCCGTGCACGGCGCAACGGTGGGATCGGGCACGACGATGCTCACACACTGCGACTTCGTGTACGCAGCGGAGAGCACGAGGTTCCAAATGCCCTTCGTGAATCTAGCAGTCGTACCGGAGCTCGGCACGAGCTACTCGATTCCCGCAGCCATCGGCTACATCCCCGCCGCCGAGCTGTTTCTCCTGGGCATTCCGTTCAATGCGCGGCGGGCCGCCGAGCTGGGTTTGGTGACTCGCGTCGTGCCGGACGACCGCGTTCTCGCCGCGGCTATGGAAACGGCCACGGCGCTCGCAGAGAAGCCCGCCGTCGCTCTGCAAGCGAGCAAGCGGCTGCTGAAGCGATGGTCACGCGGAGAAACCGCAGCCGCAGTGAGGGTCGAGACTCAGGAGTTCGGCGTCCGTGTGAGATCCGACGAGGCCCGCGAAGCCATTAGCGCCTTCCTCGAGAAGCGTCGCCCGGACTTCGTCAAAGCGAAAGCCGGCACCCCCTAGTCCAGTTTCTACAGGAGACCCGTTCATGATTTCTTCAGGCGCGTCACTGACGCTCGAGAATGTCCTCTACGCAAAGAAGGACGGCATCGCGTATGTGACACTCAATCGTCCCAAGGTACTCAACGCGCTCAACACCCCAACGTGGACGGACCTGCGTTCAGCGTTTGAAGCCGCGCGCGACGATGGCACCGTTCACGGCGTCATTCTTACCGGCTCGGGCGACAAAGCGTTCATTGCCGGAGCGGATGTCAGCGAGCTCGCGCACGTCGCCGCCTTCGAAGCGCAACAGTCCAGCCGTTTCGGGCAAGGCGTTCTCGACCTCATCGAGAATCTGGGCAAGCCCGTCATCGCAGCGATCAACGGCTTTGCGCTCGGTGGCGGCTGCGAGACGGCGATGGCCTGCACGCTTCGAATCGCGGTGGAGAGCGCAAAGTTCGGCCAGCCCGAAGTCAAACTGGGCCTCGTGCCCGGCGGCGGCGGAACACAGCGTTTGCCGCGACTGGTCGGCAAGGCCCGCGCGCTCCATCTGATTCTCTCGGGCGAGATGATCAGTGCGCAGGAGGCGTATCGGATCGGCCTCGTCAATGAAATCGTGCCGGCGGCGAATCTGATCGCGCGCGCTGAAGCGATCTTGAAGCAGATCGCCGCCAACGCGCCGATCGCCGTCAAGCTCGCACTCGATGCCGTGAACAAGGGCGTCGACACCAGCCAGGACGAAGGGCTGTTACTCGAGGCGTCGTACTTCGGGCTCTGCGCGTCCACCGAAGACATGAAGGAAGGTACGAGCGCCTTTCTTCAGAAGCGCTCGGCCCAGTTCCGCGGCCGATAAATCCCTACTTTCACAGGATTCGATCAATGACGACGAACAATGTTTTCTCGGGTTTGAAGGTCGTGGACCTCGCCAGCTTCATTGCCGGTCCAGGGGCCGCGGTGATCCTGTCCGACTTTGGCGCGGACGTCATCAAGGTGGAGCCACCATCGGGCGACACCTGGCGCATCGGGTACAAGATCCCGCCTGTGGCCCGCTCGAAAGACAACTATCCGTGGCATCTCAACAACCGGAACAAGCGCGGCCTGGCGCTCGATCTGAAGTCGCCGCGCGCAGTGGAAGTTCTCGAGCGACTGGTGAAGTGGGCAGACGTGCTGATCGTCAACACGCCACAACCGGCGCGCAAGAAACTGAAACTCCTCTACGACGATGTGGCGCAGTGGAACCCGCGTCTGATCTACGCGGACATCACCGGCTACGGTGACAAAGGGCCCGACGCCGCTCTGCCGGGATTCGACATCACTGCATACTGGGCGCGCAGCGGTCTGCTCTCGTTGACGCGAGATGCGGGCGCACCTCCAACGCTGCCTGTGACGGGAAGCGGCGATCATGCAACGGCCGTGAGTCTGTACTCCGCCATCGTCACGGCCCTGTACCGTCGTGAGCGCACGGGCAAAGGCTCATACGTCACCACGTCGCTGCTCGCCTCCGGTGTGTGGGCCTGCGGCGTGTCGGTTCAGGCCGCGCTCGTCGATGCGACGTTCTTCCCGTTGCACAATCGACTCGAGCCGCCGAACGCCATCTTCAATGTGTATCGGTCCTCAGACGACAACTGGTTTCTGCTCGTCGTCACGCCCGATCACTGGCCCGCGCTTGCGACCGGAATCGGCCGGCCGGATCTGCTGGGGGACGCGCGCTTCGCCGATGCCGCAAAGTTGGCCGCCAATTCGAAGCAGCTGACTTCGATTCTCGATGAGCTGTTCGGCTCGCGGCCCATGGCGCACTGGCAGGAAGTGCTCGATGCCGCGCACATTACGTACGGTGTGGTACGGACGCCGAGTGAAGTCATCAGAGACCCGCAGCTCGTGCAGAACGACATCGTGGTGCCGCTCGAAGGCGCCGGTGGCAACCTGAAGCTCACCGTCAGCAGCCCATTCAAGCTGCACGATGCCCCCAAAGTCTCTGCCAAGCGCGCGCCTGAACTCGGTGAGCATGGTGAGGAAATCCTGAAAGATCTCGGCTTCGACGCGAAAGGCATCGAAAGTCTGCGCGCGAGCGGCACCGTCCCCGCGGCACCGACGCGCGCCTCGGCCGCACGATAAGTAGAGGAAATATGACTTCTCTCGCATCTCCGAACGGCCGCCTCTTCGTTCTCGATCTTAGCGAGCTCTTCGTCGAGCTTCCCGAGCCGATCGACCTCGAGATCGACGCGGCGAATCGGGTTCTCTACTGGACGGATCGCGGCAATCCCCCGCGAGGCAACTCCGTCAGCCGCACGGCGCTCGATGGCAAGCCCGAGCAGCAGATCGTGCTGCGGGACTTGATGGAAGGAATCGGCATCGCTCTCAACGTGCGCGGCGATCGGATGTTCGTGACGGATCTCGCGGGCTCGATCTATTCCACGGCGCTCGACGGCACAGACAAGCGCGTCATCGCTTACGCCCAGGGCAATCTTAGCGGCATCGCTTACGCTGAGATTCCCACGGGGAAATGACCTGCCTCTCGACAAACCCGCTGGGAGCGACACTTGAGCAGAGTGGTCTACGTGGGTACGGCCGACCCGCCCTATCTCGAACACGTTTCGATTGGCGCACACGTTATTGAGGCAGACGAGCCCGGCGACGCCGGTGGCAATGATCTCGGGCCGGGTCCGTACGAGCTGCTCCTGGCCGCTCTCGGGACCTGCACTTCCATCACCGTGCGAATGTATGCCGAACGGAAGCAGTGGCCGCTCGAGGCGGTGCACATCGCTCTGACGCACGCGAAGGTTCATGCGGACGATTGTGCCGCGTGCGACACCGAGATCAGGACGATCGACTGCATCGAAATGGAAATTCTGCTGACGGGCAATCTGTCCGAAGACCAGCAGCGCCGACTTCTCGAGATCGCGAGTCGCTGTCCGGTTCATCGCACGCTCACGTCCGCGGTTCAGATTCGCACGATGTTGCCCGCGGACCGCGTGCTCCACATTCACTCCAAGTGAGATGACGAGCGCAGTTCCTTCCAAAGCGCCCGCGAACATCCAATCCTCGATCGAGTCAGGCACGTAAACAGGCAGTGCGCGGGTATCCGCGCCACTGCTGTCAAGAGCCATGTACCTGCTCAGGCGAGGAGACACCGATGACCTCCGGATCTCAAAGCGTGAACGCTCGCTATTCCGCGGGCTACTCGGAACCGACGAGCTCGTTTACGACAGCCAAGAACCTCCGTTGGGTTCGCACCTTGTCACGCCCGCCGTGGCTATCTGCATTACGGCATCTACGTCGGCAGTTGCAAGGTCGTTCATTACTCGAGACTCGCGCAGGGTATGCGCCGAGGACCGGTGGAAGAGGTTCCTCTTGCTCGTTTCGCACGTGGCCAGCACGTCTGGGTGAGATCCAGGTTGAAGCGTGGTTGGCGCGGCCCCAACGCGCGCTGTTCGCGGCAATTCGTCTCGCGCTATCCCCCAATTGAGGGACGTCCCAGCCACTGCATTTCGTGATTCCGGACGGAGTTTCCGTGCTGATACCGTCTTCCCCGACTTATGGTAAGGGCAGGGCAAGTCATCACAATGGAAACTCACGTCGGCAAAACCAATGACTGGGTGCATCATGTCATCGCTCTGCTGAATGCGGCCCTGGATCAGCTCCACGACCAGCAAGAAGGCGCAAGGCACACGATACGCAAAGCAAGCTTGCTCTTGCGAAAGCGGCTCGAACCGCAAGCCGCCGAAAATGTGTCGGACGAAAAAGAGCGTTTGCTGGCGTGGCAGGCGCGCACGGTGTGCGACTATATCGATGCGCACATCTCGTGCCGGGTCCGCGTCGCAGATCTCTGCGCGCTCGTGCAGCTGAGCGAAGCGCACTTCTCCCGCTCCTTCAAGCGTACATTCGGGCAATCGCCCCACGCTTTCCTGGTTCGACGTCGGCTGGAATTCGCGACGCGGTACATGCTCGAGACGGACGCGCCCTTGAGCGACATTGCGCTTCGGTGCGGATTCGTGGATCAAGCCCACCTGTGCAAGCACTTTCGACAGGCCACCGGCCGACCGCCAGCGGCCTGGCGGCGTGCGCGCTCGGCAAACGACGCCGACATCGCGGCCGCCTGAGCGCGTATGTGGCGGGGTGACGCATGACTCACCCATTTGAGGGTTTTCGCGAGCGCAACCCGCCGACCCATACTGGGACGTGCAAAGGCTATTTTCGACTTTCCCCAATTCGTTGCCCGGAATGGGACTCTTGATCCTGCGCGTGGCCGGCGGATTCTCGGCTCTCGGCCTTGGGCACATCGCGAGCGATCTCGTGGACGCGACGGCCTTGCTCTTTCGTTGCGCAGTGGTGGGTGACAGCGTCTTGCTTTGGATCGGCTTGTGGACGCCGATTGCAGCGATTGCGCAGGCGGCGATTCAGATCGACGCCATGATCCTCGGCCACCGATACGACTCCTCGTCTATGGTTGCCGCGGCACTTGGCCTGGCGCTCGCCATGTTGGGACCGGGGGCGTGGTCCTTGGACGCGCGGTTGTTTGGCCGTAAGCGCATCGTCTAGCGGTCCGAAGCGATCAGCGCACCACGTCGCGTTGGCGCCACGAATAGGGCGTGTCGTCCACAATGCGCCGGAACGCGCGGGTGAAGTGCGACTGATCGCTCATGGCGCGACACGCCGCCTCGACGAGCTGAGCCGCCGCAACTGCGGTGGCTCTTTCTTGCGAGCCGTCACCTCGAGTTTTGGACGCAGACACGCTCGTAGTGTGTGTGGCCCGACTGGCTCCATTGAGTCCCCCATTCGGGGGAACGCACAAGGGGAACCGCGCGTGCGATGCCTTACAGCATGACGAGCGATACGCCTCCGATCCGCATTCTTTCAGCAGACGATCATCCCTTGTTGCGCTCCGGGATTGCGGCGCTCATTGCCACCCAGACCGATATGGAGCTCGTGGGGGAAGCCGCAACCGGCAAGGAGGCCGTGCAGCTTCACCGGGACCTCGATCCCGATGTGACGCTGATGGATCTGCAGATGCCCGATATGAGCGGCTTGGATGCCATCATTGCAATCCGCAGCGAGGACCCGTCGGCGGGGATCATCGTGCTCACGACGTATTCGGGCGACGTGCTCGCGCAACGAGCGCTCAAGGCCGGTGCCCAGGCTTATGTCCTGAAAAGCCTGGCGCGTGCGGAGATATTGAACACCATCCGCGTCGTTTACGCGGGCGAGCGGCAGGTTCAAGCCGACGTCGCCGCCGAGATCGCGAAGCACACTGCGGATGTCCCCTTGACGATTCGTGAGATCGAAGTTCTCAAATTGATTGCATCCGGATATGCGAACAAGACGATTTCCGCCCATCTGGACATCAACGAAGAGACGACCAAGAGTCACATCAGGAACATTTTGGCGAAGCTCGGCGCCCGCGACCGTACGCATGCGGTCTCGCTGGGTTTGAAGCGCGGGATTA
Source organism: Gammaproteobacteria bacterium (assembly GCA_028293765.1). Lineage (GTDB taxonomy): Bacteria > Pseudomonadota > Gammaproteobacteria > Steroidobacterales > Steroidobacteraceae > 13-2-20CM-66-19. The sequence continues at coordinate 98,212 of JAQGOG010000012.1, forward strand.
TCTCGCTGTAGCGAGGGCCGTGCTCGATCATCGAGAGAAAGAGAAGAAGTTTCTGATGCGGCTCGCTGCAGCTGTCAGAGGCTGCGGATAGGCGATATCGGCGGCAATGCGCAGCTCGACCTCCGTGCCGGCATTTCTTTCGCTCCACACATTGAGCCGACCGCCAAGAGTCTCGCTCCGCTCGCGCATTCCCGGGAGTCCCCAGTGTCCGGCCCGCTGACCGCGCGCGAGGATCTGAGGGTCCACACCGATCCCATCGTCACGCACACGGATGCTGAGATCCGCGTCCCCGAAAGTGACCTCGGTCTCGATATGTCTGGCGTGTGCGTGCTGACAGGCATTGCGAACGGCCTCGCGCACGATCCGATACGCGTCATCGCGCACGCTTGGACGCAGCTCGCGAGGCCTGCCCTCGACCACGACTCGGTATTCCGACTTGGCTTGGGGCTCGACTCCGATGCAGAGCTCAGCCCCCAATGCCACGAGCGATGAGACCAGATCGCGGTCGTCGAATATCGGAGAGCGCAAGTTCTGCACGGCATTGCGCCCTTCGCCGATGGCTTGATCTCCGACCTCGAGCGCGACTTCCAGAAATCGAGCGGCCTCGTCGGGACGTTTGGGCAGCAGTTGGCGCACGGCCTGGAGTCGGAACATCAATCCCTGGAAGCCCTGCAGGAGGGAATCGTGAAGCTCACGCGCGATTCTCGTCCGCTCGTTGAGGCGATCTTCCACGCGCTGCTCGAGGCGCCTGCGTTCCCTCTCAGTGACTTGACGCAATCGACCGAAAAAGAGCGCGGCAACGACCAGGACAACTGCCACGACGCCGACAACCCGGAACGACAGGGTCTGATAGAACAAGGGAGGGACGATCAAGAAGACGACGGCACCACGTCTATTCCAGATGCCGTCATCGTTTGCAGCGATGACACGAAATGCGTAGCGGCCTGGAGGCAGGTTGTTGTAGTAGGCAGTGCGCTGTTCCCCTGCCTCCCGCCAATCTGGGTCGAAACCTTCCAAGCGATACTTGAATCGAACGCGGCTCGGAATTGACAGACTCGTCGCGGTGTAGTCGATCGCGAGATTGTGCACTTTCGGAAAGAGCAGCAGCGAAGCTTGCGGGGCGCGCCTGCGTCCGTCGTCGGCAATCGAACAGATGAGGACCGTGGGAGCAACGGCGTTCTTGATGCGTTCCGTCGGATCGATGGATGCGAAGCTGTTGTTGGCCTCGAACCAGATGCGCCCATCGTCAGTTTGCAGGGCGGTGGGCAGAGGGCGTATTGCAGGGGCTACGCCGGGCATGCCATCCGCGAAGTCGAACGTCTCGTAGCGAGGTGTCTTGCCTGGGTTGTCACTGAAGCGAGCGAGTTCCTGCCGCTCGATATACACGGCACCGATCGAAGTACTGAGCCATAGATCGCCGCTTTTGGCCTGGAGCAGCCCGGTGACGCTGCCGAGCGCATCGAGAGACGGGAACGATTCGAACCTACCCTCACGAATGCGCCCCAAACCTTGGTCGCCACCCAGCCAAATCTCCCCGTTGACGTTGCTGAGAGCTTGCACGCTTCCGACGGTGATGCCGTCTTTTTCTGTGTACAGGCGCCAGGTGCCTTGCGTTAGCGATGCAAGGCGAGCGTGAGGGTACCCGAACCACACCGGACCCTTTGCGTCGGCATAGATCACCGCAGGATATTCCGACTCTGAGGTACCCGGCACGACCACACGTTCCCATCGAGAGCTCTGCAATTTGAACAAGCCCACTCGTACGACGGAGAGCCAAACTGCGCCACTCGCGTCTCGTGCGATCGATTGGGTGCGAATGCGCGTCTCGCTAGTCACTTGAGAGAGCTCAGGCGGTGCGCCTACTTCTTCCCACTTGCGATTCTCCAACTTCCAAAGTCGTCCGGAGCCACCAACCCACAGGGTGCCTGTCGGCTCGCGGTAGGACGCGGTGACCCCTGTCGGTCCGCCCGCGTAAGGCACCATGCGCCCATCGTCCAGGCGAAAGAAATCTTCGCCTCGGGGTCGTTCGAAATGCGTCGTGGCGACCCAAAGGGAGTTGTGATTGCCGGCGGCCAGCACGACGTTCTTCGCAAACGGCCCGTGCCTTCTCAGCCGCGAGACTCTCATCTGATCCAGGCCCAATGCCGTGCCAAACCAAATGTTGCCCTCCCGGTCTTGCAGCGCGGAGTGGGGCTCGCCGCCACTGAAGACAATGAAGGGACGATTGGCCAGGGACTGAGCTTGGGGCTCCGGCGCGGCTGCCTTGCTCTCATCGGGGATCGGCACGACGCGCATGTGATCCGACGTGTCGCTGATCCAAAGATTGCCGCGTCGATCCACGAGCCAGAGTGCAAATGTCCCTGCAGGCAACGGCCGGCAAGTCGGGTCGGCGTCACGCGTCGCATCGAGCAGGTAGAGACAGGCAGGCGTTTTGCGCATGGTCCACACGCGGCCGGCCGCGTCCGCGTGAAACCAGTTGTCGGCGGGTATTGCGTAAACATGCACGCGGGACGAGCCTCTCGGCAGCAGCGCGAGCTTGTCGCCTGAATTGATCCACAGAGCGCCTGTCTTGTCCGCCAAGACCTGCTCTATGTAGGGTGAAGGCAATCCCAGGCGTTCTGTCATGTCCTCCCAGTGTTGACGGTCGAAACGAGCAAGACCTCGAGAGGTCGCTGCCCAGACGACGCCATCTGTGTCCACGGCCAACGATTTAACCGTGCCGCGGGGCAAGCCGCTTTCCAGGGGATAATTGTTGATTGCGTCGTCGTTGAGCAGGCTCACTCCGCCGTACTGATAGCCGATCCAAAGGCCACCGGATGGAGGAGCGGCGAGCGCCGTGATGCCCTCGCCGAGCAGACGAACCCCACCCACCGACCCAATCCGATCCAATCGGACGCCATCGAACCGATACAGGCCGGAGGGCGTGCCCAACCACAGGAATCCATCGGAGGTTTGCGCGAGCGCGTTGACTACGGTCGGCGCTTCCTGCCGAAGGCTCAGAGAGGTCCGGAAGTACTCCGTGATGTCGAGGCTTGGTGTCGCAGCGTCGGCGCAGCCGATGAGGCTGAAGAGGACGCACAAAGCACGAGGAGAGCGCATCCGTCGTCGTCATGGTGAGTCACGCTCGAAGTGTGTGCGACTCAAAACCCCTTTCGAGTCCCCCTTTCGGGGGAAGGTAAGGCAGAGACGACTGGTTTGATATCGCAGCGACAGAGTTGCCGCACCACGAGGTCGCAGTATCAGCGCGTTGTCTATGAGTCCTCATTTCAAAATTCATGTGCTGGGGCACTTTCGCCTATTGCGGATGGATACTCCAATCCCGATGCGTGGACGCGCACGCAAGCCGCAGGAGTTGCTCCAAGTGCTGATCGCTCTCGGCGGCACGGAAGTGGGTGCGGGCGCGCTGATCGATGCGCTCTGGGCCGACTCCGAAGGCGATGCGGCTTACCACGCACTCGAGAGCACACTTTATCGCTTGCGCCAGTTGCTCGGGCAACCCGATGCCGTGCGCATGGCCGGGCGCAAGGTGAGCCTCGACCGGAATCAGTTCTGGATCGACATGTGGGAATTCGAGCACGAGCTGCAGCGGTCTGGTGATGCAGGGATGAGTATCACCGAGCGTATCGAGCACCTGCGGCATCTCTACGAAGGGCATTTTCTCGAGCACGGCAGTGAGAAGCCTTGGGCGCTGAAGACGCGGTATGCGTTGCGCGACCGCTTTCTGCGCGTGATCCGCGACGCGGCGCGTGAGTGCGAGAGCCGCCGCCTCTGGCAGGAGGCCGCGAATCTCTATCAATCAGGGCTCGAGCTCGACTCGTTGAGCGAGGATCTCTATCGCGGGTTGATGCTATGTCATCACGAGTCGGGAGATCACAGCGAGGCCTTGCAAGCCTACCGCCGCTGCCGCGAATTGCTTACACGCTTTTTGGGAGTCCCGCCGAACGCAAAGACCCAGGCGCTGTATCACAGCGTGCGCGAGCGGGCGGCATCGTTCGCATGTAGCGAGTGAGTCCGGCAATGCTCGAATTGCTAGTCACTGGGGGCCTGGCGATCGCACCAGCGGTCCATACCTGCGCTCCCATTGCCGGCACCGACGTCAATGAACCCGCCGCGGAGATTCGCTACGTCGCGAGCTCATCACTTACGCGATCATCGGCGTCGGATCGTTCCTCGGGGTCGCAAGGTACGACATTGCGGTGCCCGTGAGTCAACTCGAGATCGCGGGCGAGAAGCTGAGCCGAGCCGGCGCGAGCCCTTGAGCCCATGAGATTCGTCGTTCTCGAGATTTGCGCGTGCATCGTTGCGTCTTTGTTCCTGACAACGCTGACCGTCACGGCGGTGCACCGCGCGAAGCGCAGCTCCACAGATGCACATCACGCTAACGCGCTGACTGAATATCTGTGGGCGGCGATCCCCTGGATCATGATTGCGGCGGCCGCGCTTCCTGCCGTGCGACTGATCGTCGCGGAACATTGAGGCGTGGAATCACCCTGTACCGAAATTCTCGGCTCGTTCTGCTCCTCATGCTCGCAAGCGTCTGCGCGGGTGCAGCGCTGGCGGACACAGATCCAGGCGATGCGCAAGCACCAGGCAGCAGTGATACTGACGACGACTGGACGTGAGACCGAGGCCTGATGAGCCCTCACGGTATGCGCGTAGTGCTGGAAGGTCGAATCACGGCCCACACCGCCGCACCGATCTGGCAGTCCTGCATCGATCACTCGCGCGCAACCCGAACCGGCCAGGAGTAGTCGATGCGTCGCGACTGGAATACGTCGATAACGTGGGCCTCGCGCTGCTGTTCGATCTCACACGCCGTGCGCCCACCCGTGGCCGCTTTTTCGGTCTGCGCTCCCAGTAGCGTGAGCACTAGCGTTGCTTCTGAGCGCGTGTGCAGATGCGCCCGTATTCGGCACGGCTGGACATTAACAACGAGCACGTCGAGGCGTAGTCTGTCTCGCAAGAACGCGCGCTGTTCACGCTTCGATTGGCGGCAAGCGCAGGAAGAGCTGCGCGACACACAAGCCGAGCTCGCGCACATGGCACGTGTACTGACGATGGGGGAGCTCACCGCATCGATCGCGCACGAGGTGAATCAGCCACTGGGCGCGATCGTTACGATTGCAGGCGCCTGCAAGCGCTGGTTGGCAGCAAGGCCTCCGAAAATGGAGAAGGCCCGGCGAGCGATGGAATGCCCGGCAACGTTCGCGAATTGAGGAATGTGATCGAGAGTCTCGTATTGACGTGTGCGGCCGCCGAGGTTGCAATCGAAGACCTGCCGGCAGAGATTGTCGAGGCATCGCCCGCAGCAGCAGCCACGAATGCACCCACATCTCCCATTGCCCACCAGGCCGCACGTCTCGACGACTTCGAGCACCTCGCAATCAAACGGGCGCTGGAGAGCTCGCACGGAAATCTGACGCAGACGGCGCGAGCACTCGGGATCTCCCGCAGTACCCTGTACCGCAAGGTCCAGCGGTATCATCTGGAGGCCGTCATCAAGCCCTCGGATCAGTGAGATCCTGCGTGTGAATCTCAAACGCTGAGCCCCTGAGCGAGAGCTCACCACAACTCACAACTACTTGAAATGCACTCCGAGTGTGATGCCGTAGGTCGCCGGCGGCGCCGGCGAAAAATGCGTGATCAGCGCTTGCTCTAAGCCGTAGGAGATGTACCTCGCCCCCGTGATGTTCTTGCCCCACAGGCTCCCCGAGTAGCGTCCGCTGGGCGAGGTCCAGTCGATGGACGCATTCACGATGTTCATGGTCTTCTGCTTGTCGAGTGCCGGCGTCAGCTGGCCCTTACCGTTGTCTGCATCGAAGAAGTAGTTGCCACCGTGGTTGTAGGCCACCGAGAAGTCGAGGACGCCCGCACTGATTGAATGGAGATAATTCACCTTGATCGTCGAGGTGAACGGAGGCGTATCAATGGTTTTGTATCGGGCGAGATTCGGCGCCACCGGAGGATTGACGTTCGAGATACCGAGGGCGGGATTCGGCGCGTAAATCCAAAAGAGACCGTTCGGAAAGTCGTCATAGTGCCCGTCGAGCACCTCGAGGCCCGCGGTGATTTGCAGATGTTCGGTGGGCGCGATGGAGGCTTCGAGATCCACTCCTTTGATCGTCGCCTTGGCGGCGTTGCGGAGTGCGGTGCCGCCGGGCACGAGCTCGGTCACTTGGATGTTCTTGTAGTCATACCAGAAGGCTTCGCTATTCACGCGCAGCCGATGGTTAAAGAACTCCGCCTTCTCACCGATGGAGTAGGCATCGAGGGTCTCCGGCTGCACCGGAGCGCCGATCCTGGCGCCAGGCTGGACGAAGGCGTTGAACGTGCCGCTTTTGAAGCCGCGGTTGAAGGCGATATATCCCATGAAGCTGGGCGCAAAGTCGTGCGACAGTGAGATGCGACCGGTCGGTTTGGAGGTTGTGGCGGACTGGGGGCTGTTGGCCGTCGTTTCCGTCAGAGTGGCACCGCCCGCAAGGCCGAGGGCGTAGGCGGCACTGATGGAGCGCTCGTCGCGTGTATAGCGCAAGCCGGCGGTTAGACGCGTGCTCGGCACGAACGCCCAGGTCACATCGGCGAAGCTGGCGTAGGACTTCGTGGTCTGCGTCGTATAGGTTTTCGCGAAAGCAAGCGGCGCCACGGCGAGGCCGCGGAGGTCGCCAGGATCGTAGCCGGAGGAGTCACGCATGAAGAACAGACCCGCGATCCAGGTGAGAGGTGAATTCTCCGCCGACAACAGCTGGAACTCCTGGGTGAACGTGTGGTCCGGGCCGTTGGTCGAGGCGCGCACGATCGGAATCGGTCCGGCGGCCTGATCGAAGAGCAACTGCTGCGTGGTGTACCGATAGGCGGAAGTGCTGACGAGACGCGCCCAGCCCATATCGCCCGTGACCTTCAGACTGACTCCGGACTGTTTCACGATCCAGTACGGGTTCGTCCAGTCGACGAGGTCGTAAAAGCCAGACGGCGCGGGGTACAAACCGGCTCCAACCGTACCGTAGGCGGGACGATAGAAGCCTTCGCTGCTCTTGGTATTGTCGTAGTCGCCGGCGAGCAGGAAACTCAGGGCATCGTTCGGGGTCCACATAAACTTGACCCGGCCGCCGTAGTAACGGTTGTTTTTGAAAGCCGGGGCGCCGGTCGTCACGTTGTGACCCCAGCCCTCCCCCTGGTCGGCGCCGTAAAGAGCGAGGTTGGCAGCGAAGCTCGCGCCCAACCCGGCGCTCACATACAGCGAGGCCGCCGGGCTGTTGTAGTTCGCGTAGCCGGCATTGATCTCGAGCTCGGGTGTCATGGTCGGGTTTCTGGTGCGCACTTGGATCACCCCGCCGACGGCGTTGCGTCCGAAGAGCGTCCCCTGCGGTCCCTTGACCACTTCAAGACTGCTGACGCTGTTGAAATTTGCAAGTGACGCACCCGCGGCTGGTGTGTAGACGTCATCGACATAGGTCGCGACGGACGGCTCGGCGCTCACCTGCCCGACCGGCGAGCCGACGCCACGCAGAAACGGCACCGCGGTTCCCAACGTGCGATCGAAGGTGAGTCCCGGCACCGCATTGGCGAGCGATTGCATGTCGGTGATCCCGAAAGCCGTGGCGCTGTGGCCACTGATGACGTCAACTGTGATCGGGACGGACTGCAAATTCTCAGGACGGCGATTCGCCGTCACCACGACCTCCTGCGGTCGGCCGCTATCGACGGACCCGGTCGCCGGCGCCCGTTCCTGAGCGCGCGGTTCGCTGGTCAAGTCTGCACTGAGGAATGCCGTGCAGGCAATAACGCGAAGGGCGGGTATTGCAGTCACGACTTTTCTCCGGATCGCTCCGTCTCACGCACCGCGTCGTGCAACCGTCCAGGCTCTTTAGCAGCGCCGCGCGAATCGCGGCTAGCAGAGCGGCATGCTCTCCCAAATCCTCTCTCGGAAGGGCACTTCGTGCTTTCGAAAATGACGCCGAGTCGCTTCTGCTCGGCGAAAACGAGCTAGGTGTGGCAGCCGCCCTCGACTTGCCCTGTCTGTATCTGTCAGCCTATCCCTTCCTATCCCTTCGGCACGTGATGCCGTGCATGCGTGGCGAACGTGGCGAAGTACAGTGAAGAGCGGGGTTTCAAACGCGGGATTTCGAGCAGGATTTTACCCCTAGCGACACGGCACGGAAAGCTTCAGGGCGGATGCAGAGGGTCACCGCTGACCGGCCGTACACGCCCACAATGAGCAAAATCGTGCTGCGCTCCCGCCGAAATAGCGTGAGCACTACCGTCGCTCATAAGCGCGTGTGCTGATGCGGCGATATTGCGGCGTGGCTGGACATTACAGCGAGCACGTCGAGGCGTACTCTGTCGCGAACACGCGCTGTTCACGCTTGCTCCGTCGTCGTTGTTCTTATTGCGCCAGGGGAACAGACAAAGCATGAGCGCAACGTCTACTCACCGGCCCTTTGATGAAGGCGCTCCACCGCAATCGGAGGAGAGCGCGTTCGATTTAGCGCAGTACACGCTGCAGCCAGTGCGCCGAGATGCAGAGTTCGTGCTCTTGCGCGGTCGGGCAGGGAGCCGACCATCCATTCTCGTGCGAGCTCCGCTCGCGGACCCTCCCGCGCCAGCAACTCTGCGGAAAATGCAGCACGAATACGCTTTACGGTCCGAGCTGGATCCGGCCCATGTGGTCCGGCCGCTCGCGCTAGTGCTGCCCGAGCGCCGCCCGATACTGATCCTTCAGGACCCGGGTGGCACGCCACTCGATCTACTCCTGGATGGTGCGATGGATCTGGCGGCGTTTCTGGCCCTGGCCGTCAGTATCGCCGCTGCCCTTGGCCATGTGCACGGCCGCGGTCTCGTGCACAAGGACATCAACCCAGCCAACATCCTGGTGAACACTGCTCGCGACCAGGCGTGGCTGATGGGCCTGGGGATCGCATCGCGCCTGCCGCGCGAGCGCCAATCGGGCCAGCTCTCGGAGTTCCTGGTCGGGACGCTGGCCTACATGGCCCCCGAGCAGACTGGGCGCATGAACCGCTCGATCGATTCGCGCAGCGATCTGTACGGTTTGGGCGTCACATTCTACGAAATGCTCACCGGGACCCTTCCATTTACCGCGTCAGATCCGATGGAGCTGGTGCACTGTCATATCGCAAGACAACCGACACCACCCTGCGAGAAGGTGAACGGCGTTCCGCGCGCGGTTTCGTCAATCATCATGAAGTTGCTCGCCAAGACGGCGGAGGAGCGCTATCAGACAGCGGCTGGCGTCGAGAGTGACCTGCGGCGCTGTCTCACTGAATGGGAAACGCAGCATCGGATCGACGAATTCCCGCTTGGCGAACATGACACGCCAGATCGGCTGCTGATTCCAGAGAAACTGTACGGGCGAGAATCCGAAATCGACGCTTTGGTCGCGGCTTTCGACCGCGTTGTCGCCGGTGGTCAGCCGGAGCTGGTTCTGGTTTCCGGATACTCTGGCATCGGCAAGTCCTCCGTTGTGAATGAGCTCCATAAATCACTCGTTCCGCCGCGCGGCCTGTTCGCATCAGGCAAATTCGATCAATACAAGCGTGACATCCCGTATGCGACGCTCGCTCAGGCGTTTCAGAGCCTGGTCCAGCGACTTCTAGGAAAGAGCGAAGCCGATCTGGCACCCTGGCGCGACGCGCTCCGCGATGCCCTGGGCCCCAACGCACGGCTCATCATCGAGCTCGTTCCGGAACTGGAGCTCATTATCGGATGCCAGCCGCCTGCTCCTGATCTGCCTCCCCAGGACGCGCGCAGGCGTTTCCAGCTGATCTTTCGGCGGTTCATCGGCGTGTTTGCCCGGCCGGAACATCCACTGGCGCTCTTCCTCGATGACTTGCAATGGCTCGATGGGGCGACGCTCGATCTGCTGGAGGATCTGTTAACAGGGCCTGAGGCGGCCCCCTCGGATCTGCAGCATCTCATGCTGATCGGTGCCTATCGCGCTAACGAGGTCACTTCCGCCCATTCGCTGAGGCAGAGGCTCGAGGCGATCGAGACGGCCGGCGGCAAGGTGGTGGAGATCACGCTTGCCCCCCTCGCCCCAGAATATCTCCAACAGTTGATCTCGGAAGCTCTGCGCTGCGAGGCGGAGCGCGCCGCGCCGCTCGCGCAGTTGGTGCATGAGAAAACAGCTGGCAATCCGTTCTTCGCCAATCGGTTCATTGCCTCGCTCGCGGAGGAGGGAATGCTCACCTTCGATCACGACGCGGCGTGCTGGTCCTGGGATCTCGGTCGGATTCGCGCCAAGGGTTACACCGATAATCTGGTGGACCTCATGGTCGGGAAGCTGACCCGCTTGACCGCGGCAACACAGAAGGCAGTCCAGCAGCTGGCATGCCTCGGAAATGCCGCCCCAGTCGCAACACTGTCCCTGGTCTACGGCAGGACAGAGACGGAGATTCACTCGCTGCTGGCAGAGGCGGTGCGCGCTGAGCTGCTGGAGCGCCGGAAAGACTCGTACCACTTCATCCACGACCGCATTCAAGAGGCGGCCTATCTACTCGTTCCGGAATTGCTGCGCCCCGAGGCGCATCTGCGCATCGGACGGCTCCTCGCGGCGAACACGCCGCCGGAGCAGCAAGAGGAGGCGATCTACGAGATCGTCAATCAGCTCAACCGCGGCGCGCCCTTGATCACCTCAGATCAGGAACGCGAGCAACTGGCAGAGCTGAACCTGATTGCCGGCAAGCGCGCGAAGGCTGCAACTGCGTACAGTTCGGCCCTGAACTATCTGGTCATGGGCGAGGCGCTATTACCCGAGGATTGCTGGGAGAGAAGGTATGCACTCGTATTTGCGACGGAAGTCGCCCGCGCTGAATGCGAATTCCTGACGGGTGATCTGGCCGCAGCAGAGGAGCGACTGTCGACGCTGTCCATTCGCGCTGCGAATCTTGTGGATAAGGCCGCTGTCGCGTGTTTACGAGCAGCTCTTTACACAACGCTCGCTCGTGCCGACCGTGCTGTGGAGATCTGCGTCGAATACCTGCGCGAGGCCGGCGTCGCCTGCTCACCGCGCCCCACCGACGAGGAGGTCAGCGCAGAGTACGAGCGCCTCTTGGGGCAGCTTGGCGGTCGGTCCATCGAAGCGCTTTTCGACCTGCCGCTGATGTCCGATCCAGACTGGCGGGCCACGATGGAAGTCCTCGCGGAGCTCTCGGCGCCGGCTTACTTCCTTGACGCGAATCTGTGGTGCCTTGTGCTGCTGCGAATGGCGAACCTGAGTGCCGAGCATGGCAACTGCGATGGGTCGTGCTACGCCTATAGCTTGATGAATATGGTCGTCGGCGCCCGGTTCGGCAACTATCGAGCAGGTTCCTGCTTCGGCCAGCTCAGTCTCGAACTCATCGGAAAGAAGGGCCTCGAGCGGTTCAAAGCTCGTGTGTACTGCGGTTGCGCGCTCTCGGTTATTCCGTGGTCGCAGCATATTCGAGCGGGCGTTCCGTTACTCCGCCGTAGCTTGGAGACCGCGCTGGAAACCGGCGACCAGCAGTATGCAGCCTATGCGCAGCACGCTCTCGTCTCGAATCGTCTCACTAGCGCAGATCCACTCGCAGAGGTACAGGGCGAAGCCGAGTCTGCGCTCGAATTCGGGCAAAAAGCGCGCTTCGGCCCGGTCGTTGACATGGTGACGGGGCAGCTCGGTTTCATCCGGACGTTGAGGGGACTGACGCGGGAGTTCGGCTCCTATGGCGACGACGGGTTCGACGAGGGGCGCTTCGAGCAGCATCTCGAGGCAAGTCCGTCCTTAATTGCCTGCTGGTATTGGATTCGTAAGCTGCAGGCGCGCTTTTATGCGGGCGATTACGCGCAAGCAGTCGCGGCGGCCGCGAAGGCACGACCGCTTCTCCAGGCAATCAGCGGTTTGTTCGAAGAGGCCGACTACGAATTCTATGCAGCGCTCGCGAGAGCGGCCGCGTCGGATTCTGCAACTCCGGACGAGCGACGGGAGCATTCCGGGGCGCTGGCCGAACATCACCAGCGCCTCGCGCTCTGGGCGGAGAACTGTCCGGAGAATTTCGCAAACCGAGCCGCGCTGGCAGGCGCAGAGATTGCTCGCCTGGACGGCCGGGAACTCGAGGCCGAACGCCTGTATGAACAGGCCATTCGGGCGGCGCATGAGCACGGCTTCGTCCAGAATGAAGGACTGGCGTACGAGTTGGCCGCGCGGTTCTATGCGGCGCGTGGCTTCGAAGCATTCGCGGATCTCTACCTCCGCAGAGCGCGGCACTGCTACCAGCGATGGGGAGCCGACAGCAAAGTGCGGCAGCTCGTCGAGCTGTACCCGCGCCTGAGGGAAAACGAACCGGCACCCGAGTCGCGAGGCACGAGCGGCGCGCCGATCGAGCAGTTGGAGCTTGCGACCGTGTTGAAGGTCTCGCAAACCGTCTCGGGCGAAATGATTCTGGATCGACTACTCGACCGACTCATGCGCGCCGCCATCGAGCACGCGGGCGCCGAGCGCGGTCTCTTGATTGCCCGGCGAGGTGATGAGCTGCAGCTACAGGCACAAGCGACCACTAGCGGAGCGGATGTAACCGTGCACCTGCGAGACTGCGACGACGCCGAAGCCGCGCTGCCACAGTCGCTTGTTCGGTACGTCATGCGTACTCGAGATACCGTGATCCTCGAGGATGCATCCTCTCAGAATCTGTTTTCTGCCGATCGGTACCTGCTACAGCATCGCGCCCGTTCCATTCTCTGTTTGCCATTGATCAACCAGGGCAACCTCATCGGGGTGCTCTATCTCGAGAACAACCTCGCACCGCGCGTTTTCGGCCCGGCCCGTATCGCGGTGCTAAAACTGCTCGCGTCGCAGGCCGCAATGTCGCTCGAGAATGCTCGCCTGTACCGGGACCTTGCTCAACGCGAGGCGCAGATCCGGCGGCTGGTAGACGCCAATATCGTTGGGATCTTCATTTGGGACCTCGATGGCACCATGCTCGAGGCCAATGACGCGTTTCTGAGTATGGTGGGATACGAGCGTGAGGATCTCGTCTCAGGCCGCCTGCGCTGGACCGATTTGTCAGCTGCCCAATGGCTCGGCCGCGATCGTAAAGAGCTTGAGGCAGAGATCCAGCGCACCGGGAGCTTGCAACCGTTTGAATGGGACTACATCCGCAAGGACGGCAGCCGCATGCCCGTACTGGTTGGTGCTGCGAGATTCGAAGGTGAGAACCAAGGTGTTGCCTTCGTGCTCGAGCTCACGGAGCGCAAGCGCGCAGAACAGGCTTTGCGGCAAAGTGAAGCGTATCTCGCCGAAGCGCAGCGGTTGACGCACACGGGCAGTTGGGCCTACAACCTCGTCACTGGGAAACAGACTTACTACTCCGACGAGACTTTCCGACTGTTTGGGCTGGATCCTCGGCGCGGCCGCCCACCGGAGCTTGAAGAGATCAGCCAACTGATCCATCCCGAAGAGCGCGCTAGGGTGTTGGAAGAGCTCGCGCAGGTACTGCGCGACAAGGCCGAATACAAGCAGGATTACAGGATCGTGCTGCCTGATGGAACGGTCCGGCACCTGCACTCCGTCGGGCATCCGGTTCACGACCAGGCGGGAGAGGTCGAATACCTCGGAACCGTAATGGATGTGACCGAACGCAGGCGCGACGAGCAACGCCTGCTCGCGCAACACCGCGTCACCCGCATCTTGGCGGAGGCTGCCACGCTCGATGAAGCGACGCCAAAGATCCTCCGAGCAATGTGCGAGTGTCTGGGATGGGACCTCGGTTCGCTGTGGCGTATCGACCGGGAAGGGGGTGTACTCCGCTGCGCCGAGGTGTGGCACGCGGCGTCGGTCGTAGCCCCGCAGTTCGAGGCTGCCACGCGGGCGAGCACGTTCCGGTTGGGGAGCGGGCTTCCGGGCAGAGTCTGGGCGAGCCGTACGCCCGCGATCATTCCAGATGTTGTCCATGACCCGGAGGTTCGGCACCGAGACGCCGCCGCACGTGAAGGGTTGCACGCGGCCTTTGCCTTTCCGATCCTGCTCGGCAGCGAGGTGCTCGGTGTCATGGGCTTCCTGAGTCGGGATGTCTGGCGGGCCGACCAGAACCTGCTCGACATGATGGCAACCCTCGGCAGCCAGATCGGGCAGTTTACCAAGCGCGCCGCAGCGGTCGATGAGCTGCAACTCCGGGTCAGCATGTTGCATCACATTCCCGTCGCGGCCTGGTCGGTGACGCCGGACGGGACTTCCGATATCGTGAATCAGCTTTGGTTCGAGTACACCGGCCAGACATCCGAGTACGTGAATTCACATCCCGAGGCGTGGATGGCTACCATTCACCCTGACGATCGGGTGAGAGCCTCGTGGAGCTACTGGGATGGGATACGCTCTGGGCAGGGTTTTACGATGGAAGCACGGTTTCTTCGCGCGCGCGATGGGGCATATCGCTGGCATCTCAATCGCGCGGTGGCGGTACGTGACTCAGAAGGAAACATCCTCAGATTCGTCGGCACGTCCACTGACGTGCACGATTGGCGGCAAGCGCAGGAAGAGCTACGCGACACACAAGCCGAGCTCGCGCACATGGCACGTGTGCTGACGATGGGGGAGCTCACCGCGTCGATCGCGCACGAGGTGAATCAGCCACTGGGCGCGATCGTCACGAGCGCAGGCGCCTGCAAGCGCTGGCTGGCAGCAAAGCCTCCGAAAATGGAGAAGGCCCGGCGAGCGCTGGAACGCATCGCCAACGACGGCAGGAGAGCGGGCGAGGTCATCAAGCGGCTCCGGGCTCTCATGAAGCGCCAGGCGCCGCGCAAGGACTGGCTGCAGATCAATGAAGCGATCCTCGAGGTCATCGCGATCGCACAACATCAGCTCCGTCGAAACGACGTACTGCTAGAGACACAGCTTGCTGAGGGTCTGCCGCTCGTGCGGGGTGACAGGGTGCAGCTGCAGCAGGTGCTTCTCAATCTGATCGTCAACGCGATCGAGGCCATGAGCGGGATCGATGAGCGGCGCCGCGAGCTGACGATCGTGTCGGCCGCGGACGGGCCGGAGGCCGTGGCGGTCGAAGTGCACGACTCAGGGATGGGCCTGGACCCGGAGCACGCAGCGCATCTGTTCGAGCCCTTCCACACGACCAAGGCCGAGGGGATGGGCATCGGGTTGTGGATCAGCCGCTCGATCGTCGAGGCGCACGGCGGGCGACTATCGGCCGCTGCGAACGCACCGCGCGGCGCGGTGTTTCGGTTTTCGCTGCCGGTCAACGAACCCGTGCCGTAAACGCGTGCAATTGGCTTAGTATAAGGCCAGATGTGCCGGGCCCGTGCGAGTCGGCTTGGTCTTCGGGAGTTCATGATGGGCGAGGTGACAGCCATCGTCTTCGTCATCGATGATGACCCATCGATGCGTGCAGCGCTCGAGGATCTCGTGGGCTCGGTCGGTCTGGGGGCGCGGCCGTTTGCTTCCACTGAGGAGTTCCTGGCGAGCAAGCGGCCGGACGCCCCGGGCTGTCTCGTGCTCGATGTGAGATTGCCAGGGATGAGCGGACTGACGTTTCAAAAGGAGCTCGCGAGAGTGGGCGTCGACCTCCCCGTGATCTTCATCACGGGCCACGGTGATATCCCGATGAGCGTCCGGGCGATGAAGGCCGGTGCCGTCGAATTCCTCAGCAAGCCCTTCCACGATCAGGAGCTGCTCGATGCGATCCACGCGGGGATCGAGCGTGATAGAGAAAGGCGTCGGGAGGCGGTGCTCGTCGCCGAGCTGCGGGAGCGCTACGCCACCCTGACCGAGCGCGAGCGGCAGATCATGAGACTCGTCGTCATCGGGCGCGCGAACAAGCAGATCGCCGCCGAGCTCAACCTGAGCGAGATGACGGTGAAGGTTCATCGCGGGCAAGTCATGCGCAAGATGCAGGCCGGCTCCTTGCCCGGACTCGTGCGCATAGCCGACCGGCTGACCGGGCCTACCAGAACGTCGTAGGCGATCTCTACCAAAGTCGTATCGCCAGTTATGGTCGTGCAATGGCTTCGCGCGATCCGTCGGGACTAGTCTCGCTCTCCAATTGCGCGGTTGGGGGATCGCGATGCCGATAGGGTCGCTCGTTGCGATCGTCGACGATGACCAGTCAATCCGGGATACGACGAAGGATTTGCTGGAGTCTGAGGGTTTTTCCGCCGCATCGTTTGCGTCCGCCGCAAGTCTTCTGAAGTCCAGGCGACTGAACCGCGTCTTGTGCCTGATCGCCGACATGCGAATGCCGGGGATGACGGGGCTCGAGCTTCATCAGCATCTGATCGCGTCGAATCATGCGATCCCGACTATCCTGATGACCGCTTATCCGGATGAGCGCGCGCGGGCACAGGCGATCAAGGCCAACGTCGTTTGTTATCTCTTAAAGCCATTCGCCCCGGACGAGTTGCTCGCCTGTGTGCGCTCGGCCATACAGACGCGCGCTAGCGGCAGCGGGTAAGCGGCGAAATTCCTGGCCCGAGCTCGTGCGCGGATAGGCTCGACGCGCGTCCTCAAGGGCGTAGTCGATCCATACCGACGCACATCATCTTCATACTCCTGGCTAGTACAACGCTCCGACCGTGCACTTGCACCTTACGCACGTGCAATGGTGTCGATCCACGCTCAGGTGCTTTGCTCTATCACACGATACCGAGTGCTGAGGTCCCATGCGTATCGGCTGCTGTGATGAGCTCCTCGCGAGTGACCAGGAACCTCCTTTGGGTTCGCACCTCGTCACGCCTCGACGTGGCTATCTGCACCACGGAATCTACGTCGGTCATCGCAAGGTCGTTCACTACTCGGGCCTCGCGCATGGTCTGCGCAGAGGACCGGTGGAAGAAGTTTATTTCGCTCGTTTCGCGTGTGGCCAGCGTGTCTGGGTAAGAGCCCGCGCTCCCTGTGACTTCGAATTCAGGGAAATCATCTGCCGCGCGCGATCGCGTGTGGGGGAAAACTGCTATCGGCTGTTCACCAACAACTGCGAGCACTTCTGCGAGTGGTGTCTGCGCGGCAAGGCACGGAGCCTGCAGGTCGAAGCGTGGATGACGTGGCCCAAACGAGCGCTGCTCACGATGCTGCGTCTGATCACGCAGCCACTCTCACATTATTCCACATCATAGGGTCAGTAACGATGGATTCGCAGGCTGGAGAGGTTTCCGGGGTCGAAACGATCGACGCTGCGCACGCGGGGACGTGGATCCGCAGCGTCATTGGACTGCTCGATGTTGCGAGTCGGCAGCTCGAGCACAGTAGGGACGCCGCTCAGTCGGCGATCGAGCAGGCGACTTCACTACTGCAGGAGCGAATGCGACCACGCTCGCAAGTCGGCACGCGCGCGTCGGGTGGCCTGCTCGCGTGGCAGGCACGTAAGGTCCGAGATTACGTGGACGCGCACCTCGCGGGCCGCGTGCTCGTCTCGGACCTCAGTACGATCCTCCAACTCAGCGAGGCGCACTTTTCGCGCTCGTTCAAGCGCACGTTTGGCCTGTCGCCGCATGTTTTCGTGCTACGACGTCGACTGGAGCTTGCCGCACGATTGATGCTCGAGACCTCGGCTTCCTTGACGGACATTGCGTTGGGTTGCGGATTCACCGATCAGGCCCATCTCTGCAATCAGTTCAGAGAGTCAATGGGAGAGACCCCCGCGGCGTGGCGGCGCGCTCGCCGTGAACACCTGATCTCGGCTTGAGACAGCTCCATGGATGTGGCACGAGCGACCCCCGCGGTGTCGCGAACGCGATGGCCGCACGGCCGGTGTAGTCGCGGTCACGATGCATTCCCGTGAACAGGTCATTGTCGTTGCCGGACGCTCCGAAGGGGCTACCTACGCCGCGCAGGAACGGAGTTGAGGCGTACTTGTCCAGGCCACAAATGGCCCGGCCGCCCAAGACAGCGAGGCGCCTTTTCGTCGCCGCGGCCGCGCGATTTCTTCTTTAAGCCAGATCCATCGACGCCGCTCGAGCGACGGCTTGCGCGCGTGTTCGAGTTTCCAGCTTCAGGAAGATGCTCTTGGTGTGAGACTTTACAGTCTCGGGAGTGATTCCGAGATCGAGTGCGATGCGTTTGTTGGACATGCCGCGAGCGATCATGCTCAGGACCGCTTTCTCACGTCGGGACAGCTGTTGATGGACCGGGCTCACTGGGTGCCGAGCCTGCGCGGTCGTCGGGACTGCTGCTCTCAGCAGTAAGCCGACGTAGAGGCGGAGGTCGAAGGAATGCTCCTCGCGCAGGCGCGGGTCGTCGTGAAGAGTTTCCAGGAGCCGCAGAATTGGTGCACCCGCATCGACGAACAATCGGTGCAGGCCGCGCGTCGCGCCGATGCGCAGGCAGGAGATGAGGATGCGGTGGCGATCCTCCCTATTCAGGTTTACGGAAGGCGAAGCGACGCGAGCTAGTGCGAACTGCAGCGACGAATAGCGCGGCGAGAGATCGCCCTCAGGAGCGCGGTCGCTGCTGAAGCCTGCCGGCTCCGGCGCGCGGTGTGCCGTAATCGTGTGGGCACTCGTCAAGAAAAGCCGGGCTTGTTCAGCTCTAGCGGCAGATACCAAGCGTGGCGACTTGCGCGTCCGTCCAACCGTCTCGGCCTCGCGCAAGGATGCCAGCGCTTCCGCGTTTCTACCTCGATGTATCGAGATGCGAGCGAGCACGACGCACGCGCGCAAGACGCACTCCAACGCGCCGCTTGCACGAATCACTGCCGCTCGTGAGCGGATCAGACTCTCTGCTTCAGGCAAGCGGCCTTGCTCATATGCAATCTGAGCGAGCAGCACTGCCGGAAGGCAACTGACGGACGAACCGGCACCATAGCGCTCGGTGGCCAGCCGCAGTGCTTCGGTCGCAAGATTGGCCGCAACGGTCGGCCGGAGGTGCTCGAATTCGAGTGCCGCATTCAGGCTCAGCCTCAGGATACGCTCGAGCACATGGCGTAGGGGGCGCGCGCTGCTCAGAACGTGCTCGGCAACCTCCATAGGCTCGCCGCTCGCCCATTGAATGTACTGAAGGAGAGTCCACGGCATCGAGCCCTCGGCAGTGGGCATCAAGTCGAGGAGCAGCTCGCGAGCGCGAGGAAAATCGTCCTCCGCAACCGCCACGCATGCGCGAAGCTCGATTAGAGCTCGGTCGTACTGCTGGCGGAGCGCGGAGTCGCTCGCGGCAAGCAAGCCTCTGATCTGCGCTATCGACTTCGATACTTCGCGTAGTCGTCGACTGAGCAGTGCCCGTCGTGCACGTACGAACGCCCTACGTATCGGCCAAACGTGCGCCTGCGGATCCGAGAAGAGAGCCAGGCCGACGGAGCCACTGTCCATCGCGTCGGCGACGGCGCTGCTCTCGATAGTCGCATCGAGCGCGAGAGCGGCGCATCGAGACATGTCGTTAATCGGTTCCATGGGAGGAAGCGTATGACGCCATGCCAGCCTGGCGCTTGTATGACCCCGCGTCCGCTTGTGGAAGTCTGACTCGCTGCTTCTCCGTTCCCCCCGAAAGGGGGATACGGCGGCAAATGAGCGCTCCGCACGATACGCCCATGTACTCTCTCAGAAAGTCGCTCCTGCTCGTCCCCGCATGCGGAATGTTGGCCTCGTGTAAGGAAGGCGTATTGGATCCGCGTGGGCCGATCGGCCACGCGGAGCGGCTCATCCTTTCCGACGCGACGACGATCATGTTGGCAGTGGTCGTTCCGGTCATCGTGCTGACGCTAGCCTTCGCATGGTGGTTCCGGGCTGGCAATCGTCGCGCCCGCTATCGACCGGATTGGGAGTACTCCGGCCGCATCGAGGTGATCATCTGGTCGATTCCCGCGCTGCTCATTCTGTTTCTCGGCGGCATGGCGTGGATCAGCTCGCACGAGCTGGACCCGCCCAAACCTCTTGCGGCACGTGAGGCACCCGTTGAGGTCGAGGTGATCGCCTTGGACTGGCGCTGGCTCTTCATCTATCCCGAGTACGGCATTGCAAGCCTGAATCAGCTCACGGTTCCATCAGGTCGCCCAATTCACTTCAAGCTGACGGCGACGAGTGTCATGAACAGCTTCTTCATCCCGCAATTGGGCAGCCAGATCTACACGATGCCCGGAATGACGACTCAATTGAATCTGCAAGCCGACGAAGTGGGAACGTATCAGGGTCTCTCCGCGCAATTCAGTGGCGATGGATTCGCAGACATGCGTTTCGAGGTGGCGGCCAAAGCGCCTCAAGAGTTCCAGCAGTGGATCGCACAGGCGCGTGCGCGCGGAGGCACGCTGAGCCGCGCGACATTCGCCCAACTATTGAAGCCAGCGCACGCAGGCGAGCCACTGACTTTCGCACAGGCCGACCCCGAGCTCTTCGCGATGGTGTCGAGCGGCCGAAACGCAACGCGCTGGTCACCTGAGGAGGCTCGCTGAAATGCTGGGCAGATTGAGTTTGGCTGCGATTCCGTTCGACCAGCCGATCGTTATGATCACGGTCGGCACGATCGGAGTCGTGCTGTTTGCAGTGCTGGCGCTCGTGACCGTCAAGGGATGGTGGCCGTATCTATGGCGCGAGTGGATCACGAGCGTGGATCACAAGCGCATCGGCGTGATGTACATGATCGTCGCGCTCGTGATGCTCGTTCGCGGCTTCGCGGACGCAATCATGATGCGAACGCAGCTCGCGCTCGCGGCAGGACACGCACAGGGCTATCTGCCGCCGGAGCACTACGACCAGATCTTCTCGGCCCACGGGACGATCATGATCTTTTTCGTAGCGATGCCGTTCGTCATCGGCCTGATGAACTTCGCGGTTCCTCTGCAGCTCGGCGTGCGGGACGTTGCGTTCCCGGTACTCAATTCGGTGAGCTTCTGGCTCACCGCGGCGGGGGTGCTCCTCGTCAACCTCTCGCTGTTCGTCGGCGAGTTCGCGCGCACCGGATGGCTCGCCTATCCGCCACTCAGCGAGCTCGCGTACTCGCCAGGAGTAGGGGTCGATTACTACTTATGGTCGTTGCAGATCTCCGGACTTGGCACATTGTTATCCGGGATAAATCTGACGACGACGATATTGAAGTTGCGCGCGCCAGGTATGGGCTACAGTCGCATGCCCGTCTTCTGCTGGACGGCGCTCGCGTCGAATCTCCTGATCGTTGCGGCCTTCCCCGTGTTGACGGCGACGTTCGCCATGCTGCTGCTCGATCGTTACTGTGACTTTCACTTCTTCACGAACGATCTCGGCGGCAATCCGATGATGTACATCAACCTCATCTGGATCTGGGGTCATCCGGAGGTGTACATCCTGATACTGCCGGCATTCGGCGTGTTCTCCGAAGTCGTCGCCACGTTCTCGGGCAAGCCGCTGTTCGGCTACCGCTCGATGGTGCTGGCGACCATGGCGATCTGCGTGCTGTCTTTCATGGTGTGGCTGCACCACTTCTTCACTATGGGAGCAGGGGCGGACGTCAATGCCTTCTTCGGCGTCATGACGATGATCATCGCCGTGCCAACGGGCGTGAAGGTGTTCAATTGGTTGTTCACGCTCTATGGCGGGCGCGTGCGTTTCAGCGTGCCGATGTACTGGACGATCGGCTTCATCGTCACCTTCGTCATCGGCGGTATGACGGGCGTGCTGATGGCGATACCGCCCGCGGACTTCGTCCTCCATAACAGCCTGTTCCTGATTGCGCACTTTCACAACACCGCCATCGGCGGCGTCGTGTTCGGAGTCATGGCGGGATACAGCTATTGGTTTCCGAAGGCGTTTGGGTTCAAGCTCAACGAGCGCATCGGCAAGGCGATCTTCTGGTGCTGGTTCATCGGCTTCTATCTGGCGTTCATGCCGCTGTACGCGCTGGGCCTCATGGGAGCAACGCGCCGAATGCAGCACTATCCCGACTTGCACTGGCAGCCGCTGATGCTGGTGGCACTCGCGGGCGCGGTGTGCATTTTCCTCGGGATCATTCTGACCGGCGTGCAGCTTGCGGTGAGCATTCGTGCGCGTGCCCGCAACCTTGATCTGACGGGCGATCCCTGGGACGGACGTACGCTCGAGTGGTCGACGCCGTCGCCGCCGCCCGCCTGGAACTTCACGCACCTGCCACACGTGGAACGCCGCGATGCGCACTGGGTCGCGAAGCAGGCGCCGAAGCCATCGATTACCCCGAAGCCGGATCGCGCCGTCGGACCCATTCACGTACCGCGCAACACTCCCATTGGAGTCTTCGTCGCATTCTTCACTGCGATCCTGGGATTTGCGCTCATTTGGCGAATCGATTGGCTCGCGGTCATCGGTCTCGTCGGTGTGCTTGCAGTGGGGCTGTGGCACGTGTGGCAGACGGATCGGGAGATGGTCATCGCGCCTGACGAGGTGACCGAGTTCGAGCGCCGCAACGTGAAGGAGGCCGCATGAGCGCGACGGGTGAATCGCTGGAGCTCGGCTCGGCTGTTCCGCTATCCCAGCAGGGGCCAGCACCCACGCGCGTCGTCGCGGGCTTCGGTTTCTGGCTCTTCCTGCTCTCGGACATCATTCTGTTCGCGGTTCTGTTTGCGGGGTACGCCGTGCTTTCCGGCGCGACGGCGGAGGGTCCGACCGGCGCCGAGTTATTCGACAAGCGCCATGTGTTTCTGGAGACGGCATGCCTGCTCGCCTCGAGCGCCACGTGCGGCTTCGGTACCCTCGCAGTGTTGCGCACGGATTCACGCGCAATGTTCTTCTGGATGTTCACGACCTTTGTGCTGGGTGCCCTGTTCCTCAGCATGGAAGCGAAGGAGTTCGCGAGCATGGTGGCCGCCGGAGCCGGCCCGTCGCATAGCGCATTCCTGTCTGCGTTCTTCGCACTGGTGGGTACGCATGGATTGCACGTGAGCCTCGGCCTCGTGTGGCTCGTGATCATGCTGCTGCAAGTGGCGACGCTCGGATTTCAGCCCATGGTGGCGCGACGGTTCTTCTGCTTCGGGCTGTTCTGGCACGCGCTCGATATCGTCTGGATCGGCGTGTTCACCATCGTTTACCTGGGAGCTCACTGATGCAATCACAGTCGCCCGCGCAGGGCCACGCACCGGGGATCAATCCGCATGGTGCTGATCACCATGCGCGCAGTTACCTGGTCGGACTCGGATACGCCATCGTGTTGACATTGGCATCGTTCTGGGCCGCCTCGACTCCCCTGGTGTATGGGCCTGCCGTACCGGTTCTGCTCGGCGTGTTGGCGATCGCTCAGATGGGTGTCCATCTGGCGTTTTTTCTGCACATCTCCAGCGCGCCCGATCAGACCAACAATTTTCTTGCGCTGATCTTCGGGCTCTTCGTTACGGGCCTCGTCGTGTTCGGGTCCCTGGCCATCATGTCTCATCTGAATCATGCGATGGTCTCGATGGACCAG
The DNA here is from genome assembly GCA_028293765.1 of Gammaproteobacteria bacterium. Classification (GTDB taxonomy): domain Bacteria; phylum Pseudomonadota; class Gammaproteobacteria; order Steroidobacterales; family Steroidobacteraceae; genus 13-2-20CM-66-19. The sequence goes on from JAQGOG010000012.1 coordinate 121,514, forward strand.
CTCATGAAAATGCAGCGCTGAGCCCATACGACGCGGCAACGTCGTCCTGGCATCCCCCTGACGGGGATACGGCGCATCGCTGCGGAAACGCCCGATCGGGGTCATCGACCATCCTTCGGGAGCTTTCATCCATGAGCAAGAAAGTCGCGCAGGTCATCGTAGAGGTCCTGGAAAGCGCGGGCGTCGAGCATTGCTACGGCATCGTCGCGGACACGCTGAACACCTTCGCAAGTTCGAGTCGCCAGAGATCTCGTAGACCTCGCGCGCGAGCGTCTGCCCCAATTACGGCCCTCTGCTTCGGCAGGACCTGCACCGATTTCGCGACGAGATCGTCAAGGCCACCCTC
>JAQGOG010000030.1 GCA_028293765.1 Gammaproteobacteria bacterium
CGCGCGCGTTTGGCACGGTTGATCAGATGGTTGCGAGCGACGGTATAGACGAACTGCCCAACCTGGGCGGGCAGGCCGTTCCGCGCCCCCTGTAGCACCCTCTCATATATATCTTGACGAAGATCGAGGACGTCGGCCGCGTCTCGCCAATTCCGGCGGATGAATGCCGAAAGGGCCCGTTCGAGCGGCAATACCTCCCGACAAAACCATTCCTTGAGTGCCTGATCGTCAACCATAATTAGAGAGTCGATTAGCTCCTCGCTAGCAATGGTTTGACAATCGGGTGGACAATACCCGTAACGCCCGAAGCAGTGTAGAGTAGGTTTGACAACTGTGCGGACGATACCCGTAACGCCCGCGGCTGTTAGAGGGTCGGGGTTGAGATTCGCTGGAATCTGCTGCTCGGCGGCACCGCCGCAAGCGGCTGCCGATGGAGTGAGTCAGCGACCCAGAATCACGTCGATTCCCGCGACCACGAGGTCGAACTGGCGGCGTGGGATCTTGCCTGCCCGTTCTGTAAGCTGCTGCTTGTCGAGGGCGACGATGAGCGAAACGTTTGCGACGGAGTCCTTCGGAAGACCGGTTGCGCGTGCGGTGAGGACTACATTTCCCGGCGCGTCACCCCACTTGAGGTTGCTGGTGAGCGGGACACATACAACAGTGCCAATGCGACTGACGTTCATTGCGTCGCACTGAGCGACCAGCACGGGACGCCTGAACCCCGGAGCGGACCCGATCGGCTCGCCCAAATCGGCCCACCAGATCTCACCCTGCCCTATCACCACTCAGTGCGCTTGAACACGCGGCGCGCGGCTTCGGCGCGAAACACATCGGGCTCCTGTGCGCCAACGTCCGCTACCACTTGGTTCATGCGTTCCGTAACGCGCTCGGGCGCGTGGTGACCGACGAACTCCGTCAGCGCGCGGCTGTAGAGCTCGCTGCGGGAGGTATTCAGTCGTTGCACAAGACTCTCGGCCTCGTTGAAAATGTCGTCCGGGATGGAGATGGCAATTTTCATACCGATAGTATGACCAGCACCCTCGCTTGCCGTCAATAGGCAGCCGGGAACCGCCACTGGCCGTGAATCTCCACAAATTCAACCACTTGCCAAGGGCCGCCCATGAGTTCTCCCCTGAGCAAGCCCCCGTTCGTCGGGAGCACAGGGAACTATGGCCGAAACGGGGTATATCTGCACCCATCGAGCCACTTTTGCTGCCGGGACGCCGGCGTGACGCAGAACCTGATCGAGCGCGCAGTGATTCTCGCGGAAGGCGATCGAATCGATATTGCGCACCTGTTCACGAGCGGCGAGAGCATCACCTCACCGCTCTACAGCCCCGGCCCGAACGGCAAGCTCACAAAACGAGGTGTCGTGGAGTTGCCGCTTGCCAGGAGCGAGTGGCACGGCAATCCCACGGTGGACCAGATCGCCGCGGCTGTTTTCGGGCAGAGCGACGCTAGCGCGCCTCTGCACCTGCTGCAGTTCGAGGACGAGCTCGTGGCGCAGTTGATCCATCGGGCGCTCGCGAAGGCGAACGGAAATGTCTCGGCGGCGGCGCGCATGCTGGGCATGAATCGCTATCAGCTCGAGTATCGCCTGAAGAGAAGCTCCGGCGACTAACCGCCAGCGGTTCATGTCCGCCGACCCCATGCGCCACCGACGTTAAGATTTCCGCTCAGGTGCCGCTACACACTGGAGCTATTCATCTTCGGGAGGGCCCGATGGACCTCAGCACCCTGCTCAGCACGTTGAATCTGGGGACCGAGACGGGCGCCCCGGCTACTTCTCAAATTGAGACCAACGTCTCCAGGCAGCGGCTCGATCCTGCGAATCCGCCTGCGATTGGCGGCTCTGCGGACGTTTACCACGGCTCCGGCGCCCCCGCCTCGGCCAGTCTGCTGGCTCAAAGTGGGATCGGCGCCTATGTCCAGCTTCTGAACGTCCTCACCACCCGCCAGCTGTACGAAAACTTCGCCGAACGGCTGACGAACAGCCTGGGAAATACCTCAGCTGCGTTGAAGTCGGGTTATTACGCAGCAGTGTCGCGGCTGTCCGCTCAACTACAGCAGAAAGACTGGGGGTTTACGGTATCCAGCGGCAATCTGGTTTTCACGCCGGGCAAGGACGAGCTGTCCGCGCAGGATCTCGCCGACCTGCAGAAGGCGTTCGCCGCCTCAAACGTCGAATCGGCAGCGCGCCAGGTGGCGACCGCGATCGCGTCCATCGGGCTGAGGCAGAAGGCGGCAGCGGACGCCGGCTCACTTGCATGGGGCCGACTGGAAGTCGACGAGACCAACTTCGGCGACGTTGTTGACCTGCGCGCCTACGTGACGGCGAGCCCGCCCGGAGGCAAATACAACCCGAACGCCACAGAGCCTGACCACACCCGGATACCGCTCATGCTCGGCGGAATGGATCTAAGGGATCTGGCCTGCGCGCGGCCAGATTTCTTCCGGGCAAATGGCTCGGTGAAAACCGACACCCTGGATGGGTTCGACGCACCTCTCAAAGCGGAAGATGTCGGCACGCTGCACGGTCAGTGCTCGTGCGGTGAAGTGCGCTTTACGGTCGAGGATGCCTTCGATTACGCCTTCTATTGCCACTGCTCGCGCTGCCGGCTTCGCACTGGATCCGCTTTTGCTGCTATCGCAGGAATCAGCATAGACAAGATACAAGTCACAGCCGGGCGCGAGCACCTGTTGATTGAGGGCGAATGTTCCGAAGGTTACGGTGCCCGCTGCGGTCGCTGCTACGCATTCATATTCGCCGCGGTTCGAGGCAGACAGTACATGCACGTCAGCCTGGGCGCACTGGTTGGTACACCGAGCCGGGTACCCGATCACCACATTTACGTCGGATCCAAGGCGCCCTGGTATCGCATCGCCGACGCACTGCCTCAATACAACGAACTACCTTGAGTTTTGTTCCCAAGCACGTCGTTAGTTTCATAGTGGCTCGACGAGCTGCTCGCAGCCATTCGACGCCGATCTGACATTTACTCCCTCTGACCTGCGCTCGCAGGCTATGTACGCCGCCGCACAGATTTTAGCGCGGTGAACGCCGAAGCTCCGCGCGAAGTCGCTTCTGACACTGTCAGCTTGCGCACCAACAAAGGCCTGTCGAATTCACCGACGGGCTTCTAAAGCGGATCAAGAGGGAAGCAGATGAAAAGATTCGATAGATACTCCAGATGCGTGACGTGGCTGACGGCGCTGCTGCTGGGCACGTTGGCGGCAGGCTGCGGCACAGGGGAAGACCCAATCCTAGGCGCTGGTGGCGTGGCCGCACGCGCGCCCACGGTGCTTTCTGTAACGCCGGCCGATGCTGCGACCGCCGTATCGATCAACACCACCGTGGTTACCGCCACCTTTAGTGAGCCGATCGCCCCGCTCACTGGCGCAGCAACCTTTACGATAACGTGCACGACGCCTTGCGGAAATCCGACCGGAACGATAACTCTCAACGCCGCAAACACCATTGCGACGCTTACGCTTGCAGGCGCAACTCACCTCACGCCCCTGACTCTCTATACTGGCACCGTCACCGCAGCGCGAAGTGTCGCCACGGGCCTCACATTGGCGACTCCCTACGTATGGCACTTCACGTCGGGTGCGTCGCCGGACACAACCCGACCCGGAGTGACGTCAACAGCACCTATCACGACCATTCCAGGCCCGACGGCTAGCGTGCCAACCAACTCGGTCATCGTCGCAGCCTTCACCGAGGATATGGCCCCTGCGACTATCGTGGGAGCCAGCTTTACGGTGACGTGCGCCGCCCCTTGTGTATCACCCGTTGGCGATGTGAGCTACATAGCTAACAGCAAGTCCGCAGTCTTCACTCCAAGGGCTCCCCTTGCCGTCGGCACGACCTATGCAGCCACGATTACTACCGCGGCCACGGACCTGGCCGGCAATGCGCTGTCAGGCAATCAAGCGGCCTTGCCCGCGGCAAGTGACTATGTATGGACCTTTACGACGGGGGCAACGCAGGACACGACGCGGCCGAGAGTGACGCTCACGGTCCCTGCCACGACGAGTCCAGGCCCGACGGCCGGTGTACCGACCAACACGGCAATCACCGCAGCCTTCACTGAGGATATGGCTCCCGCAACGATCACCGCCGCCAGCTTTACGGTGGCATGTTCGGCGCCTTGCGTATCCCCAGCAGGCGGCGTGAGCTACGTAGCCGGCAGCAGAACCGTGGTATTCACTCCAGCGGCCGTACTTGCAACCGCCACTACCTACACCGCGACGATTACTACTGCCGCCACTGACCTTGCAAACAATGCACTGGCAGGCAATCAATCTCCTCTGCCTGCGGCAAGTAACTACGTGTGGACCTTCACCACCGGGTCGGCTTCCAATGGCGCAGCGCCTACAGTGACGACCACAAATCCGGTTGATGTCGCGGTCGGTGTCTGTGTCAACAAGACCATCAACGCTACATTCAGCGAATCGATGAATCCACAGACGATCACGACAGCAACCTTCACGCTGGCGGCAACCGGTGGCGCGTCCGTAACCGGCTTAGTGGCCTACGATGCGTTGACGAACATTGCGACCTTTAAGCCTGTAGCGAATCTCACTGGCACGCCTGCGACCAACTACACCGCCACAATCAAGGGCGGCGCCAACGGCGTCAAGGATCTTGCGGGCAATGCGCTTGCGGCTGATAAGGTAACAACCTTTACAACCAACTCATCCACGTGCACCACGGCACCACCGCTTGGAGCGGCTGCGCCGTTCGGAGGTTTCGGCGGGAATGCCACACTGACCAACGACGGGCTTGCCAGCGTGATCAGGGGAGATATCGGGGTGAACGCAGCTTCAACCTCGATTACCGGCTTGCGTGATTCAGGAGGAAATGTATACACAGTCACGACGAATAACGACGGTCTGGTGAACGGGTTGGTATACACGCTTACAGCGCCGCCGGGTTCCGTTGCAGGCGCTGCCGTTACGCAGGCCCGTGCCGACGCATTGGTCGCATTCAACTCCATATCTCCCGTGAGCCTACCGGGGGGTGTTGATGTCGCGAGCTTGGCGCAGTGTCCGAGCTGCGGCGGAGCCGGTGGCGGCCCCGACGAGCTGGCGGGCCGCACCCTTCCCCCTGGCGTGTATCAGTCCGCAACAGGCACGTATGACATAGGCGGAGTGGCGCGTACTACGGCCAATCTCACTCTGGATGCCGGCGGCGACGCGAATGCAGTCTGGGTTTTCCAGACAGCGGCGGGGACGGGCACTCTGAACGTGGGCCTCACGGGCCCGGCGACACCGGCAGTCCCGATCCAGGTTCTGCTCATCAACGGCGCGCAACCCAAGAACGTCTTCTGGTACGTCCCGGCTGGCGCAACCATTGGCACGGGCGCAACGATGGTGGGAACTATGTTGGCCAACGCTTCGATCACTATGTCCACTACCGGCGGCACCCCACCAACGGCTGTAATAACGACCGTGAACGGCAGGGCGATTTCCCTCACTGCAGGGGTCACGATGACGAACACCGTCATCAATGTGCCTGCCCCGTAAGCCGCCAGGCCTGGAGAAAACGACTTGAAATCATTGAAATTAGCAACGGCCTCAGGTGTGCTGAGCCTGGTGGCACTGTCTGCAATTGGCAGCTCACCCGCAGTGGCGGATGATTCCGGCTGGTATGTCGGGACCAACATTGGCCAATCGAGAGCGAAAATCGACGACCCGAAAATCACCAGCGGCTTGCTGGCAGACGGCTTTGCCACGACCTCCATCACCGATGATGAGCGCCATTTCGGCTTCAAAGTTTTCGGTGGGTATCAGTTCAACACGCATTTCGCCCTTGAAAGTGGCTACTTCGATTTGGGAAAGTTCGGTTTTACGGCCAGCACGGCCCCAGCCGGAACGCTGCGGGGCGACATCAAGCTGAGAGGCCTGAATCTCGATGCCGTCGGCATCCTGCCCTTCACTCAAAAGTTTTCCGGATTTGGCCGCCTCGGTTTGAGCTACGCTGACGCCAGGGACACTTTCACAGGGACTGGAGCGGTGAATGTGATCGATCCCGACCGCAGCAAGCGCGCGGTCAACCCGCACTTCGGTGTGGGGCTCGAATACGATTTCAGCGAATCGTTCGGAATGCGCGCCGAGGCCGAGCGCTATCGGATCAACGATGCCGTGGGCAACAAAGGCGACATCGATCTTGTCTCCGTCGGTGTCGTCTACCGATTCGGCGGGAAGACGTCGGCCGCCCGCGCATCAACCCCACCACCGCTGCCTGCCCCGGCGGTGCTGGTCGTCGTGCCGGTCCCGGCGCGGCTCCAGCAGTACTGCAGCATCCTCGACATCCAGTTCGAGATCAACCAGGACGACATTCAGCGCCAGGAGAAGGAGAAGCTCGGTGTCGTTGGAACCTTCTTGAATAGATATCCCGACACCACGGCAGTGATCGAGGGACACACGGACAATGTAGGGACGAGTGGGGAGAATCTGACATTGTCCCGGCGCCGGGCGGATAGCGTGGTGAGTTACCTGGAAGATAGCTTCCACATCGCCCCTTTGCGGCTGACGGCAGTCGGCTACGGAGACACGCGTCCGCTGGCAGACAACGGCACAGAAGAAGGAAAACGGCGGAACCGGCGTATCGATGCCGTCATTGCGTGCGCGACGGATATCGAGGGGCTCACGGTGATCCCTGCCCGGATCACCATGGCCATGCTGATCGAGTTCGACCGGAACAAGGCTGACATCAGACCGGAGTACCGGAACGAACTGCGTAAGGTAGCGAATATCCTGAAAGCGAACCCCTCCGTGTCCGCAACGGTGGAAGGACACACCGGCAATCTGCAGGCGACTCCCGAGTTGGCGTTCGATATCTCCCAGCGCCGCGCTCAGAACGTGGTCAACTACCTGGCCGATGAGTTCGGTATCGCTCGCTCGCGGCTTGCCGCGGAAGGATTCGGCCCCGCCCGACGTTTTGCCTACAACACCAGCCTGGAGGGGCAACAGGAAAACCGCCGCGTCAACATCATCTTCGACTACGCCAAATAGTCGATTGAGCGTCGCTGCGCGCCTGAGGCTTCACCGCCTCGGCGCGGCGCCGCGGGCCCGCTCGGGCCGCCTGCCGGACTGGGGTCGACGATGCCTCATCTGCCAGAGCTGTGCTATGATTCCTCGCGCCACCGCTCGCTCTCAATGGATGTCAACAGGCCCAGGGATGGTCGACCCCATTGGGAAATCATGAGTACCCGATAGAGTCGCAGCGTTCGTGGCAGCGAAACTGCGCAAGTCCGGGGAAACAACCAGGGGTGGACATTCATGGCTCGGATCCTGCTGGTCGAGGATGACCCGGCGCTGTCGCGGGGAATCATCGCGGTTCTCAAAGCCGCCGGCCACGCCGCCCACTGTGCCAAGGACGGGGAGACAGCCCTCCTGCTAGCCGACGCAGAGCCCTGCAGTCTGGTGATACTGGATATCGGCTTGCCTGACATATCGGGCTTTGAGGTGCTCAAGAGGCTGCGCGCCCGGGGCAGCAAGACTCCCATTCTGATATTGAGCGCCCGGGACCATGTTACCGATCGGGTCAAGGGCCTCGATCTCGGGGCAGACGATTACTTGTTGAAGCCTTTCAACGCCAGGGAATTGGGCGCGCGCGTCCGGGCGCTCTTGCGCCGTGACGGTGGCGATCCCTGTCCGGTTCTGGTCATCGGTAACCTGACGATCGACCGGTCCCGCGCCACGGCAGAGGTCTGCGGACGACCATTGCAGCTGCGGCGACGGGAATGGGCGGTGCTGGATCGATTGACGGCCAAAGTCGGCGACGTCGTCTCCAAAGAACGGCTGATCGCCGAAGTCTTCAATTATGACGATGCGGTGGCCCGCAATACCGTCGAAGTGTATGTAGCTCGACTGCGCAGGAAACTCGAGCCGGACGGGCCTGCGATCAAGACGCTGAAAGGACTTGGATATATGCTCCAGGCTTCCTGATGTTGGCGTCTCGATGCGAATCCGGGACTCGAGCGTGAGCGGACGGGATGTTCAAAGCGTCGATAACGAAATTCCTGATCGCATCGTTAGCTATTCTGATGACCGGCCTGTTCGTCGCGGCACTGATACTTGCCGTGCAGGCTTGGAGCAACTACGCACTGGCCGGTCGCATCGCCCGCCTGACCAGCACGGATGAGACACTGTTCGATGCCTTGGTGACTGTTCGCGCCCAGATTCCGAAGAACAGCACGGCCCTGATTGCGCAGGATGACCCACGGCCGGTGATCGGCGCCACGTACCGGGACGCGTCCAGGAAGGTGACCACCGCCCTCGAGGCGCTGCAGGGCGCCGACTTCGCGGATCGTCTCCAATACGCCACCGCCATTCAAACCGCGTGGCAGAAAATGGCAGCGCTGCAATTCACCGTCGCTGCGCTGGCAGGGCACGTGCGCGCCGAGCGAAATCTGCATGCCATCGACGACTGGCGCGAGGCAGTTGACGGATTGGTCGATACGCTCAACACCGGCTCGGCTGCAATCGGCAACACACTGCGGATCGGCGATCCGATGATTGCCGAGATGGTGCAGATTCGCCGCACCGCCTGGACCATCCGCGATCGCTATGGGCGGCAATGCTCGATGTTGCGCCCCAACGCCGACAGGAGCTTGCCGATGGATGCCATGCAGCTCGAGACCTGGCACGGGAATCGCGCCATCTACACCACCGCATGGGACACTCTCGACGAATTTCTGTTGCGGCGGGGCGTATCGACCGCGATGCGGGAGCGCATTGACATTGCCCACAAAGAAACCAAACAGGCGCAGGCCGAGGTCGACGCGATCCTGCACCGATTCGACGGGTCAGGCAAACCGGCTGTCGCAAGCGACGAATGGACGGCCCTCTGCGATGGCCCGTTCGACTCCATACTCGCCATCGCCCAACAGGCCCAGGTGGAGGCCAACCGGCACGCAGGGGCCATTCGCGCCGCCTCATTTCGGATGCTGCTCGTCGCCGGCGTGGACCTGACCTCGGTTATCGCGTTTGCCGCTTTTGCCGTCGTCAATGTCCGACGCCGACTGGCCCGTCCGATGAAGATCCTGATTGGAGCCGTTGCCCGCCTGAGCCGCCGTGAATTCGACGAGGCGGTCCCCTCGACCGGGAGCCCCGACGAGCTGGGCAGCATGGCGCAGGCGCTCGAGACCCTGCGTGTCAGCGCCCTCGAAGCCGAGCGCCTGCAGCAAGCGATGAGCCGCTTCACGGCCGATGCTTCTCACCAAATGCGAACACCGCTCAGCGTCCTTCAAACCCATATCGCGGTCCTGGGCGACCTCATTCCGGCGAACGACTCAGCCTGTTCCTCGTTGCAGGACATTCAAGAAGCGGCCGATCGGCTGCAGCATCTGCTCATTCAGTTGCTGCAACTGGCGCGGGCCGACGGCGGTCAATCACTCGACCAGGCAACGATCGACCTGCGTGAGGTCATTCAGGAGACCGCGGCAAAGCATGCGGTGCAAGCGCTGCAGGCTTCGATTGACCTGCGTTTCGAGGCCGAGCCGCGGCCGTACCCCACGCAAACCAACCCGATCATGGTCAACGAGATTGTCGCAAATCTCATCGACAACGCCATCCGCTACAACAACGCCGGCGGAACCGTCGTCATCGGGCTCTACGACGACAATGGCAGGCACAGCGTCGCTGTCGAAGATGACGGCCCCGGGATCCCGGAGGCTGAACATGAGAAGGTTTTCACGCGATTTTATCGGCTGGACCGCGATCAGAGCCGCGTGGGCAGCGGGTTAGGGTTATCGATCGTCCAATCCCTTGCCGCGACTTTGAATGCCGAGATCACCATGAGCACTGGCGCAAACAACCGCGGTCTTCGTGTCCGGGTCTCATTTATCTGATGCAACCGGCGCGCACCTGAAGGGCTCGTGCGCGGCAAAGACAGGCGCCCCTGGTCGCCTGAGCACCTGGACGAGCCGTCGCCGGAATGTCAAGCCGGCTGCCGCTGCCCACGCGCCCTGGCATTTCCGGCTCCTCGCCGCTCTTGACCTGCGTAGATTGCGGCGAAATCGCCTGCCAAACCGCACCGTTTGCCCCCTTTGCAGCAGAGTTTTCTGCTGCTGACAGCTTCTTGAAAGCTGCTGAGCCCCATGATGCGGAACTCGATGCCGCAACGAGCCATAGCTAGCGTGGCGAGACGGCGCATCGACTCTGGTCGAGCGTTTGTTTTTCGGTGGACGGCCGGCTCGCGAGCGTACCGGAGCCGGCACCGCAGTCCTACCGCGCCCCACCGTCCTGTACGTCGGGTGTGCAAGCGGTTAGCGGGCGGAATATTAGAATAACTGGGGAGAGAAGCTCATGTCGCGTAAATCCAAGATGAAATCGGCTCGGGCCCGTACAGCCTGGGTAGGCTTGCCGCTGGTGACATCCGCATCCGTGGCGCTCGCGCAGCAGGCACCGCCGGCTGCCAACACGTTAGAGGAAATCACCGTAACCGCGACCCGGCGCGAGGAGACGCTGCAGTCAGTGCCGCTTGCGGTCCAAGCCATCACGAATGAGCGGATCGAGGCGCTCCACATCCAGAACTTCAACGATTATGCAAAGTTCCTGCCGTCGGTGTCTTTTCAGACCGCAGGCCCTGGCTATGCGCGGGTGTTGATTCGGGGCATCTCGGCCGACCACGATCCCAATCACTCGGGACCTCAGCCGACCGTGGGCACGTATCTCGACGATCAGCCGATTACGACGATTCAAGGCGCCATCGATCTGCACCTTTACGACATCGCTCGGATCGAGGCGCTCGCCGGACCTCAGGGCACACTGTATGGCGCGAGCTCGGAGTCGGGCACCGTGCGCATCATTACGAACAAGCCGGACCCTTCGGCTTTCCAAGCCGCCTACGATGTCCAAGGCAGCTATATGGCCCACGGCGGGCCCGGAGGCACCGTCGAGGGCTTCGTGAACATGCCATTGTCTGACCGGGCCGCGGTACGCCTGGTAGGCTGGGACGAGCACACCTCTGGATTCATCGACAATGTGCCGGCGACGCGCACCTATGCGGTCGGTGGGACAATCAATAATTCGACCCTGGCGAAGAAGCATTACAACGACGTCGATGTCTACGGCGGGCGCGCCGCGCTCCGGGTAGATATGAACGACAGCTGGACGATCACCCCGGTTCTGATGGCTCAGGAAACGAAGACGACGGGCGTCTTCGGCTTCGATCCGGCGGTCGGCGACCTGCAGGTGAAGCGCTTCCATCCGGACAGCACGGACGATCATTTCGTCGATGCCGCGCTGACCATCGAGGGCAAGGTTTCCGACTTCGACATCACCTACACGGGCGCATTTCTCAAGCGGCAGAACAACACCCAGTCGGACTATTCCGACTACACCCTCGCGTACCAGACCTATGCCAGCTACGCGCAGCTGTGGGTCGGCCCGAATAACGCGCGGATCGACCCCTCCCAGGAGATCTTGGGCAAGGACCGGTTCGAAAAGGTGAGCCAGGAGCTGCGGTTCGCCACGCCGAAGCAGTACCCCATCCGCGCGGTCGGTGGAGTGTTCTATCAGCGCCAACAGCACCAGATCGAGAGGAGTTATGTGATCGCGGGCCTCGATCCTCTTTACTCCATCAAGGGCTGGAAAGACACCTGGTGGCTCACGGAGCAAATGCGAGTCGATCGGGACTACGCGGCATTCGCCGAGTTGAGTTACGACATTCTGCCGAACCTGACGGTGACCGGCGGCTTCCGCCAATTCAAGTACGACAATACGCTCGCCGGCTTCACCGGCCTGGCCGCCGGCAATCCCATAGCCGGCACCGTCGGGGAGAATGGCTGCATCAGCCCAGTGGGCATTTACGGCGGGCCGTGTCTGTCCTTCGACAAGGCTTCGAAGGACACAGGCAACACGCATAAGCTGAACGTCACATACAGGCTCGATGACTCGAAACTGGTGTACGCAACGTGGTCGACCGGGTTCCGGCCGGGCGGCATCAATCGTGCCGGCAACCTGCCACCTTACCAGGCGGACTTTCTTACGAACGTCGAGCTGGGGTGGAAAATGACGTTCGCAAATGCCTTTCGCATCAATGCCGCTGTTTTTCACGAAGACTGGAAGGACTTCCAGTTCGGCTTCCGTGGCGCCAACAACCTGACGCGCATTGCAAATGCAGGCGCAGCCCAGGTCTGGGGCATCGAATCGGACCTCAGCTGGTCAGTGACGCCGCGCGTTTTGCTCACCAGCGGGCTGACGGTGATGAACCCGACCCTGAAGGATAACTACTGCGGGCGGCTGAACCCGGACGGCAGCCCGATGACGAGCAACCCATGCAAGAACCCTAACGGGTCGACCTCTGCCCCACTGGCGCCGCAGGGACAACAGCTCCCCAGCACCTCCAAGGTGAAGGCCAATGTCACCGCTCGATACACGTTTCCGGTGGGCACCTCGGAAGGGCACGTCCTGGCGGCTGCGCTCTATCAATCCGCGCAATGGGATGACTTGCGCACCGCACAGCGGACTGCCCTCGGCCAGCAACCGGGCTATGCGACGGTGGATCTCACTATGGGCGCCGACAGAGGTAACTTTTCGATGGACCTGTTTGTCACGAACCTGTTTGACAAACGGGGTGAGATATTTCGCTATTCGCAATGCAGTAGCTGCGGACCCATTGCCACGTACATCGTGCCGATCCAGCCTCGGGTAGTGGGCCTGAGGTTCGGACAAAAGTTCTGAACCAGCCGGACGCCGCGGCGTCCGCGAGGCCGCGACGGCGCGCCAGGGGCAGTGGCGCGTGCGTCAATGGTCGCGCCGGACGTGAGAGTGCCGTCGACAGCGAAGTGAATCGATACATCCGTGTTTTGGAATAGGTTATCCAACCACGATAACGAGGGGGTCGGTGTAGCTATATGCGAACGTTCAAGGCCGGTTTGCGAGTTTGGATAGGATTTCTGAGCATTGCCGTCGTGAGCGCGGGGGCTGCGGAGGACGGGCGCCGGACGTCGCAAGCCATGGCTCGCGCCGTCGATTCAGAGGCGGACGCAGCCACGAAACTCCTGGAGCGGATCGTCGGAATCAACTCCGGCACTTTCAATCGGACCGGCGTCCACGAAGTCGGGAAAGTGCTCGAGGCTGAATTCAGTGCGCTGGGTTTCCGGACGCGGTGGGTTTCGATGGATGCCCTCGGCCGCGCGCCGCACCTGGTGGCCGAACACGAGGGGGGGCGGGGAAAGCGCGTACTGCTGATAGGCCACATGGACACCGTGTTTGAGCCTTCCAGTCCTTTCCGCCAATTCGTCCGGCACGGCGACATGGCGACCGGACCAGGCGTCGTGGACGACAAAGGCGGTGTGGTCGTCATGCTCTCGGCTTTAAAGGCACTCAAAGCAGCTGGTGCGCTCGACGGCGCCCGGATCACTGCATTCATCACTGCCGACGAGGAACATCCGGGCTCGCCGGTGGAAACAGCCAGAGCAGAGTTTATCGACGCCGGCAAGCACGCCGATGCGACGCTGTGTTTCGAGGCAGGTATGCGGGTCGGCGGACAAGACTACGTCTCGACAGCAAGGCGCGGCGCGTCGAGCTGGACGGTATCGGTTAAGGCGCATTCCGGCCACTCGGGTGCGATCTTCACGAAGGAGATCGGCGATGGGTCGATTTTTGAGCTGAGTCGAATTCTCAATCGATTCCACGATGAACTGCGAGAGCCTGATATGACGTTTAGCGTTGGGCTCGCACTCGGCGGTTTGAGCACTCACATCGATCCGGCGGGCGCAGCGTCGGCCGACGGCAAAGACAATATAGTGCCGTCCGACGCGCAGGCTCTTGGAGATATCCGCGCGCTGCGGCCCGAGCAGCTGACTCGCATCAAGGAGCGGATGCAGGCCATCGTCGCTTCGAGCCTTCCCGGTACACAGTCCGAGATCGCGTTCGAGGACGGATACCCGCCCATGGCGCCTACGGCCGGCAATACAGCTCTGTTGGAGCGCTACAGCGAGGCCAGCGAGGCGCTCGGCCTCGGCCGCGTGCAGGCCCTCGACCCGATGCGCCGTGGCGCTGGTGATTCTGCGTTCGTCGCTCCATACGTTGATACGATCTCGGGGCTGGGTGCCGCGGGGGACGGCATCCACACAGCCGCCGAGAAGGTTGACCTCAAATCCCTCCCGATCCAAGCCAAGCGGGCGGCGCAGCTGATTTACAACCTGACTCGGGGCACGTAGCCACAATGACGAAGCGCTCGCGGTTAAGTGCCCTGTTCAATCGCAAGCGCGTCCCCCATCCAACCGGTGGCGGAATCGCCACTCGGGGCGCCCCGAATTCGGAATCAGGCGCGAATGGCGTTCCAGCGAGTAGTTCGCCGTCGGGAAGTGCTTCGGACCCGGTCGGTACGCTCGATGTCGCGCTTGCACACGCGGCGCGGCTCCTCGAAAAAGATCTTGGGCTCGCCGCCGAACAGGCAAGCGAAGTATTGCGAGCCGTTCCCGGCCACCCGCAAGCGCGGCTCATTCTCGGCACAGCGCACCGGCTGTCTGGGCAAACTGGAGCAGCCCTCGCGGTGCTCGAGCCACTGGCTCGCGAGCAGCCGCGCTCCGCGGCCGTGTCTCTCGAACTCGGAATCGCTCTTGGCGAAGCTGGTCGCGGCGCGGATGCAGTTGCCGCGCTCAGGCACGCGGGGCAGCTGAAGCCAGATCTCCCGGACGCCTGGCGCCTGCTCGCCGACCATCTCGACGTGGTGGGCGACGCGAGGGGAGCCGAGCACGCGCGCGCGCTCTACCTCAAGGCGGCCACAAAAGATCCGCGACTTCTGGAGCCCGCTGTGGCCCTGGTTGAGAACAACCTTGCACCGGCTGAAGCACTACTGCGCGCCCATCTCAAACAGTACCCTAGCGATATAGCGGCGCTGCGGATGCTGGCCGAGGTCGCAGCCCGGCTGCGCCGGTATCCCGACGCGGAAATGCTGCTGGCCCGGTGCCTCGAGCTCGCGCCAAACTTCGCCCCCGCGCGCTTCAACTACGCCCTAGTCCTCTATCGCCAGGCCAAGTCCGCCGAGGCGCTCCCGCAGATTGAGCGCCTCGTCGCGTCGGACAAGCAAAATCCGAGCTACCGGAACCTGAAGGCGGCCGTGCTCGCGACCCTGGGCGACTATTCGGCGTCGCTCGACATTTACGAGGCCGTGCTCAAGGAATACCCGGCGCAGGCCAAAGTCTGGATGAGCTACGGCCACGCTCTCAAGACCGCTCGCCGACAGAGCGACAGCATCGCGGCTTACCGCAAAGCACTCCTCATCCAACCGACGCTCGGGGAGGTTTACTGGAGTCTTGCGAACCTCAAGACGTTCCGATTCACGGATGCGGACGTTACGACGATGCGCGCAGCGCTCGGGCGCGATGACCTGACGACAGACGACCGCCTGCACTTCGAGTTCGCCCTGGGCAAAGCACTCGAGGACGCGGCATCGTATGAGGAGTCTTTCGCCCGCTATGCTGCCGGCAACGCGATCCGGCGCGAGCACCATTCGTACAACGCGGACGAGAACACGGCCTATGTGCGTCGGTCGAAGGCGCTCTATACGCCAGATTTTTTTGCGCAGCGCGCCGGCGCAGGCGCGTCGGCGCCGGACCCGATCTTCATTCTGGGACTCCCGCGCGCCGGTTCCACGCTGCTCGAGCAAATCCTCGCGAGCCACTCGCTTGTTGAGGGCACGATGGAGCTGCCGGACATTCCAGCGATCGCCCGCGAGCTCGCGGGCCGGACCGCGAAGGATGCGGAGCTGCGCTATCCAGAGGCGCTATCCGAGCTGACGCACGCAGAGCTACGCGATCTCGGCGAACGGTATCTCACCGGCACACGAATCCAGCGCAAGGGTGCGGCGCCGTTCTTTATCGACAAGATGCCGAACAACTGCCTGCACGTCGGACTCATCCACCTCATCCTACCGAACGCAAAAATCATCGACGCCCGCCGGCACCCACTCGGCTGCTGTTTCTCGGGCTTCAAACAGCACTTCGCACGTGGCCAGAACTTCTCGTACGGACTCCATGATATCGGCCGATACTATCGCGATTACGTCGAACTCATGGCGCACTTCGACGCAGTCCTGCCGGGACGCGTGCATCGCGTGTTCTACGAACGCGTGATTGAGGACACTGAGCGAGAAGTCCGGCGGCTGCTGGCGTTCTGCGGACTGCCATTCGAAGCTCAGTGCCTGCACTTCTACGAGAACAACCGCGCGGTACGTACGGCAAGTTCGGAACAAGTTCGGCAGCCCATATTCCATGAAGGCGTTGACCACTGGCGGCACTACGAGGCGTGGCTCGGCCCCTTGAAAGAGGCACTGGGCCCGGTGTACGAGTGCTATCCGGAGGCACCGTCGCTGAGCGGGGGAACTACGACATCATGAGTCGAGCGAGCACCAAGGAGGGCAACGTCGCCGCATCCTCCGCCACCGTGAAGCGAGCGACAGCCTACTCACGGGCGATACTCGCCAATAGCTCGGCCAGTACCTTGGCTCTCGGCGACCCGCGGATATGACGCGCCTCCGAAAGTTACATGTGTAATCAGAGTTCCGGTTCCAGACATTGACGTGAAACTCCGTGGATTTAAATCATGACCATACGGGAATGAACCTCGTGATGCGACGCGGCACCCCCGAAGTGGCTGCTGTACGCGGTCCCGTTTTATCCAGGATCGATTCGCGGAGAAAGTGCCATGAAAGAGTATGTAGACAGCCGGTTCTCAAAGAGCGTTCGCCGGGCAACGATCGCTATTGTTGCAGCTGGAGCCATCGCGGCTCAAACCGTCTACGCCCGGGCCTCCACCAAAATTGTTGTCGTGCAACCAAAGGATCTGCCGGAATTGGCGCGGCAATCCGGTGAAGCGATGTTCCTGCACGACACGTTTGAGGGCAAAACGTTTCTTTATATCGAGCAGAACCGTGGTGGCCGGCTCGTCATCCTCGACGTCACTGATCCGGCCCATGTCACACGCGAGGGCTCGGTAAACCTGGACGCCGCTGGCCCATTCGACTTTGTTTCCGAACTTGGGGAGCGGAAAGAACTGGTCCACTTCCGGCACAGCCAGAACGATGCGGCGTTGAATTTGCACAAGGCTGACGCTCCCACTCTCGAGGAGGTGCAAGGGCTGATGTCGCCGGGCCCGACCATGCCGTTGGGCGATGAAGGATTCACAGTTACCCGCCGGGCAGATGCAGAAGCCGGGGCAAGTGCGCGCGCGCCCCGAGACTACCAAGTGGTCGACACGGCGGACTCGAAGGAACCGACTCTTGTTTTTACCGTAAAGCAGGTCCGCGAGGAAATTACGAATGACGAAACCGGCACAACTTTCCTGCTCGCGAATGACGGTCTATACCTCATCAGGCGACCAATAGAGGAATCAGACAAGTGGCTTCGTGAGATGGAATACAACGATTGAAACCGTCTCTGATTCAGCCCGCCCCGCCCCACGGAGCTGCTTCCTCCTTGGCGAGCACCTCTCGGACGGGCCGGCGACGCTACGCAGACTAAAGTCTTACCTTTCCAAAGCTCCAACAAGATGAAATCCGTTTTAACCACGCAAGTCCGCGCAGACTTCTTTCTCTGAGCCAACTCTGAACCCTGCTCCGGTGCGGTCATTTCGCTTCGGTGTTTGGTCTCTGGTCGGCCAAATCCCGGCCGGCCCCACGACATGGGTGGTAGCAGATCCAATCGGTCTCTTGGTTGTGAATCAGGTCGCACTCACAGAGTGCAACTGCACTATAGAATACAACCCACTTTATGTAGCAAAGTCGACGGCACCTCCAGGCTGTCAGTCGATCAACGTTAGTTCAACTTTAGGTGGGCCCGCACCTAACCGGGGTGCGTATTGGCCCCATTCCCGCGGACATCACATTTTTCGGAGGTCGAGCCGCTGCGCTCTATACGCCTATGCTGCATGAGGAAGGTTCGCGCACGAGTGAAGTGACCGATGCGCCTTCGCAGGCCAGCAACCTGGCGCTGGTTGCACGTCAAGCCGTATACGACGCGTCGCTGACGGTGACCGCGTATGAGCTCTTGCATCGCGAATCCGCCACGGCCGTGTCAGCCAACCTGGCGGATGGCAGTCGGGCCACTTTGCAAGTCATCGCGAACGCTGTCCTCGAGATTGGCCTTGACCGCTTGTCCGCTGGTCTTCCGGTTCACATCAATTATCCCGCCGAGTTGTTGTCGCGGAGCCCTCCGCTTGCCGTATCTGCCGAGCGCGTCGTAATCGAAGTGTTGGAGGGGGTTCGGGGTACACCGGATATTCTCGAGGGCGTTGCAGCGTTGCGTGGCCGCGGGCACCGGATCGCCCTGGATGATTACTCCCCCGCAGGCAGCGATCCCGCCCTTCTTGATGTGGCGGACATCGTGAAGATCGATGTCTCCCGGCACTCCCCGACGGAGCTTGCGGATCTGGCCAAGGCGTTACTGGGACGCAACCTGACACTGATCGCCCAACATATGGAGACGGCGGAAGAGTTGCAGAGCTGCATCGCGCTCGGATTTCAAGGCTTCCAGGGCTACTTTCTGCAGCATCCCTTGATCTTCAGCACACGGCGAGTGCCCTCCACCCGACTCGGCGTAATGCGCCTGCTGGCGCTGCTTCAGAACGAGGACGTCTCTGTGGACGACATCGAGACTCTTCTCTCACAGGATGTCTCCCTGTCCTATCGGGTGCTGCGCTGTATAAACTCGAGCTACTATGGATTGCCAAGAAGAATCGATTCGATCCGCCAGGCGATCGTGATCCTGGGCATGACGAAGCTCCAGGAGCTATGCGCACTGGTGGCTCTGCAGGGGTTTGATGATCGCCCGCCGAGCCTGTTCGTGCTTGCCATGACGCGAGCACGCATGTGCGAGCAGCTTGCCCAGCTCCGGGGCGTCAGGAACAGAGCGCCTTTCTTCATTACGGGCTTTTTTTCCGTGCTTGACGCGCTGACGGGCATTCCGATGGGGCAGCTTGTCCCTGAGCTCCCCCTGGCGGTCCCGGTCACGCGGGCGCTGATTGCGGAGGAGGGAGATCTCGGAGCGGCGCTGCGCAGTGTGCGGGCATACGAGCGTGGAACCTGGAGTCAAACGCCGTACGGTGGCCTCGCTGCTGAGTTGATCAGCGCCGCGTACGTCGAGGCGGTGTCCTGGGCCGAAGCGACGCGCGCCCTGATTTCCATGTGACGACGGATGGCCCTGCGTCATCGATTCCATCGATTCCTGGGAGCAGCGCTTTTTGCAGCGCTGCTGCGGCGACTCCTTCCACGCAGACTGCCGCAACCAATCCGTATGTAATACGGTCGTGTATCCTGGGGCCGACATAGGAAACCGTTTCAGGACCGCGCGGAAAAACTTTCCATTTGCTCGGGTCCACGCGACCATGGCGTGTCGATTTTACAGTGCTCGCCCGGCACACATTATGCGAAGGGAACAGTCAACTGTGGCGGCCGGAGAGCTAACCTGGGCAGGAGCCATGACACTGTCGAATGGATACTAACGCAACTGACAGCCGCCCGGTGGTATCTCGATCAGGCCGTAGGTGACGAGCCGGGTGCGGTGCGTCGCAATGTTGATAGTGCGAGGAGGACGTACGATCACGTACTAACAGTGCTGCCGACTGTGGATTTGACGATTGAGATACACCGTCAAGTACAGCAGGAATTAGCAGAACTGCAATATCGGTTGCGAGCGCTCGAAAAGGAGTAAGAACATGAGGTCATGTTTTCAATGCTAGAACACATTGGCGATCACGCGACGCGCAAGCGCGTTTCGGCGGTTTCTCAGCGACGGACAGCTTGCGGGTCTTTGCGCCTATTGGGCAATTGTAGGACATCCCCAAGCAGCGTTGGCTTCGTCAGCGACTTTCTCAGATCGGCAACCTCTATTCGAAACGCGGGCCACCAACTACCTGCCGTGACGCCCCGCCAGGTCTGCGCTTTGTCATCGTAGACTGCGATTGGAATGGCATTCGCGCGCAGCACGCGGCCGCCGATCGAAACCGACTGCAGCACCTCTGAGATACTCGTGGGATCGCGAGGCAGGCCCAATATGAGCCGGCATTGTCCCTCGAATCGCATGCCTGGCCAGAGAACGCCATTGTGGCGCCAGCCCTCTTCTTCTTCGTAGGTGGCGACCGGCCCGTCCTCTGGCCGGACCCACACGACACCTCCCGTTACCCGGAAATAGGCGGACGTCGCGGCGACGATGGCACTCGCCTGCGGACCCACCATCGTCAATCGAATCATTGCGGATCATCTGGTTTACCGAAGCTGGGTCCCGTAGCAAGATTCATTCCTGGGCGCCCGGCAAGAATCCAGGCGAAGGCCACATCGGTCCAACCTCCATAGAGGGGCAGCCTTGCGCCTGCGAGTTTCCCGAGGGTTTGACGGGCACCGCCATTATCGGATTTGGCGGGCTGCTTGGCCGCGGCGACCCGGAATGCGGCCAATTCGCGGCCGTTCAGCCCGACGAGCAGATCGATTTTTCGGATGGCACCCTGGACAAAAGCCTGTTGTGGCGAGCGTGGCAGCACCCACCCGTCCAGGAGAACAGCAGAGCCCATGTCGGGGAAGTGAGCCTTCATCACCTGGTCGGCGAGCTCCGCCGTCTGCACCGCCGGGAGTGCCCGAAGGTTCTGCAACGTCGATGTGAAGTGGCCGGGCGCGGCCCTGCCGACCGCCGCTCCGGCGGCTTCGGCTTCTGCCAGCGTGTGGGGAGCGCCCCCTACAAATGCGGGACCGCTCTCGGAGATCACTCGTCGGAAGAGCCCGGTGGAGAGCGGGGAAGCCATCAATACCCCGGCGTCGATAGCGCCGGCCGACTCTCCGAACAGCGTGACGTTGTCAGGGTCGCCGCCGAAGCGGCCGATATTCTTGTGGACCCACTCGAGCGCCGCGAGTTGGTCGAGCAACCCGTAGTTGCCGGAAGCTTTGTGAGGAGATTCCGCGGTCAGCTCGGGATGGCTGAAAAAACCGAATACACCCAAGCGGTAGTTGATCGTGACGAGCACGACACCATGCGACACGAGCGCCGTGCCGTCGTAGACGGACTGCGATCCGCTGCCGGCCGTATTGGAGCCACCATGCAGCCAGACCATGACAGGCAAAGGACTGCGCGGCGGCCACGCCGGCACCCAGACGTTGAGATATAGGCAATCCTCCGACGATTGCACCGGCTCACCGTCATAGCGCGCGCCGTAAGCCAGCGCCAAGGGGGCCACGAAGCTGTTGAGACCCGCGCTGCTCTGGGTGCATGGACTTCCCGGTCGGGTTGCATCCCGCACACCGGACCACGTCACGACGGGCTGGGGCTCCCGCCAGCGAAGGTCATCGACCGGCGGGCGGGCATAAGGAATGCCCTTGAAGACTACCGCCGTGTCGTATTGGAGGCCGCGTAGCTTGCCGTCCGCGACTTCGGCAATGGGCGACTCACGCGCGGCAGCGGGCGGATTCTCCGAACTGCCCTGAAGAAAGGGCAAGGCGAGAACGGCAAACAGGAGTCGCGCGCAAACCGGCGATCGCGGCCATCTCGCGCTGTGCGACTTTAGTCGAGCCCAGAGCTCGCGTTTTATCATGCGAGCACCACTTCAGCTCCGATCCACGCCCCCATTTGAGCGGATAATGAATGCCGGCGGCAGCGACGTCATCCCCCTTTGCAGGGGTATTTGCACGTCCGTTTGGATGTATCTCGCCGGATCAGATCAGTTAAACGTTCACACCATCCTGGTCGTTTGCCCCACACCTGGCAGAAGCCGGTCTTCTGGCAAGAAGTAACTCTTGGATCGTCGTGCGCACTTGAGCCGCCCTTGCGCTAGGGGTCACTTCCGCCCGCGGCGCGGGCAGCCCTGTTTGTCCGCGTCGATCCTCAGCAGCGCTGCGCTCTGATTCATGGCGATCGTCCGGGTGGGCAACCCGATCGAGTTCCGAGCGAACGGCGCCGTCATCAGCAGGAAATCATAGTCGCAGGCGATGCGTCCCCAGTCCGGCGCCGCGGTGATCTCGTACCACGGCTTCTGGCCGTCCGCGAGCCCCAACGCGTTAGTTGACTGCAATCCGGGTTCTGCTGAGGTCGCAGCCAGGGTCCTCAGTCGCTGCGCGTCGTACCAGATCTCAGACGGCCGGTATGAACGATGGCGATAACGGAAGTACAGCATCGGGTCGCCCCGGTCGCCAGCGAAGAGATACGGAATGATGCCTCCACGGTCGAGCACGACAAACGAGCCCGCGTGGAGAGCTGGCATCGAGGTTGCCTGGGGGCCCGCATAGACGGACAGGACCGATGCGCCCTCGGGGACGAATTGAACGACCGCACGATAGCGCGCCATCCACGCGTTATTCTGGCCGACGTGGAATACGAGATACGCGAGGTTGGCTGTCGCGAGCAGCACCGCGAGGCCGAACACGGGACCCGTCATGAAAGCGCTCGTCCCGGACGCCTCGGCTGGCATGCGCAGCACTGCGAGGATCACAAACAATGCGACGATCGGCAGCGCTCGAACGTCGATGAATGCCGCATATTCGCGGTCCCTCGGGAGTGCGATGTAGAGCGCCACAAAGGCTGCCGCGATCGCAAGTTGTTCCAGTACACCCGGTTTCATCCACGTCTGCAGCCGCAGCGTGTGCCGAATCGGCCAGAAGAGACACAGGCCCAACATCACGATCATCGGCTCGGCGAGGTGGCCGCCGAAGCCGCCGAACTCCATCAGCAGGCTTTTGAGCTTCAGCGCCAGACCGCCCCACTCGGGCTGGTACACCGGGGGGACGCCGGCCCCCTGCGGCTCTAGAATCTGCACGAAGCCGAACTGCCAGGCTAGCAGTGCAAGCACGGGCACGAACAGCCAGATCTCCCGCCGCACGGAGGTAGTTCCGAACCGCCACCGCACCACCCCCGACACCCCGAGCACCACTGCGAAGAAAACGAGCCATGCGAGGTGAGTGAGATAACCCAACCCCAGTGCGCACGCGTACACGGCAAACATCGGC
Organism: Gammaproteobacteria bacterium; assembly: GCA_028293765.1. Taxonomy (GTDB): domain Bacteria; phylum Pseudomonadota; class Gammaproteobacteria; order Steroidobacterales; family Steroidobacteraceae; genus 13-2-20CM-66-19. Next base: position 22,949 of record JAQGOG010000030.1, read on the forward strand.
ACGGACCAGCGTCTGCGTAACAAGTCGGCCAGGGCCAGGGTGACGACCAGCGCCGCGATCGACAGCCGGAACGCCATGAACCCCATCAGAAAAAACCAATCGGTCGACAGATACAGGCTGAGGAGGAAGACGAACGGCCGCGCCTGCGGAGCGAGCCGGTTCACGCTCATATATAACAGCAGCGCGCAGGGAAGCGACAGCAACACAAGGGCCGTAAATACGCCGGCGCCTCCTGTCGTGCCAAAGAGCTCCATACTGGTAGTCAGAACCAGATCGCCCAGGATGTACGGAACCGGCATCGCTTGTGCGGCGAACTGCTCGCCGAAGCGCGCGCCATGATGAAAGAAGAGATCGGCCATCACGGTGGCGCGGGCGAGATGATTGGGGTAGTCCTGCAGCGGAAAGGAGGTGAGCCGCACGAACAAAGCCACGTACGCGGCAGCAATAGCCAGAGCCACCGTCCAGCCAAGCTTGAGGCTCAGGGCGAACGCGAGCGGCTCCCGTCGTGCAGTCCCGACTGGGGGCGCATGCGCCAAAACGCCGGATTCACTGTCTGACGATGGATGCATGCGGGATCCTGCGAGCCCCACCCCGTTTACGCGCCCGCGCAAGAAATCAACTCGTGCCACGGTCAAGCAAGTTATGTTCCGACTCTCGGCCTCGCCCGGTGCGCAGTTTGCAAAGTGACTGTAACCATTTGTTTTTGTAGTCTCTTAGCACTGTCCGTCCCCCCAAAACGTCCCCATCGCCTCGCACTACGTCGTCACTCGTGCCTATAAAAAGGCCCCGTTTGACCGCAATGGAAAACATATAGCGGCAAGCTTGTTGCCGCATACTGCCTGCGGCACACTGGGAGCAGGTTTCGGTCTGGGCGCGCAAAGGTCGCAAGCTGTCGAACCTGTCGACTGCTGTGATCTGACTCCGATCGGCGTCTGCCAGGCAGAGGCTCCGTCGTCTCGTCGATCAACTGTACGAAGGAGCGGCACGCATCATCGGCGGCATCGCCGCCTCTCATAGCCCTACCATCGGCTTCGCTTACGACCGGAACAAGCGCGACGATCCCGTGCTGGGTCCCGGCAATTCCTCCATGGCCGCAGGCGATTGTCCGCAACGGGTGTGATCGTGTTGCTTGAGAAAGGCAGCAAGTATGGCTAAGCCTGCATCACTCACCATACCCACCGAGCCAATTGGCAGTATCCCAAGACCAGTCGGTCTTATCGAAAGAGTTGCAAGGAGCGACAGCGAGGATCCTGACCTCGCTCCACTCTATGAAGATGCGATTGCAGACACTATCGAACGGTTCGAAGCCACCGGCTCTCCGGTCGTCACGGACGGCGAACAGAGAAAGCATCACAATTTCGCGACGTATTGCGTCCATGGGCTTGCGAACACCGCGCCGGACGGCTTCCAGATCCCGTTCTCGGACGGTCATACGCGCCGCCTGCCGCGGCTCACGCGCGGCCCCTTCCGTTACAGGCGGTACGCAGACTGTTACCTGGATGTCGCCATGCGCTACGCCCACGTGCCGGTCAAGCAGGCGGTAATTTCGCCTTCGGCCTTGAGCCTGATGTATCCGGCCGAGCCGATTCGGGATTATTCGCGCGAGCAATTCATCGACGATCTCCTGAGCGAGCATGAAACCGAGATTCGGCGCTGCCTGAAAAAGGGTGCGCACAAGGTTCAGGTCGATTTCACCGAAGGACGGCTGGCCGTGAAGATCGATCCCTCCGGATATCTTCTTAACAGCTTCATTGACCTGAACAATCTCGCACTATCGCGGTTCTCGCCAGAGGAGCGTAGGCGCATCGGTGTGCACACCTGTCCGGGAAATGATTTCGATTCGACGCACAGCGCCGATGTCGACTATGCACAGCTGCTGCCCGGCCTGCTTGGCCTGAAGGCGGGAAATTTCTACATCGCGCTTGCCGGTGAGCCGGACCGCCAGCATGTACTGAAAATCATCCGCAAACACCTGAAGCCGGATCAACGGATCTTCGTGGGAGTCATCGCTCCGATCGCTCCGCGCATCGAGACTCCAGAAGAAGTGCGGGCCCGTGTACTCGAAGCGTCCGAGTACATACCGATCGAGCAACTCGGCACCACCGACGATTGCGGATTCTCGCCTTTCAGTGATGACACTTCAACGAGCCGTGATACTGCCTTTGCCAAGATCCGGGCGCGTGTGCTCGGCACGCAGTTGGCGGCGACACTTATTGGAGCTCACGAGTGACGAGTAAGGACGACGAGGACAGGCAACTGCGGTCGGTTACCCTGCTGAATGCAAACAGCATTCTCCTCGCGCGTCAGCGTGCCGAGCAGCGAAGCGAGTTCTATCTCTCCGAAGGGCAGCGACTTGCTCACACAGGAAGCTGGTCGTTCAACCCTAGCGGTTTCTTCGACTATTGGTCTCCTGAGCTTTTCCGGATTTGCGGTCTCGATCCCGCCAAGGGAGCCCCGACGCTTGACGAATATCTCGCGAGCGTCCACCCGCAAGACCGCGGGTGCATCGCAGGCACCATAGAAGCAATGCTGTTCGGAGGTTCAGGTTGCGACGTCAAGCAACGCATCCGCCGACCAGACGGCGAGCTTCGACATCTACGGTGGGTTGGTGTGCCTCGTTTCGAGGCGGGAGTCTTCAAGGGTTTCGTGGGCACCGCAATGGATGTGACTGAGCAAGAACATCTGACGCGGGAGCTCCGGCACCGCGAGGCGTACTTGGCCGAAGCTCAAAGGCTCAGTGATACGGGAAGCTTCGGCTGGAGGATTTCCACCGGCGAGATCCTCTGGTCGGAGGAAACATTTCGGATCTTCCAATACGACCGAACGACGCAGCCAACCATGGAACTTGCGCTCCAACGGGTTCATCCGGAGGACGCGGTCCTCGTTAAACAGATCATCGAGCGCGCGGCGCAGGATGGGAAGAATTTTGCCTTTGAGTGTCGATTGCTGATGCCGGATGGTTCCGTCAAGAACGTCCATGCCGTGGCGCATGCCCTGCCCGACGGAGCGGGCAGCATCGAGTTCGCCGGAGCGGTGATGGACGTCACCCAGCAGCACCAGGGGAGAGCGGCGCTGGAAAGGGCTCTTGAGGAAATCAAGAGGTCAGAGGATCGGCTCCGGCTCGTCATCGACACGATCCCCGGCATGGTCTGGAGCGCTCTGCCCGACGGCTCCGTTGATTTCGTCAATCAACCCTGGATGGAGTATCACGGGCTCACTTGGGACGCCTTCAACCGCGACAGCGTATTGGCCGCGGTCCATCCGGACGATGTAGCGGTCGTCGCCCAAAACTGGCGCACGGCGTTGGCAACTGGGAGGCATCCCGATGTCGAGCTCCGCGTGCGCCGCGCTGACGGTGAATACCGCTGGTTCCTGAGCCGCGCCGTGCCGCTGCGCGGCGAGGCGGGAAACATCGTCAAGTGGTATGGAACGAGTACCGACATCGAGGCCCGAAAGCGGGCCGAGATGTTGCTTACCGGAGAGAGACGGCTTCTCGAGATGGTGGCCAGGGGCGATTCTGTCGCTCTCATCCTCGACGCGGTTTGCCGGCTCTTCGAAGAACTGTCCAGCGGTTCTCTGTCTTCGGTCCTTTTGCTGGAGCCGAACGCCAACCGTCTTCGGCATGGCGCAGGGCCCAGCCTGCCGACGAAGTACATCGAGGCAATCGATGGCGTCGTCATCGGCCCGTCAGTCGGCTCGTGCGGAACGGCCGCTTACAGCGGGGAGCCAGTGATCGTCTGCGACATCCGCACGGATCCGCTGTGGGCAGATTACCGCGACCTGGCGTTGGCGCACGGGCTGCGAGCGTGCTGGTCCAGACCGATGCTCTCTTCGGACGGCAGGGTGTTGGGGACGTTCGTGACATACTACCGCGAACCGCGCAGCCCTACTCCGCAAGAACGCAATGCCATAGAGCAGATCACCGATCTTGCGAGCATCGCCGTTGAGCGCAGTCAGGCCGAAGACGCGCTGCGAGAGCAAGCGGCGCTGCTCGATCTTACGCGCGACACAGTCTTTGTACGCGATGTGAACGACGTGATCACATTCTGGAACCGCGGTGCTGAGGAGCTGTACGGTTGGACCAGGGAGGAGGCTATCGGCAGGGTTTCGCACGACCTGATGCAGACGGTCTTCCCCGCGCCGTTGGAGTACATCACGGCCGAGTTGCTTCGCGATGGGCGCTGGGAGGGCGAACTCATCCACACGCGGCGTGACGGAGCGAAAGCCGTTGTGGCGAGCCGTTGGTCCTTGCAGAGGGACAACCAGGGCCGGCCCGCTGCTACGCTCGAGACCAATAACGACATCACCGCACGCAAGCAGGTCGAGGCCGAGAAGGAGCGCCTCGAGGCTCAGCTCCGCCAATCCCAGAAGATGGAAGCAATGGGCACGCTCGCAGGGGGCATCGCGCACGACTTCAACAACATCCTGGGTGCGATCCTCGGTTATGGCGAGCTCGCGCAAAAGGA
>JAQGOG010000044.1 GCA_028293765.1 Gammaproteobacteria bacterium
AACTTGATTTGGGGCGGAAACGGCTCAGGGAAGACCTCGCTGCTCGAGTCGATATTTCTCCTCGGTAGAGGAAGGTCATTCAGAACGCGGAGTTCTGAGCGTCTGATCCGGTATGGGCGAGAGCGATTGGTGGTATTCGGACGGACGGAAGGAGCGAGCAGCCAAGCGCTGGGCGTACAGGTGTCGAAGAGCGATGGGACGATGGCGCGTATCGGCGGCGCGACAGCCGCCTCCCTGACGGAGTTGACGCAAGTGTTCCCCGTGCAGGTGATTGACCCCGGCGTCCACAAGCTCGTGGAGGAGGGAGGACATCGCCGCCGGCGCTGGCTGGACTGGGCTGTGTTCCACGTGGAACATCAGTTCGGGGATTGGTGGGTCCGGTATACCCGTGCACTCAAGCAGCGCAATGCCGCGCTTCGGGTACAGGCAGCGGAGGTCGGCGTCTGGGATTCTGAGCTGGCTCGCCTGGGCGAACTGGTCGCCGAGTCCAGGCGAGCGTTTGTGGAGAGACTGCTGCCGTACTGGCGCGAGTCGGTTCTAGCGCTCAGTGGGCTGGAACCGGAGCTTCATTACTTCAAGGGTTGGGCCCACGACGTCACCTTGGCGCAGGCACTTGCAGCCTCTAGGCCGCGCGACGAGGCCAAACGAGTGACCCACCCGGGGCCACACCGCGCGGACGTTATCGTCAGGCTCAACGGACGGCCCGCTCGGGAAGTTCTCTCCCGCGGCCAGCAAAAGCTCGTAGCGGTTGCAATGACGCTCGCTCAGCTCAATCTATTGCAGGAAGCGACTCAGACCACGCCGACGCTGCTTTTGGACGACCCGGCAGCGGAGCTCGATGGAGAGCATCTACGGCGTTTCATTGAGCAGGTGATGAGGCTGCGCTGCCAGCTGGTTTTGACGTCGTTGCAATCCGAATCACAGCTATTTGGCACCCCCGATCGTGTGTTCCACGTGGAACAGGGGAGGGTGCAATCTGTATAATGCCCTATCCTAAGATCGAGCTAATTCATGGCATCTGACGACGTCTACGATTCCAGCAAAATCAAAGTTTTAAAAGGGCTCGACGCAGTCCGAAAACGCCCCGGAATGTACATCGGTGACACCGATGACGGGTCGGGATTGCACCACATGGTTTTCGAGGTCGTCGACAACGCGATCGACGAAGCACTCGCCGGGCATTGCGACCGGATTGTCGTGACCATCCACGCCGACGAGTCCGTAACGGTCTCCGACAACGGCCGCGGAATCCCCGTCGATATGCACCCGGAAGAGGGTCGTTCGGCGGCGGAAGTCATCATGACGATCCTGCACGCCGGCGGGAAGTTCGACGATACGTCGTACAAGGTTTCCGGCGGCCTGCACGGCGTGGGCGTGTCCGTGGTTAACGCGCTGTCCGAATACCTGCTGCTCATCATCTCCCGCGACGGCAAGCTGCACCGGCAGGAATACCGCCTCGGCGAGCCGGTGGCGCCGCTTGCAGTAGTGGGCGACACCCCGGAGCGCGGAACGGTCATTCGCTTCAAGCCGAGCTCGCAGACGTTCACCAATATCCAGTTCCATTACGAGATCCTGGCGAAGCGCCTGCGTGAGCTGTCGTTCCTGAACTCCGGTGTCCGCATCGAGCTCATCGACGAGCGTGAGAACAAGAACGACGTCTTCGAGCACGCCGGCGGATTGGAGGCGTTCGTTAAGTACCTCAACCGCGCGCGCGTGGCGGTTCATGACTCGGTCTTCTGGTTCAAGACGCAGGAAGGCCCGGTTGCGGTGGAAGTGGCGATGCAGTGGAACGACTCCTACCAGGAGAGCATGTTCTGCTACACGAACAACATTCCGCAGAAGGATGGCGGCACCCACCTGGCGGGTTTTCGCAGCGCGTTGACGCGCACCCTGAACGACTACATCGAGAAGGAGTCGTCAGCGAAGAAGGAAAAGGTTCCGACGACGGGAGACGACGCTCGTGAAGGTCTCACGGCGATTCTGTCGGTGAAGCTGCCCGATCCGAAGTTCTCTTCGCAGACCAAGGACAAGCTGGTTTCGTCGGAGGTCAAAGGCCTCGTCGAGACCGCGGTCGGCAACAAGCTGCACGAGTTTCTGCTCGAGCATCCGCAGGAGGCGCGCGCCATCGTCGCGAAGATCGTGGAGGCTGCACGCGCTCGTGAAGCTGCTCGCAAGGCGCGTGAGATGACCCGACGCAAGGGTGCACTTGATATCGCCGGGCTTCCCGGGAAGCTCGCCGACTGTCAGGAGAAGGATCCGGCGCTGTCAGAGATCTTCATCGTCGAGGGCGATTCCGCAGGCGGTTCGGCCAAGCAGGGCCGCGACCGGCGCACGCAGGCGATTCTGCCGCTCAAGGGCAAGATCCTGAACGTCGAGCGCGCTCGCTTCGACAAGATGCTGTCGTCCGCCGAAGTGGGCACCCTCATTACCGCGCTCGGCGCCGGTATTGGAAAGGATGACTTCGATATCGCCAAGCTGCGTTATCACCGCATCATCATCATGACCGACGCGGATGTCGACGGCTCGCACATCCGCACGCTGTTGCTGACGTTCTTCTACCGCCAGATGCCGGCGCTCATCGAAGGCGGCCACATCTACATCGCACAGCCGCCGCTCTACAAAGTGAAGCGCGGCAAGCAGGAGTCGTACGTCAAAGACGACATCGAGCTCAACGCGGTGCTGCTCAACACGGCCCTCGAAAACGCTGCTTTGCATGTCAACGCCGAGGCGCCGCCGCTGCAGGGCACCGGACTCGAGATGCTGGCGCGCAAGTACATGGAGGTGCAGGCGATCATCAAGCGCTGGGCGCGCCGCTACGACGACCGGTTGCTCGAGCAGCTGATCTACATGCCGGAAGTGAGGCCGGATGACTTCGACCGCCCCGATTGGCTGCGCGATTGGGTTCAGCATTTGAACCAGAGTCTGAATTCTCTGGCCGACGGCACACGTACCTTCCGCGTAGAAGTCCGGGCGGCCGCTGACGGCCATGGTGCGCGCGTCATCATCCACAAGACCGAACATGGCACTCCCAGTCAGAAATTCTTGCCGCGCGAGTTCTTTGAGTCAGCGGAGTACCAGCGGATTGCGGACCTGGGGCGAACGCTGGCGGGACTCATCGGTGAAGGCGCCTTTGTCGCTCGCGCTGGCGATCGGCTGGATGTGGGCTCTTTCAAGGAAGCGATGAAGTGGCTCTTCGACCAGGCGCGCAAGGGTCAATCGATCCAGCGCTACAAAGGCCTTGGCGAGATGAATCCGGAGCAGTTGTGGGACACCACGATCAATCCGGAGTCGCGGCGTCTGTTGCGGGTGAAGATCGACGACGCGCTGACGGCGAACGACGTGTTCACCACCCTGATGGGCGACCAGGTGGAGCCACGCCGCGAGTTCATTGAGAAGAATGCGTTGTCCGTAGCCAACCTCGACGTCTAGTAGGGTATTGTCTCACCAGTGAGACACAAATCGCCGGGTCGGCCTCCATTGTAGGCCAATCCGGCGCAATCCCGGCCGCTACATGAATTGCTTCGCCAGCTCCCCAGGCCACCGCATCGATTCCCGCCTGCAAAGGCCTACGCCGTGGTCGAGGGATCCGCCTGCAGGTCGCCCGCTCCCGGATCGAAACTGGTTGTCGGCTTGCACGAGTATGGCGTCCTCATCGGTGGACCCCAGCGCACCATAGACGATTCGACCCTGGAACAACGTTTTGCCGTCCTCGACGTCGACCAGGGCGCGCGGTGATCTCGAGGTGCGGTCGCCGGTTTCGCTAGACAGACCGCGTTCGCAGTCCCTCTTCGGCCGAGCCGGGCTGGAGGCGGGTCACCGTCGCCTCGATCCACTCTTGCACCTCGCGATTGATCTCGCGGACGTCTCGCCCACGCGCGTCGATGGGTGGGCCGATGACTACCCGGATGGTCCCTCGCTTTTTCAGCAGCCCCCGCCGTGGCCAATAGGCGCCGGCGTTGTGCGCCACCGGGACGATCAGCCTGCCGGTCTCAGCTGCGAGTAGCGTGCCGCTCACGCCATATCGCCGAGTCTGTCCCGGAAGCATCCGCGTGCCCTCCGGAAAAATCATGATCCAATCGCCCTCCGCGATTCGCTGCTTGCCCTGCTCGACGACCTGGCCGACGGCGGAGTGACCCGACTTACGGTCGATGGCGATGGCATGCAGTTGCCGGATACCCCAGCCGACCACGGGAATCCACAGCAGCTCGCGCTTCAGGACCCACACCTGCCGCGGGAAGACCACGCCCATAGCGATGGTTTCCCAGGACGAGGAGTGCTTCCAAAGCGCGATGTGATTGCTGGCCGGGAGATTCTCCGCTCCCTCGATCCGGTAATCGAGCCGGCAGAAACACTTCAATGCCCACAACAGCACCGCGGCCCAGACGCGCGCCAGTCTGAACCGATGCCGGAACGGCAGGAACAGGCAGGCAAGGACGAAGAAGATGGCGTAGAAAAACGTCCAGAGAAACAGAAACGCCGTAAAGATCAGCGAGCCAATGAACTGCATGAGTGCGAAGTGTACCGAAGTGTCGGGTGTGATCGGTTCGCGACGGGGAACGGCGAACGCGACCTGTGAGTGTTACGTGTCAGCATTCAACCAGGCAGGCGCGACAGGTCGGCTACTCCCGCAAACAGCGCCTGCAACTGCGCGAGCAAGGCAAGACGATTGGCCCGCAGCTTCGGATCCTCGTCCATGACCATCACCTGATCAAAGAACTCATCGACGGCCGGGCGCAGTTGCGCCAGTCGTCCGAGGGCGTTCGCATACTCTCGTTGTGCGGTGGCAACAGAGACGGCATCCCGGAGTGCGCGCAGCGAGTCAAAGAGCCGCACCTCCGCGGCCTCTCGCAGCGTCCCGACGTCGATCTGCGTGGAGGGGGTCCCGCCAGCCTTGCGCAAGATGTTGGCAATGCGTTTGTTGGCGGCAGTGAGGCTCACAGCTTCCGGAAGCTCGAGGAAGGCGCGCAGCGCTTTGAGCCGTGCATCGAAATCCAGCGGCGAGACCGGCGAGCTCGCCAGCACGGCATCGAACATCTCGGTCGTCATGGTTGCCGCGCCGATCGTCGGTCGGGTACCGCCCCCCTCCAGGTAATACGCTCGCAGCCGCTCCACGATGTAGTCATAGACGTCCGCCGCCACGCTCTGCGGAACGATGACCGGTGCCGGCTTGCCTGCCGCAGCCGCGATCCTCTCTATGTCCACGCGTGCCAGCTCGACCGCACGACCCACGAACTGCCGCAAGTCCAGATCGATTCCCGTCTCGATGAGAATTCTCAACACGCCGATGGCCGCTCGCCGCAGGCCGAGCGGATCCCGGGTTCCGGTCGGCTTCTCACCGACAGCGAAAATGCCGGCCAGCGTGTCGAGCTTATCGGCAATGGCGACCGCCAGCCCTGGGTGGGTTTCCGGCAACTCATCGCCCGCGCCACGCGGGAGGTAGTGTTCGCGGATCGCCACCGCGACCTCGGGGGTTTCGCCATCCGCGAGCGCGTAGTAAGTGCCCATGATCCCCTGCAACTCGGGAAATTCGCCGACCATCGCCGTGAGGAGATCACACTTGCACAATTCCGCCGCGCGTTCGGTCTCCGCGCGTTCTTTGTTGCGGACAGCGGCTATCTCGCCAGCGAGCGCGCGGACGCGCCGTGTCTTGTCGCCGATCGAGCCCAGTTTCACCTGAAAAGTGACCGCGTTCAGCGCGTCCCGCCGGGCCGCGAGCGGTTGCTTGCGATCCTGATCCCAGAAGAAGGCCGCGTCGGCCAGGCGCGGGCGCACGACGCGCTCGTTCCCTTCGCGTACCTTCGATGGATCGCGGCTCTCGATGTTGCTCACGGTAATGAAGCAAGGCAGCAGCCGGCGTTGCTCATCCTCGACGGGAAAGTAGCGCTGGTGTTCCTGCAGCGTCGATATCAGCACTTCACGCGGCAGCTGCAGAAAGCGCTCTTCGAACCGGCCGGCGAGCGGAACGGGCCACTCCACCAGCGCGGTCACTTCGTCGAGCAGCGCCTCGCCGATCAGAGCGCGACCGCCGAGCTCGGTCGCGGTTGCGTTCACGCGCTCCCGTATCAGCTCGCGGCGAACCGCGAAGTCGGGCAGCACGTAGCCGCGTTCGCGCAGAGCGCGTTCGTAGCTCGCGGGCGACGTGATGCGAATGGGCTTCGGCGCATGAAAGCGGTGCCCACGAGTCATGTTTCCCGCGGCGGTATCGAGCAAAGTCGTGGGGATTACGTCTTTCCCATACAGCATGATCAGCCAGTGGACTGGCCGCACGAACTCGGCGTCGCTCGAGCCCCACCGCATGCGTCGCGGAATAGGCAGCGCCTCGAGCGCCGCCCTCACGATACCGGGGAGAAGATCGCCGACCGCAGCGCCCGGCTTGTTTCCGACGAAGAAGAGGAACGCGCCTTTGCCCTCGTCGACCCGTTGCAGTGCTTCCACCGTCGTTCCACAACTCTGCGCGAACGCGAGAGCCGCGCGGGTCGGAGCACCGGCGCCATCGAATGCAGCGCTTACCGGCGGACCGCGGCGCTTGATGTCCTGCTCGGGCTGGCTTGCTGCCAGTCTTTTCACCCACACGGCGAGGCGCCGCGGTGTTGCAAACGAAATGAGATCCCCGTGCTCCAGGACCGCCTTGTCGAGGCCCGAACGCAGTCCGGACGCGAACGCCTGCTCCAGGCCGCGAAGCGCCTTTGGCGGCAATTCCTCTGTGCCGATCTCTACGAGGAAGTCGCGACGCTCGACCTTCATGCGACCACCTCGGTGGCGGCAACGACAGATTGAGGCGTGGGCGCCCGGTGCAACAGCGGAAACCCTAGGGCTTCCCGACTTTCGTAGTACACCTGCGCCACACCGCTGGCGAGCGTCCTCACGCGGAAGATATAGCGCTGCCGCTCGGTAACGGAGATCGCGCGCCGCGCGTCGAGCAGATTGAATGTATGCGATGCCTTTAGCACCTGCTCATAGGCGGGCAGGGCCAGTTTCGCCGCGAGCAATTCCTTGCAGGCCTTCTCATAATCCTCGAAATGACGCAGGAGTGTCGGGACGTCCGCGTGCTCGAAGTTGTAAGCCGACTGTTCCACCTCGTTCTGATGGAATACGTCACGGTATGTGACGCGACCCAATGGCCCGTCGGTCCACACGATGTCGTAGATGCTCTCGACGCCCTGGAGGTACATCGCGAGCCGCTCCAATCCGTATGTGATCTCGCCGGTCACGGGCCTGCATTCGCGGCCGCCGACCTGCTGGAAGTAGGTGAACTGCGTGACCTCCATGCCGTTCAGCCACACTTCCCAACCGAGACCCCAGGCTCCCAGTGTGGGGGATTCCCAGTTGTCCTCGACGAAGCGCACGTCGTGCACGAGGAGGTCCAGGCCGAGAGCGCGCAGACTTCCCAGGTAGAGGTCCAGAATCTCCAGCGGTGAAGGCTTGATGACGACCTGGTACTGATAGTAGTGCTGCAGGCGGAAAGGATTTTCACCGTAACGGCCGTCGGTCGGGCGCCGCGACGGCTGCACGTAGGCGGCGCTCCAGGGCTCCGGCCCGATAGACCGCAGGAAGGTGGCGGTATGAAACGTACCGGCACCGACCTCCATGTCGTAGGGCTGCAGGATGACGCAACCGTGGTCGGACCAGTAGCGCTGCAGGGCGAAGATCAGCTCCTGAAACGTCTGCGGCGCGGTGCCGATTTTCATGCAAAAAAACTCGTGCTGATGGTCTAAGGCCCGCTGCATAGGCCCAAAGCGCGCGAGTATAGCGAGTCGGCCCCTTGCCGGCCGCAGGGCAAGCCACTCGCGGCCAAGTGAACTCGTAGTCGAGTCATGGGTCCAGCAGGCGAAGCTCGTAAACGCGGGTGATACGGTTGCCGTCCCACACGTAGCGCAGATGTGCGCCCTGCCGAAGATTCTGGATGAGCCGCGGGCGGTAGATCGCGAGGCACTGCCCACCGGCATGGCGCACGCTGTCGAAGGCGATCCCGTTCGAGCCGGCGAGCTTCAGGGCGCGCGCGAGCTTTTGTGAGGCAACGTAGCTGTCGGGGTCGTAGATGTCCGGCATCCGGTCCCGCTTGCCGCGAATGTCGTGGAAGCTCGCGGCGACGTCGCAGAGGTAACTTCGCATGTCGACCTCCACGGCTCTTTCGTGCGTGGCCCTCAAGAAAAGCTCGCGATGGTAGCGTGTCTCCGCGATCGAGGTGGCGAGGCTGGCCGCCGCGTAGAAAGCGCCGAAGGTGTCGTCCGCAAAGCGGCTGCCTTCGGGGTTGAGATGAGTGAACGCCGCCATGATGACCGAGGCGCCAGGCCCGAAGACGCGCTCCTCGCGAGGCACGAGCTCAATCTCACCCACCTCGTCCCGCAAGCGGGAGTTCGTGAGCGATTCGAGCCAATAGAGCGCGTCCCAGTCAGCGGCATTGGCCACGCGCTCGAATAAATGGATCGGCGGGTAGCGGCTCGAGATAACCCGGAAGCACGGCTGCCAGCGCACCTCGCCGACAGCGAGTGCCGGGTGCGAAATTCCCATGAAGGCGCGCCTCAGCCGCGTTGCGCGTCGAGGTATTGCCGCACGATGTACAGATCCGCGACGTTGCCCGAGAGCATCCGCTCGAGCGCGGATCTGCCGCCGAACAGGGGCGCATCGTTAGGCCGGCGGATCCACTCGTCCGCGGCGTGAGCATCCGGAAGCAGTAACTGCAGGGCCTTGTAGATGCCGAGGAGATAAGAGAGGCGTTCGAGGGTGTCGCGCGGGAGCTTTGGATGGGGCTCCTTGCGCCACTTGAAGTAGGTGGAGCGCGAAGTGATCCCGAGCAGGGACAATTGCTCCGGAATCGAGAGGTGCCAGAGCTCGGCGATCCTCGTGAACGCACGTAAGCCCGCCCCCCCTGCCGCGGCAGCTTGCTTCGAACCGACCTGCTTCCCCTGCACCGAATGGAGCGGTGTGCCCATGGAAATCGCCTCACCCTAGTCCATATATGGACTAACTCTACCACGGGTCCATAAATAGACAAGAGTGCACCAAGATCAGGCGCCCGGGAACCCCCGCGCCGTGGCTGAGGTCAAAATCGGCGCCTACCGGCGCGCCTTTGTGGTGCAATTGTCCCTGGAGACGCACCTCCCTGGTGCAGTGTATCGTGGCCGACTAGCTAAGCGGTTGATTCTCATGGGGCGTCAGTTTGGCATAGTGCCTGCACTGCCACCCCGCTCCGCCACGCCAGCGGCCGGGCGTGGAATGCAGACCACCCCAGGAAATCGAGCCTGACGCGAAGTGAGCGACTGCCGCTCGCCAAGACGCACGCTTTCCTGGGGGCCCCGAGGTCGCCCTCCACGTAACGGCCTGACTTCAAGATCGGCGGGCACCACTTTTTTCCGGAGGCGATATGTCACCTACTGATGTCATCAAACTGATAAAAGAAAAAGAGGTCAAGTTCGCGGACTTGCGCTTCACCGACACGCGCGGCAAAGAGCAGCACGTGACGATCCCGGCGCGGCTCGTGGACGACGAGCTCTTCCGCGACGGCAAGATGTTCGACGGCTCCTCCATTGCGGGATGGAAGGGCATCAACGAGTCGGACATGATTCTCGCGCTCGACGCCAGCACGGCGGTGCTGGATCCGTTCTTCGAAGAGACGACCGTCAACATCCGCTGCGATGTGATCGAGCCCACCACGATGCAGGGCTATGAGCGTGATCCCCGCTCTCTCGGCAAGCGTGCCGAAGCCTATCTGAAGTCGACCGGCATTGCCGACTACGCCCTGTTCGGTCCCGAAAACGAATTCTTCATCTTCGACAGCGTCCGTTACAGCAATGAGATGAACGGCAGCTCGTACATCATCGACTCCCTCCAGGGCGCGTGGAACTCCAACACGACCTACCCGGAAGGCAACAGCGGACATCGCCCGGGCATCAAGGGCGGCTACTTCCCGGTTCCCCCTGTCGATGCGTTCCAGGACATCCGCTCGGCGATGTGCCTCGCATTGGAAGAGCTCGGCCTGAAGGTCGAAGTGCATCATCACGAGGTCGCCACAGGCGGCCAGTGCGAGATCGGCGTCGGTGCCGGCACGCTCGTCAAGAAGGGTGACGAAGTGCAGATCCTGAAATACGCCGTCATGAACGTCGCGCACGGCTACGGTAAGACCGCGACCTTCATGCCGAAGCCGCTCGTCGGCGACAACGGCAGCGGCATGCACGTGCACCAGTCCCTGCAGAAAGAAGGTAAGGCACTCTTCGCGGGCGACAAGTACGGCGGACTTTCCGACTCCGCGCTCTACTACATCGGCGGCATCATCAAGCACGCGAAAGCGCTGAATGCGTTCACCAACCCCGGCACCAACAGCTACAAACGCCTCGTACCGGGCTTCGAAGCGCCCGTAATGCTCGCTTACTCCGCGCGCAACCGTTCGGCGTCGATCCGCATTCCGTTCGTCTCGAGCCCGAAGGCACGCCGCATCGAGGTGCGCTTCCCGGACTCGAGCGCGAATCCGTACTTCGCCTTTGCCGCGATGATGATGGCCGGCCTCGACGGCATCCAGAACAAGATCCACCCCGGCGATCCGGCGGACAAGGATCTCTACGACCTCGAGCCCGAGGAAGCGAAGCATATTCCAACAGTGTGCCACTCGCTCGATATGGCGCTCGAGCATCTCGACAAGGACCGTGAGTTCCTGACGCGCGGCGGTGTATTCACCAACGACGTCATCGACGCTTACATGGCTCTGAAGTTGCAGGAGATCACGAGGTTCCGTATGTCGACGCACCCCGTGGAGCTCGAGATGTATTACAGCCTTTGATGGAAGCCGCGTGACGCTACCGAATTCCTCACCCACTCGCGTAGCCCTCTCCCCGCCCGGCGGGGAGAGGCCGGGTGTGAGGGGGGACGGGGCGCGACCGGTCGTACTTCACGAACGTGACCGGTCGCTTTTGTCCCGGGCGACGCATGGGACTATGCTCAGTTCCTATGCGCATCATCCTGTTTACCTTATTGTCGATCGTGTGCACGGCCGCTATTGCAGCCACCGTGTACAAATGGGTGGACGAGAATGGCGTCACCCACTTCAGCGACCAGCCTCACGAGAACGCACAGAAAGTGCAGCTGGCGGCTCCGCAGACGTATTCGGCACCTCCACGAGAGGCGGCACCCGCTTCCTCGCGGCGCACCGCACCGCCGTCCCCTGCTCCCGCATACCAGAGCTGCGCGCTGGTGGCGCCAGCGGACGATCAGACTCTTCCGAATGCCTTGTCCATCACGGCAAGCGTGCAGCTCCTTCCTACACAGCGCGCGGGCGATCAGGTCTTGCTGCTCCTGGATGGGACGCGAGTACCGGGTTTGGCCACTACGGGCCCTTCCTTCACGATCCCGGTCGAGCGCGGCTCGCACTCGCTGCAGGCGGTAGTGCAGGACAGCGACGGCCACGTCGTGTGCCAGTCCTCGGGCGTCACGTTCCACGTTCTGCAGCCTTCGCTGTTGAATCCACAGAATCCGATTCCCAGGCACTGACGATTGCCGTCGACACGGCGGCCGCCGTGTCGACAAAGAGCGCCATGGAGCGCCGCGGGGTGCGCCTTGGCGATTGAGTACACTCTTCCTTCGGCGCTCTCGCACTTCGATCCGACAGAGCTCATCGACGCGCTCTCGACCGGCATCATCATGCTCGACGCGCAGCTGTGCGCGATTTACGCGAACGTCGCCGCGCAAGACCTCCTCGCCTTCAGTCTCAACCAGGCGCGGGGTCGTCCGTTTGCCGATTTCCTGCAAGACACCAACGGTCTCACCGGAATTCTGCGCCGGGCGCTCGAGACCGGAGAGGGCTTTGCCGACCGCGAACTCACGGTGAGGCCCCTCGGAGCCCCGCGCGATGCGCGTACGCTCGACGTGACTATCACGCCGCTCGCAGGGCAAGTCACGGGCACCCATCTACTGCTCGAGTTGGCTGACACGACGCAGCGGCGCCGTATCTCGCGTGAGAACGATCTTCTCGCGCGCCTCGATGGCAGCCGGCTGATGATCAAACAGCTCGCGCACGAGATCAAAAACCCGCTCGGCGGATTGCGCGGCGCGGCGCAGTTGCTGGAGCGTGAGCTGCAGGAAGCGTCGCTGAGAGAATACACGCGCGTCATCATCGGCGAGGCCGACCGTCTCACGGCGCTCGTCGACTCGATGGCGGGCCCCCATCGAGCGCCGCAGAAAAGCCTCATCAACGTCCACGAGATCTGCGAGCACGTTTATCACCTCGTGCGCGCCGAAGCACGCGCGGGCATCGTGGTCGATCGGGATTACGATCCGAGCCTCCCCAACGCGATGTTGGATCGCAACCAGATGATACAGGCGCTGCTCAATGTGGCGCGTAACGCTCTGCAGGCACTCGGGGACAGCGGCCGCATCGTACTGCGCACGCGCGCGCTCTCGAATGTCAGCATCGGTCCCGCGCGGCACCGCCTCGTAGCGAGCGTGCAGATCGAGGACAACGGACCTGGAGTGCCCGACGATCTGCGTTCGAGCATTTTCTATCCCCTCGTCACGGGTCGTGCGAACGGCACGGGACTGGGACTTGCCGTCGCGCAGGAACTGGTGACCCGCAATAGCGGCCTGATCGAATTCGAGAGCGAACCCGGACGCACCGTATTCACACTATTAATGCCACTCGGAGAAGCTACATGAACGGCCAGGCTCTGCGCGTCTGGCTCGTCGACGATGACGCGTCCATTCGCTGGGTATTGGAACGTGCCTTGCGTAACGGTGGTATGGCGCCGCGCGCATTTGAAGCCGCGGAGCCGGCTCTGGACGCGCTTCGTCGCGAATCGCCCGACGTGCTCATTACCGATATCCGCATGCCCGGACAGTCCGGCCTCGAGCTCCTGAAAAAGATCCGGGAAGCGCGACCCGCGTTGCCCGTGATCGTAATGACCGCGCACTCCGATCTCGGCAGTGCCGTATCGGCCTACGAAGGGGGCGCGTTCGAATATCTGCCGAAACCGTTCGACATCGATCAGGCGGTGGCGCTGGTCAGGCGGGCGGCGAGTGCGAATCCGCAAGGTAACGGTGATGGCGCCGGAACCCCGCGGATTCCCGAGCTTCTCGGCCGCGCGCCGGCCATGCAACAGGTGTTTCGTGCCATTGGACGATTAGCCCGCTCGAGCGTCACCGTGCTCATCACCGGCGAGTCCGGCACGGGCAAGGAGTTGGTGGCGCGGGCTCTGCACGATCACAGTCCACGCGCCGGCAGGCCTTTCATAGCGCTCAACACCTCGGCCATCCCCGCCGATCTGCTCGAGTCGGAGCTGTTCGGCCACGAGAAAGGTGCGTTCACGGGAGCCGACTCGCAGCGTCGCGGGCGCTTCGAACAGTCGGACGGCGGCACGCTCTTTCTCGACGAAATCGGCGACATGTCGACGCCGCTGCAGACTCGCCTCCTGCGCGTGCTCGCGGAAGGAGAGTTCTATCGTGTCGGCGGCCAGACGCCGATCCGCGTCGATGTGCGCGTCATCGCTGCAACTCACCAGAATCTTCAGGATCGCGTGACACGCGGCCTGTTCCGTGAAGATCTTTATCATCGTCTGAACGTCATACGCATCGAGCTGCCGCCGCTGCGTGCGCGGTCCGAGGACATCCCGGACCTGCTCCACCATTACCTCAACGTCGCGGCGCACGAGCTCGGTGTGGAGACGAAGTCGCTGGCGAAAGAGGCGGAGGCGCGGCTTGCGGCCTACGGCTGGCCCGGCAACGTGCGCGAGCTCGTGAATCTTTGCAGGCGGCTCTCGGTCCTCGCGCCCGGCAGCGAGGTCAGCGTCGAAGACCTGCCGCCAGAGCTCGGTGCGGCTGCGGTGGCCGGTTCGGTGGACGCCGATTGGTCCAAAGCGCTGGCGATCTGGGCCGATCGGCATGCGATGAACGGTAAAAAGCCGCTCCTCGACGAAGCTCAGCCCGAGTTCGAGCGCGTGCTCATTCGCGCAGCGCTCAAGCGGACGCAGGGCCACCGCCAGGAGGCCGCGAAGCTCCTTGGCTGGGGGCGCAACACGCTCACGCGCAAGCTGAAAGAGCTCGGCATGGACGCGTCGGAATAGTCGCGCAGCTCGCAAAGAGGTAACTTGCGCGCTCCTGAAGTTGATGGGGAGCGCAGTGGGAATGCCGAGCTTGGGGGGAGTCTGGCAAATCGAGTTTCTTGGGAATGATCTGCGTGCGTGGACTCTCGCACTGGCGACCTTCCTCGTTACGCTGACTGTCCTTCCCGTCGTCAAGGGGTACATCAGCGCGCGCCGCCGTCGGTGGGCGGAGCACGACCGGCACAACGTTCATCACGCCATCGGACTCACGGCGCTACTCATCGAGCGCACGAGTCGGCTGTTTCTGTGGGCTGTCGCCGTCTATCTCGCGTCCCGCTATCTCACTTTCGCGCCGCGCATCGAGCGCGTGCTTACGGTCGGTATCGTCGTATTGTTCTGGATGCAGGTAGGGCTGTGGGCGATGACGGCGGTGCGCTACGCGATCGACTTGCGCCGGAAAAGCTCGGCGGGTTTGGACGCTTTGCTGACGAGCTCGATCGACGTAATCCTTTTCGTCGCGGGACTCGTCATTTGGGCAATGGTCCTTCTGCTGGCGCTCGACAACCTCGGCGTAGAGATCAAACCGCTGCTTGCCGGTCTCGGCATCGGCGGTATCGCCGTGGCTCTCGCAGTACAGACCGTACTCAGCGACCTCCTCGCCTCGATGTCCATCGCACTCGATAAACCTTTCGCCATCGGTGACTCTCTCAAGGTCGACGATTTCCAGGGCACCGTCGAGCACATCGGGGTGAAGAGCACGCGTCTGCGCAGTCTCTCTGGCGAGCAGATCATCATGGGAAACACGGATATCCTGAAATCCCGGGTGCGCAATTTCGGGCGCATGCGGGAGCGGCGTACCGCGTTCAATCTCGGCGTGTCGTACGACACGGACCCGAAAGCTCTTGCGGCGATTCCCGCCGAGATCCGGCAGATCGTGGAGGCGCTTCCCGAGCTGCGATTCGACCGGTGTCATTTCCTGACCTACGGCGACACGGCGCTGCTGTTCGAAATCGTCTTCTTTACCACGACGCCGGATTTCAACACGTACGCGGACGCGCAGCAGAAAGTCAACCTGGCGATCATCGAGCGCCTGCGGCAAATGAAGGTGAGCTTCACGGCGCCGATGCGCGCGGTAGTGGTTATCGAGAAGTCGCCTGCGCTGCAAGACGCCGGTTAGACACGGTCAACGGCGGCGCCTACTCGATCTCTGACTTGATCGGCCGGGTCATCAGCTCGCGGACGGCGTCTTTCGCCGGTACCTGCTCGTACAACACGCGGTAGACACCTTCGCAGAGCGGCATTTCCACGTTCGAGCGTGTAGCTACGGTACGGACCGCTTTAGCGGCCGTGTGGCCCTCGACGACTTGCCCGATTTCGGCGAGCGCCTGGTCCGGTGTCTTTCCCGCCGCGAGCAGCAGGCCGAAGCGCCGGTTACGCGACTGATTGTCCGTGCAGGTGAGAACGAGGTCGCCCAGGCCGGCGAGCCCCATGAACGTCTCGCGCTTCGCACCCAGCGCCACTCCGAGCCGCATCATCTCCGCAAGTCCGCGCGTAATGAGGGCGACTCGAGTGTTGGCCCCAAAACCGAGTCCGTCCGAAAGACCCGCCCCGACCGCCAGCACGTTCTTGACGGCGCCCCCGAGTTCGACGCCGACGATGTCGGTCGACGTGTATGCGCGAAAATTCGCGGATGAAAGGTCGTGTGCGAGCGCCGTGGCGAATGCGCCATCCGGCGACGCTATCGTCATTGCAGTCGGCAACCCGGCGCCTACCTCAGGCGCGAACGTGGGGCCCGACAGCACGGCGACAGCGCGCTCGGAACCCAATACCTCGCGAGCGATCTGATGCGGAAGTCGGCCGGTTTCGAGCTCGAGCCCCTTCGTCGCCCACGCGAGCCGCATGCCCGGCGCGAGAAACGGCGCGATCTCGCCGAGTACCTTACGGAACGCGTGGCTCGGCACGACGATGAGCACGTCACTCGCGCCCGTCAAAGCCGCATGCAGATCCGTCTCAATTGTCAGAGAGTGGGGAAACTCTCCCCCAGAGAGATAACGCTCGTTGCGGCGGTCACGCGCCATGACGCGCAACCGCTCGCGATCGCGGCCCCACAACCGGGTCGGCCGGCCGCTGCGTGCGAACTGGATCGCCAGGGCGGTCCCCCATGAGCCGGCGCCGAGCACGGTGACCGGAGTCTCGGGCTCAGCTCGTGCGCTCATGGGAGACAGGGAGTCGGCCGTGTCAGTTCGTGGTCGTCGGCTGCTGCGTCTGATTCGAGGCGTAGAGCGCGTCGAAGTTGACGGGGGGCAGCAGGAACTGCGGAAAACCACCCTGCGTCACGAGCTGCGACACCGCAGCGCGGGCGTACGGAAACAGTACGCTCGGGCAAACGCTGCTGACGGCGCGCTTCGCGTCGTCTTCATTCAGGTTGCGCATCAGGAAGACGCCGGCCTGCTTGACCTCGACGAGGAAAATGGTGACGTCGTTCTGCTTGGCGGACACCGTCACGGTCAACACTACTTCGCGCAACTCGGGCGTCAGCGCAGTGGCAGCCGTGTGCAGATCGAGGTTGATCTGCGGGTTCCAGTTGCCCTCCATGCGCGGGCCGTTCGGCGCCTCGTACGAGCAGTCTTTCAAATAGACATTCTGCAGAGCGAGTACCGGATCGGTCTCCGACTGCGCGTTCGGAGCCGGCGCGGCGCCGGCTGTTTCATTCACCATTTCAAACTCCAGTTTTTAATAACGAATCCAGACGGCCGCCGGCCTCGAGCGCATGCAGGTCGTCGCATCCACCTACATGTGTCGCGCCAATGAAAATCTGCGGCACGGTGTGGCGGCCGCTACGAGCCGTCATCTCCGTGCGCGCCTCCGGGCGCGCATCGACGTCGATCTCCTGGAAAGCGACGCCCTTACTCTCGAGAAGCTGGCGAGCGCGCGTGCAGTAGGGGCACCAGCCCGTCAGGTACATCACCACTTTCGGTTCGCTCATGCGCCGTTCTTCGCCGTCAGCCGCGGGTCAACGGCAGGTTCTCAGTGCGCCACGCGGTGAGCCCGCCGCGCAGATTGAAAGCTTTCGTGAATCCCTGCGCCGCCAGCTGGCGTGCCGCCGATGCTCCCAGCGATCCTGTATCGTCGTATACGACGACGGTCTTTTCCTTGTACTTCTTCAAAGTCTCGGCAGCCTGCAGAATCTGGTCGCCATTCATCTGGCGCGCGCCGCTGACGTGACCGGTCGTATATTGCTCCTGCGGACGCAGGTCGAGCAGCAACGCGCCCTGGTTCATCAGCCGGACCATGTCCTGCGGTGAAACGGAGGCCTGGGTTTCGGACCGCACACGCATTTCATACACGATGACCAGCGCCGCGAAAACCACCGCCGCCCCGGCGAGATACGGGTGATGGGTGGCGTATTCGATGAGACGTTCCATGGATGACCAACCAGGAGGCCGAGCCGGCCGCAAAAAGGGCGCGCATTATACCGCCCCTATGCGTTCAGGCACGTTACCTCGCACTTTCCGACCCCGCCGGCGCGCGGCGCAGCGTTTTTCGCGGTGCTGTATCGGGCTTTTGGCGGCATTCGCCTGGGTCGCGCCCGGATTTGCGGCCGGCCGGCCGGACAATGATGCACAGAAGGCCGAGACCGAGCTGCAAGCGGTCAAATCCGCGATCGACCGCATCACCCGGCAGGTAAGCGCAGAGCAGGTGGAGCGCGATCGTCTCACCCGGGAGCTGCGCTCGACCGAGATCTCGGTCGGCAAGGCTCGGGAGACGCTGGACGACGTTCGCCACGAACGTGCCGACCGAGCCGCCAGGCGTACGAGCCTGGCTGCCCAGAAGCGCGACGCTCAGACGGCCGTCGCGAAGGGCCGTAGCGATCTGGCGGGACAATTGCGCGCTGCCTACCTGATTGGCCGCCAGGAGCCGCTGAAGCTGCTGCTCAACCAGAGAGACCCGGCGCGCGCCGGCCGCATGTTCGTCTATTACAGCTATTTCGGCAGGTCGCGCGCCGAGCAGATCCGCGTCATCGAGGACAACGTGGCCCAGCTCGAGCGGCTCGACGACGAGCTGGCCGCTGAGGATGCCAAGCTCGCAGGGCTGGAAAAGCAGCAGCGCGCGCAGCTCAGCGAAGTCGAGCAGGCGCGCTCGCGCCGGACGCTGGTACTCGCGAGCCTGGAGGCCGAATCCCATACACGGGTCCAGAACCTGGAGAAGCTGCGCAGCCAGCAGGGCGGCCTGGAGAAGCTGCTGCGCGAGCTCCGGCGGGCGATGGAAAAGTATCCGGTCGACAGCAACGATGCGTTCGCACATCTGCGTGGCAAGCTCGCCTGGCCGGTCGGCGGCCATGTCGTGGCGCGTTTTGGCGAGTCACGCGCCGGAGGCGTGAAGTGGGACGGAGTGCTGGTGGCCACCGAGCGCGGGGCCCCCGTCAGGGCGGTGTATCACGGGCGGATCATCTATGCCGACTGGCTGCCGGGCCTGGGGCTGCTGACCATCGTCGATCACGGGGACGGCTATATGAGCCTTTACGGCCACAACGAGCGGCTGTACAAGGCGGTGGGCGAAAAGGTGAGCGCCGGCGATTCGATCGCCTCCGCGGGTGACAGCGGCGGTAGCACTCGCCCGGAGCTGTATTTCGAGATCCGCAAGAGCGGCAAACCCGTCGACCCGCGGCCGTGGTTCAAGGCGGGCGAGCCCTAGGAGCAGGCGCCCGGGAGGGTCGCGGCGCTAGCGGGTGGGCGGCAGCGTCGCAAACGAGCGGCGGCCGGCGCGGGCTCGGATGTGATTGGGTTCAATCTTCCCGGCGGCACCCCCTACAATTTGAGCGATTCGCCAACTCGCTCATGGTCCGGGGCCGACTAAAGCGTCATCGTTGTGGCTGCCTGCCAAACACTGCACGGTTGGCGACGGAATGATTCCACCACGGAACGACAACACGCCGACCCCGGATCCCTGGGACAGGTTCGAGCCGTATGTCCAGCTCGTCCGTTCCCTGCTGCCCCGGGCATCGAGCGTTGCGCTGTTCGACGCACGGGGTGCGCTGCGCTGGTCGAGTGAAACGACCACTGGGCCCGACCTCTTGAACGTCGTGGACGACGCGCTCGGCACGGCGCGCACAGCTCCCGACAGCGCGGGCCAACTGCGCATGCTGGCTGGCAACCTCCCGGTCTACCTCTGCTGGCTGCGCGACGACTCTGCGCGGCTGCTCGCTGTCGTCACTGTAGTGTGTCGACCGACCAACGAGCAGGACGCGGACGCGCGCAGCTTCTCCTTCGCGTACGCACTGTTGCGACCGGCACTCGAATGCCTGCGGCGCGATCTGATCGCGCGCGCCGCCATCGATGATCTCAGCCGAACCGTGAGTGCACTGGACAAGGACCTGGCATTACTACTGGCGGATGGCACCGCGGATCGCCCTTCCGCCGACAGCGGAGCGCATGATCTCAAGGGCATCCTGCAACAGGCCGTCGAGCACCTGCGTTGTTCCACTGCGGCCCTGATCGTCCCCGACAAGAGCATCGCGCTGGTGCACTCCAAGAGCGAGCCCCCCGCGGACATGCAACTCGTCGCCCGTGCCCACCGGCAGCTCCTGTCGATGGCACAGATGCGCCGCGAGCCGGTGATCATCAACAAGCTCGCGCCCAACAGCTCGTTGGGAATCATGCCTTATCGGATTCTATCGTGCCCGCTGCGCTCGCTTGCGGGCCGCACGATCGGCGTGCTCGCGTTATTTCGCGAGGATCCCGGCGAGGACTTTGTGGACCGGGATGCGCGCCTCGGCGACGTCCTCGCCCGCAAGGCCGTCGGCATCATCGAGAGCAGTTACGATGCCCTCAGCGGCCTGTACACGCGGCCCGCGTTCGAACAACGCGTGCGCGGCGCTGTCGCGGACAAAAGCGGCGCCCGCCACTGGAGTGCGCTATACATAGACGTCGACCAGCTCCATGTGATCAACGACAACTTCGGCATGCACGTCGGCGACACGGTGCTCGGACAACTCGGTGAGCTCGTGCGCAAACGGTTGCCACGGGGCGCGTTCGGAGCGCGTATTTCGGGCGATCGCTTCGCGCTGCTTCTGCCGACACAACTCGACGACGCCGAGAGTTTCGCAGGCTCGCTGCGGCAGGGCGTCGAGAAGTTAGGTACGACGCATGGCGATTCCCGCCTGCATGTCTCGATCAGCGTCGGTGTTGCACTCCTCGACAGCGGTGCCGGCGAGCTGATGCATTCGCTGGCCGCGGCGGAGACGGCCTGCAAGGCCGCGAAGGACCGCGGCCGCAATCGTGTCGAGGTCTACCACCCGAATGACGCGAGTCTGGTGCGGCGCTTTGACGACATCAACATTGCCGGAAAACTGCGCGAAGCGATCGATGCGGAGCGGTTCCGGCTGGACGCGCAGCTCATTCTGCCGTTCGCGGGCGCGGAGAGCGCCCGGCCGCACTACGAGTTATTGCTCCGGATGATCGACGATGAGGGCAGCACCATCGGGCCCGACCGCTTCATGTCGGCCGCGGTACGCTATCAGCTCATGCCCTCGATCGATCGCTGGGTGCTCAACAAGGCGATCGAGATGTTGCAACCCCATGCGGGGCTGCTCGCCGGCAAGGCAGTTTCGTTTGCCATCAACTTCTCGGGGCAGTCGTTGAACGACGCCACGTTCCCGGACTTCATTCTCGACCGAATCGTTTCCAGCGGGCTCGATCCGGAGCTGTTCTGCTTCGAGCTCACGGAGAACGCCACGATCGCAA
Organism: Gammaproteobacteria bacterium; assembly: GCA_028293765.1. GTDB lineage: Bacteria > Pseudomonadota > Gammaproteobacteria > Steroidobacterales > Steroidobacteraceae > 13-2-20CM-66-19. The sequence goes on from JAQGOG010000044.1 coordinate 20,768, forward strand.
GCATCGAACGCGCGGAGTCGCTGATGCGGCGGCTACGGCAGCTCGGGTGCGGAGTGGCGCTCGACGATTTCGGTACTGGGCTTTCCTCACTTGCCTATCTGCGCCAGCTGCCGGTGACGATGCTGAAGATCGACGGTAGCTTCGTGCGTGACGTCCTGAAGGATCCACGCGCCGAGTCCATGGTGCGTGCCATCGCGCAGCTCGCGCGCAGCATGTCGATCTCTACGGTCGGCGAATACGTCGAGACGGAAGAGATTCGTGCGCGCATCGCCACGCTCGGCGTCGACTACGGCCAGGGTTTCGCGATCGGCCGGCCAGCGCCCCTGGTCGATCTGCTGGCCGAGTTGCCGATACTCGTCTCAGCCACCGCAGTGGCGCGGTCCCTCGGCGAGACTGAAATTGTAAGCGTCGAGTTCGTGCACTGAAGTGAGTGTGCGCACGTTCCAGATCCCTTAGATTCCCATTGACCGGCGCCGCGCGCCTGTAGTATCCGTTGAGTCAGCCAAACCGGGGGGTTTGAGGAACATGCCGATGCGATCGCGCACGCTGATCGCTCTCTTTGCGGGAGCGATTTTTGGGTTTTCCGCCGCACTCACTAGCGGCGTGCTCGCGGAGCGGCCGAGTGAGTCCGCGCAAGCCGCCAGCACTACCACGCTGCCGTGGGAAGAGGCTCGCCAATTCGCGGAAGTCTACGAGCGCATCAAGCGCGAGTACGTCGACGACGTGGATGACCGTGCGCTCATGGAGAAGGCCATCCGAGGCATGGTGGCCGCGCTCGACCCGCATTCCGCCTATCTCGATAGCGAAGAGTTCGACGAGATCCGCCTGAGCACCATGGGCTCCTATCCCGGCGTGGGCATAGAGGTGGTGGCGGAAGATTCGGCGGTAAAGATTCTCCGTCCGATCGACGGCTCGCCCGCGCAGCAGGCCGGGCTTCTTCCGGGCGATGAGATCGTTCGGATCGACGGAAGCGACATTGGTGCGGACCTCGCCGGCGCGATCTCGCATATGCGTGGCGCCTCGGGCAGCACAGTGAGCCTCACCATTCGCCGCGCCGGCGCGGATGGTCTCCTCGATTTCTCTCTTCGGCGCGCGAAGGTGGAGGTCCACAGCGTCGCGCAGCAAAGTCTCGAGCCGGGATACGGATATCTGCGCATTACCAGCTTTAGCGAGACCACGGCCGATGACGTCTCGAGGGCTGTCGCGAGGTTGAAGCGCGACAACCCAGGCGGCCTGCGCGGGGTAGTGCTCGACCTGCGAAACAATCCGGGCGGAGTGCTCGAGGCGGGCGTCGCGGTGGCCGATGCTTTCTTGAACGAAGGCGTGATCGTTACGGCGGACGGCCGGACCGCGGATTCCCGTTTCCGAATGGATGCGACCCCTGGCGATGTCATCGATGGAGCTCCGCTCGTCATTCTCGTCAACAGCGGCTCAGCTTCCGCTTCTGAAATCGTTGCGGGCGCTCTCAAGGATCATGGCCGCGCCGAACTGATCGGGCACAAGACCTACGGCAAGGGCTCGGTGCAAACCGTCATGCCGCTCTCTCACGGCGGTGCGGTAAAGCTCACGACATCGCGCTACTTCACGCCATCCGGCGCGTCGATCCACGGTAAAGGCATCATTCCGGACATCGTCGAGGAAGGCCCTGAAGAGGCCCCCGCCGAACTGATCACAGGAAAGCCCACGCAGCCGCTTGCGGCACGGGACAAGGAAGTGCGCCTCGCCCTGGACACCCTGAAGTCTCGCGGCTCGCCCGCGCAGACTCATGGGACGCCCCTGACCGTGCGCGCCCTGGTGCCTTGATTTTATTGGCTGAAAGTCGCCTGCGGCGCTTTCAGCGAGCGCGCCGACTGGCTCGTCCGGGCCCGCGGGCAAAAAGCGTGGTTTTTGCCCGCTAGGTTGACGGGCCGGCTGGGGAATCCATATTCATTTATGCTGCCGGCCAGCGGATGGCTCATGCGCGCGAAGGACCCACGCAATCCGTTGAACCCGAACGCAGCTTAGGTAACTCCGCCAATCAAGAGCAGATCAGAGAGAGGTCTTAGGAAGTGCTGGCCTGGTTCATCGATTTAGTCCTGCATCTCGACCGGCATCTGGTCGAGATGGTCGCTCACTACCATTATTGGGTTTACGCGATCCTCTTCTGCGTGATTTTTGCCGAGACGGGCCTGGTCGTAACGCCGTTCCTGCCCGGCGACTCGCTGCTGTTCGCTGTGGGCGCCCTCTCCGCCGTCGATACCACGGGGACTCTCAACGCACCGTTTATTTCGCTCTCACTCGCCGTGGCGGCAGTGCTCGGCAATAGCGTCAATTACGCGGTGGGGCGCGCGATCGGCCCGGCTGCGTTCAGCGGCCGTTACCGGTTGTTGAAGGTTGAATACCTGCGACGCACCGAGGAGTTTTTTGTCCGGCACGGCGGCATGGCGATCTTCCTGTCGCGCTTCATGCCGATCATCCGCACCTTTGCGCCGTTCGTGGCGGGGGTGGGGCGCATGCCCTACGCACGATTTCAGGCGTACAACGTGGCGGGTGGCTTTTCCTGGGCGCTGCTGTTCGTCTGGGGCGGCTACCTCTTCGGCAACATACCGTTCGTGAGGAACAACTTCGGGCTCGTGACGATTTTCATCATCATCGTCTCATTGCTGCCGCTGGCGAGCACGCTCGTCCGCCGCCGGGCACCGTCCGGCTGAGTCTTGGAGGCGGGTCGGCTTCCGGGTGCGCGCCTCCGCTACAGGGTGATCATCGTGGCACGGATCGCGCCGATGATAGCCCCCACGAGCAGCACCATGATCGGCAGTACCGACACCCCATAGCCCAGGCTGCGGCTTTTGGGCTCTTTGACGTAACTGCTGAAATAAACGAACCTCCCGATGAGGTACACCACTCCCAACGCCGCGGCGAGGTAGCCGCCGAAATATTGGCCGAAGAGCAGGATGGATGGCACGAACACCACGAGCAGCTCGAGCGTGTTCATCTGCACGCGGAAGTAGCGCTCGAAGATCGCGTTTCCGGTCGTGGCGGGCGCCGGGACTTTGTAGGTCTCCCGTGCCTTGCCAACCGCGAACATGAAGAAGAGGAATTGGGCCAGCGCGAGGCCGATCATGAGGTGAACAAGTGGCATGGGACCCCCTGAGGAAGAATCGAAGGCACGAACCGGGCCGACTCAACGGCCACGGTTACGTAGAATAGACCTCCCTGGCGGCCGCAGCAGGTGAACATCGGCCGACCGGACTCCCCAGTACACGGATCGACAGCGCCTGAGGCCCGCCGACGGATGGCACAATGCGTTTATGAGTGACAAGGTTCGAGGCTATGCACATCGGATCGATATCTATGCCGACACGCACAAGGTCTGGCGAGCGCTGACGGAATCGGAGAATCTCACCCGCTGGTGCTCGCCAGGGGCGGATATCCGGGCGCGAGCGGGGGGCCTGCTTCGCGCCAGTGTGGATCGGGTCGCGGAGCTGGAGGCGCACATCGATATTTTCGAGCCCGACCGGCGCCTGCGGCTCATCTACCTGCCGTCGGCGGCGCTGCCGCCCACGGAAAGTGCGATCATCGATGACTTCATCCTGGAAGCGGCCCCCCCGGAAACGATATTGCGGCTGCTGGGTTCCGGGATTCCGAGTACGGCCGACTGGGATATGCAGTACAAGCGCCTGCGCATGGGCTGGCAGGCGGCGCTGACGCGACTCAAGGTATTCGTCGAGAAGCAGCTCGATTGAGAGGCAGCATGACCGGTTTCCTACTGCGCGCGCTCATCACTGCGATTGGCCTGTGGATCGCGACCCGGTTGGTGTCGGGCATCCAGATCGACGACGCGGGTACCTTGATTCTCGCGGGCGCGCTACTGGGCATCATGAATGCGATCGTCAGGCCCATCGCCATTCTGCTCACGCTGCCGATCACGATCCTGACACTCGGCTTGTTCCTCCTCGTCGTCAACGCCGCCATGGTCGCCCTGGTCGCGAGCCTCCTGCCCGGCTTTCACATTCCCGGTGGCTTCTGGTCGGCTTTCGCCACCGCCCTCATCGTCTGGATCACCGGCTGGATCGGGTCGTGGCTCATCGGGCCACGCGGAAAGATCGACGTCTACGTGCGCAAGCTCTGACGCCGGTGCGTTGAATTCCAACGAGCGGGGATTCAGACATCCAACGCGCTTGCGCCGCTGCCGCGGAACTCGTTCTGCCGCCACGCCTCGTAGACCACCAGCGCTGCGGCATTCGACAGGTTGAGACTGCGATTGCCCGCGCGCATGGGGATCGTGAGCTGCCGCTCCGGTGAAATCCGGTCCAGCACCTTAGGCGGCAGGCCACGCCTCTCGGAGCCGAAAATGAGCGCGTCGCCGGGTCGGAACCTGGCATCGCTGTAGGGGCGTGTGCCGCTGGTCTCCACGGCGAACAGTTGCGCACCGGGCAGGCTCTCGAGGCACGCATCCAGGTTCGCGTGCAGCTGCACTTTGGCGAGCTCGTCGTAGTCGAGCCCCGCACGGCGGGCAGCCTTGTGCTGGAGGTCGAAGCCAAGCGGCTTGACCAGGTGGAGCGTACTCCCGGTGTTGGCGCACAGGCGGATGATGTTGCCGGTGTTGGGCGGAATCTCGGGCTGGAAGAGGATGATGTGGAACATGCGGGTCGCCGGGAAAACCGCCATAATGCCCGCATGAGCCGCGTTGCCCAAGACCTCGGGAGCCCCCTTCACCTGAAGTTCTGCGGACTCGACTTCGCTTCCCCCATCGTGCTCCTCTCCGGCTGCGTCGGGTTCGGGGAGGAATACACCCGGATCGAGGGGTTTAGCAATCGGGACGCCGGCGCGGTGGTGCTGAAAGGCACCACGCTCGAGCCGCGGCTCGGGAACCCTCCGCACCGCGTTTACGAGACGCCGGCGGGCATGCTCAACGCGATCGGGCTGCAGAATCCGGGCACGGACCAGGTAGTGCGCCGCATTCTGCCGGAGCTCGATTTCACGGAAGTCCGCTTCATCGCCAATGTGTCCGGCTCGACGGTGGAAGAGTACGTCGCAGTGACGCGCCGTTTCGATCAGTCGCCGATCGACGCGATCGAAATCAACATTTCGTGTCCGAACGTCAAGGAAGGCGGGGTCGCCTTCGGCAACTATCCCGACATGTCGGCGCAGGTGGTCGAGGCCTGCCGCCGTGTGACGCGCAAGCCCCTCATCACGAAGCTCTCCCCGAATCAGACCGACATCAGGGAAAACGCGCGTCGTTGCATCGAGGCCGGCTCGGATGGGCTGTCCGTCATCAACACGGTGATGGGAATGGCAATAGACGTGCATTCCCGCCGCCCCATCATCGGCAACGTGCAGGGCGGACTCTCAGGACCTGCCATCAAGCCGATCGCGCTGCTCAAGGTGCACCAGGTGTACGAGGTCGCACGGCCGCATCGCATCCCGATCATTGGTCAAGGCGGGATCACCACGGCGACCGATGCACTCGAGTTCATAATCGCCGGTGCGTCGGCCATCGGCATTGGCACTGCATTGTTCTACGACCCGATGGTCTGCAAGCGGGTCAATGCGGGAATCGCGGAATACCTGAGCGAGAACGGATTCAAGAGCGTGACCGAGCTGGTCGGTACACTGCGGACGGACAGGGACGCGTAGAAGCGCGCGGTCTCCACCGCTGCTCTCGATCTTTAGCCTATGGGAGATGTCTCGGGCGACCCGACCTCCGCGGCAGTCGCTGTGCGGTAGAGCAATAGAGCCAGCACGGCGAGCGCGAGCAGTCCCAGCCACTGTCCAAATTGCCAGGCGGCAGGTAGAGCGAGTACGTCCGCTCGGCCGGCGCTCACGATGGGTATCGCGATCATGATGCCCATCAGCGCCTCGCCGGTGATCAGGCCGGCCGAGAACAGCGTCCCCTTGCGGTTGAGCCGCTCCACCTCATCGGCATTCAGTTGTATACCGCTCCGTGCGGCGCGGGCACGCAGGACTCGCTCCGCGAACCACGTTAACAAACCGCCTAGAAAAATAGGCATCGTGACATCGAGCGGCAGGTAGATACCGACCGCGGCAGCGAGCACCGGTACCCTGAAGGTCGCGCCCCGTACGCGCAGAATTTCATCGAGAATGATGATGCCGATTCCGATGAGCGCGCCAATCTGGACCATGCTCCACGGCAATGCGCCGCCAAACAAACCTTTCGCAACAGACGCCATCAAGGTCGCCTGCGGGGCGAGCAGCGGATTCGGATGCAGGGGAGTCGGTACGCCGATCCCGTATGCCTTCGCGAGCAGGTTGAGCACTGGAGCCATTACGAGGGCGCAGACAGAGGCGCCGATTGCCAGCATTACTTGCTGCTTCCAGGGGGTCGCTCCGACGATGTAACCCGCCTTCAGATCCTGGAGGTTGTCGCCCGCGATGCAGGCCGCACAACAGACGACAGCGCCGATCATGATCGCGGCGACGGGTCCGAGCGGTGCGCCCCGCCCCATGAGAAGGAGCAACACGACGGCGGCGAACAGGATGGTCGCGATGGTGATGCCGGAGACCGGGTTGTTGGAAGAACCGACGAGGCCGGCCATATAAGCCGACACCGAGCAGAAGAGAAAGCCCGCTACGACCATGATGACGGTCATCGGCAAGCTGACCAGGACGCTGCCGACGATGTTTTGATACAGCAGCCACAGCGGAATGGTGAACAGGACCACTCCGACCAGAATCCACTTCATCGGCAGGTCCTGCTCGGTGGGTGGCACTATCTCACCCGCTACCGCACGCCTGACGGCGAGGCCGCTGCGAATTCCTGACAGAAGGGATGATCGCAGCTTGATGAGCGTCCAGATGCCGCCGACCAGCATCGCGCCCACACCGAGATACCGGATGTGCTTCGACCACAAGAAGCCCGCAATGTCTGCGGCGCTCAGGCCCGCCGCTGCCTGCGCCAGCGGAGCGTTGTGCTCCAGGTAAAAGGCGCCGTAAATGGGAATGACGATGTTCCAGGAAATGACGCTGCCCGCGACCACGACGATGCCGATGTTCAGGCCTACGATGTAACCAACACCCAGCAAGGCCGGTGAGAGATTCGTGCCGACGTACAGGATCGTTTTGCCCGCGTATGCCGCGAGTGATGCCGTGTCAGGGATGAGCCGCAAGCCGCTGGCCGCAGCCACCTTCATGAGCCCGCCCCCGAGCGCGGCGCCTCCCAGGATCTTGATGCCCTGCGATGGGTTTTCACCGGCGCGGAGGACTTCCGCGGCCGCCTTGCCTTCAGGGAACGCGAGCTGCTGGTCCACGATGAGGGAACGGCGCAACGGCACGGAAAACAGCACTCCAAGCACGCCACCGAGCCCGGATATCGCCAGCACCCACCAAAAGTCGAAGTCCTTCCAGAACCCCAGGATGACGAGCGCGGGTATCGTGAAAATGACGCCGGACGCGAGCGACGTTCCCGCCGACCCGCCGGTCTGCACGATGTTGTTTTCCAGGATGCCACCGCCTCCCAGCGCCTTCAGCACGGCCATGGACACCACCGCGGAAGGGATCGCCGAGGCGATCGTCATCCCGGCAAAAAGGCCGAGATACGAATTCGCCGCCGCCAGGATCGCCGCGAGGACCACGGCCAGAACGACGGCCCGTACCGTCAGTTGCGGCACGGGCTGCTGTAGCTGGTTCATGATTCCTGCTCCGTTCTCGTGTTGTTGGGCGACGGAAATCCGGAAGCCTGCGCAGGCCGCGGGGAGGCTCCTAGCTCCCGGCAGCCAGCGCCTCTTCGAGCACGCTGGTCAGGGGCTTCAGAAAGAATGACTCTTCCGGCATGACGCGCGCCTGGATACCGTGTCGCTGGAGCGTATCGGCGACGATGGGGCCGACGGCGGCCACCACCGTCTTCGACAGAGCTGCCGTGACGGTTTCCGCGGGGGCTACGGCGAAGAGCCGTTCGACCTGCGGAGTGCTGGTGAATGCGATGGCATCGACTTCGCCTGCCTGAAGGCGATTGAGCAGGGACAGCACAGCTTCGTTGTCGGCAGCGTCGGCATACACATAGGGCGCTACTGTCGACACGGTAGCGCCCGCGCCTTTCAGGAAATCCACGAGCGGGCGGTTGGGTTCGGTGCCGTACAGCTGCACGCCAAAGCGACGGCCGTTGAGCTCGTGCGCCTTGAGGCTTGCGATGACTCCCTCTGTCGTCGGTGTTTCGGCCGCGATGTCGGGCTTCAGGCCGAGCTCGCGGAGCGCGCGCGCTGGCTTCGGGCCGCGGGTGATCTTGCGCACGCGGGTCAGCGAGTCCAGAAAGCGCTCTTTGAGCGCCGGCTCGTTACGATCGAGGCAGGCAACGATGCGCCGCAGGCCCTCGCCCGTCAGCAGAATCAGATCGTCGCACGATCCCTGCGCGAACTCGCGACTCCACTGCAGCACCGGTGCCGGATCCGGAGCGTCCCGGATCGCAACCATCGGGCAGCGGATGACCGTGGCGCCCCGGCGCTCGAGCATCGCTGCAAATATGTCTATCTCGCGTGTCTCAGGGACGGCGACTGTACGGCCGGCAAGCGGTTGAGAGTCCATACCGCCGGCATCTTACTCGGATGCCATGCGCTGGACGAGAACGAAGCCGAGTGCGGCCAGCGCTCTCCTTCGCGATGCCCCGCACTGCTGACCCATGGAGCTCGCGGGCGCTCGTGTTACTTGATGCCTCCCATGAGGCGTTTCAGCAGCGGTGTGAGCAGCAGCATGCCGCCGCCGCCGATCGCGCCCCACAGGAAGATCTTGAAGAACAAGCCCGGAAGCGACATCAGGTTGTTCGCGTCGTATTCGCCGGAGAGCTGCCCGGCGAGGTTGTTGCCGAGGGCGGTGGCGAGAAACCACACCCCCATCACCTGTCCGGTGAACCGGGTGGGAGCGAGCTTGGTCATGGAGGAAAGTCCGACCGGCGACAAGCACAACTCGCCCAGCGTATGCAGAAGGTACGTGCACAGGAGCCACGTCGGCAACACCTTCTCACCGGCGATCACGTAGCCGGATGCGAAGTACATCACGAGAAAGCCCGCGCCCAGCAGCAGGAGGCCGAGCGCAAACTTCACCGGGGTGGAGAAATCCCGGTTGCGCCGGCCGAGACTCAGCCAGACCGCGGCGAGCACCGGCGCGAAAATGATGATGAGCAGCGGATTGATCGCCTGCATCACGCCCGCCGGTATCTCGACGCCGAGTACGCGGCGGTCCGTGTAGCGCTCGGCAAACAGGTTGAACGAGGCGCCCATCTGCTCGAAGCCAGCCCAGAACATAGCGCAGGCGACGAACAACGCGATCATGACGTATACCCGTTTGCGCTCGACGCCATCCAGCCCCGCAAAGAAGATGAGGTAGACGAAGTAGGCCGCGGCCAGGAGCTCGATGAGCCAGGTGGCGGCAGTGGCGACCGCGTTCGCATCGATCTGCAGGGAGCCGCTGATCGACAGCGCGGCCATGATCGCAATGGCGAGCACGAGCACGACGATCGGCGTCCATGAGCCGCGTTTCGCATCCGCGGCGGCAGTGAGGCCCGCAGCGCCCAGGTAATGGCGCGTCATCAGGAACTGTCCGAGACCGAAAAGCATGCCGATCGATGGGAGCGCGAAGCCCCAGTGCCAGCCGAAGTGATGGGCGACGAGCGGTACGAGTGCCGAGCCCAGGGCCGACCCTATATTGATTCCCATGTAAAAGATGGAGAAGCCCGCGTCACGACGCGAGCCGCCTTCAGGGTAGAGCCGCGCGACGATCGCGCTGATGTTGGGTTTCAGCAAGCCCACGCCGAGGAGGGTGACGATGAGGCCGAGAAAGAACACCTGCGTGCTCCCCGAGGCCAACATCGCATTGCCGGTCATGATGAAAACGCCGCCGCCCAGCACGGCGCGTTGCGCTCCGATCAACCGGTCGGCGATCCAGCCGCCGACCAGGCTGACCAGGTAGCCGCAGGCGAGATAGAGGCCGTAGATCGAGCTGGCGGTCTTGTCGGCGATGCCGAGGCCGCCATCGGCCGCGGTGGCCGTCATGAAGAGAATCAGGATGGCCCGCATGCCGTAGTAGCTGAACCGTTCCCACATTTCCGTGAGGAACAGGGTCGCGATGCCGCGGGGCTGGCCGAAAATCTGTCCGCCCTCTGGAGGGACTGCGACCGCGGTATCGACGACCTGGTTCATGTGCTCGCCCTTGCGTCTGCGCGCTGCGGGGGCGCATTCGGGGCAGTCTGAACTAACTCGCTGCGGGGCGGCAAGTAAGCGGATCAGGCCTGGGCTTCTTTCTGCTCGGTTTCCGCGCGCTTCATGCGCTGGAGAATCCGGGCCATGACGAGCCCTCCCTCATAGAGGAGATACATCGGGATTGCCATAATGCATTGCGAGACGGCGTCGGGGGGTGTGAGGAGGGCCGCGATGATGAAGATGCCGATCAGCACGTAACCGCGGTTTTCCTTCAGCTTTTCGAGTTTTACCACGCCGGTGATGACGAGCAGCACGACGGCGACCGGCACCTCGAAGGCGGCGCCGAACGCGAAAAACATCACCAGTACGAAGTCGAGGTAGCTCGTGATGTCCGTCATCATCGCCACGCCCTTGGGCGTCGTGCTGGCGAAGAACTGGAACATCACGGGGAACACGAAGAAATAGGCAAACAGCACACCCGTGTAGAACAGGATGATCGATGACACGAGCAGCGGCACCGCGAAGCGCTTCTCGTGACGGTAGAGGCCCGGCGCTACGAATGCCCAGAGCTGGTAGAGGATGTAGGGCATCGCGATGAACGCCGCGATGAAGAACGACAGCTTGAAGGGTGTCGTAAACGGCGACATGACACTCGTCGCGATCAGACTCGTGCCTTTCGGCAGCTTTTCGATCAGCGGCTTGGAGACGAACGTGAAGATGTCATTCGAATAGAACATGCAGGGCAAGAAGACGATCGCCACGCCGATCAATGCGCGGATCAGCCGATCGCGCAGTTCCAGCAGATGCGAGATCAGCGTGCCTTCGGCGAGCTTTTCAGGATCCTCGCTCATGAGAGCTCGTAGTCGGGCTTACCGGCGGCGTTGGCGTCGGAGTCGCGTCCGTGCCTTCCGGTCGCGGCGCGTTATGGCTGGGTGTTGGGGCGGCCGGCGTACCGGTGGCCGGCATACCGGTGGCCGGCATACCGGTGGCCGGCATACCGGCGGTCGGCGAACTGGCGGCAAGTGAACCGTTGGCCGCCATAGTTGCGGCCGGTGTACTGGCCGTCGATGTGTCGGCAGCCGTTACTTCAGGGGAGAGCGGTTCCGTGGGGGCGCCGTTCGGGTGAGACGGGTTCGCGCCATGTTCGTCGGTGGCGTGGGCGTGTGAGAAGGTATCGGCCCTGAAGTCCGCGGGATCGGGGCTCGGGGCGGCGACAGGGGCGGATTCCGCCGCGATCTGTGATTGCGCCTCCGGCTCGGGTACCACCGGCGGCGTCGGCGGGTCCGCCGCGTGGGCCTTCCGCACCTGCTCGAGGTTCACTTCCTCTTCGAGTTGTTCCTTGAACTGCCGCGCCATGGCGCGTGCGCGGCCTACCAGGCGACCCACCTGGCTGGCGACACGCGGCAGCTTTTCCGGTCCCAGCACGACGAGCGCCAGGACGAAAATAACCAGAACCTCAGAGAAGCCGACGTCGAGCATGCCGCTGTGAAAAATTGTGTCTTATCGGCGCTTTGCACCGCCACTCCTGCGGGTTTCGCGCCTTTCACGATGCCCGCAAGACCCCGCGCTCAGCGCATCGATCAGGCCGGGCGGTCTGTCTTCGCCGCGGCCTCACGCGCCTTCGCGACTTCCGGAAACTCTGCGTCCGCAGCGTCGGTGCGGATCTGCTTCGGCGGCGCCGTAACGTCTTCCTCGCCGTCGCTCATCGCCTTCTTGAAGCCCCGCACGGCATGCCCGAGATCGGAACCGACCGTGCGCAGTTTCTTGGCGCCAAACACCACGAGCACAACGAGCAGAATCACTACCAGCTCGCGCATCCCGATACCCATAATCTTGCACTCCCGCCTGGCTGCCGCTTACGCGCGCGAAACGAATTCAATCATAGGACAAAAGAGCCCCGGGGGCGTGGAAAGTTCGCCACTTTCCGGGGCCGGTTCACGCTGCGGAAGAGGGGGTGTCCAGCCAGAAGGTCACCGGCCCGTCATTGATCAGCGACACTTGCATATCTGCGCCAAATAACCCTGCCGCGACAGGGACATGCGTCGCGCGGGCCCGCTCCAGCAAATAGGTGAAAAGATGACGGGCCGCGGCCGGATCCGCCGCCGTGCTGAAGCCCGCGCGAGTTCCCTTCCCGGTGTCAGCCGCAAGCGTGAACTGCGGTACGAGAAGCAGGCCGCCACCCTCGACATCGCGCAGCGATAGATTCATTCGGCCCTGCGCATCCGGAAAAATGCGGTAACTCAGCAGGCGCTCCAGCAAGCGATCGGCCGCATCGGTATCGTCACCGCGCTTCACTCCGATGAGTGCGAGAATGCCGCGCCCGATCGCCCCCACGATCTGGCCGTCGACGCGGACGTCCGCCTGGGTCACGCGCTGAATGAGTCCGATCACGTTGCTGGGGCACTCCTGATGTGGGCCGAACGAATATGCATTCTCCAGAACAGGCCCGTCACCTCGCTGGCAAAAACCACGTTTTTTGCCGGGGGGCGCCCAGCCAGCGAGCCGCGACGAGCCAGTCGGCGCGCTCGCTGAAAGCGCCGCAGGCGCTTTCAGCCAATAGACCCATATGGCATTTGACAGGGCGACTCCGTAAGATTCGGGGCCATTTTGTGTGGGGTCGAAGATGAAGATGACCGGGTCTGGAATGCGTTCGGGCTGGACTGTCGTGGCGCTGGCCGTGGGGTCGCTCGCGAGTACAACTGTGCCGGCGCAGGGTCAGCCGCTGCAAGGTGATGCGAAACATGGCAAGGCCATCTCGTATACCTGCCTGGGTTGTCATGGCGTCGAGGGTTACAAGAACGCGTACCCCATGTACAGCGTGCCGAAGCTCGAGGGGCAGCACCCCGAGTATCTCGCCGCGGCGCTGCAGGGTTACAAGACCGGCGACCGCTCACACCTTACGATGCATTCGCAGGCATCGAGCCTGTCCGACCAGGATATCGCCGACATCGCCGCGTATTTCGCGGGTAAGCCTCTCGTATCCAAAGGCAAGCCGGCAGGCACGCCGCCGCAGGCGGCTACTTTGTGCGTGTCCTGCCACGGGCAGGATGGCGTTGGCATCGCGCCTACGTACCCGAGTCTCGCCGGCCAGCACCCGGATTATCTCTTCCGGGCCATCGACGAGTATCGCAAGGGCGGCCGCAAGAACCCGATCATGAAGGGCTTCGCCGCCACCCTCAAAGACGAAGACATCGAGGCGATCGCGGCTTACTTCAGCAAGCTGCAGCCGTCGCTGTCGACGGAGAGCCGGCCGTACACGCGGCTCACGGTCGACCGGAACGAATAATCCGGGGACGCCCGACCGGGTTGCCTTCGTGCCGCCTGCCCGTAGCGCCTGCCGGAATTGACTCACTCGCCACCCAAAGCCGCGCCTTTGGCTGGCGTGCGTAACAGCTATTTGGCGGGTTGCGGCAACGAACGTCCAGGCGTCTCAGCCAATTTACTCAGAAACATCGCGGCGGTCTGTAGATAGACGTCCTGGTTGGCCTTCTTTCTGAACCCGTGGCCCTCGTCTTTCGCGGCCAGATACCAGGCCTCACCGCCCTTCATGCGGATGCGCCACACCATCTGTTGGGATTCCGTTGGCGGCACGCGCGAATCGTTCATTCCCTGCACGACGAGCAGCGGCCGCCGGATGGACGCCACGTTGTTGAGCGGTGAGATGCGATTGAGGAAACCACGCATCTTCGGATCGCGCTCGTCCCCGTATTCTTCGCGCCGCAGGTCGCGTGGGTAAACCGGCGTGCTGCCGAGGAAGGTGGCGAAATTGCTGATTCCCACGACATCTATGCCGCCGCGCAACCGATCGCCGTACGCGGCGATCGACGCAAGCGCCATATAGCCGCCGTACGAGTCGCCCATGGCCGAGATGTGATCGCGGTCGAACGCGGGCTGCAGGCCGATCCAAAACAACAGCGAGCCGATGTCTCTGACAGCGTCCTCGCGCAGGACGCCGTCGTCGAGCTTGAGGAAGGTCTTGCCGTAACCGGATGAGCCACGCACATTCGGCGCGATGACCGCGTAGCCGAGGTCGTTGACAAGGAACTGCACGAACGGGTCCCAGCCGGGACGGTATTGCGATTCCGGACCGCCGTGAATGCTGATCACCACCGGGCATGGCCCGGGGTTGCGCGGCCGGTATACGTATGCCGAGATCATGCGTTGACGGCCGTTCACGCGGTCCCATGTTGGATAGTGAACGAGTTCCGCCGGCGCGGCTGCATTGGCATCGAGGGCGCCGATCTCGCTCTTGGTCCAGCGCTCGAGCGCGCTGTGTGCGAGATCGTAGACATACACATCGCGCGGTGCCTGTGCAGAGTCGGCCGACATCGCGAGGCGTTTGCCCGCACGGTCGAAGCGGATATTCGAGATTTTCCCGTCCGGCAGACCGGGAGGCGTGAGCTCGAGCTTCTGCGTGGTGTCGAGCACCGTCAGACGGCTGTGCCCGTCTTCGTTGACCACGTAAGCGATGTACCGCCCGTCGACGCTGACTGCGAAGTCCTCGACATCCCATTGGATGTCCGAAGTGACCTTGCGTCCCGCGTGACTCACCGGGTCGAGATACCGCAGCTGCGCGAATTCGCCTTCCGCGTCCGAAATGAGATAGATGCCGCGGCCGTCCGGAGCGAATTTCGCGGACCGGATGCCGATCTTGCGTCCGCTATCGTCGACGGCGGTTACCGACCCCGTCGCTACGTCGGCGATGTACAGATAGCTTTCGTTGATTGAGACGTACTTCCATAGCAGGAGCTTGCGGTCATCCGCAGACCAATCGAGCGGGTACCACGTGTCCTGTTGGCCGCCCACGACGAGTCGGGGCGCCGCTGCCGTCGTAACGTCTGCGACGTAGACGTCGTAGCTCGCGGCATCGCGCTCATTTCCATAAAATGCAACGCGCTTGCCGTCGTTCGACCACACGGGACTACCGTGCAGGAAGTTGCCGCTCGTAAGCTGCCGCACACTGCCGCTGCCGGCGTAGTAGTAGAGCTGCGCGTTCTCATCGCCGCCTCGGTCCTGCAGAAACACGAAGCCATTTCCTGAGCCTGCGTGCGGCGCGCGAGCCAGGCTCACCGGATCCCTGGAGAAGGTGAGTTGCTCACGCATACCCAGCGGGGCGACGACTCGATGCACCTGCTCGACGTCACCGAACCGTGTGGACACCAGCATGCTGCCATCAGCCTGCCAGTCGAGAAATGTCGCCTGACGCGATTGCTGGTAGCGCTCGAGACGGGCGCCCATCGCGGCATCGAGCGGTGGGATGCCTTCGAGGACGAGGTTGCCGCGCTCCTGGTGGGACGGCACTCCGGCCTGCTGCGCCTCGGCAGCAGCTGCGGCCGAGAGCAGGACGCAAGCCGGCATCAGGGCGGCGAGCGCCCGGTAAACAGGGTGGGTAGCAAGCATATGCATACCGTACCGTACAACGTTACGATGTGTATACGCGTATAGGTTCACCGACATGATTCACTCGAGCAACTCGCCCTTGAACCCGAAACTCCTGCGCCATCCTTACGGCATCACCGCCGTCGATACCGAATATCTACATCCCGGCCACGCCGCCTCGCACATCATTGAGGACGCGGGCCGTGCCGCTTTCGTAGATGTCGGCACGAACTACTCGGTGCCGTATCTGCTGGCGGCGCTGGATGCCCTGGGGCTCGCGCGGGAGGCTGTGGATTATGTATTTCTAACCCACGTGCATCTGGATCACGCCGGGGGCGCTGGCCTGCTGATGCAGGAGCTGCCGAATGCGCGCGCGGTTCTGCATCCACGCGGTGCGCCGCACATGGTCCAGCCGGAAAAGCTGATCGCCGGCTCGAAAGCCGTTTACGGCCCCGAGCGTTTCGGTCGGTTGTATGGCGACCTCGTGCCGATTCCCGCGGAGCGTGTGCAAGTCGCGAAGGATGGCGAGCGGTATCGTTTCGGCCGGCGAGACCTCGAGCTCATACACACACCCGGGCATGCTCTGCATCACTACGCGGTAGTCGATCGGCAGCATGCGAGTATTTTTCCAGGGGATACGTTCGGCGTCTCCTATCGTGAGCTCGACTCGCCGCGGGGTGCGTTCATCACGCCCACCACGTCGCCCACGCAGTTCGATCCCGAGCAGCTCATTGCTTCGATCGATCGCATGGCGGCCTACTTGCCGGACTCGATGTACCTCATGCACTTCAGCCGGGTCACGGACGTGCCGCGGCTCGCCGCCTCCCTCAAAGCGCAGATTCGCGAGTTCGTACGCATCAGCCAGCACCATGCTGGCGCGCAGGACCCGTATGCGGCGATTCGCGCGGATATGCTCGATCTGTGGCTCAGGCTTTCGCATGAGCACGGTAGCGCCTGTACCGATGCCGAGCTCGCCGAGGTGCTGCGGGGTGACCTCGATCTCAACACGCAGGGACTCATCGTGTGGCTGGACCGCCAGAAAAAGAGTTAGCGATGACCGCGGCCGGGTTCAAAGCATTCCGCATCCACGAGGAAGACAAAAAGATCGTCGCTCGCTTCGAGCAGCTCACGCTCGACGATCTTGCTCCGGGTGAAGTGGTCATCCGGGTGCTGTATTCGGCTATCAACTACAAGGATGCCCTCGCAGCCACCGGGGCCGGGAAGATCCTGCGACGTTATCCTCTCGTGGGCGGCATCGATCTCGCGGGTGTCGTTGAGTCTTCGACCGACGCGCGGTACTCGAAGGGTGACAGCGTGCTCGTCACGGGCTCCGCACTTTCCGAGACGCATGACGGCGGCTATGCGGAGTACGCGCGGGTCAAAGGCGACTGGGTCATTCCCATGCCGCCGGGGCTCAACGAGTTCACCGCCATGTCGCTGGGCACTGCCGGCTTTACGGCGGGGCTCGCGATTCATCGAATGGAGCACAACGGGCAAACACCTGCGGGTGGGCCGATTGTGGTCACCGGCGCCACCGGCGGCGTCGGCAGCCTTGCGATCGATATGCTCGCCGGTCGAGGGTACGAAGTAATCGCTGTCAGTGGGAAGGCGGCCGCCGTGGATTATTTGAAATCCATCGGGGCCGCGCGGGTGCTCGCGCGGCAGGACATCAATTTCGGCTCGCGGCCCCTCGAGAGCGTGCAGTTCGGTGGTGCCGTCGATAACGTCGGCGGCGAAATGCTCACGTGGCTCACGCGGACCGTCGACTTCTGGGGCAACATCGCCAGCATCGGGCTGGCGGGTAGCGCCGAGCTCAAGACCACCGTGATGCCATTCATCCTGCGGGCGGTGAGTCTTCTCGGCATCAATACCTCCACGACGCCACGCGAGCTGCGGCTCGCGGTCTGGAAGCGCATCGCCACGGATCTGAAGCCGCAACATCTCGATCGCATCGTGACCCGGACCCTCGCGTTCGACGAGCTTCCCGGCGCGTTTCCGGCCTATATCGAGGGGGGTATCGTGGGGCGGACGGTCGTAAAGATCGCCCAGGAGCCTGGATAACCCAGCATCGCCGTGACGAGGGGCGCGACGCGTGCGTCGCACGAAGCAGGCGGTCCCTGAGGCGCCAACCCTGGACGCGCTGCACGTGACTGAGATCGACTGGCGAATCCTACCGGTGAGTAGGATTGCTCGTATCCGCTCTGTCCGCCGTGGCTTCGCGCGTATAGAATGCGCCGTCCCCTCGGAGGTCCCATGTCGCAACGATCGATCACCGCCGGCGCAGCTCTGCGTGCGGCAGTTGAGGCGGAGTGTCCCCTGCAAGTTGTGGGGACCGTCAACGCTTACTCGGCTCTCCTCGCCGAGCGTAGCGGTTTCCGGGCGATCTACATTTCGGGTGCCGGGGTGGCCAACGCGTCGTTTGGATTGCCGGATCTCGGCATGACTTCACTTAACGATGTCTGCGAGGACGTGCGTCGCATCACGTCCGCGTGCGAGCTGCCGCTCCTCGTGGATGCCGATACGGGTTGGGGTGGGGCGTTCAATATCGCCAAAACCTGCGCGGATCTCATAAAGTCCGGTGCCGCCGGCATGCACCTCGAGGACCAGGTCCAGGCGAAGCGTTGTGGCCACCGCCCGGGCAAAGCACTGGTTCTCGCCGACGAGATGAGCGATCGGATCAAGGCAGCGGTGGATGGCCGGACGGACCCGACATTCGTGATCATGGCGCGGACGGACGCGCATGCGGTCGAAGGACAGAATGCGGCGCTCGAGCGGGCGCACGCATACGTTGCAGCCGGCGCGGACATGATTTTTGCCGAGGCGTTGACGAGCCTCGAGGAATACAGGCAATTCACGGCTTCGATCCGCGTGCCCGTCCTGGCCAACATCACTGAATTCGGTAAGACGCCGCTATTTACCACGACGGAGCTGGGCTCGGTGGGTGTGCGGCTGGTGTTGTATCCCCTATCGGCGTTTCGTGCGATGAGCAGGGCGGCGCTTGCGGTATATGAGGCGTTGCGTAAGGACGGCACGCAGAAGAGCGTGGTGGATCTCATGCAGACGCGCGCGGAGCTTTATGACGTACTCGGCTACAACGAGTACGAGAAGAAGCTCGATGAGCTGTTCGGAGGCGGCTCGTCGTAAGCGCGGTTCTCGCGGTTTCTCAGCTATCTATTTTCTCCAGCGAATTCTTCCGGAAGCATGTTATGAACGACACGGTCAGCGCGCAGTCAGGCAATTCCTCCTCCCCCGGGTTCAAGCCCAAGAAGTCCGTGGCGCTCTCGGGCGTGCCGGCCGGCAACACCGCGCTATGCACGGTGGGCACCACTGGCAATGATCTGCACTATCGCGGGTACGACATCCTCGAGATCGCCAATACGTGCGAGTTCGAAGAGATCGCGTACTTGCTGATTTACGGGAAGCTGCCGACTCGTGCTGAGCTCACCAGCTATAAAACGAAGCTCAAGTCGCTGCGAGGGTTGCCGGCATCCGTGCGTGCGGCGCTGGAGGCGCTCCCAGCGGCATCGCATCCCATGGATGTGTTGCGCACGGGCGTGTCAGTAATGGGTTGTACGCTGCCGGAGAAAGACGCTCACGCGATCGCCGGTGCGCGTGATATCGCCGACAAACTCATCGCTTCGCTGGGCTCGATGCTGGCCTACTGGTATCACTACAGTCACAACGGCCAGCATATTTTCATCGAGACGGAAGACGATTCGGTCGGGGGCCACTTCCTGCATCTCCTGCATCGCAAGCCGCCAACGGAATCGTGGGTGCGCGCCATGCATACATCGCTCATCCTGTATGCCGAGCATGAGTTCAATGCGTCGACGTTCGCGGCGCGCGTGATCGCCGGCACGGGTTCGGATATCTACTCCTGCATCACGGGCGCGATCGGCGCGTTGCGCGGGCCTAAGCATGGTGGCGCGAACGAGGTGGCGTTCGAGATTCAGAAGCGCTACGACACGCCTGATCAGGCGGAGAAAGATATCCGCGCGCGTGTGTCGAACAAGGAAGTGATCATCGGCTTCGGGCATCCGGTGTACACGGTTTCCGATCCGCGTCACGAGGTGATCAAGGAGGTGGCGCGGCGTCTCGCGAAGGAAGCCGGAGACCTGAAAATGTTCGCCATCGCGGACCGCATCGAGGCGGTCATGATGGACGCGAAGAAGATGTTTCCGAACCTGGATTGGTTCTCGGCCGTTTCGTACAACCTGATGGGAGTGCCGACGGCGATGTTCACCCCGCTGTTCGTCATCGCGCGCACTACGGGGTGGGCGGCGCATGTGATCGAGCAACGGACCGACGGAAAAATTATCCGGCCGGCGGCCAATTACGTGGGGCCGGAGAACCTGAAGTTCGTGCCCATCGACAAGAGGGTGTGACGGCAGAACGCGCGGGTTCGCGCACGACTGCCGCACGACTGTCAGCCCGCACCGATCGAGAAGAGAGTTTAGGCATTCCTATGTCCGCACAAGACATCAAGTCCGCGCAACGTCCTGCCCCTGATGCTGCGTTGGTCGCCATCGCGGACTACGCGCAGAGCTTTTCGATCCAGAGCACGCAGGCCTATGAGACTGCACGCTACTGCCTGATGGACACGCTCGCCTGCGGCTTCCAGGCGCTGAAGTATCCCGCTTGCACCAAGCTCCTGGGCCCTGTGGTTCCAGGTGCGGTGATGCCGGGTGGGGCGCGCGTTCCCGGCCTGTCCTATGAACTCGACCCCGTGCAGGCGGCGTTCAACATCGGGACGATGATTCGCTGGCTGGACTTCAATGACACGTGGCTGGCCGCGGAGTGGGGTCATCCGTCCGATAACCTCGGCGGCATTCTCGCGGTGGCGGATTACCTTGCGCGCAAGGCCGTCATGGAGGGTAAGACACCGCCAACGGTGCGCGACGTGTTGACCGGCATGATCAAGGCGCACGAAATTCAGGGGGTGCTGGCGCTGGAGAATAGCTTTAACCGGGTGGGGCTCGATCACGTCATTCTGGTTCGCGTGGCCTCCACCGCCGTCGTTACGGCGATGCTGGGCGGCAGCTCCGAGCAGATCGTTAACGCCGTTTCGAACGCCTGGATCGATGGCGGGGCTCTGCGGACCTATCGACATGCGCCTAACACCGGCTCCAGAAAGAGCTGGGCAGCCGGCGACGCGACGAGCCGGGCAGTGCGCCACGCCTTTATCTCGCTAGCCGGCGAGATGGGCTACCCGTCAGCTCTTAGTGCTAACACCTGGGGCTTCTACGACGTGCTCTTCAAGGGCAAGCCCTTCTCCCTGCCGCAGCCGTTTGGCAGCTACGTGATGGAGAACGTGCTCTTCAAGATCTCCTTTCCGGCGGAGTTCCACGCACAGACCGCCGTCGAGGCAGCCATGACGCTGCATCCGGTCGTCAAGGACCGCATCAGCGACATCGAGCGCATCGTCATCGAGACGCAAGAGCCTGGCGTCCGCATCATCGACAAGACCGGCCCTCTCGCCAATCCCGCCGACCGCGACCACTGCATCCAGTACATGGTCGCGGTGCCGCTGCTCTTCGGCCGCCTCACCGCCGAGGACTACGAGGACAAGGTAGCCTCCGACCCGCGCGTCGACGCACTACGCTCCAAGATGCAGGTGCGCGAGAACGTGACGTTTACTCAGGAATACTACGCCGCCGACAAACGCTACATCGGCAACGCCCTGCAGGTGTTCTTCCGCGACGGCTCCTCCACGCCGCGGGTGCAGGTCGACTTCCCCATCGGGCACCGCAGGCGCCGCGAGGAAGGGATGCCTGTGCTGGTGAAGAAGTTCGAGGCGTCGGTGGATGCTTACTTCTCTGCCAAACAGGCCGAGAAGATCAAGACGCTGTTTGCCAAGCGCGAGCAGCTGGACTCGATGCCGGTGAATGAGTTGATGGCGGCTATGGTGACCAACGGGATTCGATAGGGCCTTTGGGTACCGGGTAGCACATCCACGAGCCACACCGGGCCGCTCGAGAATAGCGCCCGACGAGGCGCGCTAAAGTCTGACCCGCATCGGCCGATTATGTGAGGTAACAGAGCCGTCCGGCTCATTTAAGGTATCTCGATGCCCACGCCCTCCATTGCTGAAGCCTGGCAAACGTCAAAGCCGCTTCTCGTCCCTACCGGCACCAGCCAGTCTCAGGTCGACGAAATCCGCCGCAGCTTCTTTGTCGGTGCGATGGCTACCCTTCGCGTGTTATCCGATCCGATTCGATCAGGCAACAACGGCGCGCTCCTCGATGCCCTGGGCGCCATCAGTGCCGAGTTGCAGGTCGAAGCCGCTCGCCGTGGCCAACCGCCGACCTGAGTGGCAACAGCCAGGTTACCGCGTCAAACGGGACCCCGGCTCCCGGAATTCGATTCCCAACGTTGCTCAGGATGCGCGGCCAACCAGTTGCGCTTATTCGAGAGGGAGCCTCGCGGTTTCCTTCAGGGTCGTTAGGGTGACCAGGCCCACCAGCGCTGCGGCGGCGACGTAGGCGGCCGGGGCGAGGGAGCTGCCGGTGGTGGTGGTTAACCAGGCGGCGATGTAGGGGGCGGTGCCGCCGCCCAGAATGGTGGCGATGTTGAAGCCGGCGGAGACGCCGCTGTAGCGGACGCGGGTGGGGAAGAGTTCGGCGTAAAGGGGATAGCCCACTGACTGGACGACGATGAAGGGGATGACGCTGATGGTTACAGCCAGGCAGGTTAGGGGGAAGCTGCCGAGGGCGGCGGCGTACATCGTTAGCGGGGCCAGGATGATGTAGGCCGCGAAGCCGAACCTGAGCACGGGTTTGCGGCCGATGCGGTCGGAGAGCGCGCCCGAGAAGGGCATCAAAAGCGCTGCGATGAACGTGACGGTCGCGAGCAGCCAGAAGACTTGGTTGCTGTCGTAGCCGAGGGTGCGTGTCAGATGGATGTTGAGGTAGACGAGGCAGACGTAGCCCGCGGCATTTTGCGCGAATGCCAGACAGATCACTTTGAATAGGGCGGGCCTGTGATTCGAGAACAGGTCGCGCAACGGGGCGCGGGGGACTTTGTGCTCCAGGAGGACTTTTCTAAAGTGCGGCGATTCTTCGAGGCGGGAGCGGGCCCAGAAGCAGAGGGCTGTGAGCGGGATTGACGCGAGGAAGGGGATCCGCCATCCCCAGCTCTGCATCGCGTCCGCGCCGAGAATTGTGCGGGTAATGCCCGCTGCGGCGGTTGCGAATGTCAGGCCAAGCGTTGCGAACGCCGGGTTGAAGGCGCCGAAGAAGCCCCGCTTGGCTGGCGGCGAGCATTCGGCGATATAGGTCGACGCGCCGGTGAGTTCGCCGCCCGCGAAGAAGCCTTGGGCGAGCCGTAGAGTGAGCAGCATCGCGGGCGCTGCAAGCCCTGCCGTTGCATAGGTTGGCAGCAGGCCGATTCCCGCGCTCGCTAATCCGATGCCGACAATCGTGATTGCAAGTATCGAGGCGCGTCCGCGCTGATCGCCGAACCGGCCGAAGAAGATGCCACCTAGCGGGCGAACGAAAAAGCCCACGGCGAAGATGGCGAGGGTGGCGAGCAGCGCTGTCGCCGGATTTTCGGCGGAGAAGAAGAGCGGGCTGAAGGTCACGGCGAGAACCGCGTAGAGCTGGAAATCGTACAGCTCGATCGCAGTGCCGAGCCCTGCGGCACTTACGGCACGCCATGGGTCGGGCCCGATCGCGTACGGCGCAGAGGGCGTGTCTGTCTCGAGCAGGATCTGATTGTTAGATGTCTGTTCGCTCATATGAGTGCAGAGCGGCTGGCTGTGGCGGTCTGACAGTCCGCAAACGCGGGCACGACCGCGGCGCCGATCGAAAAGAGCTTGGGCGCTGGCTCGCGCATCTAGATCGAGCGGTCACCCAGGGACTTGAGTCCCTCGAGCCTGTCCTTGATCAGCCAGATCTCCGCTTCGTGAGCGGCGCACAGCTGGTTCCAGCGATCCTGGGTCATCTGTGCCGGACGCCACGCGATGAGGGTCACATAACACTGTGCGTCGCCCAGATCGCAGGTGTCGGCGGCTACGATGCGCACACTGATCCGCGGTTTGAAATTCCCGACCGCGCCGACCAGGTAGTCGATCAGGAGGAGCTCGCGGTGGGGCTCGATGTCAAACCAGACCTGTGAATCGTCGTACAGCGAGAATCCGGTGTAGGGGCCTCCCGGCTGGGTAGCTTGCGTGCGCATGCATCCCAGGGACCAAGTCCCCAGCGACAGGGGATCGGCCAGGAAATTGAACGCGTCCTCGGCAGTGACTTTGACAAGCGCGGTTACGCAATGCGAGAAATCGGGGTGTTGACTCACTGCGCCCGCCTAGAGAATTCGTCCGAGAGCCACGATGAGACGCTCAACCCCGGCGGCCGTGGTGATACACCCCGGCGACAGGCGCATCGTCGTTCCACGACAGTCGGTATAGAGCTGCTCCGATCTGAGGCGGTCGATGACTTGCACCGGATTCACATGCGCGGGAAGCCTGAGCATGAGACTGCCGCCGCGTTCGGACTCCGTGACGGCACTGACGACCTCGAGCCCGAGCTTTGGCGCTTCGTGCAATATCGCACCCGTGAGCGTCCTGTTGTGAGCCAGAAGCTTCCCAAGGTCCTGCGACGCATGCCAGTCAAGGGCAGGCAGCGAGGCGGCGCAGGCAATGACCGATGGCGTTCCGTGATCGAAGCGGCGAGCATCCCCGGCGTATTGGAAGGCGTCGATGTTCCAGGCCAGGATGTTTTCCTGGCTGAACCAGCCGCGTAATTCAGGATGGCAGTCGTGCAGAAGTTCCGGACGGACGTGCAGGATGCCCGCACCGGCCGTGCCGCACAGCCACTTGAGTGTGGTCGAAACCGTAAAGTCGACTTCGGGAGAGCGCGCGTCGAAGGGTAGGATTCCGACGCCTTGGGTGATGTCGACGCCGACCAGGCTGCCCACCTTGCGCGCATGCCCCACGAGCGCCTCGAGATTGCAGCGATGCGATGTTGTTGAGGTTACGAACGTGAGCAGCGCTAGGCCGACGCCCGAATCCCACCCCGCGATGAAATCCTCATCTCGTACCCAGCTCTCGCCGGGCCGCGCGCGTACCGTGTCGAGCATGAACCCGCGCTGCTCGGCCATCCCAGCAAGCAGAAAATGCAGGCTCGGAAAGCAGTCCGCCGCGATCAGCAGGCGCTTGCCTTTCAGGTAGCGCTCGGGAAGCGAGCCGATGAAGCTGTAAAGCGCGGTGGTAACATTTTCCGCGGTCGTCAGAGAGCCGGACGGTACGTTGATCTTGGCACGCCACCGCTCCATGAACGCCGCGCGAATGCCCAGAGACTGCGGCCACTGCGAGTCGTTCGCCGTACCCCAGATGCGCGCGAAGCGGGTGAGCGCTTCCCCTACCAGCCGGGACTTGTCCGGAAACAGGCCGATCGAGTGATACAGGAAATATCCCGAGCCGTCGGCAACTGCGTCTTGCGCCGTCATGAGTGCAACCACATTTTGAGAATTCGATGCTGAGCCATGGATGATGTGCCAAAAATGCCCAGCAGGGGCAGATTGCAATATTCCCCGTGAAGCGCCTGGGCGTAAACCCGTAATCCCGCCCAGAGCAGTGCTGCGTGCGGCGAATATGCCGGGCACCGGCGGGGTAAAGGGAGGCGCGGCCGTCCGGGAACAGGCAGCCCCGCGAGCGTTCAGCTCGTCATGTTGCGGCTCAAGCGCCGCACGAGAGCGAAGGCCGCCTCGATTTCCTGCGGGGAGAACCCCTTCAGCAGGCGGTTCTGGCGGCGGCCCACGACGATGTTCAGAGAGTTGAACAGGGTGCGGCCCTTGTCGGCGAGGAATACCTCGACGTAGCGGGCGTCGGCACGGCGCGGCGTGCGGCGGATGTAGCCTTCCTCTTCCATGTTCATGAGGGCGCGGCTCAGCGCTGACTGCTGCATCATCGCGCGATCGATCAACTCGTTGATGGTGATGCCGTCGCCCATGGCAAGCACGGCCAGAATGCGCCAGCGGGTGACATTGATGCCTTTGTGCCGCAGTTTCTCGATGAGATCGACGTTGAGCTGATATGCCAGCCGGGCAATCAGGTGCGGCAGGAAATTCTCAAACAGCGACTGGTCGGAGAACTTCGACGGTCCGTCCGCGGTCTGCGCGTCCTTCTTGCGAGCCATGATTTTTTCGCCCTGTTTGCCGTCTGATAACCGATCGTCTGTGTCCGCGAAGCGCGGTACGCCAATCTTCACCCGAACTCCTCCCCTTATCTCAAGCTACGTATCCGCTTGCGCTGCGGTAGTATTGTGTTTGGCAGATAGTCCTGCCAAGCCATTCCAGTCCGGCCGGCCGGGTGGTCCTGCCGCGCTGAGCCCCCGACCCTTTCTATATGCATTGTCATATGATTCTACGGTCATTCGCTCCTGGCGGCGGCGTGATTCACGGATCCCCACGGTGAGGCCCGTCAGACCCGGGTGAGGCTCATGCCGGGTGACATTGGCGGGCGGGGGGGAGATTGATTGCCGGCAATTGTCGGTAGCGTTGGCTCCCTTCGGCCAATAGTGCCGCCCCAGAAAGGAGCGACCATCGTCCAGGCGGCGGTGGAGGCCGCCGCTCGGCTCGGCGATCGCACAGCCCGGCCACGCGGCACCGGGCGGCGTCCGCGGCTCTCGAGGCCGGCGGCGCCTGCGTTGAATAGAGTCGAGCGCTATCTGCGGAATTAAAGAAAACGGGCAGGCGGTTGATTACCGCCTGCCCGTTGTGGACGACTCGTCTGTTGGATTTGTCTTGCGGTACGCGTAGTGGGGTTAGCCTACGCGGACCGGGACGAACAGACGGGTGTCGCCGCGCTGCACCAGGAGGGCTATGTGACCTTTCGACTTCTCCACCGCGTTGCGCAGATCCTCGACGCTGGAGACGGAGGCGCCGTTGGCGGCGAGAACCACGTCCCCGGCTTGAAGACCGGCCTGGGCTGCGGGACCAGCGGCCTTCTCGACCACTACACCGCTCTTCGTGTTGCTCTGGCGCTTCTCGTCGTTGGTCAGAGGACGTACCGCAAGGCCGAGTTTCCCGCCTTCGGAGTGCTGGGAGTTATTGGCGGCGGTGCGCTTGTCTTCCATTGCGCCGAGCTTGACGCTCACATTACGTGTGGCGTGGTTGCGCCAGACCTCGAGGTTGACCGAGGCTCCTGGATTCAACGTCGCAATCTCCACGGGCAACTCCGTCGAACGTGTTACGAGCTGTCCGTTGAGCTTCATGATGACATCGCCGGGCTCGATGCCGGCACTCTCCGCCGGGCCGCCCTTCTCCACGCTCGAGACGAGCGCGCCTTCGGGCTGCGGCAGGCCGAAGGAGTCGGCGAGGCCCTGGTTGACGTCCTGGATTACGACGCCGAGTTTGCCACGGGCCACGTGGCCGGTGGTTTCGAGCTGACGGCTCACCTGCAGGGCGACATCGA
Organism: Gammaproteobacteria bacterium; assembly: GCA_028293765.1. Lineage (GTDB taxonomy): Bacteria > Pseudomonadota > Gammaproteobacteria > Steroidobacterales > Steroidobacteraceae > 13-2-20CM-66-19. The sequence continues at coordinate 47,687 of JAQGOG010000044.1, forward strand.
TGGGGATCGAGAACGAGACGCCCATGAAGCCACCCGAACGGCTGTAGATCTGTGAGTTGATGCCAACCACTTCACCGCGCATGTTGAAGAGCGGGCCGCCGGAGTTACCCGGGTTGATCGGCACGTCTGTCTGGATGAAAGGGATGTAGCCGGAGTCTGGCAACGTGCGGCCCTTGGCGCTCACGATGCCCGCGGTAGCGCTGTTGTCGAAGCCGAACGGGGCGCCGATGGCAAGGACCCACTCGCCTACGCGCAGGTTGTGCGAGTCGCCGAGCTTCACGGTGGGCAGATCCTTCGCGGCGATCTTGATGATCGCGACGTCGCTCTTCGTATCGATGCCGATGACCTTGGCCGTGTACTCGTGCCGGTCAGTGAGGCGCACTGTGACCTCGCTCGCGCCGTTGACGACATGGGCGTTGGTCAGAATGAAGCCGTCAGGCCGGATGATGAAGCCGGAGCCTTCTCCACGGGCGGGGGCCTGCTGCGGTGGCTGGAAGGGCTGGCCGTGGAAGAACGGTGCGAAGGGACTGTTCGGGCCGAACGGGTTGTTATTGCCGAACGGGCTGCTGTTGTCGCCGTTGCCACTGCCACTGCCGTCGTCGCCGTCGGAATCGTCTTGGCCGGGCGAGTTGGACGCCGGTACTTTCGTGACGACGCTGATGTTGACGACCGCCGGGCCGTACTTTTGCACCATCGTGCTGAAGTCGGGGAGGACTGAGGCGGGGTTGCCGGTGGCGGGGACCGAAGTGACCGGGCCAACCGCGGTGGCGGGGGCTGCGGCTGTGGCCGCTTTCGGCGCCACACCGACTGCGTACAACACGCTGACCGGGGCCGCGATGACCGCCGCGCCGAGCATTGCCGCTGTCAGCGGCTTTCGAATCAGAGTCCTGAGGCTCATGTGTATCTCTCCAGGGAACTGGGTACGGGGGTCTATGACCAGGTCCGTACCTTAGAAAGGGAGACTTAAGTGAGGCTTAAGGGACCCCGGCGCCGCAGCACCTGCGGCGCCGGGGAAAGGCCACAAGATGCTGATTTGACACGAATTGAGTGGCACTGCAGGAGCGGCGCAAATCCGCAGACAGCCATTGCTGCGCCCTGGTTTATGGTCAAGCGGATGGAAACGCCACGCTGACGGCCAATCCGTGCCCATCAACTCCCGAGCTGAGGTCCATGGTCGCACCGTGCGTGTCAGCAATGGCTTTGACGATTGCCATGCCGAGGCCGCTTCCGGAGGGTGAGGTGCCGGGGCGACGGTAGAAGCGGTCAAGGACCCGGGAGCGTTCGTCTGGAGGAATGCCGGGGCCGTTATCGACTACTTTTAGGACCGCTCGCGTAGACGTCGTTTGCGGTTGTGAGTGCTCGTGGTCGGCGGCACCGGACGAATTCTCCACGGACACGTCGACGCGGCCGCCGGACGGTGTATAGCGCACCGCATTGTCTACGAGGTTGCGCGTGAGAGTGCGTAGAGCGTCGGGGTCGCCGAGCACGAACGCAGCTTGCGAGTGGGAGATGCCGAGATCGATGTTTTTTGCGTCGGCCAGCGGCACCAGTTCCGCGACAATCTCGCGTGCGATATCGTCGAGGGCTACTCGCACTCGTCCGGGTTCAGCACGGGGCTCCTGACGGGCAAAGGAGAGCATCTGCTCTACGAGTCGGATGGCTCGTTGCACGCCGGCGGAGAGTTTCTCCATCGCTTCGTTGCGCTCTGCTTCATTCTCGGCACGCGCGAGCATTCCCATCTGCAAATGCAGGGCAGTGAGCGGTGTGCGAAGCTCGTGCGCGGCGTCAGCCATGAAGGCGCGCTCGCGATCTAATGCGGCACCAAGGCGTCCGAGCAGGTCGTTCAGCGCGCCTACGAGCGGTCGGACCTCGTCGGGCAGACGTTCGTCAGGAAGAGGGTCTAGGGCGTCTACCCGACGAGACTTTATCAACGTGGTTAGGCGTCGTAGCGGTTCGAGCGAGCCGCCTACAGCGAGCCAAATCAGAAAGGCCAGCACAGGTAACAGCAACGCAAAGGGTCGCAGTGTCTTGAGGGCGAGATCTACGGCCTGTTGCTCGCGCACGTGCATTGGCTGCGCGACCTGGATGACCTTGGTCAGGGCTTGGGTGCCGTAGACGCGCCAGCGACCTTCGCTTGTCGTGACGGAAGAGAAGCCGATCGTCGTGATGTCAGGTAGCACGCTGTGGGGTCGCGAGAGATACACGCGGACGCCGTCAAGCGTCCAAACCTGCACCACGAAGTCGTAGGCTGCGTCGTTCGCGGGAAGCCGCGGTGCTAACGAGTACTCAACCGGCTCGTCGCGCAAAATCAGCGCTGTTTGACGCAGATGGTAGTCGAAGAATGCGTCTGCTTCCGCGAGGGCGTTGCGGTAGACGACCCAACCGCCCACGGCGCCGATGACTAGCACTCCGCCAAGCAGCCATGCGAGCAGGCGAGCGCGTATGCTCATGGCGCGCGCCTCACGCTGAGGGGCCGGAGAGCGTGTGTGCGAAGGACTGTGCGCCGTCGCTCTTCACTGCGCTGGCCTTACTCGATAGCCAACGCCTCGGACATTCAATATGAAGTCCGTGCCAAGCTTGCGGCGTAGCCCATGGATATGGACTTCGACAGCGTTGCTCTCCACCTCTTCGCCCCAGCCGTAGAGGCGCTCTTCTATCTGCGCGCGTGACAGGATGTTTCCCGGGCGCTCCATGAGCAATTGGAGGAGCGCGAACTCTTTCGGAGATAACGCTACCTCGCGTCCATCGCGAGTCACCCGGTGGGTCGCTGGGTTCAGGGCGACACCAAGGTGCTCGATCTCGGGTTCCGTACGACCGGACTTGCGGCGCAGGAGCGCGCGGATGCGTGCGGCGAGTTCGTCAAGGTCGAATGGCTTTACGAGGTAGTCGTCGGCGCCGGCGTCTAGTCCTTGCACACGATCCGATACAGCATCGCGTGCGGTAATGATGAGCACGGGAAGTGTCTGCTGGCGCGCCCTGAGAGCCTGCAACACCTGGAAGCCGCCTTTCCGGGGTAAGCCGAGGTCGAGTAGCACCAAGTCAAAGGTATCCGTTCGGAGCACCTGGTCGGCAGACTCGCCATCGTGAACCCAATCCACGGTGAAGCCGTCCCGCTTGAGGCCGGTGCGGATTGCTTCGCCAATCATGGCATCATCTTCTGCTAGCAGCAGTCGCACGTTTTTCCAGGGGTCGTGGTGCGAGGCCGGTCTCGGCCCGAGCTCGAAGCCAAGTATGGCAGCGTGCGGCCGCCGTGCGGAATCTCGCTGGGATGCAATAGTGCAGGTAAAGAGCGACGGTGCGCGCCGTCCGCTGTGGCAAACCGCCGGAGAAGATGCTTTGAGCTTGGTTCATCGTCTGGTAGTCGATGCAAAAAGTATGGGCATCTCCCTCACGGAGAATGACGCCTTGCGGCTGCAGCAACTCCTCGATGAGCTGGAGCGCTGGAACCGTACATACAACCTGACGGCCATTACGAAGCGCGAGGATATGGTCACTCATCACCTCCTCGACAGCTTGGCCGTCCACGACGATCTGTACGGTGATTCGATCGCGGACGTCGGCACGGGCGCTGGGTTCCCTGGGCTACCGCTAGCGGTCGTGAATCCGGAGCGCCGCTTTACGCTAATCGACTCCGCCGGCAAAAAAATCCGCTTCGTGTCGCACGCCGCGCACGCTCTCGGATTGACGAACGTCGAAGGGGTTCATGCCCGCGTTGAATCCTTGCGCCCTGAAAAGCCATTCGACACGATTGTGGCTCGCGCGTTCGCACCGCTGCCGAAGATGCTGGAAACGGTAACGCCGCTGTGTGGTCCGCACAGTTGCGTACTGGCCATGAAGGGGAAGTGGCCGCAGGAAGAGGTGGATTCGATCCCGGCGGGATGGCGAGTGGAGCGATCGCGCGATGTCATCGTGCCCGGACTCGCCGAAGCACGCTGCGCAATTGTCCTCGTTCGTTGACCGGCGCCGCACCGCTCTTTCCCAAAACACTGTTTGCCGCACCTGCGCCGTAGCGAGGGCGCGCCCCACCGGAAGGATGTCGATGGGGCGCGGTTGCACCGGGCGAAAGCAAGTCAGACACGCATCAAAGCGAACGCTTCGAGATCAATATCTCACCTCGCCCTGGATGACACGCGGTGCGCTCGTCACCGTGGGCTCTATGCCAAGGTACACATCCGAACTGCTGCTGCTGGGGTTCTTGAGGCCCGCAGCAGTCGGCAGCTGAACGTTCGTCGGCGCTTGCAAGTGATCGTTACTGCATACGCTGGCGTCCTTCGCCGCGAAACGAATTTCCCGCTGCAGCCATTTCACGAGGTAGGGGGTTGTCACTCCGCCGGACGTGGTGGTGACTACGCCCTGATGCGCGGCCGACGGGTCATACGGAATCACGAAATCCGGCACATAGCGTGAATTCGGCGTGCTGCAATCAACGGCTGCATTGGTCGTCGCGGAGACGCAGGAGCCCGGGATCCCCCACAGGTCGCCGAAGTTGTTGTACTGAAGAATCAACGATGTTCCGGCGTAGCTGCCGTACGAGGCACCGGACGGGACGCTGAAATTCACCTGCAGCGGCGCATCGAAATGCACGAAGGCGCCCGCGCCGTCGCGCACCGCACTGAACTGGTTCCACGTGTTCGGGCCGGTCTGCCACACATAGTAGACATCCGCCGAGTTCACCGCCCAGTCGCAATATTCCGCCGGGCTCTGATTGCATTGTGCATCAGCGAGGCTGCTGAACAGCCGGCCGCTCACGACACCGTTCTGGTATTGCTGCTGTTGCTGATAAGCGCCGGAGTCGGTGTACGCGACCGCAACCGCGGTACCGTCACCACCGCTCAATTGTGCGCTGTTATCGACGGCATACGTGACGACGCCGCCAACCGGTACCGGCTGAAAGCTGTTGGCAGTGGCAGCGACATACGGCGATTGCACGCCGCTGTTTGAGCCCTGCGTGAAATAGGTTAGCAGCGTTGCCGCGGTCGGGCAGTTGTTGACGCAGTAAAGCGCCGCGGGCTTGCTGTCATCCGGGTATACCAGATCCTGCACGTGATATACGACGGTAACTGTCGACGAGGTCGATGCGTCCACGGTGCCCGCCACGCCGCTGAGATTGATGAAAAGATCGCCCCCGAGCGACTGCGACCAGCCCTGCACGCCGCCGACGTTCGCCCAGAAGGCAGAATCCACCGCGACGGGGTTGGGCAGTGTGCGGTTTGAGCAGCCGTTCTGACCGCACTGCATTTCCCCTGTAACGAGAAATTTGCCGCTTGCGTCGTCCCAGTGCGTATCGTATTGCGTGCTCGAATCGGGGAGATTGGATGCGCCTTTGTCGTTGACGAAGACGCTGAAGTGAATCTGATCGATGTCCTTCAGGGTTCGGGTCCGCCTCTGGTACCGGGTCAGGCGGCCACCGGCGACGATCACCGAATAGTCCGTCTTGCTCGGCGCCGCGCCGCTCTGGTAGTCGACCTTCTGTACGGTCGAGCCGGTTACGAGTGTCGCGGCAGCCTGCGGGGGCAGGGACAAGCCGTAGTAGCCGAGATAGCCCTGGTAAGTCGTGCCGCCGGTCGTGTACTGGATCGGGAAGCCGGAGTTGCGCTGGATACGCGCGCCGGTAGTCGCGTCATAGAGGCCGTATTGCCAGACGGACAACCCCGTCGCGGGATCCGTCGCATCCCGACTGAAACACTCGCTGCCACTCTGCGAGTCGCCACGCAGAAAGTAACTCTGATCGTAGGAAAAGTTGTAAGCGGACGAGCCGCCCTGACTGTTTTGAAGGTTGACACTGCCGCTGCCGCTCGTCGTACCAACGCTGGTAAGTTGCAGCGCCGTGCTTCCGCTGCCGGCGCCGTTCGTATCGGCTTCGTAGTAGCTGAGGGCTCCGCTGCCTCCCTGAAGGTATCCGTTCAACGTGCAAGCGCTGCCGCCCGCCGGAACGCCACAATAATCCATACGAAACGCGCCGTACGGATTCGCCGCCGAGGGCGCCTCGGTAGCGCTGATGTGCGCGAATACTGTGACCGTCTGGCCCTGCTCGTTGAGGGATATCCAGGCCTTCACGATCATCGGGTCCGAGTTCGACGCGCGGGTCGAGTCGACGACCGCGTTCATGTAGTTCGGAGCCTGTGCCGCGCTGGCGCTCGCGCCGGAACTCGCGCCACCGGACTTGGAGGAGTCGCAGGTATTCTTATCGATCAGCGCAGCGTACGGCCCTTGATTGACGAGCGCATCTGGGCGCATCGCGTGCATGATGCAGGTGATCATGTTAACGGAGCCGATGCTCTCCGAGGTCGCGTCCTGCACGTAGCTGGACTGCGGGTCGGTCGCGTAGGGTGAGTCGGCTGGCGGTGCTGCGGAAGCCGTTTGAATACCGGCGGCGAGCAATATGAGCGGCAACGTTGAGCCGCGGAAGACGCAGGACTGCATGGAAACCCCTCAAAGTTGAGTTGAAGCTTGTGCCCGGTCCTTCGAGCGAATGGGTTGACGCGGCGGATGGCGCCGTCAGTTGACGTTGGTCGCCGTAACGACGGACACCGATGAGGGCGTTGCGATTCCCTGAATGGTAGTTGTTCCGCCGCCGCTGCCTCCCGCCGTACCGCCGGTGACGCCACTACCGGTGGACAGGCCTCCGCCGCCTGTCGTGGTAGTCGCGGCGCTCGATCCGCCGCCGCACCCGGGCAAAGCTCCGAGCGCCGCAGCAACACATATAACTAACACCGCTTTTCCCGACGTCATGCGCCACACCTCATTCATACGATTCGATTTGACGTAATGTTGTTTGCATGTGACGCGTGGCTCACTCTGCAAGCAACAGTTGCTAACAAACAGTTACATCGAGCCGCAGGATTGGCTGCACGAGCCGTCGTGTACAAGCGGCAATGAGAGAAAGCGCGATGCGCACACGCGTGCGGAGTCAGATCCGTGACCGGTTCGAGCCTTTCCGTCGTGTTGGAATCGACGCGAAGGAGTGGGGGTTACTGGAAGTGCGGCGTCGCGGCGGGGATCGGCATGAAAGAGTGAAACGCAGGCGGGGTGCCCGAAGCGATGCCTGCGCTGGCGCCGGGCACGCTTCGCCGCGCTCGCCGGCGGTGTCCGGCCCTTCCGGCGCCATTCGGCAGACGGCGAGCCGCGGCGGGAGTGCTATGCGGCCGGCGGTGCTAGCGCGAGCTCGTGTTTGAAGAAGCCGCCGGCGTAGCTGCGAGTGGCAGCGTCGTCGTTTCCTTTATGACCGCAAGCGCGATCGATGAGTTGACGGACTGCACGCCAGGGAAACGTGAGAGGTGATCGAGGAAGAAAGCCTCGTACGCCTTGATGTCGCGGCACACGATCCGCAGCAGGAAGTCGGTTTCTCCCATCATCGTGTAGCACTCCAGTATCTCCGGGTGCTCGCGCACGGCCTGCTCGAACCGAAGGAGCGCATCGCGGCCGTGTCCCACGAGTTTCACGCGAGAGAAGACCATCACGTTCAGCCCGACCTTTTCCCGGTCGAGCAATGCGACGCGCTTACGGATGACGCCGAGTTCCTGCAGACGGCTCATGCGCCGCCAGCAGGTGGATGCCGTCATGCCGAGTCGCTCCGCAACATCCGCGGCCGAGACATCCCCGTGTTCCTGGACCAGATCCAGAATCCGTAAATCGCTGCGGTCGAGCTCCACTTGCATCGCTCATCTCATCCTGTGGCCCCACGGTGCAACGGATAGTTCACCATGGCGGCTCCAAGAGCAACTTTTGTGACGCGGCGTGCAGGGCGAGGCGGGTAATCTCAACGCACCACAGCGGTGCGGCGCGGAGATTGAATGATGGAAATTTACGAGATGCGGGAGTTCGACGGCCACGAGCTCGTGGTGTTCGGCCACGATGCGAATACAGGGCTGCGCGCCATAGTCGCGGTCCATTCCACGGCGCTTGGCCCTGCTGCGGGCGGCTGCCGCATGTGGCCCTATGCTTCGACCACCGCTGCAGTGGTGGACGTCCTGCGCCTCTCGAGAGGTATGAGCTATAAGAACGCAATGGCCAGCCTGCCATTCGGTGGAGGCAAGGCCGTCATCATCGGTGACGCGCGTAAGGCGAAGACTCCCGAGTTGTTCGAAGCTTTCGGCAGGTTCGTAGACTCTTTCGGCGGCCGTTACATCACGGCTGAGGACGTTGGTACGACCACCGCCGACATGGAAACGGTCGCTCGCGTGACCTCCTATGTGAGCGGGCTCGGTCGCGAACCCGGTGAAGCGGGCGGCGATCCCGGGCCGAAGACCGCGCTCGGCGTCTATCTCGGGATCAAAGCGGCGGTGAAATTCCGACTCGGCCGCTCGGATCTCACTGGCATTAGCGTAGCGGTGCAGGGGGTCGGTGGCGTCGGCTATCACCTGTGCCGATTGCTAGCCACCGAAGGTGCTCGCTTGCGAGTTGCCGACGTGCGCCCCGCCGCCGCTGAGCGCGCTTGTGACGAATTCAAAGCGGTTACCGTCCCGGTCGAGAGTGTCCTGTCGGAGGACGTCGACGTGCTGGCGCCGTGCGCTCTCGGCGCGATTCTGAATGCGGAATCCACACCGCGGCTGCGCACCCGCATCGTCGCCGGGGCCGCGAACAACCAGCTCGGGGAGGACAAGGATGGCCAGACGCTACAGCTAGCCAGGGTCCTCTATGCGCCGGACTATGTGATCAATGCCGGCGGCATCATCAGTGTCGCGCGCGAATACTACGGTGGTGGCACAGAAGCCCAGGTCACGGCCGAGATTCACGAAATTCCCGGTCGCCTGACCGAGATTTTCGAGCGTGCGCGCCGCGAGAACCGGACCACGAATGCCGTTGCGGATCAAATGGCCCGGGAGCGAATTGGCCGCAGCGCCCACAAAATGGTGGCCTGAGGCGCGGCCTGGGGCGACGGGGCATAGGTCGCGTCGCGAATACCAGCATCCGACTCCATTCGGAGCCTAGGCTGTCGCTGGAGTACATACGCGGGTCCCTCCGTGGCGGTGAAGTACACTGTCGCCATGAAGCGTGTCATTGCCATAGCGAACCAGAAGGGCGGCGTCGGGAAAACCACCACCGCGGTTAATCTTGCTGCGTCGCTCGCTGCGACGAAACGCCGCGTTTTGTTGATCGATCTCGATCCGCAGGGCAACGCCACGATGGGCAGCGGCATAGACAAGTCGCAGCTCGAACGCAGCTCGTGCGACGTCTTGCTGGACGAAATCGAGCTCAGCACGGCCGTCGTGAGTGTCGAGCCGGGTGGTTTTTCGCTGCTGCCAGCTAACCAGGACCTCACGGCCGCCGAGGTGCGCCTGCTCACCATGCCGACCGGGCGCGAGACGAAGCTCCGTAACGCTCTCGCCCCGGTGCGCGATTCTTATGACGTCATCCTCATTGATTGCCCGCCGGCTCTCAACATGCTGACGGTCAATTCGCTCGTTGCCGCGAATAGCGTGCTGATCCCTATGCAGTGCGAGTACTACGCCCTCGAGGGATTGTCGGCGCTGTTGGGAACGGTCGAGCAGATCCGCGTTGCCGTGAATCCGACTCTCGAGATCGAAGGCATCCTGCGCACGATGTTCGATCCCCGTAACAATCTCGCGAATGAAGTGAGCGCCCAGCTCATTACGCATTTCGGCGAGAAGGTGTTCCGCACCATCATTCCTCGCAACATCCGCCTGGCGGAAGCGCCTTCGTTCGGCAGGCCGGTGTTGTTTCACGATAAGGAGTCGCGCGGCGCTCTTTCTTATCTTGCGCTTGCGGGCGAAATGATCCGGCGCGAAGAGGAGGAGAAAGAGGACGCAGGGGCGGGCGCAGCGGCGGCCGGCGCCGCCGTGGCGGCGAGCAGTGCTTCCCGGACCACGGTCGACGCCTCCGCTGGCGTTACGACGGGCGCCGCTAGGGCTGGCGTCGGTGCGTCATCCGTTGATCGGCCGCCGGCTGGGGGGCGGCCCCCTGCAACGGCGGAAGTGAAGGACTCGACGGTAGTCAGTGCTCCGGCCGCGACCAATTTCGGGATGCCGGTCTCGGGTGGCTTGGGCTCCGCGACGCCGCTGGAAGACCGAACTGAAGCGGCTGCCGGCACGCCGACCGCTGAACCAACCAGCGCTACCAGCCGCTCACCACAGAACGCGGATCCCGCCGCGGACGAAAACCAGGCTAGAACCCTCTCTGACTGACGGCTCCATGGCGAGGGGGTCGTAAACATCCATTCGCCGAACGGTCTCCCGGCCTGGCACATAGGTTACTGGTCCCCCGGATTCGTTATGATCCGCGGCCATGACTCAGAAGAAACCTACGCTCGGCAGGGGACTGGCCGATCTGCTTGGCCAGACGGCGATGCGCCCGGCGCCGGTCGGCGCTCAGACTCCCGCCGCTACGCCGCCGCCTTCCGGTGAGGAATTGGCCCGCCTGCCGCTGGACCTCCTTCAAAAGGGCAAGTACCAGCCGCGTATGGACATGCGTCCAGAGACGTTGCAGGAACTCGCCGATTCGATAAAGGCTCAAGGCGTCGTCCAACCCATTGTGGTGCGCCCCGTGGGCGTGCCGGGTATCGGCGAGTCGCAGCGGTACGAGATCATCGCCGGCGAACGCCGTTGGCGAGCCGCGCAAATGGCGGGACTCTCGGAAATTCCAGCGGTCATTCGCCGCATTCCCGACGAAGCCGCGATCGCCGTCGCGCTGATCGAGAACATCCAGCGCGAGAACCTCAATCCGCTCGAAGAAGCGCGCGCGCTCGAGCGGCTCATCTCCGAGTTCGAGCTAACCCATCAAGAGGCCGCGGAAGCGGTCGGGCGCTCGCGCGCGGGAGTCAGTAATCTGCTGCGCCTCCTGGAGCTAGCCCCTGAGGTCTGCGAGCACGTGGAAAGGCGCGAGATAGAAATGGGGCACGCGCGCGCGCTGCTGGCTCTGCCCAATCGTCGTCAGCAGATCGAAGTGGCGGCGCTCGTTGCGAAGAAAGGCCTCTCCGTGCGCGACACGGAGGCGCTGGTCCGGCGAATGCAGCAGCCCGCCACGGTGCCAGGAGCGGACGGACGAGACACCGCGCGCGATCCGAATGTTCATAAGCTCGAACAGGAACTGGCTGATAAGCTCGGCGCGAAGGTGGCCATCCAACATTCCGCCGGCGGCAAGGGCAAGGTGGTGGTGAGCTACAACAGCCTCGACGAGCTCGACGGCATTCTGGCGCACATTCAGTAGCGACGCGGCGTCAGTGCGACGGATGCGGAACAGCGCTGTTCCATAACGACGGGGACGAAACCCGACCCTGGACGCCGATCGGGCTCTATATTTAGAGGCGCTTGACCGCTCGGCGGAGCGCGCAGTTTCGTCGCGCGTGACCCGGTAATCGCACCGGGGCGAGATTACGTTTAGAAAGCTCGATTTTGCGCATCCCTGGTGTGGACTCGTGTGCGTGCGCTCTCTATAATCCGCCGGCTTTTTCGTCCGGCCGCGTAGGCCGCGGTCGCGTAAGTGACTGTCCGGACGAATTAAACGCGGCAGCTGCCTCCAGCGTGTGAAGCGGCTTTGGCCCTCTGAAGAGCCGGGAAAAAAGGTGATTGCGATCGACGTGCCGAACGCGCGGCGGCTGGCCTTCGGCGTCGTGCTTGGCCAGGCGGCCGTGACCGCAATCGCCGCGCTCTTGAGCTGGGCGATTGGGGGACAGCTCGCCGCTGTTTCGGCGCTTATCGGCGGGGGCATCAGCACTGCTGCAAGCCTCGCGATGGCTGCCTTGAGCTTCAGTGGCTCGGCGGCTACGGATCCGCAGCGGGCGATCCGCGCGTTCTACGTCGGTGAAGCCGTCAAGCTCGCCCTCGTAGTCGTGCTGTTCGTGGTGGTGCTGAAGTTGATGAAGGTTGCGCCGCTGGCACTGTTCGCGGCGTTTATGGCCACATTTTTCGTGTACTGGATCGCGCTCGCCAACGCACTGCCGCCGCTGGGCGGCCCACGGGCGCCGCGCGGTCGATAGCCGCGATCGGTGGAGAATGGATGAGCCGGCAGAGTCACATCTCTTGCAGGCGGCCCGACAGCGCGGCAAGGGCGCGTCCCGGGCGACTTTCGGCAGCAGATCGATAGCAACAGGATTTTACTTCCGGCGCGGCGGCGCGCCGCGCATGAGTACTAAATGGCAGCAGCAGAAAGCACTCCGAACGCCGGTGAGTACATCCTTCACCACCTGACGTTCCTGTCGAACAAGACCCCGCATGGGATCGTCGACTTTTCCGTCATCAATCTCGATAGCGTTTTCTTCGCCGTACTGCTCGCCGTGGCCTTCGGCGGCTCCTTCTATCTCGCGGCCCGCAAGGCCACCGCCGGCGTGCCAGGCAAATTCCAGAACTTCGTGGAGCTCGTCGTCGAGTTCGTCGACAACCAGGTGAAAGACAGCTTCCACGGCACGAGCAAGGTCATCGCGCCGCTCGCGCTCACCATTTTCTGCTGGGTGTTCCTGTTCAACGCGATGGACCTGCTGCCGGTGGACCTGCTGCCGGGGCTCGCGCGCGGCGCCGGGATCGAGCACCTGAAAGTGGTGCCGAGCACGGATATCAATGTCACGTTCGGCATGTCGCTCACCGTCTTCATTCTGATCATCTATTACAGCATCAAGATGAAGGGCCTGGGCGGCTTCATCAAAGAGCTGACCCTGCAGCCGTTCAGCAGCAAGAACGTGGCGGTACAGGCACTCCTCGTTCCGATCAATCTGCTGCTCGAGCTGGTCACCCTGTTCGCGCGGCCGGTGTCGCTGGCGCTGCGGTTGTTCGGCAACCTGTACGCGGGAGAGATGATCTTCCTGCTGCTCGCGCTGCTGACCCTGTCGAGCGGCTTCGGCGGCCTCCTCACTGTGGGCGGCTGGCTCGGGGTCATCGCGCAGACAGTGCTCGGACTCCTCTGGGCGATCTTCCACATTCTTGTGATTACGCTGCAGGCCTTCATATTCATGGTGTTGACCGTCGTCTATCTCGCGATGGCCAACGAGCATCATTGATGGCGGGCGGCGCGCCGTTTCGCAGCCTTAGAAAAATTTCGCATCCGTTTCGTTTAGGTAGGAGGGTTGAATGGAAAACATCGCACACATCCAGGGCATGACCGTGCTTGCCGTTGGAATCATCTTCGGCATGGGCGCTCTCGGCACTGCCATCGGTTTCGGTATTCTCGGGGGCCGCTTCCTCGAAGGTGCCGCACGTCAGCCCGAGCTGACACCCGCCCTGCAGGTCAAGATGTTCATCGTCGCGGGCCTGCTCGACGCGGTCGCGATGATCGGCATCGGCTTCGCTCTGTTCTTCACGTTCGCGAATCCGTTCCTCAGTGCGATTCAAGCGCACTGATCCAAACGGCACGTACGTAACGGCAGCTCGCCAGGAGATCAGACAGTGAACATCAATCTCACGCTCATCGTGCAGATGCTCGTGTTCATCATCCTCATCTGGTTCACGATGAAGTTCGTCTGGCCGTTCATTCTGGGCGCGATGGAAGAGCGCTCGAAGAAGATCGCCCAGGGCCTCGCTGCTGCCGACAAGGGCGAGCAGTCGCTGGCGCAGGCTCGCGAGCGGGCGGAGGTCATCGTGCGTGAGGCACGCGAACGCGCGATCCAGATCATCGACAACGCGCAACACCGGGCCAACGACCTCGTGGAACAGGCGAAGGGCGCTGCAAGCACGGAGGGCCAGCGCCTCGTGGCGGCGGCCCAGCAGCAGATCGAGCTCGATTCCTCGCGCGCCCGCGAGAGTCTGCGCCGCGAAGTGGCCCAGATAGCGGTGCAGGCCGCGTCGAAACTGCTCGAGCGCGAGATCGATCCGAAGGCGCATGCTGATCTCATCAGCAAGCTCGCCACGCAGATCTAAGGGCAGACCTTCAATGGCCGACAAGACGACCATCGCGCGACCCTACGCCAGAGCGGCTTTCGAAGAGGCGCGTCGGCAGAACCGGCTCGGACCCTGGTCCGAAGCGCTGCACGCCGCCGCCGCGGTCGTGACGGATCCGCGTGTGGAAACACTGCTCGGCAATCCGCGCGTGACTTCGAGCGAGCTGGCGCAGTTGGTGATCGACATCACCGGCCCGCAGCTCGGCGAGGACGGTCGCAACTTCGTCAGGACGCTCGCTGAAAACCGGCGTCTCGCCTACCTTCCCGAGATTGCGGCGCTGTTCGACGAGCTGAAGGATGAAGCGGAAAGAGTCATCGACGTGACCGTAACTTCCGCCGCGCCGCTCGACGAGGGGCAGCGGAAAACGCTGTCGACCGCGCTCGAGCGTAAGTTGAAGCGAGCCGTTCGTATGGAATGCCACACGGACCCAGCCCTCATCGGTGGGGCGGTACTGCGCGCCGGCGATCTCGTCATCGACGGCTCGCTGCGCACGCAACTCGACCGGATCACGTACGAGCTGACGGCTTAAACCGTAAAGAATTCACAGGACCACAGCATATGGCGATCAAAGCGACCGAAATCAGCGATCTGATCAGACAGCGGATCGAGAATTTCAAGTCGGTCACAGAGGCCCGCAACATCGGCACCATCGTGTCGGTGACCGACGGCATCTGCCGCATTCACGGGCTGGCCGACGCGCGTTACGGCGAGATGCTCGAGTTCCCCGGCAACACCTTCGGCCTGGCGCTGAACCTCGAGCAGGACTCGGTCGGCGCGGTCGTGCTGGGCGAGTACAAGCACCTGAGCGAAGGCGACACCGTCAAGACGACGAATCGCATTCTCGAAGTGCCGGTGGGCCCGGAGCTGCTCGGCCGCGTCGTCGACGCGCTGGGGCAGCCGCTCGACGGCAAAGGCCCGATCAAGGCAACGCGCACCGCTCCCATCGAGCGCGTGGCGCCCGGCGTCATCTACCGCAAGTCGGTGAGCCAGCCGGTGCAGACCGGCTACAAGGCCGTCGACTCGATGGTGCCGATCGGCCGCGGCCAGCGCGAGCTCATCATCGGCGACCGCCAGACCGGCAAGACCGCGCTCGCCGTCGACACGATCATCAACCAGAAGTCCTCCGGCATTAAGTGCGTCTACGTCGCGATCGGCCAGAAGCAGTCGACGATAGCGAACGTCGTGCGCAAGCTCGAAGAGCACGGTGCGATGAAGCACACGATCGTCGTCGCCGCCTCCGCCGCGATGCCTGCTGCGCTGCAGTACATCTCGGCCTACTCGGGCGTGACGATGGGCGAGTACTTCATGGATAACGGCGAAGACGCGCTGATCATCTATGACGATTTGTCGAAGCAGGCCGTTGCCTATCGCCAGATCTCGTTGCTGCTGCGTCGTCCCCCGGGCCGCGAAGCGTATCCCGGCGACGTGTTTTATCTACACAGCCGTCTTCTCGAGCGCAGCGCACGTGTGAACGAGGAGTATGTGGAGAAGGCGACGAAGGGTGCCGTCAAGGGCAAGACCGGCTCGCTAACGGGCCTGCCGATCATTGAGACTCAGGCTGGTGACGTCACGGCGTTCGTGCCGACCAACGTCATTTCGATCACCGACGGACAGATCTTCCTCGAGACGGACCTGTTCAATGCCGGTATCCGTCCCGCGATGAACGCCGGTATCTCGGTGTCACGCGTCGGCGGCGCCGCGCAGACCGACATCATCAAGAAGCTCGGCGGCGGTATTCGCCTAGCGCTCGCGCAATATCGCGAACTCGCTGCGTTCTCGCAGTTCGCGTCCGATCTCGACGAAGCGACCCGCCGGCAGCTCGAGCGCGGTCAGCGCACCACCGAGGTCATGAAGCAGAAGCAGTTCGCGCCGATGTCGGTTGCCGAGATGGCTCTGACGATCTACGCGGTGAACAACGGCTTCATGGATAAAGTGGAGCTGAAGAAGATCACGGACTTCGAAGCGGCACTGCAGGCGTTCGCGCAGACCAACTACAAGTCGGCCATGGATGCGATCAACGCCACGCCGAAGTTCAACAAGGAGAACGAGACGGCGTTGAAGAAGATCATCGAGGATTTCCTCGCCACGGGCACTTACTGAGCCTTAGAAGACCCAAGCCATGCCGGGCACCAAGGAAATCCGCTCCAAGATCGCGAGTGTGAAGAGCACTCAGAAGATCACGAAGGCCATGCAGATGGTGGCCACGAGCAAGATGCGCCGCGCGCAGGAGCGGATGCGTCTCGCCCGCCCGTACGCGCAGAAGATGCGCAACGTCATCGGCCATCTCACCGAAGCGAATCCGGACTACCGGCATCCGTTCCTGGTGACGCGCGAACCGAAGGCCGTCGGCATCATCGTGATCTCGACCGACCGCGGCCTCGCAGGCGGTCTCAACGCGAACATCTTCAAGCAGACGCTGTTCCTCATGCGGGAGTGGCAGGCGAAGGGCGCACAGGTGAGCCTGTGCATCATCGGGTCCAAGGGACTCGCGTTTTTCCGCCGCCTGGGTGTGCCGATTCTTGCGAATGTTTCCGGACTCGGCGATCGGCCGCACGTGAAGGATCTCATCGGCACGGTGAAGGTGATGTTGGACGCGTACAGCAGTGGAGAGCTCGACCGTCTCTTCCTGGTGAACGCGCAGTTCCTCAACACCATGACGCAGAAGCCCACGGTCGAGCAGCTGCTGCCGGTCGAAGCGGTGGACACGGAGGGGCTGGCCGAGCATTGGGACTACATCTACGAGCCCGAAGCGAAGCTCATCCTCGATGGCCTCCTCATCCGCTACATCGAGTCGCAGGTGTACCGGGGCGCTGTCGAGAACGTCGCGTCCGAGATGGCCGCGCGCATGGTCGCGATGAAGGCGGCTTCCGACAATGCCGGCAAGCTGATCGGCGAATTGCAACTGATCTACAACAAGGCCCGGCAGGCCGCGATCACGAAAGAGCTTTCGGAGATCGTGGGCGGCGCGGCAGCGGTTTAAGGCTGCGACACCGGCGTCGGACGGGCGCGAGGCATGCCTCGCACTTACGGCGGCGCCAACAGATTCGAAGTGAGCAGGCTCAACCTGCGCGACTGGAGAGATTATGACTACCACGGCCGAGGGCAAGATTACCCAGATTATCGGCGCCGTCATCGACGTGCAGTTTCCGCGCGAGGCCATTCCAAAGGTCTACGAGGCGTTGAAGCTGAAGGACGTTGAGCTCACCCTGGAGGTGCAGCAACAGCTTGGCGACGGCGTCGTGCGCACGATCGCGATGGGTGCATCGGAGGGTTTGAAGCGCGGTCTCGCCGTACGGGCCACCGGTGCGCCGATTTCGGTACCCGTGGGCAAAGAGACCCTGGGGCGCATCATGGACGTGCTCGGCGATCCGCAGGACAACCGCGGGCCGGTAGCTTCGAAGGAGCGCTGGGCGATCCATCGTCCGCCGCCGTCGTTCGACGAGCAGGCGGGTGGCCAGGATCTGCTCGTCACGGGCATCAAGGTTATCGACCTCCTGGTGCCGTTCGCGAAGGGCGGTAAGGTCGGCCTGTTCGGCGGCGCCGGCGTGGGCAAGACCGTCAACATGCTCGAGCTCATCAACAACATCGCCAAGCAGTACAGCGGTCTGTCGGTGTTCGCGGGCGTCGGCGAGCGTACCCGCGAGGGTAACGACTTCTATCACGAGATGATCGAGTCGGGTGTTATCGACAAGGACACCCTGTCGAACTCGAAGGTCGCGATGGTGTACGGACAGATGAACGAGCCGCCGGGCAACCGCCTGCGTGTGGCGCTCACCGGTCTCACGATGGCGGAGTATTTCCGCGATGAGGTCCGCGAGGACGGCGGCAAGGGCCGCGATGTGCTGTTCTTCGTCGATAACATCTACCGCTACACGCTCGCGGGCACCGAAGTGTCGGCGCTCCTCGGACGCATGCCGTCGGCGGTGGGTTATCAGCCGACGCTCGCCGAAGAGATGGGCGTGCTGCAGGAACGTATCACGTCGACGAAGACCGGCTCAATCACTTCGATCCAGGCCGTGTACGTTCCAGCGGACGACTTGACGGATCCCTCACCCGCCACGACGTTCGCTCACCTTGATGCAACCGTCGTGCTGTCGCGCCAAGTCGCATCGCTCGGTATTTACCCGGCGGTCGATCCGCTCGATTCCACGAGCCGCCAGCTCGACCCGCTCGTGGTCGGTGAGGAACACTACAACACCGCGCGCGGCGTACAGGCCGTGCTGCAGCGGTACAAGGAACTGCAGGACATCATCGCGATCCTCGGCATGGACGAATTGTCGGAAGACGACAAGCTGAGCGTGTACCGCGCGCGCAAAGTCCGAAATTTCCTCTCGCAGCCGTTCAACGTCGCGAAGATCTTCACGGGCCAGGATGGCAAGATCGTCCCCCTCAAGGACACTATCCGCGGCTTCAAGGGCATCATCAGCGGCGAGTTCGACTCACTGCCCGAGCAGGCCTTCTACATGGTCGGGTCGATCGAAGAGGCCGTGGCGAAGGCGAAAACGCTGCAGTAACGCGGCTTTTCGCGCAGCGACAGGAATATCATCATGGCCGAGCAACACACGATCCACGTCGACATCGTCAGCGCCGAGGGCGAGATTTTCTCCGGCCCGGCGGCAATGGTGTTCGCGCCGGCTTCGGAGGGTGAGCTCGGCATCGCCCCCCGCCACGCACCTCTTCTGACTTTGTTGAAAGCAGGCGAGGTGCGCGTGCAGACGCCGGAGGGTGAGCAGCAGTCCTTTTACGTCGGCGGCGGTGCGCTCGAAGTGCAGCCGAATAAAGTCACCGTACTGGCAGACACCGCGCTGCGCGCACGCGACATCGATGAGGCCGCGGCGCTTGCGGCCAAACAGCGCGCGGAAGACGCTCTGCGAGACAAACCGGGCCACATCACGCAGGCGGAGGCGCTCGCCGAGCTGGCCCGTGCCGCCGCGATGCTGAAGGTGCTCGAGCGGCTACGTAAGCTGCGAGGCTGATCGCTGGACCCTTCCCCAGACGAACACACAACAGCAGCCCAGCCGGTCCGGCACCGGCTGCGCGCCGGCCTGCTCCGTAACCTTTCCAGCGGATTCTCGCTGCTGCTCCTGCGGCGCCTGCCGCCCGAAAGCTTCGTCCGCAGCTTCGATCAACTGCTCGTTCTTCTGCTCCTCAACCTCGTCGTCTGGGTGGGGCTGGACACACTGCATGCCGAAACCGGCGCGCAGCTCCTGCCCGACGGCCTGTACGGTTGGGCCTGTTATCTGCTGACAGGTCTGGTCGGCTGCACGCTGGTGGCGCGGGCGCAGGATCGTGAGACGGATACGCGCGGGCTGCTGATCCCCCTGCTCGCGGTCTCGCCCTATGTAATGGTTTTGTTCTGGATGTCGACTGACACCGCTCCCGTTGCGGGACGGCCGTTGCTCGCCCTCCTGGTGGGACTGCTGTATCTGGCAGTGCTGAGCGTGAGAATTCTGCGTGCCGCCTATGGATTCGTGCGCACTCGGGCTGCGCTCGTCGCGATCCTGGTGATCATCGCGGCGCCGTGGGTGCTGGCTACCGTTGATCTCGACACGCGCCTGTGGGTCAGCGACGACTCGCAGCAAGCGCTGGACTCCGACGACTCCGCCGAGACAGAGCCCCTCTTATACGATCAGCCCGCCCGTATTGCCGCCGCCGTTGAGCGAGTCATACCGGAGGAGCAGGGGACGCCTGGCGTGTACTTCCTCGGCTTCGCCGGTGATGGCGATCAGGCCATCTTCAAGCGCGAAGCGCTGTTTGCCCAGTCCGTGTTCACGGACCATTTCGGATCCGGCGACCGTTCGGTAGAGCTCATCAACGACGTCGAAGACCGCGATTCGTACCCGCTCGCGACCGTGTCCGGCTTGCAGCAGGCGCTCAAGCTGCTGGCTTCTCGAATGGACGTTGAACAGGACGTGCTCGTTCTGACCCTGACTTCCCATGGCTCCAGGGAAGGTCTCGCGGTCACAAATGGCTCATTGCCTTTGTTGCAGCTCGGGCCGGCGGACCTGCGCCAGGCCCTGGACGAATCGGGAATCAAGTGGCGCGTGCTGGTCGTGTCGGCCTGCTACTCGGGCGTGTTCCTCGAGCCCCTCAAGACCGACACCACGATGATCGTGACTGCCTCCGACGCGGAGCACAGCTCCTTCGGCTGCGCCGATGATCGCGATCTCACGTATTTCGGGGAGGCGTTCCTGAAGGATTCAGTGCCGAGCACGGCTTCGCTGGAGGAGGCATTCAAGCGGGCCGCCGGCCTCATTCAGCACCGGGAGGCCGCCGAGCACCTGGCGCATTCGAATCCGCAGTTCTATGCCGGTCCCGGCATCAGGCAGAAGCTGGCCCTGCTCGAGAGCAACCGCGGACGCAGGCAGCAAGGCGCCGTCACCGTCCAGAGATGAGTTTGCGACCTTGGCGGCGCTCAGCTTCCCGTGGCCTGCGCTAAAATCGCGGCCATGGTAAAAAAACAGCTCGAGGCGGCGCCCCGCGCCGTGCCCCTTTCGGTCGTGATTCTCGCCGCCGGCCAGGGTAAGCGGATGAAATCCGCGTTGCCCAAAGTGCTGCAGCCGTTGGCGGGGCGGGCCCTCCTCAAACACGTCATCGACACTGCCCGGTCGCTCGAGCCCGCCGCCATTCACGTGGTGTACGGGCATGGGGGCGACCAGGTGCGCGAGGTGCTGAAGGACGAGCCCGTCTCGTGGGCGCTGCAGGCGGAACGACTCGGGACGGGGCACGCTGTCATGCAGGCGATGCCGAACGTCCCGGACGATCACATAGCACTCGTGCTCTATGGCGATGTACCGCTGATCAGCCGCTCCACGCTTACCGAACTACTGGCGCTTGCCGGACCTAAGCAGACGGGCCTGCTGACGATGGTTCTCCAAAACCCATCGGGTTACGGGCGGATCGTCCGCAACGCACGCGGTCGGGTGCAGAAGATCGTCGAGCAGAAGGACGCCTCGAAGAAGGAGCTCAAGCTCGGTGAATGCAACACGGGAGTGATGGCCGCCCCCGCGCGGCTCCTGAAGAAATGGCTCAAAAGCCTGAAGAACAACAACTCGCAGGGCGAATATTATCTGACGGACGTCATCGCGATGGCCGCGAAGGACAAGATCGCGGTCAACCCGCTGGTCACCGCGAACGTGGTCGAAGTCCTGGGAGTGAACGATAAAACCCAGCTGGCGGAATTGGAGACCGCCTTCCGGCGACAGGTCACGCATAGCCTGATGGTCGGGGGTGTCACGATTGTCGATCCGGCACGCCTCGATGTACGGGGAACCGTTACGCATGGCACCGACGTGCTCATAGACGTGAATGTTGTGCTGGAAGGGAATGTAAAGCTCGGTGATCGCGTACGCATAGGTCCAAATTGCATCGTGCGTAATAGCGAGATTGGCGACGATACCGAGGTATTCGCGAACTGCGTGGTCGACGGCACCGTCATCGGAACGTCGTGCAGTATCGGTCCGTTCGCACGGTTCCGACCGACATCGACTCTCGCGAGTGGCGTGCATATCGGCAACTTCGTCGAGGTCAAGAACTCGAAGATGGGCGAAGGCTCGAAAGCGAACCACCTCTCGTACGTCGGCGACGCGGAGGTAGGAAGCCGCGTGAACATCGGCGCCGGAACCATCATCGCCAACTACGACGGCGTCAATAAACATCGTACGAACATTGCCGATGATGTCCACACCGGTTCCAACAGTGTCCTGGTCGCCCCGATCACCGTAGGTGCCGGCGCTACGATAGCCGCAGGGTCCACCGTCGCAGGCGAAGTTCCCGCGGGAAAACTCACGATAGCCCGCGCGCGCCAGACCACGATTGAAGCGTGGCAGCGTCCGGTCAAACAGAAGAAGTAGACAGTTCCTTCGCAAGGAATGGAGCTCGCACCGCACATGACGGCCGATCCGCTGCATCAGCTGCTGCCTTATCTGCCACTCGTCATCGTCATCGCGCTACTCATCCGCCGCACGCAGCGGCCGCGGGTGATTCGTCCCATCGAGCGCGGACCGCCGGTGCATTGGCTGGGTGTCACCGTCATTCCGGGCGCAGCCGTCGCCGGGGCCGCGTTGGCTGATAACGCGGCGTGACGTGGCTGCCGCAGGGGTGATCCTGCGTGCCCGGTCAAATCTTCCGCGACAGCATCGTGGCAGAGCCGCTGCAGCGAATGTGACGCAGCTGCCAACGGCCCACAGCGCACCGGAAAGGCTCTGCTGCCGGGCTTTACCTTGCAGGTTCGACCCCTCGAGGTGAGAATCACCTCTAAGGTCGCGAAAAGTAATACGAACACGCTCTCGAGCCGCAATAGCCTCCTGCCATACGCGGCGTGAGCCTGGAGGATGAATGCGCTTGATACGTCGTGTGGCAATGCTGTTGGCAGCCGTTGTTTGTGCGACTTTGTTTGTGGTGGCCGGCGCACCTGCGGCCGGTACACCGGCCACCGACGATGTTCCCGCGGACGTCGCGGCGAAGATAAGAGCTACTTTACATGAGCGCATTCCGGAGCTGCGGGTCGGCCAGATCCACAAGTCGCCCATGGCCGGGCTCTACGAAATCAACACCGGCCAGGAATTGCTGTACACGAATGATACCGGGACGCTGATCTTCGCCGGGCGGATCGTGGACACGAAGTCGCGCGCGGATCTCACCGCGCAGCGTTGGAGCGACCTCAATGCGATCGACTTCAGCGCGCTGCCACTCGATCTGGCGATCAAGAGCGTCAAAGGCGACGGCAGCCGCAAGCTTGCGGTATTCGCCGATCCACTCTGTCCCTACTGCCGGCAACTCGAGCAGGACATGCAGAGCCTCAACAACGTCACCGTCTTCACATTCCTATTTCCGCTCGAAACCATCCATCCCGGCGCCACCGCGAAAGCGGTTCAGATCTGGTGCTCGAAGGACCGCGATGCCGCCTGGTCCAAGTGGATGCTGCAGAAGGTTGAGCCCGCGGGCGCCCGCTGCGATGGCGCGCCGGTGACCAAACTGCAGGCGCTCGGTGACAAATTGAAGATCGACTCGACGCCCACGCTTTTTACAGCCGACGGGCGCCGCGTACGCGGCGCAATAAAACAGGACGAGCTCGAGCACATCCTGGCCGATGTACACAAGTGAGCCGCAACCGCCTCGAGACACGTCGAGCCTGCAGGGCGGTGGGGTTGAGTTCCCGGCCTGGCCGGCTTCATCCGCCGCAGGCGAGCCTCGGTGGCGGCGGTCTGATTTGCCGCAGCGGTAGCTTCGATTGAACGGTGATGTGGGGGGCGGAGAGGTGTCCGCCCCCTGAGGTCGCGCTCCGGCGCGAGGCCTGTCTGGCGACTACCGCAGCAGTGCGGCGTCGCCTTTTCACGCTCGCAGTTTTCGGCTCGACTTCGCTTTAGCGCTAGCGCACCCGTCCTCGACGGAAGAGATTCACGATCGCGAGCAGGACGATCGCTCCCAGCAGCGAGATCACCAGCCCGCTCAAGCTGAAGTCGCTCTGATTGATGGTAGCCCCGCCGATCAGGGGGGTGATCAACCACCCCGCGAGGAGGGCGCCGACGATGCCCACTACGATATTCAGCCCTATGCCCTGCTGCGCGTCCGTATTCATGATCTTGCTCGCGATCCAGCCAATCAGGCCGCCTACGATCAACCAAACGATAAAATTCATAAATTGCCCTCACGCTTCCCCGCCTTGACGCGAGCCCCGACTCCGCAACTTCTATGCCCGCCCGCGACCCGGTTCACGTCCTTAATGAACGGAAATCACCTTTCCCGGCGACTTCAGGCACACTTGAGAGCCCCCCGCGCCAAAAGCTGAGTCGAGGCAATAAAGTCATGTGCGGAATCGTCGGAGCCATCGCCGAACGCAATATCGTCCCCATTCTCATGGAGGGCCTGCGGCGCCTTGAATATCGCGGCTATGACTCGGCGGGCCTCGCCGTATTGAATGGTTCCAAGCACCTGACCCGTCTGCGCACTGTAGGCAAGGTGAAAATGCTCAGCGAGGCGCTCGAGCAGACGCCGACGACCGGAAAAATCGGCATAGCCCATACACGATGGGCGACGCACGGCGTCCCTAGCGAGCGCAACGCTCACCCCCACATTTCGCTCGATGGTCTCGCGATTGTCCACAACGGGATCATCGAGAACCACGAAGAGCTGCGTGAGGAGCTGAAGCGGCAGGGCTACGTGTTTACCTCGGAGACGGACACCGAGGTCATCGCACATCGAATTCATCATCATCTCGACACGGTAAAGGATCTGTTCAAGGCGGTCCGCGCTACAGTGGCCGAGCTCGAGGGCGCGTATGCCCTTGCGGTCGTCAGCGAACACGATCCTGACCGCCTCATCCTCGCCCGTGAAGGCTGTCCGGTGGTCGTCGGCCTCGGAGTTGAAGAGAACTTCGTGGCCTCGGACGTTTCCGCCCTGTTGCCCGTGACCCGTCGATTCATGTTCCTCGAAGAGGGCGATGTCGCGGAAGTCCGGCGCAAGTCGATCCGTGTCATCGACAAGGAAGGCAACACGGTAGAGCGGACGATCCGCGAGAGCGAGCTCTCCGCGGACGCGGCCGAGAAGGGTCCATACCGCCACTACATGCTGAAGGAGATTCACGAGCAGCCGCGCGCCATCGCTAACACCCTCCAGGAGCGAGTCGCGAACGGACGCCTGCTCGAGGCTGCCTTCGGTCCCGCCGCAACAGAGGTCTTCAAGCGCACGCAAAACGTGCACATCGTTGCCTGCGGCACCAGCTACCACGCCGCTTCCGTCGCGCGTTATTTCATTGAGCAGATCTGCAAGGTGCCGTGCTCCGTCGACATCGCCAGCGAGTACCGTTATCGCAGCCCGCTCGTGCCTCCGAACTCCTTGTTCGTAACGATCTCGCAATCCGGTGAGACCGCGGACACGCTGGCAGCGCTGCGGCTCGCGAAGCAGTCGGGCTATCTGTCTTCGCTTTCCATTTGCAACGTACCCGAGAGTTCGCTCGTGCGCGAGTCGGAGCTCGTCATGTTGACGCGTGCGGGTCCGGAAATCGGTGTGGCTTCGACGAAGGCATTCACGACACAGCTTGCCGCTCTCTCCATGCTCGTCATCGCGCTGGCGAAACATCACGGTGCGGACGCAGAACGGGAGCGCGGCCTCGTGGGTCGGCTCATCGAGCTGCCCGCTTTGATAGAGAAGACGCTCGAACTCGACCGGGTGATTCACAAGCTCGCGGAGCGCTTTGCTGAAAAGCATCACGCGCTGTTCCTCGGTCGCGGTGCGCTGTATCCGATCGCGATGGAAGGCTCGCTGAAGCTGAAGGAAATCTCCTACATCCACGCCGAAGCGTATCCTGCGGGCGAGCTGAAGCACGGCCCGCTCGCTCTCGTCGATGCCGACATGCCGGTCATCACGGTCGCTCCCAATAACGATCTCCTCGAGAAGCTCAAGTCGAATCTCATGGAAGTGCGGGCGCGCGGCGGCGAGCTCATCGTATTCGCCGATCCGGAATCCGGCATCCAGCCGAGCGACGGCGTGACAGTAATCGAAATGCCCAAGCACGTGACGTACTTCCAGGCACCGGCCGTCTACACGATTCCGCTGCAGCTACTCGCCTATCACGTGGCGATCCTCAAGGGCACCGACGTCGACCAGCCGCGCAATCTGGCGAAGAGCGTCACCGTCGAGTGATTGCAGCTCACCAAACTAACTGACGCTCCATCGCCCGTTACAAAATCGGAGCTTTTCACAAGAGCCTCATTGTCTTGCTGACAGTTTGCAGGTTGTGATTGCAGATGGCCCGAAACTCCGCACTAATGCGAGCGTCCTCAGCGGCGTGGGCCCACCGGCTAGCGTGCGCAACGCCGTGAACTTCGGAAATTCGCCAGCAGCCGATGAGCCGGCAAGTCCGTACTGCATCGCGCGTTGCGCACGCTCGGTGTAGGCCTGCGGCAACTGTCTGCTGTCCAGACATTCGGGAGTTTGCTGAAGCTGGTCCAGCCACAAACGATAGGCGCTCTCCCCGACGATAAAGTTGCCGCTTTGATGCGCCCCCGAGCAGCGATACGGCATACAGAGCATCGTCGTCAGACCAGCTGCGCGGCTCGTCGCTGAGTTGGAGCAGCTGTGCATACACCCGTGCGAACCGACGTCCGAGAAATCCATCGGGCCGCAGGTCCTGCAGGAAATACGGGAGGCCATCGAACCAACCATCTCGCATGGCGGTATCCAGGGGCCAGGGCGACGCGGAGCTGAACTCGAATACACTGCCATGCGGGGTATGCCAGATTCAGCTGGCCGACCTCTTCCGATCCACCGTGCTCATCGACCTGAAACACAGGCACAGGGTTGGCGCTGCCCCGCAACGACCGGCGCGCCGCATAAGAAGTACGCCGCGCTCGCCCCATGGTCAAAACCGCGGGACCTGCAGCGCGCACCGCGCGCATGAGCGTGGCCCGGCTGACGCCAAGTGCAGTCAGCAAGTGCGCCGCTGGCAGGTGCGGCCGAGCACGCAACGTCTGAATGAGGTCGTTAGAAAGCGCCATAATGAAACGATTATCTACGCAAATAGGCCCGTAAATACAAAGACATAACCCATATCTTACGCGCTAATGTGAAACGACTCATGAAACGATTAGAGTGACAACTGGACGAGACTCAAGCAATCGTCGCGGAATGCGCCAAAGGTCACAAGCATCGAAGCGGCTGTCCGGGGGAAGCTCAACCGTGGCCGCAAGCGCCGAGCGCTTTGAAGCGTGGGCCCGGCGACGGTCTGATTGTCGCGATAGTCCGGATCCGTCCGGCGCTTGCGGCGCTTCCATCGTCGTCGGCGTTCGCCCCGGCAGTCCGGTGCCCACTGCGGCGGCGATCGTGGTTGTACCAACTCACGAACTAACTGACCCACCTCTCGAGGAAGTAATCGGCGCGCAGACTCGACGCTCGCGGGCCGCGTACGCCCAGATACATTGGCGGCCGGCATTTGCGGCCAGGCGCCTGAAGCTGACGGCTGCGGCCCGCTATAACAAAGACAGCAAGGATGCAGAGCGTTCTGAATCCTCCAACAGCACCGCCCCGCGCAGGCGCATGGGTAAAGCCAGCGACTTACGCAATCGCCATCGGTTACCAGTATTGACGCCAGCGCGCTTCTTCAGAATGTCAGCAGAGAGTTCGGGAGCGTGGACTGCGGCTGAGAGCGGCAATATTTCAGCCTGCGGAGGGCCGAGCGCTTACGTTCACCGTGCCACAACTTTCCCGAACAACAAGATCCAAGGGCAATACCTCGGAGGCGAAACTTTGGTTGCGGCGATCGATCAACTTTGACACGATCAACTGGCCGCCACGTTCGCTATCCTGCGAAATAGTAGTCAGCGGAGGTTGGGTATATTTGCTGAATTCGACATTGTCGTAACCTACTACAGAGACGTCTTCAGGCACATTGATGGCATGTCCCCGCAATCCCTGGATGGCACCCAACGCAACAACGTCATTGACACAGACGATGCCGTCAAAATCCACCCTTTCGCGCACCAGTCGCTCAATCGTGCCGGATGCAAGTCCAATATCGAGGTGCGTTGAAATCAGCCTCGATGCGTCGGTGGGTACCTTTTCTTCTTCATGAGCAAGCACAAAGCCCCGATAACGCTCGTGCATCTCAGGACCGGCTATGTCTCCCAAAAACAGCAATTTACGCCTGTTCAACCGCAGCAGGTGGCGGGTGATACGTCTTCCGCCTGAAAGGTTGTCGCTGCCGATCGTAACGTATCGTTGGCTGGGCATCTGGGCTCCCCATACGACAAAGTCCTGACGCCTGTCAGCCAGTCGCTGCAAGCTGTGATGAATGAGCCCTTGACCGATAAATACCAATCCATCGGCCCGGATGGATCGAATCAGCATGCCGAATTCCTCCTCGCTGGATGGCGCTGAGTAGCTGATCTGCAAACTACAATTACGGTCGCGAGCCGCCTCGCATATATTGGCCAGCAGCTCCTGCACAAAGGGATCGGTCAACCTGGCACCGCGCATCGGCAAGCGCGGGATTATCGCGGCTATTACGCCGTCACATTTGGAAGATCGACTGCTCTGATAGCGATAAGTCGGGAAATTGTAATCCCGCGCGGTGGACCATATCCGCAGCTTCGTCTGTTCTTTCACCGACGGATGATCGCTCAGCGCACGAGACACGGTCGCGAGGGAAAATCCCGTCAATGAGGCGAGTTCTTCCAGTTTCGAGATAGTCCGTTTCGCCATCCTTTCCTCCCTCTGCAGCGGTCTGCGGTATGTCAGGTTCCCAAGCGCACGCTCGACACAACAGGCCCGGCAACGCCTCCATCTTATTTCCTGAAGGACCAGCGGCCC
>JAQGOG010000056.1 GCA_028293765.1 Gammaproteobacteria bacterium
CGCCTGCACCAACGTCGCTCCTGCGCGCCGGACTGGAGCAGCGTTTCAGGGCCTTATCTCGCGTTCAGCGCGCTGGCACGCGCGTTGCAAATTACCTCTTACTGGAGGACCCATGAGCGCGCGTGAAGAAATTGTACCGGCTTCGAGCGACGGTCCGGAAACGTCTGCTGCGGGCGACGCCGCGAACGCGGGGGCCGCCCTACCGGCGGCAGGCAGCTCGCGCCAGGTCACTCGTACCGCAGTCATCGACGCCGCGGCCAGAGTCGTCGCGCGCCGTGGCGATCATCGTATGCGATGGTCTGCGATCGCTTTCGAGGTGGGCAACGAGCAGGCCGTGCTCGCCGCCAACTGGTTCCAGGATGTACCGGCGCTCATCGATGAGTGTTACGCGCGTACGGCCCAGGCGTTTGCGGAAAGCCTGCTGCGTGCCGAGACCGCACCGGGCAGCGCCCTCGACAAGGTAGCCGCTTTTCTGGTTGCGGCCCTGGAGCTGCGGCGTGAGCGCGGCTCGCTTCTCTCATTCCGACGAGGTCGGGATCTCCCGACGGCGCTTCAGCGGCGCCTTCATGAATGGGACCAGATGGTTCGCACGCGCCTGAAGAGATTGCTCACGCAGGGAAGGCGCGACGGCTCACTGGCCCTGCGCAACCTCGACAGTGCCTGTGAGTTGATTCTGGCGAGCCTCCAGGTTCCGGACGTGGCGGTGGATGGGCCAGAGCAGCGCATGTGGGACAGCGAGCTCGTCGAGCTGCTGCTTGCAGCACTGTCGGAGCCGCATCCGCCCGAGGACGAGCCCCGCAAGAGTGTTGCGGTGGCCCAAGGCACGTGTCTGTGCGGGACCGTGAGGTACGAAATCGATGGGCCGTTCGAAGTCATGTCGCACTGTCATTGCTCCATGTGCCGCAAGCATCACGGCGCGGCGTTCGCGACCTTCGTGACGGTCTCTCTCAGCAGCTTTCGCTGGGTGGCTGGTGAAGACGCGCTCTCCACTTACCAGTCGTCGGCCTATGGCAAACGCACGTTCTGCAGCAAGTGCGGTTCGGTGATGCCGGTGGTCGAGTCCGATACCGGGATCGCATTCTGCCCGGCGGGAAACCTGGACGGCGAGCTGGGTATTCAGCCGCAGAGTCATCGGTTTGTCGGTTCCAAGGCGTCGTGGCACACGATCACCGACGCTCTCCCCCAACATGAGGAAGTCTGAAGTGACAGCGCACAGGATCTCATCGCGGCAGCGCCCCGCTGCGTCGTCCAGCAAAGTGGCCGGCGGCAGCTGCCTTTGCGGGGAAGTGGCGTTCGAGCTCGTCAGGTCGGCCGGGCGCATGATGAATTGCCATTGCGCCCGCTGCCGCCGCGCGCATAGTGCGGCGCATGCTTCGAATATCTTCGTCGACTCCACGAAGTTTCGCTGGCTCCGCGGCGAGACGCAGGTGTCGAACTACGGCCCGCCCAAGGACTGGCACTTCGGGACGGCGTTCTGTCGGCTTTGCGGAAGTACGCTGCCCCGGGAAGTGCGGTCGGTCGGTATCGTAGTGGTACCCGCTGGTACGCTGGACAGCGATCCGGGAATGCGTCCGGCCGGCCACGGCTTCGCCGGATCCAAGGCGGACTGGTTTCCCATCACGGACGATCTGCCGCAGTTCGCAGGCATGCCTCCGGTCGGATAGTCGACCGGGTAAACTTGGGTCCCCGCGCAGGTCGCGCGGCGTGTGGAGACCCAAGCGATGTTCGAGCGCCTCGATCGACTTCCCCCCGATCCTATCCTCGGCCTCATGGCCGCGTTCCGTGCTGACGCCGACCCTCACAAGGTCGATCTCGGCGTAGGGGTCTACCGTAACGATCAAGGGGAAACGCCCATCCTGCAGGCCGTGAGGCAGGCGGAGCAGGCGATGCTCGGGCGTCAGACGACGAAGACGTATGTCGCGCCAGCGGGGAATCCGGGCTTCAACCAGGCTCTGGAGCGCTTCGTCCTCGGGGACGAGCATTCCGCGCTCACGGCGGGTCGTGTGCGCACGGTCCAGGCGCCTGGCGGGTGCGGAGCTCTCCGCCTGGGGGCAGAGCTCATTCGAGCGGCGTCCCCCGAATCCGTCGTTTATGTGAGCACGCCTACCTGGGCGAATCATGTCCCACTGCTGTCGGGGTGCGGACTGAAGCTCGAACGCTATCCATATTTCGACCCGGCAACGGGCGGCGTGAAATTCGAGGCCATGCTCGAGGCGCTCGAGCGCCTTCCGGCGCGCGCGGTCGTGCTGCTACATGCGTCCTGCCACAATCCTACAGGTGCCGATCTGAGCGAGGCGCAATGGCGCGAGCTGCTGGGGCTCTTCAAGCGTCGTGGCCTGCTGCCTTTCATCGACATCGCCTACCAGGGGCTCGGTACGGGTGTCGTGGAGGATGCCTTTGGCATTCGGCTGTTCTGTGCGGAGCTCCCTGAAGTCACCATTGCGGTGTCGTGCTCGAAGAACTTCGGCCTGTACCGGGAGCGTACGGGCGCTTTGCATGTCATCAACGAGACGTCCGCGACTGCCGATGCGGTTCTGACACAGCTCGTGCGCATCGCACGCAGCATCTACTCGATGCCGCCGGATCATGGCGCGGCCATCGTGCACGAGATTCTGGCCAGCGAGAATTTGCGCAAGGTGTGGGCGGATGAGGTGGCGGTCATGCGCAAGCGGATACAGGGGCTGCGCCATGAGGCCGTCAGACATCTGCAGCTGACGTGTCCGCACCGGGATTTCGGCTTCATCGAGCGTCAGCGCGGAATGTTTTCGTACCTCGGCGTCAATGTAGAGCAGGTGCGCGAGCTGCGCACCCGCCATCATGTCTATATGACGGATGACAGTCGCATCAATATCGCCGGGCTCAGGCGCGAGAACCTCGAATACTTCGCGCAGGCCGTCGCGCAGGTGCTGACAGCGCGATGAGTCGAATCTGGGGGGGCGTCGCTATCGCTGTCGCGACGTTTTTGGGAACAGCCATTGTATGGTCCGCCGCTATGCCCGCCG
Source organism: Gammaproteobacteria bacterium (assembly GCA_028293765.1). Classification (GTDB taxonomy): domain Bacteria; phylum Pseudomonadota; class Gammaproteobacteria; order Steroidobacterales; family Steroidobacteraceae; genus 13-2-20CM-66-19. The sequence goes on from JAQGOG010000056.1 coordinate 3,003, forward strand.
CCGGGACTCCGGCCGCCGGGCTCCGTGTGGCGGCGGCCGAAATACCAGGTGCGGAGGCTTCCAACGCCGGAGTGAGCGGACCCGTTGTGTCCGCAACGGATATCCCGCCGGCGCAGGACATAGCGTATCCCGGCACACTCATACTCAAGGTCGATGTCACGGACATCGAACGGCGCCTGTTCAGCGTTCACGAGGTCATTCCGGTCAAGCCGGGCCCGTTGATCCTGCTGTATCCGGAGTGGCTGCCCGGCAATCACGCGCCTCGTGGGCCCATCGACGGGCTCGGCGGTCTCCTGATCAACGCCAATGGCCGGCGTGTCGAATGGACGCGCGATCCCTTGAACGTTTACGCGTTCCACCTGCAGGTTCCGACCGGGGCCAGCCGGCTCGAGGTGGAGTTCCAGTTCGCCTCGCCGCTGGTCAGCGGCGAGGGTCGGGCGATGGTCACCCCGGAAATCGTGGGGCTGCAATGGAACACGGTCGTGTTGTATCCGGCGGGTTACTACGCGAGCCGGATCGTTCTCGCGCCGGAGCTCTCGCTGCCCGAAGGGTGGGACTTCGGTTGCGCCCTGGACGTCGAAGGCCGGCGCGGCAGCAGAGTGCAGTTCAAGCACTCGACGCTCGAGATGCTCGTGGACTCGCCGTTGTTTGCGGGGCGTTACTTCCGGAGCATCGTCCTCGACCCGGCGCCCGGTGGACCAGCGGCTGGCGGGCAGACGGGCGGTATCGCCCTGGGCGGCGCTCCTCAGTCCGGCTCAACGGTGCGGCTCGACATCGTCGCGGATACTCCCGCGAGTTTCGAGATCAAGCCTGAGCAGATCGCGGCCCACCGTAAGCTCGTGCAGGAGGCCTATGCGCTGTTCGGGGCGCGGCACTTCGGCCATTACGACCTGCTGCTGGCCCTGAGCGATCACTTCGGCGACATCGGCCTCGAGCACCAGCAGTCGAGCGAGAACCGGCGCCTGCCAGGCTATTTCGTCGATTGGGACAAGGAGGCGGCGGGCCGCAGCATCCTGCCGCACGAATTCGCGCACTCCTGGAACGGCAAGTTCCGGCGGCCGGCCGGGCTGGCGACGCCCAACTTCAACGTGCCGATGCAGAACAACCTGCTGTGGGTTTATGAGGGCCTCACCAACTACCTGGAGGGGTTGCTCGCCGCGCGTTCGGGGCTCTGGAGCGCCGATTTCACGCGCCAGGCATGGGCATATGTAGCCGCTAACATGGATCGGAATCGTCCGGGCCGGGTCTGGCGCGACATGGAAGATACGACGCACCAGCCCATCGTCACGGCGCGGCGACCGCTCTCCTGGGTGTCCTGGCAGCGGACCGAGGACTACTACACGGAAGGAGAGCTCTTGTGGCTCGACGTCGACACGAAGATTCGCGAGCTCAGCGCCGGCAGGCAGTCCCTTGACGACTTCGCCCGCGGATTTTTCGGCGGCGCCGACGGGAGTCTCGGGCCGGTACCCTATACGTTCGCGGATGTCGTGCATGCGTTGAACGGCGTTGCTCCCTTCGACTGGGAGAAGTTTCTGACGCAGCGACTGCATTCGCACGGGCCGGGGGCGCCGCTCGATGGCTTGACTCGCGGCGGGTGGAAGCTCGTCTACACGGACGCGCCTACCGAATACCTGCGCGGCCTCGAGGATCAGCGCAAGGCGGTCGATTTCACGTTCTCACTGGGGTTCAATGTCTCGACGCGGGAGTATGGACAGCTCACGGAAGTGCTTTGGGGAGGACCTGGATACGACGCCGGGCTCACGATGGGAACGGCGATCATCGCCGTCAACGGTCATGAATACCGCCCCGAGCGCCTGCGCGAAGCGGTCGCGATTGCCAGGAATACGCATAAGCCGATCGAGCTGATCGTGAAGAATCTCGATCGGTATCGCGTGGTGAGCATCCCTTACTACGAAGGGTTGAAGTACCCGCGACTCGAGAGGGTTGAGAGGAGTGAGGATCGGTTGGCTGCGATCATGAAACCACGGACGTAGTTTGCCTGGCGCGGCGGGTTCTCGCGTGGTTGCCGCAGCTTGCGGCCACCGCCTCGAAGAGGACATGCTGTGCGCATCAGAGGCAGCGCAGCCGATACTCGGAGGACCTCATGATGACCAGCGACTTGTCGCGCCGCAGTTTCCTGACTCGAGGCACGATGGCAGCCACTGGCGCGGCGTTGGCTCCGCTGGCCATCGCAAGTGCGGATCGAGAGCCCGTGGTGGATCCCAAATCCCCTGCAGCAGCCGCGGGAACGCTGTGGATCGGTGGCGATCTGCAGGTGAGCCGCTTGGGATTCGGCGCCATGCGCATTACCGGCGAGGGGGTCTGGGGCGAGCCGCGGGATGCGCAGGCCGCCCGGGCCGTGCTGCAGCGTGCCGTTGCGCTCGGTACGAATTTTATCGATACCGCCGATGCATACGGGCCCAATATCAGTGAGCGTCTGATCAAGGAGGCGCTGTATCCGTATCCGCGCGGGCTGCTGATCGCCACCAAGGGCGGCTACGTTCGCCCCAGCCGGGAGAAGTGGGTACCGGACGGCCGACCGGAGCATCTGCGAGCGGCCTGCGAAGCGAGTCTGACGCGCCTCAAGTTAGAGCAGATCGAGCTTTACCAGCTGCACCGGCCGGATCCGCAGGTGCCTTATGAGGACTCGATCGGCGAGCTCGCGAAGCTGCAGAAGGCAGGCAAGATCCGGCACATCGGGGTATCCAATGTCGATCCGCAGCAACTCGCCAAGGCGCGCGCGATCGTCAAAGTGGTCTCGGTGCAGAATCGTTATAACGTCGCCGAGCGAGGGTCGGACAATGTGCTTGCGATCTGCGAGCGCGAACACATCGCCTTCCTCCCTTGGGAGCCGCTCGCGCAGAGCGTTCAGAAGAGCTGGAGACCCGACGCCCGCCTCGCGGCCCTGAAGGCGATTGCCAAGGAGCGCAACATCGACACGTCTCGGGCGATGCTGGCGTGGCTGTTGACGAAGTCACCCGTCATATTGCCGATTCCCGGTACTTCGCGTGTGGATCACCTGGAAGACAACGTGGCGGCGGCGAAGATCAAGCTCAGTGCGCAGGAGATGGCGCGAGTCGGGTAAGCGTCACGGCGGCGTCGGGCTTCCGTTGGTGCGCGCGCCCATCGCGCGCAACGGGCGGCCGCAATAGGCGAGCCTTGGTCAGAGCCGGTTCCTAGGGCTCCAAATCCGCAACATTCTCGACGGCGGCTGCTGAATCGGTGGCCTTGACGGTACTGTCGCGTTCATACGTGCCGATCAGGCAGCCGCTGGCTATCGCTCGAGCGCGAAGCGCTTCGAGCAATTCGTCGCGTCCGGGTCCGTCCGAGAAAGGTGCGCCGTCGGCCAGCGCGAAAAGCTGAAATGCGTAGCGGTGCAGGCCATGTCCCGGTGGGGGATCGGGGGGTAGCCACGCGCGCTTCAAGTACGAATTGCGACCGACCTTGAGCCTGCTGCCTTCGTGACCGGGACTCGGGATCGCGCCTTCGGGGAGCGCGCCGTCGCGCGGAGGCAAATCCACCACGATGGCGTGCACCAGGGGGTGGGGTGTTGGGGAGTCGGCATCCTCGACAATCAGCGACAGCGAAGTCGCGATCGTTGGCACGCCCGTCCATTGCAACGGTGGCGATAGCGCTTCGCCGTCAGCCGTGTACATCTGCGGGATTGGCGAATGGTCTGCAAACGCCAGGCTACGAACGTCCAGCTGTGCAGTCCCATTGCGCAGATCGATCTGGTTGAAGGCAATTTTCTCCAGGCCCGCGCGCTGGTGCCGGAGCGCATGACCGAGCGCGTCGGGAAGCTTTTCGAACATGGCGTGCTCCTGCATGTGCGGGGCATGCAGCACGCCGCATACCCGTGTTCGGCCTATTCCGGCACGACAATCCTCTGTGTCGACTTCACTTCTTCCATCACGAAGTAGGTGTGAGTTTGCTGCACGCCGCGGACTGAGGCGATGCGGTCGCCGAGGAAGCGGCGGTAACTTTCCATGTCAGTGACGCGGACTTTCAGCAGGTAGTCGAAGCCACCCGCCACCATGTGACATTCCATGACTTCGTCGTGGGCCAGCATGACCTGCTTGAAGCGCTCGAAGGCATCGGGGGTGGTGCGGTCGAGGGAGACTTCGACGTACGCCAGGAGACCGAGGCCGAGCTTGCCCGGGTTGAGGCGGGCGAAGTAACCCTCGATGTAGCCGGAGGCTTCGAGGCGTCGGACGCGCTCTAGCGTCGGGGTGATAGTCAGATTCACTTCCCGGGCGAGCTGCGAGACGGTGGTGCGGCCGTCCTGCTGTAGCTTGGCAAGCAGGCTGCGATCGATACGGTCGAGGTCCCGCGCCGTGATCGCATCCCCTGCTGCGGCGGTGTTTTTTCGGCTCATGGTAGTGAAATTAACTTTTTAAACGCCTAAAACGAGAAACTATTCTCTGCCGTCGGGACTAGCATAAGCACAATTTACTGTGCTCCTATGCGGGAGCGAAGGCAACCAGAATGGCGGGCACTGGGGCTGCGCAGCGGATCAATGACCGGCGCGAGGCGGACCGGCTGAGCGTGTTGCGCGACGCGATTCGTGCCGCGACACTGCGTTCCGAGCCGGACGCCATCCAGGAGATGCTGAGCTTGCTTGCGCGTGTCGAGCGCAGGCTCGAGGGCGCGAAGAATCGCGCTATTCGCTGGGTCGAGGCTGCGCGGGCGGACGAAAGACCGCGCCCGTTCGTCGATTCGATGCTCGAGCAGTTCCCGCTCGATAGCGCGCAAGGCAAGGCGCTCATGAGCCTCGCCGAGGCGCTGCTGCGTACGCCGGATCCAAGGCGCGCCGATCAACTCATCGCCGAGCGACTCGCCGCGGTACGGAATGCTGGACGTGCGCGCGTTGGCGGCACACATACCGGAATGGGCAGCGGCGGCGGTCTCCAAAGTGACGATCTGCTGCTGCGAACCGGGTTCGCGTTGCTGGGGACGGCTAGCCGGTTGTTGCCGGACGTGGCCAACGAGTTGTCCGGGCGCTTCTCGATCGCGTCGCTTACCAAGCCGCTCGTCGCACCAGTTGTACGCAAGGCATTGCGCGGGTCCATGCAGATGCTAGGACAGGCGTTCATTGTCGGCGAGACCATCGAGGCCGCGCTGGTACGCGGCGAGTCCCACGTAAATCTGTCCTTATGCTCGTTCGACGTGCTCGGGGAAGGCGCGCGCACGGAGGAGGATGCGCAGCGCTACTTCGAATCGTACGCGCGAGCGATTGAGGCTTTACGTGCGCAGCCGGAGGGCTCGGTACATAGTCGCTCGAGCATTTCCGTGAAGCTGTCTGCGCTCGAGCCGCGCTACACGCTCCTGCAGAGCGCGCGCGTTGCTGAGCGTCTCGTGCCGCAAATGTTGCAGCTCGCCCGCAGCGCCGCTCGTGCGGGTATCGGGCTCACGATCGACGCGGAAGAAGCGGATCGGCTCGATCTCTCTCTGGATATCGTAGAAGCGCTGGCCCGCGACGAAGAGACTCGCGCCTGGGGCGGGCTCGGGCTTGCCGTGCAGGCATACGGCCGCCGCGCACCGCTGGTGCTCGACTGGGTTGCTGAGCTGGCGCGCGAGACCGGCCGTCGTATGACCACCCGCCTCGTAAAAGGGGCGTACTGGGATAGTGAGATCAAGCGAGCGCAGGAGCGCGGGCTTCCGAGCTTCCCGGTCTACACCTCCAAGGCCGCGACGGATGCGAGTTATCTCGTATGCGCACAGCGGCTCTTCGACGCTCGCGATGTCATCTATCCGCAGTTTGCGACCCATAATGCCTACACGATAGCGGCGGTGCTCGAGCTCGCTCCGGCCGGCGCGGAGTACGAGTTCCAGCGCCTGCATGGCATGGGTGAGTTGCTGTACGAAGCGGTGCGTGCAGACGCTTCTAACTTGCCTCCGGTGCGCGTTTACGCTCCCGTGGGGACGCACGAGGACTTGTTGCCCTACCTCGTGCGCCGTCTTCTCGAGAACGGCGCGAATAGCTCGTTCGTTCATCAGTTCCTCAACCCCCAGGTCCCCGTGGAGCAGGTCGTGCGCGATCCCCTATCTGCCTTGAATGATTCTCCGGAAAATACGCAAGCGCCGACGCCTATCCGAGAGCCGCGTGCACTCTATGGCGCGGAACGAGCCAACTCCGAGGGGGCCGATTGGGGCAATCCCGCGGAGCTGGCCGCGCTGCAAGCCGAGTTGCGTGGCAGCGCCGCCGACGTTGCAAGCGGTGGCCCGCTCGTGAACGGCAAGAGAGTGCGGGACGCGGACGCTCCCGTCGTGTCGCCGACGAATCTTCTGGAGACCGTCGGCATGTCGCGGGATGCGACGGAAGCCGAGATTACGCAGGCAATGGATATTGCCGCACTGGCGCAACCGGGCTGGGATGCGACGCCGGCGGAAACGCGCGCGGCGTGTTTGGATCGGGCCGCGGAATTGCTTGAAAAACGGCGCGGGCAATTCCTGCGTCTGCTCGTGAAAGAGGCCGGCAAGACATTGCCCGATGCGGTCGCGGAGTTGCGTGAAGCGGTGGATTTCTGCCGCTACTACGCCGTTCGGGGTCGGGAGCTGTTCGCTCAGCCGCAGGAGCTGCGCGGACCTACCGGTGAGCGCAATCTGCTTTCGCTGCAAGGGCGGGGCGTGTTTGTTTGCATCAGCCCGTGGAACTTCCCATTGGCGATTTTCACTGGCCAGATTACTGCGGCGCTGATGGCAGGTAATGCCGTGGTCGCCAAGCCCGCGCCGGCGACTCCGCTCATCGCTCATGCAATGACTCGTCTTGTGCATGAGGCGGGAGTGCCCTCGGAAATTCTGCAGCTCACACCGGCCGACGGCCCTGCGTTCGGTCAGGTTGCTCTCAGCCATCCGGCCCTGGCTGGTGTCGCATTCACCGGATCGACGGCGACCGCTGCCACGATCAATCGCGCGCTCGCGAATCGTGAAGGACCCATCGTTCCGCTCATTGCGGAGACCGGTGGTGTGAACGCGATGATTGTCGATGCGACCGCTCTACCGGAACAGGTCGTCGACGATGCAATTACCTCCGCATTCACGAGCGCCGGTCAGCGCTGCTCAGCGCTCCGGGTCATCTTTGTTCAGGAAGAGATCGCGGACCGCGTCATCGAGATGCTCATCGGCGCGATGAAGTGTCTCGTGATCGGCGATCCGGCGGATCTCGCCACGGACGTAGGTCCCGTCATCTGCGAAGCCGCGATGCTGCGCCTGCGTAAATACGCTTCCCGCATGCGCGCGGAGGCCGATCTGCTCTATGCGTGCGAGCTCGATCGCAAGCACGAGATGGGTTATTTCGTCGCCCCGCATCTCTTCCAGCTCCGTGCGCTCGATCAGCTCAAGACGGAAGAGTTTGGTCCGATCCTGCACGTGGCGCGCTATCGTTCGAATCAGTTGCCGCAGGTTCTGGATGCAATTCGCCGCACGGGGTTCGGGCTTACGCTCGGCGTGCACAGCCGGCTGGAGAGCGTCGCCGACCACGTCTTCCGCACGGTGCCGGTGGGTAACACATACGTCAATCGGAACATGATCGGCGCCGTCGTGGGCGTACAGCCGTTCGGCGGCCAAGGACTGTCGGGCACGGGACCAAAGGCTGGCGGACCGCACTACCTCCTGCGGTTCGCGACGGAACGGACGCTCACCATCAACACGGTGGCCATCGGCGGCAACGTCGAGCTCCTGTCTTAATTCGCACATTTCGTCGACGCGTCGCCATTTCCTGGCATCCAGCGCAGTGTGGGGCCTCGCCAAGGCGGGAATTGATTCGCTGGCGCGACGGGTGCGGCAGGACGCGCTCGGAAACCATGCACTCTAGGAGAGCTCGCTCGAGCGTGGCGCGGCCTTCAGGCGCTCGCAGCGCACGTGTGCGTATCGCCCCGGCATCTCATGACGGCCGGCGCTACGTTGCTTGCCGCAAGTGATTTACCAGCGCGCTGAGCGATTCTAAAGGAGCGGAGCACACGCTTCCTCTGCACACATACGCGACCGCTTTACCACGGGGCGTCTTGTCAGCGAGCGCCGGCGGCAGCCCGGCCGCATCGGCTGCGATGGCAAGCACCAGGCGTCGCGGCGCATAGAGTTTCGACAGTTCGCCGCGCCATGCTTCGATTGCCAATGGCTCGCCGCGGAGAATGACCGTCTCTGGCGGGTTCAACAGTTCTTCCAACGCATTGAGCAAGCTCGTATGCGCATGCGGGTACTTCTCCATCAGCGGCAACGCCGCCCTCACGGTCTGCTCGGCGGCCGCCAGATATCGCGTTTCCCCGAGTAGCTGTCCCATGCGCTGCAGAACGAATGCAGCGATTCCGTTGCCGGCGGGAGTGGCATCGTCGCCGAAGGATTTCGAGCGATGAATGAGTGTCTCGTGATCGTCGGATGTGAAGAAGAAGCCGCCCGCGTCGGCGTCGGTGAAATGTTGGAGCACGACGTCCAGCAGTTCGCGGGCAAAGGCGAGTTCGTCACTTCTGAACCGCATCTGCTGCAGCTCGAGCACAGCGTCCGCCAGGTAGGCGTAGTCGTCGAGGTAGGCGTTGAGGTGGGCGCGGCCGTCTTTGTAGGTGGCCAACAGGCGGCCGTTTCGCCACAGGGAGGAGCGGATGAAGTCGAGTGCCTTCGTAGCGGACTCAACCAGAAGCTCGTGCCCGGGTTTGGACGTAGCCGACGCGGCGAGATCGTCTCGCGCCAAGGCCCGTGCGGCGATCGCCATTCCGCGGATCATCAGCGCGTTCCATGAGGTGAGGATCTTGTCGTCGCGTCCCGGCCAGATGCGCTTACTGCGGATCGCGAGGAGTTTGCCGCGAGCGGATTCGAGCTGCGATTGGACTTCGTCGGGCGTGCGGCCGAGGTTCTTCGCTATCTGCTCGACGGGCTGGAACACATGCAGATGCCACCGAGCCTCGAAGTTGGGTGCGCGATCGAGCCCGAATCGGGGCTCAAATACGCTGTATTCAGCCTCCGTGAGCGCCTGCCGGACTTCGTCGCGGTCCCAGACGTAGAACTTGCCTTCGTGGCCCTCGGAGTCGGCGTCGAAGCTCGAGTAGTAACCGCCCTCGGGCGAGTGCATCTCGCGAATCGTCCAGGCAGCTGTTTCGGCGGCGACACGCGCATAGAACCCGTCGCCGGTCGCGAGGGCGGCATCCGAGTAAACCGCGAGCAAGGCGCCGTTGTCGTACAGCATCTTCTCAAAGTGCGGAATCATCCAGTGCTCATCGACGGAATAGCGGCAGAAGCCGCCGCCGAGCTGGTCGTTGATGCCCCCTTCGCCCATCCGCCGCAGAGTCAGGGTGGCCATGTACAACGCATGCAGGTCAGGCCCGGGCGCGTTCGCGCTGGCGTGCCAGTCACGCAACAGTCTCTCCAGAGTCTTCGCGTGAGGGAATTTCGGAGCACCGCCGAAGCCCCCGGAGCGGCTGTCGAACGTCTTCGCAAGCAGCGCGCGCGCGGCCTTCAAGGGCGCATCCGTGAGTTGGGAATCGTTTGCGGCCACCGGTGGGTTGAGGTCGGCAAACGCCGCCAGCAGCGCATCGTTCTGCGCGCGCAGATCCTTTTCATGGTCGCGATAGTATGCGGCTACCCGCAGCAGCAGGTCCTGGAACGCGGGTAAGCCGCTGCGCGCCTCGTGCGGAAAGTAAGTGCCGCCGAAAAACGGTGCCTGATCGTCGGGTGTCAAAAACATCGTGAGCGGCCAGCCGCCCGAGCGCTGTGTCAACATCTGCTGCGCTATCTGGTAGATGCGGTCGATGTCAGGTCGCTCTTCCCGGTCAACTTTGATGTTGATGAAATGTTTGTTTAGAATCTGCGCCGTGCCCTCATCCTCGAAACTCTCTTCACTGAGACGATGGCACCAATGACACGCACTGTAACCAACACTCAAGTGAATCGGCTTGTTTTCCCGATGTGCTCGCTCGAGCGCGGCGGCGTTCCAGGCATGCCACTCGACAGGATTGTGGGCGTGTTGTTGTAGGTACGGGCTGGTCTCGCAGATGAGCTGGTTAGTATATTTTGGCGTGCCGTCGTCATTGATATGCTTGGTTTTCATCCGGTTCTCCAGGTCCAGCCTTGGTGGCTGGGGCGTAGGCCGCTCTTCACTGCGGTGCATGTGGACCTGGGACAGTCCGCATTTCATGGTAAGCGCTTGAGCGCTGGCAGGTGAGCACTGCCTGCAGAATACCGCGAGCGCGGGTTTCGAGTAGAATGCGCCGTCACCACACCCTCATGTTCCGTCTGCCACCCGCGCTGCTGCTGCGCAGGGATCGAGCGCAATGTCATCCGACGTCTCCATTTTGAAGCTCAAGCGCGGCGAGGATCGCCGCATCCGCTCCGGTCATCTGTGGATTTTCAGCAATGAGATCGACAACGCCGCCACGCCGCTCACCGGCTTCGCGGCCGGCTCCCTGGCGCGCGTTTTTTCCGACCGAGACCAGTTTCTCGGCCACGCTTATGTCAATCCGCATGCGTTGATTTGCGCGCGGATCATCGGACGTGATGCCGCGCAGCCGCTGGATCGTGCGCTGATCGAGCAGCGGCTCAAGATGGCGCTCGCATTGCGCGAGCGACTGAACAGCGAGCCGCATTACCGGTTGGTATTCGGCGAGTCGGATCAGTTACCCGGACTGGTGCTCGATCGCTACGGCGACGTGGTGGTGGGGCAGATCGCTACCGCGGGTATGGAAGCCCTCAAGGCCGACGTCGAGGCGGCGATCCAGAAGGTGTTGAGCCCGGCCGCCCTGTTCTGGAAGAACGACTCCGGGGCGCGCGACCTCGAGCACCTGCCGCAGTCGACTGAAGTTGCCTTCGGAACGGTGCCTGAGCAGATCCAGGTGGTGGAGTCGGGATTGCGTTTTACCGCGCCGCTCGCGGAAGGCCAGAAGACGGGTTGGTTCTACGATCAGACGGCTAACCGCCAGCGCCTCATCCGTTACCTGTGGCCGGGAGCACGGGTGCTCGACGTATGCAGCTACGTCGGGGCATGGGCGATCACCGCGCTCCGTAATGGGGCGGCTTCGGCAAGCTGTATCGACTCGTCGGAAATCGCGCTGGGCTTTGCCCGCCGCAACGCGGAGCAGAACGGTGTGGCGCTCGAGATGATACATGACGACGCGTTCGATGCGTTGAAGGCGTTGCAGGCGCAGGGCGCTCGGTTCGACGTCGTGATTCTCGACCCACCGGCCTTCATCAAGCGCAAAAAGGACATTCCGCAGGGGCAAGCGGCCTACCGCAAGCTGAACCAGCTCGCCCTGGGTCTCATCGATGGGGACGGCCTTCTGGTGTCCTGCTCATGCTCCTACCACCTCGCCCCGGACGACCTGGTGACGGCGATCCAGCTGGCCGGACGGCATTCGGGCCGCTTCATACAGATCCTGGAGTCGGGCGGGCAGTCGCCCGACCATCCCATCCATCCGGCAATCCCTGAGACGCGCTATTTAAAGGCGTTCTTCTGCCGCGTGACCCGCGAGCTTTAGCTAAACTCCTGCCCCATGCTGCAGTACCCCGGTTTCAACCCCATAGCCATCGAAATCGGCCCGGTCAAAGTCCACTGGTACGGGATCATGTACCTGATCGGCTTTGCCGCCGCCTGGTGGTTGGCGCGGATGCGCGCTGCAAAGCCGCGCTCCACGTGGAAGCCGAACGACGTGGATGACCTCATCTTCTACGCCATGCTCGGGGTGATCCTGGGCGGGCGCATCGGGTACGTGCTGTTCTACGGGATCGGGTTCTGGGCCAAGGACGTGTGGTACCCCTTGAAGATCTGGGAGGGCGGCATGTCCTTCCACGGGGGGCTGCTCGGGGTGATCGTCGCCATTACGCTGTATGCGATCCGGCATCACCGTAACGTCGCTGACGTGTACGATTTCACGGTTCCGCTGCCGACGCTGGGGCTCTTCTTCGGGCGGATCGGCAACTTCATCAACGGCGAACTCTGGGGCAAGCCGACGACCGTGCCGTGGGGATTCAACGTGAACGGCCAGGTGCGCCATCCGTCGCAGCTCTATGAAGCGCTGCTGGAGGGCCTCGTGCTGTTCGTCGTCGTATGGTGGTTCTCGTCCCGCCCGCGGCCCCGGCTCGCGACGTCCGGAGTCTTCCTCCTCGGGTACGGCATCGCGCGCTTTTTTCTCGAATTCGTGCGCCTGCCCGATGAGCACATCGGTTATCTCGCTGGCGGCTGGCTGACCATGGGGCAGGTGCTGTCCCTCCCCATGATCATCACCGGTATCGTGTTCCTTCTTTACGCCTACCGGGTACGAACACCCTCCGGCAACGTCGCCATCGCACAATGAAGCCCTATCTGGAGCTCATGCGCCAGATTCGCGACACCGGCGCGCGTAAGGACGACCGCACCGGAACCGGGACGTTGTCGCTTTTCGCGCAGCAGATGCGCTTCGATCTCAAGCAGGGCTTTCCGCTCGTCACTACGAAGAAGATTCATGTGCGCTCGGTCGTCTACGAGCTGCTGTGGTTTCTTCGCGGCGATACCAACGTTGCGTGGTTACACGAAAACGGCGTCAGCATCTGGGACGAGTGGGCGGACGAACGCGGCGAGCTCGGGCCGGTATACGGGAAGCAATGGCGCGCATGGCTCGCTCCCGATGGCCGCACGATCGACCAGATCTCCCAAGCCATCGAGCAACTGCGGCGTAATCCCGATTCGCGCCGGATCATCGTGAGCGCCTGGAACGTGGGCGAGCTCGAGAAAATGGCGTTGCTGCCCTGTCACGCGTTCTTTCAGTTTTACGTAGCCGGCGGGTGTCTGTCCTGCCAGCTCTACCAGCGCAGCGCCGACATGTTTCTCGGCGTGCCCTTCAACATCGCCAGTTACGCTCTGCTCACGCACATGTTCGCGCAGCAATGCGACCTCGAGCCGGGCGAGCTCAGCTGGACCGGCGGCGACTGTCACCTGTATCTGAATCATCTGCAGCAGGCTGACCTACAGCTCGCGCGCACGCCGTATCCGCTGCCGCGGCTCGCGATCAAGCGGCGTCCGCGCACTATTTTTGAATATGACTACGAGGATTTTGAATTCGTGAATTACCAACATCATGCGGCGATCAAGGCGCCGGTGGCGGTCTAGCACATGGCAAGCAGCAAGCAGGAACAGCAGTCGCCCCCGCTCGAGGTGCGCGATTCCGAGGTGCATGGCAAAGGGGTGTTCGCCGCGCGCCAGATCAAGAAGGGCGAACGCATCATCGAGTACATCGGCGAGCGTGTCTCGCACGATGAGGCCGACCGGCGTTACGAGGCGAAGGACGAGAACGACAGTCACACGTTCCTGTTCATCGTCGACTCGAAGACCGTGATCGATGCCGGCACCGCCGGCAACGAGGCGCGCTTCTTCAACCACTCCTGCGATCCCAACTGCGAGTCGGTGGTCGAGAGTCGTCGCGTGTTCATCGAGGCGCTGCGCCCCATCGAGCCCGGCGAGGAGATGACGTACGACTACCAGATCTACCGTGAGGACGGCGATCCGGAGAACATAGACGAGATCTTCGCCTGCCGCTGCGGCTTCCCGCAGTGTCGCGGCACGATGCTCTGGCCGCCCGAGCCCAAGAAGAAGAGCCGCAAGAAGGCCCGGAAAAACGCTGGCGGGAAAGCCAACGGCAAGTCCGCAGCCGGCGGCAAGCAGAAAAAGAAGAAGGCTGCGCCGGCAAAACGGTCGGCCGCCAGGAAGCGCCCGGTTGGCGGGAAAACGGCCGCAGCGGCCGCAAAGACGTCTGCCGCCAGGAAGACCTCCGCGGCCGGAAAGAAGTCTGCGGGCGGGAAATCCGCGGCGGGCACGAACTCCAAGGCAGGCAGTCGGTCCGGAGCGGGCAGCAGAGCCGCTCCCGGCCGCAAAGCCGTGAAGAAATCCGGGTCGGCGCAGAAGTCCGCGTCCAAAGCGGTAAAGAAGTCGGTGCGGCGCCGCTAGGGGCGCGCCGCATGCCATGAGCCACTCACGCTGGACTCTGTCGACGGTCGTCAGCGCTACCGGTATCGTCTACGGCGATATCGGTACGAGTCCGTTGTATGCCCTGGAGCAATCCCTGGTTGCGGCGGGATCGTTCGACCGGGAAGCGGTGTTCGGCGTGTTGTCGCTCATCTTCTGGGCCCTGGCGATCTCCATCACCCTGAAGTACGTGACGATCATCATGCGGGCGGACAACGAGGGGGAGGGCGGAATTCTCGCCCTCTTCGCTCTCGCGAAGCGGCGACTCATTGCCGGCAGCCGCTGGGCGCGGGCGGTAGTGGCGCTGGCCCTTGCCGGCACCGCGTTCTTCTTCTGCGACGCCTTGATCACGCCTGCGATCTCGGTGTTGAGTGCGGTCGAAGGCATGGAGCTGCTCAATCCGGGCTTCACGCAATATGTGATTCCGGTAACGATCGCCGTGCTGTTCGTGTTGTTCGCTTACCAGCGCCGCGGCACCGCCCGGGTGGCGAGCCTGTTCGGGCCGGTCATGGTGGTGTGGTTCGCAGTGCTCGCGGTCTCGGGTGCACTCGCGATCGGCCGCAATCCGCACGTGTTGGCCGCGATGAATCCGGTGTACGGCATCACTCTGCTGGCTCATCGGCCGGGTGTCGCGCTGGCGGTCATCGGCGCGGTGTTTCTGTCGGTCACCGGGGGCGAAGCCCTTTATGCGGACATGGGACATTTCGGCAAGACTCCTGTGCGCATCGCCTGGTTCGCCATGGTATGGCCAGCCCTCATCATCAACTACTTCGGCCAGGGCGCGCTGTTGCTCGAAGCGGGCCATGCGATCCCTCATCCTCTGTACCTCCTGGTGCCCCCCGCCGCGCTGCCCTGGATGGTGATTCTCGCAACCATGGCGACGGTCATTGCTTCACAGGCCACCATTTCAGGCGCGTTCTCCATGGCGCGCCAGGCGGTGCAGCTCGATCTGTTGCCGCGGATCCGGGTGCTGCAAACCTCTGCGCAGGAACAGGGTCAGATCTACGTTCCGATCGTCAACTGGCTGGTCTTCGGCGCCGTCGTTGCATTCGTCATAGGCTTCGGTTCGTCGGACGCCCTCTCAGGCGCCTACGGGGCGGCCGTCGTCGGCACCATGCTCATCACGACGATTCTCGGGTCATTCGTCGCGGCCACTCAATGGAACTGGCCGAAGTGGGCGGTCGCGGTCCCGTTTGGCCTGATGTTTCTGCTGGACTGCGTGTTTGTCGCGGGCAATCTGACGAAAGTGCCGACGGGCGGCTGGATCCCTCTGACACTGAGCGCCGTGTTGTTCATGGTGTTCCTGACATGGCGCAGCGGACGCCTGGAGCTGCGGGCGGCGCTGGCAAAGATGGCCGTGCCGCGAAGCGAGCTGGCGAAGATGATCGCCGGTGCGCACCGTGTTCCCGGTACCGGCGTATTTCTCGCGAGCGATCCTGGTCTCGTGCCGTCCGCCCTGATTCGCAACATCGAGCACAACGGCGTCGTGCACGAGCGGGTCATCATTCTGCAGATCGAAATCGCGCACACGCCCAGGCTGGATCCGGTGCGGCGTGTGAGCATCGAGGAGATTCTGCCCTCGGTCTACTCCATCACCGCGCGCTTCGGCTTCATGGAAACGCCGGACGTAGGCGAAGCTCTGAAGTCCTGCCGTACGCGGGGTCTAAAGGTCTTTACGGAGGACAGCTCGTTCTTCGTCGGCCGGCATGTGGTACGTGCTCGACCCCTCCCCGGTTTCAAGGGGATGCAGCGGCGCTTCTTCGCCCGGATGCAGCAGCACAGCACGCAGGCGGCGGAGTTCTTCCGCATGCCGTTCCGCGGAGTGGTGGTGCTCAATACCGCCGTGGAAATCTGATCAGGGCCCAGCGCGCCGGCTTTTTTTGCGACTGCGGTGCCTGCGGGCGTCTAAATTTGCCGACAGTTGCGCGCGGCTTCAATTGGGCATAGACAGGAATCCGGAGCCGGTCCGGCTAATGAGCGCCGCAGCGGGCGAGCATGGGTCAGACGGGCTCCAGGCAGGCGCAACGCATTGGGCTCCGGGCGTCCGGGAGGGCATCCAGGACCGAGTGAGTCTATATCGCGTAGCCGGCGGCCGAAGGGTCGTTTTTCGGGTGAAAGGAACGGGGAGGGTTCGATGAGGGCCATGATGGCGGCCGCCGCAGCCACAGCTGTGGCAATGATTCTCGCCGCACTTGCCACGCGCGCCGACGCTGCCGGCATCACCACGCTCGTGCTGCCGGCCAATGCGAATGCCGCGGCTGCTGTTGCAGCGGGGGACAAAGCTACCCAGGCGCTGAAACAGATGCTCCTCGAGACCAAGACCGGCTCGGGAGCCAAGCTGGGGCCTCATTTGTTCAATTTGCAAAAAGCTTACGGCGCCCAGCCCCTGTGGCACGACGGCGGCTTGCGCGCAAAGCTCCCGCCGCTGCGCGTGCAGGACGGCTATGTGCGAATCAGTGCCTACGGCGATGACGTCAGCTCGCTTAAAACGCAGCTCGTCGGCAAGGGCATGCTCGACGCAAAGCTCCATGACCACGCGGTGACCGGGCGTGTTCCCATCGCGGCCCTGAACGACGTGGCCGCTACGGCTGGACTGAAGTTCCTCAAACCGGTGCTTGCGACGACGCGCGCTGGTCTCACGACGAGCCAGGGCGATCATTCCATGCGTAGCGATCTCGGTCGGGCGCAATTCGGAGTCGACGGCACGGGCGTTCGCGTCGGAGTGCTGTCCGACAGTTTCGATTGCGCGCCCGGTGCGTTCGCGACCGGGCAGAATTTCACGCGAGCCGGCCAGGACGCCGTGAACGGCGACTTGCCGTTGGGTGTTCGCGTGCTAGCGGATCTACATTCAGCACCCGACAGTGAGTGCACGGACGAAGGGCGCGCGATGATGCAAATCGTGCACGACGTCGCACCCGGCGCAACGCTCTCCTTCCACACCGCTTTCGTAAGTGAGGAGGATTTCGCGGACGGCATCCTCGCGTTGGCGAATGACGGCGCGAAAGTGATCGTCGACGACGTGGGCTATTTCGACGAGCCGATGTTTGAGGACGGCGTGGTCGCCGATGCCGTAGATCAGGTAGTCGCTCGCGGCGTGGCGTATTTCTCTGCGGCAGGTAACGAGGCGCGCCAGTCCTATCAATCCGCCTTTCGCGCCTCAGGCCGGAAGGGGCTGGCGGGCATGCGCCACAACTTCGATCCGGGCCCCGGCGTAGTCGACCGACAGCAGATGGTGGCGCCGGCGGGCACGATCTCGCTACTCGCTCTCGCCTGGGACCAACCGTCCTTTTCCTCAAATGGTGTGCGTGGGTCGCAGAGCGATGTCGATGCGATCTTCTACAACAGGGACGGCACGCCGGTGGCGCCCTGCACCGACAGCCCGGCGCAGCTCGTCTGCCAGCAGCCGGGTATCGCGAACAACATCGGCGGCGACGCGGTGGAGCTGCCGGTCATCGTCAATCTTTCCAGTCAGGATCTGCAGGTGCAGCTCGGTATCGAGCTCGTGTCGGGACCGACTCCGGGCGCGATCAAATATGTCTGGTACGACATGGGCGCCGCGGCCCTCAGCGTCGAAGCATTCGACACGGCCGGGAGCACCATTGTCGGGCATCCGAACGCGGCGGGCGCCGAGGCGGTCGGAGCGGCGGCCTGGTACCAGACAGAACGCTGGGGCAGTCCGCTGCGCCCGCAGTGCGTGCCGGCCTGCCTCGATAGCTTTTCTTCGGCTGGCGGCACGCCGATCCTGTTTGATCGCGCCGGTCGCCGGCTGGACGAGGCCGCGCTCCGGGCCAAGCCCGGGCTCATCGGCCCGGACGGCGGCAACACCAGCTTCTTTTTCTTCAAGCTGGGCTTCAACGTGCCGGGAAGCTCGGAGGATGATGCCTTTCCAAACTTTTCGGGCACGTCGGCGGCCGCTCCGCATGTAGCGGCTGTCGCCGCGCTGTTGCTCGACAAACGTGCGCGCGACGTTGCGGCTCACCGGCGCATTCCCACCCCGCGTAACCTGACGCCCGCCGCGCTCTATGACGTGCTCCGCGAGACGGCCAGCGACATGCGATTGCGGAACGTAGGTGGGAACCTCGGGCCGCAGCCGGTGAGCGCCGCGGATGGGTTTGATTACGATTACGATACCGGCTTCGGTCTGGTGGATGCCGTGCGAGCGCTGCAAGCGATTTCCGGGGAATAATTTCTCTTTCGGCAGAGTCACTTATTCGCGAAAGGCCTGGCTGCTAAGAATTACTAATGTGCGACGGCTGCCCGGCTTGCGATAATGCCGAGCTATGACGTCCGCACCCTATCCCCTCGTCTCCATGATCGTCGCGATGGCACAAAACGGTGTCATCGGCCGCGACAACACGCTGCCGTGGCGCCTGCCCGAGGATCTGCGGCGCTTCAAAGCCATTACCATGAGCAAGTCCATTCTGATGGGCCGCAAGACGTTCGAATCGATCGGCAAGCCGCTGCCCGGTCGCCTGAATTTCGTGCTCACACGCAATCGTAACTGGCACGCCGAAGGCGTTGTCGTCGTGGGCTCGGTCGACGAGGCTCTGCAGAAGGTGCGTGAATCGGACGAGCTGATTGCGATTGGCGGTGCCGAGATCTATCGCCTCTTCATGCCCTTCGCGCGGCGCATCTATCTCACGCAGGTGCATGCCGAGGTACCTGGCGACACGATCTTTCCCGACTTCGACCCGACGCAATGGGTCGATGCCGAATACAGTGTGCATCCGGCCGATGAGAAGAATGCGTACACCGTGACGTTCGTTACGCTGGAGCGTAAGAACGCGCCGCTGACGCCGCGCGGGCATTAGCACGCGGCTGCGCGCCGGTGCGCTGGAGGATGAGTGCTGGAGCACACGGTGCATGCACGCCTGAGCACAGAGCGCCGGAGTTGCATGGTCAGCGCGTCAGTCGATCGGCTCGAGGCGGTGCCTCACCAGCTTCTCGGCGAGCACGAAGTCCGTCGCGCCGGACGCGTCTGGCGTTGAATCCAACTCTTGGAGAAGCCGCGCCTGCACGATTCCGCGACGTTGAGCTTCCGCGTAGGGAATCTCGGGGTGGAACATCACCATCGAATAGCGCGGAATGAAGCGGTCGGGGAAGCGGCGTTCCAGTTCCATCGCGATGGCTTTGCGGCGTACGAATCCTGCCTCGAGTACGGCATCGCGCATTTCGAGATAGTTCTCCAAAGCCATCTGGGCGATCGCCGCCGCGTTCGGCCGGCGCGACTGCTCTAATTCCGCGAACAGCGGGCCCCATTCGTCATGGCGATCCAACAGGGTGTCGAGTACGAGGCAGTCCTCGAAGGCGGCGTTCATGCCCTGGCCATGGAAAGGGACAATCGCGTGCGCGGCGTCGCCGAGGAGCAGTACGCGGCCGCCCACGTGCCACGCAGTGAGGTGGACGGTCCCCAGCTGACCTTGCGGGTGAGCTGCGAATTCCTCCAGCAGATTTGGCATCAGCGGTACGGCATCGGCGAATTCGCGCCGGAAAAAGTCATTTACGGCCTGGGGAGTCGCCAGTGAGGAAAACCCGTTGTGGCCCGTGCGAGCGAGGAACAGCGTAGCCGTAAAACTGCCATCCGTATTCGGTAAGGCGATGAGCATGAAGCCGCCGCGCGGCCACACGTGCAACGCGTGCGGCTCGAGCACGTGTTTGCCCGCTTCGGTCGCAGGTATCGTAAGCTCTTTGTAATCGTGATCGAGCCAGTCTTCGCGCACGGTGACATGGCCATCAGCAGCCAGGCTCGTGCGGACCGCGGAGCCGGCACCATCCGTCGCGATCGTGGTCCCGAGCGCTACCTCATACTCGACACCCGCCGCGCGGTTTCGAAACCGCAGTACGTTCCGTTCCACAACGGCGCCCAGACAGGCTTGATCGAATCGCGTCGTGACGGTGTCGTAGCGGGCTGCTGCTTCGATCAATACCCGATTGAGCGCCGAGCGTCCGACCGAATAGATGACTTCGTGCTCTCGCTGCCCATATGGCTGCAGGGTGCTGCTGCTGCTGGACAGGTCGTGCACCATCCGGCCGCGCATGGGGATGAGCAGAGGACGAATTCGGTCCATGACACCCGCTCGTTCCAGAGCGCGGCTGCCGCGCGCCGCGAGGGCCAAATTGATCGAGCGCCCGCTTTCCGCATCTGAATGCCGCGGATCGGGGCGTCGGTCGTAAAGTACGACCTTGAATCCGCGTCGGGCGAGCAGTACGGCGAGCAGTGCGCCCGCGAGGCCGGCGCCGACGATGTTGACAGCTCGGTGAGGATCGGGTTTCAAACGATTTCTCGCAGCACCTGCGTCAGTTGCTCGCTGAAGCGAAACACATCCTCGAAGGTGTTGTAGAGGGGAACGGGCGCGACGCGGATCACATCCGGATCGCGCCAGTCGCAGATGACGCCACGCGCGCCGAGTTTATCGAATACACGTCTGCCGCGGCCCGGGGTGCCCGTAATGCGCACGGAGATCTGACAACCGCGAGCGCTGACTTCGCGCGGAGTGATGAAGCGGGCATCCGGCCCGAGACGTTCGATGAGAACCTCGAGGAAGCCCGTGAGCTCGACCGATTTCGCGCGCAGCCGTTCGATGCGCGCCTCCTGGAATATCGCGAGCGAGGCGATCAGAGGCGCGGCGGCGAGAATCGGCGGGTTGCTGATCTGCCAACCGGCGATGCCGGGCGCTGACCGGAACTGCGACTCCATGCGAAAGCGAGTCGTCTCTTCGTGGCCCCACCAGCCCATGAGGTGCGGAAGTTGCGTTGCACCCGCTGCCGCGACCGCTTGGTTCGCGGGACTTTCCCCGAGCAGGTGCCGCTCGTGAACGAAGCATCCGCCGATGGCGCCAGGACCGGCGTTCAGATATTTGTAGCTGCACCAGACGGCGAAGTCGGCGTCATACTCGTGTAGGGCGAGCGGCATGTTGCCGATCGAGTGGGCCAGGTCGAAGCCCACGACACACCCGGCCCGGCGTGCCGCTCGCGCGATGCGCTCGAGATCGAATGCCTGTCCCGTACGAAACTGCACACCCGGCCATAACACTAGTGCAATTTCCGCGCCGTACTGCTCGAGGCAGGCTTCGATGGCTTCTTCCGGGATCGTATCGGTGCCCGCGGGCGGCGTGAGCTCGATCAGATGGCGCGCCGTGTCGAGGCCGTGCCAGGCGAGCTGTGAGGTTACTGCATGGCGATCTGAGGAAAATGCGCCGGTTTCGATGAGGATCCTGGTGCGCTTACCGGAGGGCCGGTAAAAACTCGCCAGCATCAAGTGTAGGTTCACCGTCAGCGAATTCATGGCGATGACTTCGCTGGTCTTCGCGCCCGTCAGATGCGTAAGCCCCGCTGTCAGATTCTCATGGTACGGAATCCACGGCCGTCGGGCATGCTCATGTCCGAGGACGGCGAGTCGGGCCCAGTCATCGAGCTCCTCCATGACCAGTTGGCGGGCCGCGAGCGGCATCAGGCCAAGCGAGTGTCCACAGAGGAAGAGTGTTGGTTTACCGCTCTCGTCCCGAGGTAGTGCAAAGCGCTCGCGATAGGCACGCAAGGGGTCGGCTTCATCCCGACGGCGCGCGTGTTCAAGAGTGGGTTCGTAAGTCATGGCGATAAGATGGTTAAAACGGAAAGCGGGGAGCCCGTGTTGCCAGTGGGCGCCGGCGCCTCAGGCCGGCAACAATTGATAGAGCAGCGGCCGGCACGGCACGGCATCGCCGCCGATCGCCGGCACCTGCAGCGCGAGCAGATACGGGCCGTCGGGGGCGATGTCGGGAATGTACGCAAGCTCGGTGATTGTCGCGCTAGCCCTGGTTGCCTGGGCTAGCGCGACCGCCCCGCGCGGCAGGCCGAAAAAAATGCGGTGTGCGGTGAGGCGGCCCTCATCATGCGAGCGATCGATCGAAGGCAGGTCAACGATGAGATGCTCGATGCCTCGTTCTATGAGCGTCACCGCGGCTTCACGCGAGAGATAGGGCGGCGTCGCGTCGGTGTAGTCCTGATGGCGCTCGTCCGGTGGATTCGGCAGTGTTCGAATCACCAATGCGAGCGGCTCGAATGGCGCGGATATCGGCCAGCTTTTCTCGATCGCGCGTCCGGTAATGAGCCGATCCCCCGCTTGCGGAGCTGGCTCGGTGCTCTCACCCGCTAGCTCTGCGGCGACCGCCTCGACGGATACGAGCAACGCCGGAAGAAACCCTGTGGGAGTCACACGATGCGCGTCGAGAGGCTCGCGCGTCAGGTGCCCGACACACTCGGTGTGCGTGCCGTTGCAGTGTGGGATGAGGGTGATCGTGTTGCAATTGCAGCTGGCACCGTGTTCCACGGAGCCGGAGAAGCCCGGCACCGCAAAAGGCTGTGAGCTCGCCAGCGGAGCACCGAAATGGCGCGGTTGCCGTGCCGAGAAATCGAGCTCGATAGCGAGGCTGATCGGTCGTTCGAGGTCAACAGTCACCTCGCGCCCTCCCACACTGATCCGCGCGTTCAACCGGCGCGCTCCATGACGGTGCCACACCGTGAGCAGGTGCGCCGTTCGACGCTCGAGTAGAAGCGCTCGAACAGTGCCGGGAACTGGGTTTCGATATCCGTGAGCTCGAAGTACTCCTCGTAGAGGAGGTTTCCGCACTTCTCGCAGTACCACTGGAAGCCGTCGCGCTCGCCGGGGCGACGCTGGCGCTCCACGACGAGGCCGACGGTATTGGCGAATCGTTGCGGCGAGTGCGGGACGTTCGAGGGCAGTAGCAGCAGTTCGCCCTCACGGATCGGAACGTCGACCGCGCGGCCGTCCTGCATCGTCTTGAGCACCATGTCGCCTTCGAGCTGGTAGAAAAACTCCTGGCCCGGGTCGACGTGGTAGTCCTTGCGTGCGTTCGGACCGCCTACGACCATGATGACGAAGTCGCCATCGCGAAAAACCCGCTTGTTGCCCACCGGGGGCTGCAGAAGGTGCCGGTTCTCGTCGATCCAGCGCTTGAAATTGAGAGATTGCAAGGGTTCCATACAGTGTGTCCTGGACGCCATTCGCGTATGTTACGCGCTGCCAAGGGGCTCGCGGGAGTAGAGGCTAATGCTCGAGTGGAGTACGCGCAGCGGCAAGCGCAGCAGTCTGCGCGGCGTCGGTTCTAAGATGGTGCACAGTGGCACCCTCGTGCTGGTGATTCTGCTCGCCGGCTGCAGTCATCTGTCCGGCGCTCATTGGCCCTGGCGCCATAAACCGACACCCCCGCCACCGGAGGTCCACGAGGTCGTCGTGACGACTGAAGGCGGCACTTCCGCCTCTTTCCCGCAGTATTGGCTGCGGAATACGCTGCTGGTGGATCTGCAGGGCGC
The DNA here is from genome assembly GCA_028293765.1 of Gammaproteobacteria bacterium. Taxonomy (GTDB): domain Bacteria; phylum Pseudomonadota; class Gammaproteobacteria; order Steroidobacterales; family Steroidobacteraceae; genus 13-2-20CM-66-19. Next base: position 26,233 of record JAQGOG010000056.1, read on the forward strand.
GAGCGGCTCAGGGAGCATCGTTCTGAAGCCACGTGAGGGTAACCCCTGGCCTGTACGGCTCGCCTTCAGGGTCACGCCCCGTGGAATCGGTGAGCTGGAGGTTCGGGCAGAACAACGCACAGTGTTGCCTGTCACGACCGACGGTTCGAAGCCGATCGTCATCGAGCTTGCGCCCGGAATTTACACTCCGAAGACAGCGCAGATCACAGTGTCGTGGGGACCGATCCGGACACCGGCGCCTTAGGAGCGGTCTGCCGGTGCGCCCGACGCACGAGTCGCAGCGGGCAGGCGCACATTCCTTGGACAATCTTGGACAAGCTCCTGGGTTAGTCCGAGCCGGGCGACTGGTAGCCGGTGCACGAGACGGCTACCGGCGGGCGATCCGTGTCGAGGTCGAACGCGGTAAGCGCTCCGCCCCAAACGCAGCCCGAGTCGAGGCCCACTAAATCCCTGCGCACTACGAGGCCGAGAGCCGACCAGTGCCCGAAGATGATGCGGGTGTCCGCGCTCCGGCGGTCTTCGACTTCGAACCACGGCTGCAACGTTGCATGCCCGTCACGCGGTTTACCTTTCATCGTGAGATCGACTTGTCCATCGCTCGTGCACACGCGCAGGCGTGTGAGCACGTTGATGGCGAAACGGAGTCTGTCCATCCCTGACAGCCTGTCGCTCCAGCGGCTCGGCTCGTCGCCGTACATGTTGTCGAATAGCGCACGCGGATCTGTGCGCAGCGCGGATTCGACTTCGTGCGCGAGCTCGAGTGCCATTCCAACAGTCCACTGCGGCACGAGTCCAGCGTGCACCATGAAATCGCCGCGCTCATCCAGGTGAGCGAGCGGTCGGGTGATGAGCCACTCGAGCAGGGCATCCCTATCGGCGGCCGCGAGGACTTCATCCAGCGTGTCGGATCTGCGTTTACGCCGGCTGCCAAATGCAACGGCGAGGAGATGCAGGTCGTGGTTGCCGAGCACGGTGATGGCATTGTCGCCCAGGGCGCGCACAAACCTGAGAACTTCCAGGGAACGGGGTCCGCGGTTGACGAGATCGCCGACGAACCAGAGGCGGTCGCTGTCGGGCGAGAACTTCAGCTGCGCCAGGAGAGCGCACAACTCCTCATAACAACCCTGCACATCGCCGATGGCATAGCGGGTCACTGCAGGATGCCCGGCATCGCGAGCCGGAACGGTAGAATGGGGGCATCGAAGCGCTGGCCGTCGTCGCCGATCATCTCGTAGCTGCCCTGCATGGCACCGACCGGAGTTTCGAGCACGGCACCGCTCGAGTAGCGGAAGCCCTGGCCCGGCTTCAGATGCGGCTGCTCGCCGACGACACCATCGCCGCGCACCTCCTGCACCTTGCCGTTCGCATCAGTGATGATCCAATGCCGGGTCAGCAGCCGCGCGGGGACCGGGCCCTCGTTGCGGATGGTGATGGTGTACGAGAAAACGAACCGGCGTTCGTTCGGTTCGGATTGCTCGTCGAGATAGCTGGTCTCGACTTCGACGCGGATCTTGTTCAAGAGAGAAGGCATCACCCGATTCTACGGAAACCATCGCACCGCCGCCGCAAGCCCTGCCGCGACGGCGCATTCACTCTCAACCGCGTCCGACACGGACAGCGAGTACGTCGCAGGGCGCGGCGTGCAAAACCGTATCCTCGGTGAAGTTCACCAGGATGGAAAGACCGTGGCGCTCGCGGCTGCCGAGCACGATGAGATCGGAATTGCGCTCACGCGCGACGCGTACGATCTCCGACTTTACATTACCTGCCTCCACGCGCGTGGCGGAGCCCGCCATGCCGAGTTCGCCGGCCAGCGTTGCGAGGCGCTGTCGGGCTCGCTCCAGCAACTCATCCTCTATCTGCACCGAGGGCATCAGCGTTTCGCCCATTGGCTCTACGGGGACGAACTCCACGACGTGCAGCAGTTCGACCTCGGCGCCAAGGACGCCGGCGAGCGCCTGCGCGCGGCGCCCAATGATGAGGCTGTCTTCCGTCAGATCGACTACTAGAAGGATGCGACGATAAACCGACATGCTGCAGTCCTCGTATGCCCCACGCTCGTGTGGAAGCCTAACTCAGGAAGTGGCTCGAACGGCAATTTATCGCTGGGTTTCGTCCGATCCGGTGAATTGCACCGCAGGAGAGCGAGTTTCGCTGTCGAGGGTTTGCGCGAGCGCGTTGAATGCGTCCGGGGCGAATGTCTCTGGCCGCGCGCCGGGGTCCAGGCCGCAACGTTCAATCTGCTCGAGGCTGACGAGTCCACGGAGCGAATTGCGTAGCGTTTTGCGGCGGTGGGAGAACGCGGCCGCGACGACGGCTGAGTAGCGGGGACTTACGTCGAATGCCGGTTCGGGTCTCACCGTAAGACGAACCACTGCCGACCACACCCGCGGCGGCGGCTTAAAGGCTCCCGGCCCGACGTCGAACAGGTGTTCGACGGTGACCCAGGGCGCCAGCATGATGGTGAGACGGCCGTAGTCCTCATCGTTTGGCTGGGCGGCCATGCGTGCCACGACTTCCCGCTGCAGCATGATGTGCAGGTCGTGGATCGCGCCGGTGTTCTTCAACAGGTGGAACAGGAGCGGCGTCGAGATGTTGTACGGCAGGTTGCCCAGGATACGCAGTCGGCCGCCGCGCTCACGTGCGAGCCGGGCGAAATCGAATTCGAGCGCGTCCGCTTCATGCAGCGTGAAGCGCGGGTAGTCGACGATCTGCGTTCGCAGGAGCGCGACGAGATCGCGATCGATCTCGATTGCATCCAGCGCGCCGTTTCCCGCCGCGAGCAACCGGCGGGTCAGAGCTCCGCGTCCCGGTCCGATTTCCACCAGGCGATCGTCACCTTGCGGGTCGATAGCGCCCACGATGTGCTCGAGCACGGCTGGATCGTGCAGGAAATGCTGGCCAAACCGCTTACGGCGCGGCGCCCGTCGGGCAGGTGTTGGTTCGTCCATCAATGACGGCGAGAAACAAGCTCGATTGCGAGGGCTATGGCGGAGGCGAGGCTGCTCGCGTCGGCGCGGCCAGTGCCGGCGAGGTCGAGCGCCGTGCCGTGATCCACGGACGTGCGCAGGATCGGCAGGCCGAGTGTGATGTTGACGGCGCTATCGAAGCCCGCGTGTTTGATGACCGGCAGGCCCTGATCGTGGTACATGGCCAGCACGGCATCGAAGTCGGCCAGTATGCGAGGGACGAACGCCGTGTCCGCCGGCAAGGGGCCGGATGCCCGGATGCCGAGCGCATTGATGCGAGCGAGCGCTGGTGCGATGACGCGGATCTCCTCATCGCCCAGGTGCCCGCCTTCGCCGGCATGTGGGTTGAGTCCGCAGACGGCGATACGCGGTTGCGCGATTCCCCACCATTTCACGAGATCGTGGTTGAGGATCGAAACGATCTGGCACAACGATTCGATGGTGATCGCCGCGCTGACATCTTTCAGGGGCAGGTGCGTTGTGGCGAGCGCGACGCGCATGGCCCCCGTCGCCAACATCATGACGGGGAGGGGTGCCTGCGTGCGTACCGCCAGATATTCAGTGTGACCGGTGAAGGGAACTCCGGCATCGTTGATCACGCCTTTGTGAACGGGCGCCGTGACGAGCGCATCGAATTCTGCGCCCATCGCACCGTCGGTCGCGCGATCGAGAAGGTCGAGCACGTAGCGCGCGTTGGCTGTTTCCAGCCGGCCGGGGTTGCTCGGGACACCAAGTGGGCGATGGTCGACGGTAAGCGTGCCCGGCGCGTGTATTCGAGCGCTTCCGTCGTAAGCGCGCAATTCAATCTTCAAACCGAGGCGGCGTGCACGCTCCGTCAGAAGATCACGGTCCGCGAGACAAACCAGAGCGCACGGCAATTCCCGCTGCGCAATGGCGAGACACAGCTCCGGCCCGATACCGGCCGGCTCACCCGACGTCAGCGCAATGCGGGGAAGCTTCGCACTCAGAGTTTGTATTCCACGTAGGCTTCATCGCGGAGGCGGCGCAGCCACAGCTCCGTCTCTTCGTCGGCCTTGCTGGCGCGGATGGCTTCGATAGCCTGTCGCCGCTTGAGCTCGTCGGTGTTGTCGAACTGGCGGCGGCCGAGGAGCTGCGCGATATGCCAGCCGTACTGGGTGTGGAAGGGCTCGCTGATCTCGTTGTCCTTGAGATTCGCGATCGCTGCCTCGAACTCGGGCACGAAGGTGCCGGGGCCTGTCCAGCCGAGGTCGCCCCCCAGGGAACCCGAACCGGGGTCCTCCGAGGTGATCTCCGCGAGACCCGCGAAGGGCTCGCCTTTGAGAATGCGCTCCCGGATCTGCGTCAACTTCTGGCGCACGGTGGCCTCGTCGGCGAGCTCGGTCGTCTTCATGAGGATGTGCCGGATATGCACCTGGTCCTCAATGGCCTTGGTATTGCCGCCGCGGATCTCGTTCAGCTTCACGATGTGGTAGCCCGTCGGGGTCCGCAGGGGCGCGCTGACTTCGCCGGCCTTGAGCTTGGCCACCACGTCGGTGAGGAAGGTGGGCAGCTCACCCCCTTTGCGCCAGCCGAGCGCACCACCCTCGAGGGCAGTCTGGCTCTTGGAGTAGGCGAGCGCCAGCTTGGCGAAATCCTCGCCTCCTTTGGCTCGCTGGTAGACGTCCGTGGCGCGCTTGGTGGCCTCATCGAGCTGCTCGGGGGTGGCCTCCTGCGGCACCGCGATGAGAATGTGCGAGACGTTGTATTCGTTGTTCTCGGACGGCGCCTTCGATTGCTTGTCCATGAACTGGTCGATTTCGCGCGGCGTGATGCTGATGCGTTGCAGGACGTCGCGCTGGCGGAGGAGGCCCAGGGTGAGCTCTTTGCGCATGTCTTCACGGTATGCGGCGTAGTCCACGCCCTGCTGATGCAGGGCTTCCGGTAGCTGCGCCAGGGGGATGCCATTGCGCTGGGCGACGTCCTGCAGCGCGCTGTTCAGGGTCTCGTCCGGCACCTTCAGCCCCGCCTTGGTGGCGCGCTGCGCCTGGATTTCCTGCAGCACCAGCCGCTCAAGGACCTGCTGGCGCAGTACGTTCTGCGGCGGCAGCTCGAGCTTCTGGGTACGTAGCCGCTCGCTGATGACCACGATCTGCTCATCGAGCTCGCTGTTCAGCACGACACCGTCGTTGACCACGGCAGCGACCCGGTCCAGGAGCGCGCCCTTGGTGGCCAGCTCGCGTGTCTGCGCGTCGGCCTGTCCGAGGAGGACGAGCGCACCCGAGGCGAAGGCAATAGCGGCGATGAAAGGGGTCAGAATCCGGCGCATGGGCTTTACTTTCCTTCGTCAGTCAGGCCTCACTGGCCCTTGAATAATTTTTGAGCACTACTGTCCGCGGGCGTGAAGCCGCGGATGGCTTCGGTCAGGAAAGAATCCGACGCTGATCCGACACTTGCAAGACCCGTGAGTTCCAGTTGCAGCCAGATGCCGGTGTTCTGGGCACCCGTAGTTGCAGGGGGCACAGGATGGTTGCTTACGTAACGGCGTGCACCGAATCGCACTCTCCAGCAGCACGCACGGTACTCGAAGCCGGCGAAGCGCTCCAGCGCCGTGTGGTCCTGGAGGGAGTACACCCCCCGCACGAAAGTGTTCCAGTGGGCCGCGATCGGCCAGGTTGCGGAGACTTCGACCTGCTCGAACCCGCAGATCGCCGGTCCCTGTGAAGCGGTCGCCGGTCCCGGCACCAGCAGCAGGAGAGAGCAGCTGCTTATCGGATGAATCTGGCTGCGCTCGTAGCGGTAGGCCACGTTCACGACCTTGTCGGGGGCCGGCTTGTACTGGACATTCACGTCCGCCCGCTCGGTTCGCGAGGTCACTGGGTCCCATTGCAGCCCGAGGTCGGCGTTCCAGTTCTTGAAAGCGTTGACCGCGAGCTGGGCGACGAAGTCGGAGTGGCTGCCGCTCAGTGGGACTTCGTACGGCAGCGTCACACGCGGGGTCTCGAAGTAATAGCTCTGCCCGACGGTGATCGCGAGAAACTGCCGGCCGTCATGGGAGTCGAGCACGCGGCTCGTCACGCCCAGGCTCACCTGGTCGGCATCGCTCACGCGGTCCGCGCCGACGTATCGATTCGTACGGAACAGCTCGACCGGATTGAGGTCCGGCAGCGCCGTGTCGAACACCGGCAGGCTGTTCTGATTCCGATAGGGGACGTAGAGATATAACAGTCGCGGCTCGAGGGTGAGCCTGCGGACCCCGCCGGAGCCGCTGTCGCGCTCGAACTGCACGCCGGTATCGAAGCTCGCGATCGGCAGCGTTCGCGATGGCGAGCGGTCTTGTCCAGGCAGCGTGTCGCTCAGCTCATATTGCGTTTCGCGGAAGGCCACAGAAGGCCGCATGAAGTAGCCGGTGCCGCCGAAGTTGAGCGACGCCTGAGGCATGAGATCCACGCGCCACCCGTTGGCGCACTGTCCCAGTGGGGCGGCGGCGCGGCAGCTGGTGGCGTCGCGATTGAAATTGACGATCTCCGAATCGAAGCCGTAGCGCACGAAGTCCTCCGGGCCCCAGCCGAAGTCGGCGCTGGCAGTGAGGCTCGGGATGCGCGCGTAGGGGCGATCTTGGGGCGGCACGCCTGTGATGTCGATCGTCTGGTACTGCTGCGCCTCGCCGTCCACGCGCCAGTGTGCGTCTCGATAGGAAAGCGTGGCGCGCCGCTCGACGAACGCGGTGCTCGCTCCTTCCGGGCCCTGCGAGAAATTCTCGAAGTATTGCGGGTCGCTGACGTTTTCCGCATCGATCGCGAAGCGGAAATTGTTACCCAGCTCGGCGACGTTGCGCAGCCTGACATCGCTGCGGCTGCCATGGAACAGCGGATCGTCGGGCAGGTAGTTCCAGGTGAGCTCACCGCGCTGGGCCGGCGTCAGGAAACGAAAATCGCCGCCGAGGTCGATGCCGCGCCGGCTGTAGATGACCGGCTGGGCCGTCAGGTCCATGTTCGGCGCGATATTCCAGTAGAACGGCGTCGACACCTCGACTCCGCTGCTCGACGTGTTGCCGATCATCGGAAAGAGAAAACCGCTCTTGCGCTCATCGCCGAGCGGAAACGATACCCAGGGGAAATAGAGTATCGGCACGCCTTTGAAGTCGATGCGGGCGTCGTGCGCCTCGCCGATTTTACTGCGCGTGTCGAGGACGATGCTCTTCGCGCTGAGCGACCATGACTGGTCGTTTGCCGGGCAGGTCGTGAACAGGACATTCTGCAGATCGATTACCCCCTCGGGCGTCAGGCTCATCGAATTGGCGGAACCGCGGGCCGAGCGCTGGCGCAGCTCGAACTGCGCGGCCTTGAAATCGGCACCGTCGGTGGGCGAGTAATCGCCGCCCTGGCCTGTGACGTGCACGACCGGATCCGTGTAATCGACGCCGCCCTGGCTCTTGATGCCCTTGGTCTTGCCGTCGTATTCGACCTCGTCGGCCTTGATCTGGCGCTCGCCCTGGCGAACCTCGACGTGCCCCTTGAGGGTTGCATTGCCGTCGACCCCCAGGACCGCCTCGTCGCTCGTGATGTCGAAGTCGCCGCCGGTAGCGATGCTTTTGCCGCCGGCCGCGCGCGCCGACGCGGTTTTCGGCGGGAGGAGGGGGGGCGCCACCTGCGAGGGGCAGGCGGCCTCGTCAGCTTGCGCTGCGGACGTGATAGTGCCAAACGACAGGATGGCAATCCAAATGGGGTTCGAACGCAGCATGAGGGGCGGCATTATAATGGCGCGCCCTTGCACCGAGGGTGTGAAAAGCCTCGACGCCTCACATGCCTGAGACCGACGCGCGACTTGCGCTTTTAAAAGACTGGTTGTCGCGCGACCTGGGATTGCATCCCGAACGCGTCGAGCCGGCATCCGCCGATGCGAGCTTTCGGCGCTATTTTCGCGCGTTTAGTGACGGATCCACTTTCATCGTCATGGACGCGCCTCCGGGTAAGGAGGACGTTCGTCCTTACCTGAAAGTGACGCGGCTGCTGGAGGGGCTCGGGGCGCATGTCCCCCACGTGCACGAAGCCGATATCGAACGCGGGCTCCTGCTGCTCGAAGACCTCGGGGGGACGCATTATCTCTCCCGTCTCAACGCGGGGGATGACCCGGAGCGGCTCTACGGGGACGCATTGCGTGTGCTTGCGGATATCCAGGTGCGCGGGGAGGAAGCGGCGGCGGAGCTCCCTCCTTACGATCGGGAGGTACTGGCTCGCGAACTCGCGCTCATGCCGGAGTGGTTCCTCGGGAAGCATCTCGCGCTCGAGCTTTCGACTGCCGACTCGCAAATGATAGCCGCGGCGTTTGAGTTTCTGATGGTGGAGGCGCTTGCGCAACCGGCGGTGTTTGTTCACCGGGATTATCACTCCCGCAATCTCATGGTTGTTGGCGACCGGGTGTCGGGCGCCGGTAGGTCCGGTGCTCGTGTGCACGGCGCCGGGATGACCGGTGTCGGTGCGCGTGGGTCCGCCGGTGGCAACGGCAGTGGCAGGAATCCTGGCGTACTGGACTTTCAGGATGCTTTGCGGGGGCCGATTGGCTACGACCTCGTGTCCTTGTTGAAGGATTGTTACATCTCGTGGCCGCGCGAGCGAGTCGTGGGCTGGGTAAGTGGTTATCGAGGGCTGTTGCGTACGCAAGGCGGTGAGACGGGCGGCCGCCTCGCTGGCAGTGATGAGGCTGAGTTCTTGCGATGGTTTGATCTAATTGGCGTGCAGCGCCACATCAAGGTGCTCGGGATTTTCGCGCGGTTGTGGTATCGGGATGGGAAAGCTGGGTATTTGAATGATCTTCCGTTGACGCTCGACTATGTGCGTGACACTTGCGCTCGGTATGCCGAGTTGAGAGACCTTGCGCGGCTTCTCGAGCAGCGTGTCGTCCCGGAGTTGCCGCTAGCGAATGCGCGTGTTGCGCCGGATGCGCGCGCGAAGTCGTGAGGGAAGGCGTGGACGTGAGTACTGCAGTGAGAATGGTGCAGTGAGAGCAATGATGTTGGCCGCTGGGCGCGGTGAACGGATGCGGCCTATTACGGACACTCTGCCGAAGCCGCTGGTGCCCGTCGCAGGCAAGCCGCTCATTGGTTATCACCTCGACAGGCTCGCCAAGGCTGGAATTCGCGACGTTGTCATCAATCTCTCGTGGCTCGGCGAGCGCATTCGTGATGCGTTGGGTGACGGACGGGATTACGGCGTATCGATCGCGTACAGCGAAGAGGGGCCGGTGCCGCTCGAAACGGGCGGGGGCATTTTCAAGGCGCTGCCGCTGTTAGGAGCGGGGCCTTTCCTGGTCGTTAATGGCGATACGTGGACGGATATAGATTACGGGCGGCTGACTTCAGGCAACGACGCGAAAGGATCACTGGGGTTAGACGACGGTGCGAACGGGCGCCTGGTGCTCGTGGCGAACCCGACGCATAACCCGCGCGGTGACTTTGGCCTCGAGGGTGACCTGGTGGTCGAACGCGAGGTTGATCGGTTCACTTATTCGGGTGTTGGTGTATACCGTCCGGAGTTCTTCGCCGGATGCACGCCCGGCCGGTTTCCGATGCTGCCGCTTCTGAGGCGCGCTATAGCCGCGCGGTTGCTGCGTGGTGAGTTGCACCGTGGTGAGTGGTGTGATGTTGGAACGCCACAGCGCCTGGCGGAGCTGGATGCCAAGATTCGCGCGGAGTTGGCGAAGAAATGATGAGTTGCCGTGCTCAGGCTCGACGTCGACTACCTCAAGCGGGACGTGGGCGAGATGAAGGCCGACCTGCGTGCGACAGGAGCGCGTGCTGGCTTCTGTCACTCCAGGCCCCCCATATTCGGCTCTTTAGGCGTTTCGTCTTACAATAGGCGCATGTCGAACCTCAAAGGTATCCCGGTCGTAGAGGAAGGCGCGCGGGCGCGTAGCGGCGAGAAATATGTTACGCCGCAGGGCTTTACGGCGATCCGCGACGGTATAAAAGGGCATGGGCCGGTAGAAAAGACCGCCCCTTACGGTAAGCCGCCGTGGCTGCGGGCCAGGGCCCCCGCTGGAGCGGGGTTTCAGGGCGTAAAGGCGATCGTGAAGGAGCACCGGCTCGCCACGGTGTGCGAGGAGGCCAAGTGCCCGAATATCGGGGAGTGCTGGAACGCTGGCACGGCCACGATCATGCTCATGGGCGCGGTGTGCACGCGTGCGTGCCGTTTCTGCGCGGTCGACACCGGTAACCCTCACGGCTGGCTGGATGCGGACGAGCCGAAGAATGCCGCGCAGACCGTAGCGCTCATGAAGCTCAAGTATGTCGTCCTCACCTCGGTTAATCGGGATGATCTGGCGGACGGCGGCGCCGCCCACTACGCGGCCTGCATCCGCGCCATCAAGGAGCGCAACCCGCAGACGGCCGTCGAAGCGCTGACGCCGGACTTCCAGGGTGTGCTGAAGGACGTGGAGGTCGTCGTCGACTCGGGCCTCGAGGTTTTTGCGCAGAACATTGAGACCGTGCGCCGGCTTACCCATCCGGTGCGTGACCCGCGCGCCGGTTACGAGCAGACATTACGCGTGCTCGAGCACGCCAAGCGTCACAAGCCGAGCGTCCTGACGAAAAGCAGCGTGATGCTCGGTCTCGGTGAAACGGAGCAGGAGGTTGAGGAGACGCTCGATGATCTGCGAGCGGTCGGTGTCGATATCGTAACCCTCGGACAGTATCTGCGGCCGACGCTCAATCATCTTCCGATCCAACGCTTCGTCACGCCGGCGGAGTTTGATGGCTTTCGAGAGAGCGCGCTCGCTCGGGGCTTCCTCGAGTGTGTGTCGGGGCCGCTGGTGCGATCGAGCTATCGGGCGGAACAGGCTCTCAACCGCAATAACGCGGGTCTCGATAATCGCAGCCTCGCAAAGTGAACGGCCCGACCGTCAGCGCCGCCAAATCGGCTGCCAGAACTGAGGACCTCGATGCAGCATCGACTCTCCAGCAAGCGCCGGAGACTGGGGCGCCGCCTGCGGCGTGCGCCGCTTCAGCGACTGACGTCGCTTGCGCATCGGGCGTGTCTCGTGAGAGGCGGCTTCGGCACGCAACTCCGGAACCCGTCGTCACGCGCCTTGGGCGCGTCGAATATGAGCCCACGTGGCGGGCCATGCAGCGTTTCACCGACGAACGCGATTCGAGCACGCCGGATGAGATTTGGTTTCTAGAGCATCCGCCGGTTTTCACACTTGGCATGAATGCGACCCGCGGCCACGTGTTGGCACCGGGAGATATTCCCGTTGTGCAGATCGATCGCGGTGGACAGGTGACCTACCACGGCCCGGGGCAACTCGTGGTGTATCCGCTCATCGACCTTCGACGCTCGGGTCTGGGAATTCGCGACCTGGTCACAGCGCTCGAGCGGAGCGTGATCACTCTTGCGGCGGACTATGGCATTACGGCCGAGTGTCGCCGGAACGCTCCCGGCGTTTACGTCGACGGCAAAAAGCTGGCGAGCGTCGGGATTCGCGTGCGCCGGGGCGCCAGTTATCACGGACTCGCACTGAACGTGGATCTGGACCTCGAGCCGTTCGGCCGGATCAATCCGTGCGGCTATGAAGGCCTCGAAATGACGCGTCTTGCAGATTTAGGTGGGGCCGGCTCGGTGGCTGCGGCTGCCGATGCGCTCGAGCCGCACTTGCTGCTGGCGCTGGGCTTGGGTGCGACGCGGTGAGGTTCGCGGACTGACCCGCTTTGCGATGCCCCGGCACTCGCAGCGACGGGGCTGGAGCGCTCGGGCAGCCCGCTGGCGCGGGGATTCGAGCCGTCGAATCCCTACCGTGTCTCTTATAACCAATCTGTCACCGTCTCCCGACTGACTTCATAACTCGAGTGGGTTTAACCTCTCAGGGCGCACCAAGCCGACCCGCCTGGCTTTGCCGGACGCGCTTACGAGGCTGCGGGTCCTCAACTACAATCGCGCAGGTTCCACCGGAGAATTTTGATGAAATCGAAACACTCGCTGCCGCGTATGGCGGCGTTCGTGGCGACGGGTATCGCCATGGCCTCGCTGTTCGGCTCGACGCTTGCCACGGCGGCCCAGGTCACGCTGCTCAATGTGTCTTACGACCCGACACGCGAGCTCTATGTAGATTACAACGCAGCGTTTGCGAAGTACTGGAAGGCAAAGACAGGCACGGACGTTAAGGTCAACCAGTCACACGGTGGCTCGGGCAAGCAGGCCCGCTCGGTGATCGACGGTCTTGGTGCGGACGTCGTGACGCTAGCGCTCGCTGCCGATATCGATGCTGTGGCGACGCAGGGTAAGTTGCTGCCGATCAACTGGCAGAGCCGCTATCCGGACAACAGCTCGCCGTATACCTCCACCATCGTATTCCTCGTGCGTAAGGGAAACCCAAAGGGTATCCGTGATTGGAGCGACCTCGTTAAGCCGGGCGTCGCTGTCATCACGCCAAACCCGAAGACTTCGGGCGGCGCGCGCTGGAATTATCTTGCCGCGTGGGGTTGGGCACTGAAGCAGCCCGGCGGCAATGCCACTACCGCCAAGGAATTCGTGCGTAAGCTCTATAAGAACGTGCCCGTGCTGGATACCGGCGCGCGCGGTTCGACGACGACCTTCGTGCAGCGTGAACTGGGTGATGTGTTGATCGCCTGGGAAAACGAGGCGATGCTCGCGATCAAGGAGTTGGGTGGGGACAAGCTGCAGATCATCGTTCCGACGGTGAGCGTGCTCGCTGAGCCGCCGGTGGCCGTCGTGGACAAGGTTGTCCTGCGCCGCGGGACCCGGGAGGTTGCGACAGCGTACCTGCAGTACCTCTACAGCAAGGAAGGGCAGGAGATCGTCGCGCGGAACTACTACCGGCCTCGCGATCCGGAGATTGCCGCCAAGTACGCTGCGCAGTATCCGAAACTCAACCTCGTCACGATCGCCGACTTCGGTGGCTGGGCGAAGGCACAGCCAGTGCACTTCGGCGACGGCGGAGTGTTTGACCAAATCTACGCACCCTGAGACTGACACGCGCACCTGAGGGCGCGCGTGGGCGGCCAACGATCAATTGGTCGATGATTAACGGGTTCGCTGCTCTGGGCGAACCCGTTCTCGTTTGGGGTCAGGCTCTTTGAACGGCGAACATCGGCTTGACGGCGGGAGTCGCGAGGTGATGCGCCAGCCGTTCGGCGTGACCGCGCAATTCCTGCGCTGCGGTGCACTCCCAATGATCGGCTCGCAGCATGGGGCCGATGTAGTACAGGTTGTTGGCAGCACGGCCGCGCGAGTCGATGAGTGCCCCATGGGTGCCGGTACGCAGCCCCAGCCCAAGGCCGTCGGGCGCCGCCAGTCCCTGAGTCAGGAGGGAGCGCATGAGCGGATCGCGCGAACGCGTTGGATTGTAGTCGGCGCCGGTACAGTTGATGACTCGGTTGACGAGGAGCGTCCTGACTTCGTCAGTGCCTCTCGGGCGCCAGCTCACACGGACGCCTGCGCCGACGAGCTCGAAACTGACAATGCGGCCGGCGTGGACGTGGAGACTGTCCTGTCGGCGCAATTGCTCGAGCTTCGCGAGCGTCTGCTGTGGCAGTCGATGGCGATGGATGTCCCAGTAAGGACGCACGTGTCGCAGAAAGCGCCGCCGCTCACGGGTGGGGAGTCGCTGCCAAAGCGCGGGTGCGAGGTTTCGAACGCATGTAACAGCTTCGCGCCAGTCACCGCCGCGACGCTGTACATCTTCCGTCAGTTCACGGACAGATCGGACCAAGCGTCTTGCCGAGAAAGAGGCTGCGCGTAAAAGAGCACTGCTGTCGCCTTCGCAACCGGCATGACGGAAAGCAGTTTGTGACGGCGGCACCAGGCCGTGGCGTGAGATCGCGTGAAAGACGACTTTGTCTTGCGCTGTGTCGGTGCCGGCGATGACGGTGTCCGCCATGGAGAGGCCGGTGCCAATGACGAGCATCGTCTCGCCAGCTTGCAATTGCGGCGGCGAACTCCACGGGTCTTCCACGTAGCGAGGCGATCCGAGCAGCGCTTCGGTGCCCGGCAGCCGCCCCGGCGGCGGATTGCCAAGCGCCAGGACTACGTCGTCGGCGGTGAGCGTGCGCCCGTCATCGAGCTGGAGGCGAAACGGCGAAGTACCCCCAGTGCGTTCGATGGACCTGACATCGCCCTGCATTCTGACCAAGCGCACATGAGAGGGGGACGATAGCTCCGCGTCCAGAAGCGAGGACTCCAGGTATTCGCCGTAGAGCGAGCGAGGCAGGAAGTCTTCGGCCGTCGTGGTCGGCAGCCGCTGCTGCGCGAACTTCAGGAATTCCAGTGGGGCGCGGGAATTGACCGACATGCGCCCGGCGGGGACGTTCAACAGATATGGATGGGGCGTTTCGGCGTAAGCGGCACCGCGGGCCATACGCCGGGCGCGCTCTACGAGCACGACGTGCACCGGGCGCCAATAAGAGAGGCGCAGGAGGTTCGCGGCAACCACCGCGCCGCTGAAGCCTGCGCCGACGATAACGATGGTTCGCGGTAGCTGTGTCATTCGAGCTTCCAGTGCGTGGAATGTCGAGTCGCAGCCTAACGAAAGATCGATATCAAACCAGTAGCCCCCCGGTGACAACTGGGGGTTATTTTGTTACTGCCCCGCTTCCGTTGAATCCTACACGGCTCTGTGAGAGGAGCGTTCGTGCTGGGAGGGGCCTGGGACTTCAGTGCCGCGCAGTGTTCAATCGACCACCAGTTTGTAACCCGCTCCGGACGCGGTCTGCAGAAGCTGAGGCGTAGCCGGGTCGACTTCGATCTTCTGCCGCAGGCGGTGAACGAGCTGTTTCAGCAACTGCCGGTCGCCGGAGTTGCGATGGCCCCAGACCTGGATCAACAGGCGGTCGGAGCTCACCGTGTGCCCCGCGTTCGCCAGCAGCATCTGCAGCAGGCGCAGCTCGAGTTTCGTGAGGCGTACCGGCTCGGACTGGGCGATCTGGACCGTGTGCTCTTCGATGTCGAGGGTGATGCGGCCCGCAGCCAGGGGCGCCGCGTTTTCCATGCCGGCGCGCCGCAAAAGCGCCTTGATGCGGGCCAGCAGGGTACGGGGGCTGAAGGGTTTGGTCAGAAAGTCGTCCGCGCCCAATTCGAGCGCGCGCACGAGATCCTCCTCCTCGCCGCGGACCGTCAGCATGATGACCGGAACGCGCGAACGCTTGCGGATGGCCTCGCAGACCTGGAAACCGCTGGCTCCGGGCATGTTGATGTCGAGTACCACCAGGTCCGGCGACTCGGCTTCGAACGTCTGTAGCGCGCTCGGTCCGTCGCCGGCTTTGAGGACGAGATAACCCGCCTGCGTCAGCGTAAATCCAATGAGCTCGCGCAAATCGCGATCGTCATCCGCGACCAACATCTTCATGCGGAGGCCTCTGTCGGCAATGTAATGGTGAATCTCGTGCGCCCTTGCTCCGTGCGTACCAGGGTGATGCTGCCGGCGTGACGATCGACGATCGACTTCACGATCCACAGGCCGAGCCCCAGTCCGCCGGGTTCCGGCTCTTCCCCGGAGCCGCGCTGAAAGCGTGCAAAGATCGCGTCGCTTTCGGCCGCAGCCGGGCCGGGGCCTTCGTCCTCGACCCACGCTAGCACGTATTCATCCTTGGCTTCGGCACCGATCCTTACGATAGTGCCTTCCGGTGCAAATTTGTTGGCGTTTGCAATGAGGTTGACGAACACCTGCGTCAGCCGCGGTTTGTCGCCCTCTATGTACGGTAAGTCTTCAGGCAGTGTCACCTCCAGCGTCTGCCGCCGCAGCGTGAGCAGCGACCCGATCAACGCCTGGGCATCCTCAACGACCTCGGCGAGCTCGACGCTCTGGTGCCGGATATTGAGCTGTCCCGACTCGATGCGGACGCTCTCGAGGAGGTTGTCGATCAGCCGCGTGAGGCGCAAGGCTCCCCGTTCCAGCGACATGACCAGCTCTTTCTGCTGTGCCGGCTGCAGCGTCTCCATTCCCTCCAGCAGCAGCTCGATCGAGGCGAGTTGCGCCGCCAGGGGCGTGCGGAACTCGTGGGAAATGTTGGCGAGCACGGAGTCGCGTGCGCGGCGCACCGCCTCGAGCTCCGTTTCGTCGCGAATCACTTGCACCTGAAGGCCGTCGACGATTCCGGAGCTCGTGATGACGGTGGTACGGGCATCCGTCGGCGAGACCTGCAGATGCTCGACGGCCTTGGCGCTGCCGTCAGTGCGGGCCTGCAGTATGGGGCAGCGGTAGTCGCAAGGACGGCGGCCATCCTCATCGCGCGGCTTGAGCACGTCACCGCAGAAGCGGCCGACAGCCTCCTCCGGAGTCACTC
Source organism: Gammaproteobacteria bacterium (assembly GCA_028293765.1). Lineage (GTDB taxonomy): Bacteria > Pseudomonadota > Gammaproteobacteria > Steroidobacterales > Steroidobacteraceae > 13-2-20CM-66-19. The sequence goes on from JAQGOG010000056.1 coordinate 42,454, forward strand.
CCAACAGCCGCGCAGCCTGCGGATTGAGATAGCGGATCATCCGGCTTTTGTCTACTGCATATACGCCCTCGACGATACCAGTGAGAACCGCCTGCGCCTCCGCTTCCCTGCGGCGCAGTGCACCTGTCAGGTCAACGAGATTGCGGCGCATGTCTTCCATCGTGCGGGCGAGCGCGCCGACCTCGGCGGCCCCTCCGGGCGGGATCGATGCAGAAAAGTCGCCCTGTCCCAGCCGCACCGCCGCTTCCGTAAGCGCCTTCACGGGTCCCGCGATCAGTTCGCTCAGAATCACGCCGGCAAAAACGGCCAACACCGCCAGGATCACAGCCGTGACCAGCAGCTTGCGAGTCAGGTGACCCGCTGACGTGTCGATCGCAGTCGTCGGCAGGAGCGCTTCGATGAGAGCGATCGCTTCCCCTGTCGAGGCAAACACCGGAACGCTCGAAGCGTAGACGCCTTGCGAGGTGATACGCAGAACCGCGGAGCGTCCGTCCGCAAGAGCGGCGGAGTATAACGGCGTGAATGGGTTTACTGGATCGTTCGTGTAGGAACGGTAGTCGATGAGTTTCACGTCGAGGCCGACGCGCTGGCTAAGCGTCTTTGCGAGCTTTTCATTCAGGAGCCGCACTACGAAGACGCGTGTGCCTTCGGTATCGCCAAGCGATGCATACGCGCCGAGCACCGGCAGCCGGACGTTCGCGGGCAAGGCCATGAACGTCGGTCCCTGCTCCGCGCTGGCGGTGGCGATTCCTTCCCAGTCGAGTGCCGGCCCGCTCTGCGCCGCCAGTTGCGTACCCGAAAAGAGTGCGCAGGCGTCCATTCCGCCCGTCTCGCAGAAGCGCCGCAGGATCGGCGGAATCGCATCGGTGCGGCCTTGGGTGAGGAGGCGCTGCAGAGTCGGCCGCTCCGTCAACACGCGCGCTGCGGTGAGCGCATCCTCGCCCATGCGTCGCAAGTCCTCGCGCGCCATGGCTCCCGCCAGCTGCACGCGCGCCTTCCCTTGTTCGTCCGCTAAGTCATGCAGCATCCCGATCGCGGAATAGGAAATGCCGCCACCCACGAGGAGCACGATGGCGACATGAATAGCGACGAGCCACCAGCCGAGGCTCGTTTTGCCCGGATCGGGCCATAATGCAGTCCACAGCGTTTTGACGCGCTCGAGCATTTTGATTACCGCCGTCGGTACCCCGTGCGCTCTACCAGGGTCTTGACGACTAGTGTCAGTACGGCGAGCAGCGTAAGGAGCGAGGCTACGGCGAATGCGCCCACAAAGTTGTATTCGTTGTAGAGGATCTCGATGTGAAGGGGCATCGTATTGGTGAGGCCCCGGATGTGTCCCGACACGACCGAGACCGCGCCGAACTCGCCCATCGCGCGGGCGTTACAAAGAATCACACCGTACACGAGTCCCCAGCGGACCTTCGGCAGCGTTACGCGGAAGAAGGTCATCCACCCACCCGCACCGAGGGTGATCGCAGCCTCCTCTTCGTCGTTGCCGAGCTGCTGCATGAGGGGTATGAGCTCGCGCGCGACGTACGGGAAGGTCACGAACATCGTTGCGAGGATGATTCCCGGCAGCGCGAAGATGACACTGATGTCGTGATCCTGCAGCCACGTGCCGAACCAACCGTGCAGCCCGAACAGCAACACGAAGATCAGGCCGGAAATCACGGGCGAGACGGCGAGCGGCAGATCGATGAGCGTGATGAAAAAGCTCTTGCCGTGGAATTCGAACTTCGCGATGGCCCAGGAGGCGGCCAATCCGAACACCGTGTTCAGCGGCACGACGACGAGCGCCGTGATCAGGGTCAACCGCAGGGCCGCGGCGGTATCCGGGTCGGCGAAGCTGCGCACATAGGCCCGCACGCCTTTGTCTAACGCCGTCGCGAAGACGGTCGCCAGCGGCGCCAGCAGCAGGGCCGCGAGGAACAGGAGCGATAGCCCGATGAAGAACCACCGCGTCAGCGAGCTCCTGATCGACGCGCCGCCCGGTCGCGTGGCGCTGTCCTCGACTGCGGCGGATTGCTGGGTGGCTGCCATCAGCGTGTCGAATGCACGAGCCGCCGGCGTCCCCAGGCCTGCAGCAGATTGATGGTGAGGAGCATGACGAACGAGATGACGAGCATCACGAAGCCCAGGGCGGCGGCGCCTTTGTAGTCGAACTCCTCGAGGTGGATCACGATGAGGAGGGGAGTGATCTCGGTTTTCATCGGCAGGTTGCCGGCAATGAAAATCACGGAGCCGTACTCGCCCACGGCACGTGCGAAGGCGAGCGTGAAGCCGGTGAGGAGAGCGGGCAGCACGGTCGGCAGGATGATTCTGCGGAAGACGTAGAAGCGGCCCGCGCCGAGGGTCTCCGCTGCATCTTCGAGATCGCGTTGCACCTCGAGCAGCGCCGGCTGCACCGAGCGCACGACGAACGGCATGCCGATCAACGTCAGAGCGACCGTGACGCCAATCCAGGTGTAGGCCACTTTGATGCCCAGTGGCTCCAGGTAACGGCCGATCCAGCCGTTCTGCGCGAATACCGTCGTCAAGGCGATGCCCGACACTGCCGTTGGGAGTGCGAACGGCATGTCAATGAGCGCATCGATCAGCTTGCGGCCGGGAAACTCATAGCGCACCAGCGTCCAGGCGATGATGAAGCCGAATACGAGGTTGATGGAGGCGGCGAGAAAGGAGGCACCGAACGACAGGCGGTACGATCCGATGGCCCGCGGACTCAACACGACATGCACGAAGTCGCTCCAGTGCATGGAGGCAGCCATGAGCACCAGGGCTGCGAGCGGCAACAGTACCAGGGCGCTCAGAAAGAACGTCGTGAAACCGAAGGTGAGACCGAAGCCAGGTAATACGCTGGGCTGACGGAATTTGCTCAAGGGACCGAGTCCTCGTTTTCGCGGTTTTCGCGACGCACGAGCAGCACGGGCCAGCGGGCGGACTCCAACAGTGAGCCGAAGGGCTCGGCGAGCCGCGTCACGTCGCACACGCCCAGAATCAACATCTGACCAGGGGATTCCCCGAGTTGGCGCCTGAGCTCCGGGGCGACGTCTCCGAACCGCAGCTCGGTCCTCATCTCCAGTCCATGCACCGCCTGCGCTTCCGAGCGCGCATCCAGAAGTGCCCGCATGCCGTGGGGCCGCTGTGCTGTTGGGGTCAGCTGGGGAAGAATGCCTATATACACGGCTTCAGCCGACACGTGCCGCAACACGCTGGCCGACACGGCAAGCGTTGCGCTGCGTACCGCTTCGTCGGCCCAATGAATGAGTACGCGTTGCGGGGGCAACGCATTCACGGGAAGCACCAGTACTTCGTCGGCCCCGCGCTGCAGGAGCCACTCCGCCTGGTGCGCGACGTCGGGTTGCGACGCGATGACGGTAGTGCCCGAAAATGCCGTTGCGTCTCCACACTGCGCTCCCGGGACGCCTAACATCGGCTCCATCCGCGTGGAGATGCGCGTCTTCATGCGCGAGGCGAGTTCCACGAGCATCGGTTGCTGGGCTAGGGCGATCATCAGCGCTTCATTGGCTGCGCAGACGGTAAAACTCGACAGTGGCGTCGGCAGGACGTGCACGCGACGTACGCCGATCGCGACGCTCTGGCCTTTCGTGACCTCGAATGCGCGCTGCTCGTGCTGAGTACGCGTGACTTCGAGGTATGGATTCCCGTCTCCATTGGAATATGCGAGGGTCAACGCGTCCGCACCACCGTCGAGACGAATTCGCATGCGCTCCAGCGCGCCGGTGAACACGATCTCGTCCACTGCTCCGCGGGCGAGATAGCCGGATGCGAGCGCTTCGCGCGTAGGCGCAACTTCGATTTCCTCGGGGCGTACGACGGCGACCACTTCGTGTTCGCGTAAACCGTGTGGCGGAACCGCGGAGATCGCACTGACCGGTCGTTCGCCGAAACGAATGCCGTCCTTCGTTTGGCGCCCGAGGATCAGGTTCGCGGCACCCAGGAACGTCGCCACGAAGCGGGTCGCGGGACGCGTGTAGAGCTCGTTCGGCCCGCCCATTTCGAGGAGTCGCCCGAGGTTCATGACCCCGATGCGATCGGCCATTGCGAACGCTTCCTCCTGGTCGTGAGTGACGAGCACCGTGGTAATGCCCAGCTCACGTTGCACTTGGCGAATGGTCCGGCGCAGCTCTTCGCGGATCTTCGCATCGAGCGCGCCGAACGGCTCGTCCAGAAGGAGAACCTCCGGCTTATGGGCCAGGGCACGCGCTACGGCGACCCGCTGCTGCTGGCCGCCGGACAGTTGGGCGGGCAGGCGCTGATCCATGCCTTCGAGGGCGACCAGGCGCAGCAGCTCCTGGCGCCGCTGGCGGCGGTCGGCCCCCTTCATGCGCCGCACTCGTAAGGCGAACTCGATGTTCTCCGCCACGGTCATATGGCGGAACAGCGCGTAGTTCTGAAAGACGAGGCCGACGCCGCGCTCGCGGGCGGAAACGTGGGTCACATCGCGGCCGTGCAATGCGATTCGTCCATGATCCACGCCCGAGAGGCCCGCGATCGCGCGCAACAGGGTGCTCTTGCCGCTGCCGCTGGGGCCGAGCAGGACGAAAAATTCGCCATCGCCGATGTCGAGCGACACATCGTTGACGACCGGCACGCCCTGGTAGCGCTTGGTCACCTGATCAAGGGTAATGGACATACTTTCTAGGTTACCGGCGACCGCAAAACGGGCAATGCTACCGGCCCACAGGCCTTAGCGTCAGTGACAAAGGGGTTATAAGGTTATAAGCGGCACGGGCTTGGCCGTCGCCGGGAGGGGGCCACTCAGCGGCCGGGAGGCCGCTAGATGATCATCAGAACGCCGTCGCACGCCTTCAGATCGGTGGCGAGCGCCACGATCTGCTCGCGGCTTTCGGCGCGGATCATGTAGGAGATCGATAGAAAGTTGGCGTTCTCGCTCAATCGCTCGGACACCTGGTCGGCATCGAGCGTAGGCACGTGGCGGACCACGATGGCGTGCACGCGAGCCCGGAACTCGTCCGAGGGCCGGCCGACGACCTTAATGGGATAGTCGGTCGGGAACTGCAGCAGAGACGTGGATTCGTCTACCACGGTGTACCTGCCAACTCTCGCTTGTAGCTCTGCAGCTCGTCATATACGCGCCGCCACTGTGGCCCAGGTTTACCCGAGCCCACAGGTCGACCGTCGAGCGTCGTGACCGCCTGCACCTCGCGAGTCGCGGCGGAGAGCCATACCTCGTCCGCGCCACGGAGTTCCGTCTCGCTAATGGACGCGGCGCGGAAAGGGAGGCCGACGCGGGTCGCCATCTCCTCCATGACGCTACGAGTTGTACCGGCAAGGATTTTGCGTGAGTTCGGCGGTGAGCGGACCTCGCCGTTTATGACTACATGGACGGCCGACGCAGAAGCCTCCATGAGATCGCCATCACGCAGGAGAATCGTTTCCACCGCCTTGGCGTCAACCGCGAGCTGCCGCAACAGCACGTTGGCGAGCAATGACACGGATTTTATGTCGCATCGGGCCCACCGGGTATCGGTTGCAGTCACGCACACGACTCCGTTTTCGAGCGCTTCGGGTGGCGCGAGCGGCAAGGGGGAGCAGAACGCAAATACCGTGCGGGGAATGTCGGGCAGAGGCGCGTGATTTCTGCCGCGCTCAGCGCCACGACTTACCTGCCAATAGACATACTGGTTTCCGCCGCCGTTGTCGGCGATCAGCTTTCCGAAGATCTTGCGCCACTCGTCGCGAGTGTGCGGGTCACGCATACGGATTTCAGTGAGGCTGCGCGTGAGCCGATCGCAGTGAGCGTCAAAGCGAAAGGGCCGGCCACTGTAAACCGGCATGACCTCGTACGCTCCGTCGGCATATAGAAAGCCTCTGTCCATCGGCGATATGCGTGCCTCTTCGAGAGGAAGATGTGCTCCATTCAAATAGCAGATCGGAAACGGGTCGGCCACACCCCATCCTCCTCAGTGGAACCAGAGCGAGACGTCGTCGACCATGCGCGTCCACAAGCCCCCTTCCGCGACCGTCGCTAATGGCACAAGAGGTGCGCGTGCGATGACTTCGCCGGTGCCGTCCGTCACGATGAGCTCACCAACAGGCTTGCCAGCAAGAAGCGGCGCTATCAACGGCTCCTGGGTGAGCTTGGCGGTTGTCGTCAGGCTCGCGGCCTGGCCGCGACCCACGGTGACGATGATGTCGTTCGGAATTCCCAATGCCGCAAACTCCGTCGCCGACTTGTACACGCGGGGTTTCAACACCGCCTCGCGGGCCTGCTTCAGCTTGGTGGTCTCGTAGAAGGTGTAACCGTAGTTCAACAGCGCCGAACTTGCGTCTTCACGCGCTTTGACACTCGGTGCGCCCATGACGACGGACACCAGCCGCATGTTGTCGCGCTTTGCGGAGGTGACGAGGCAGAAGCCAGCGCTGTCGGTGTGCCCGGTCTTCAGTCCGTCGACGGTCGGGTCGCGCCCGAGCAATCCGTTGCGGTTCTGCTGCTTGATGTTGTTCCAGAGGAACTCGTGCAGGCTGAACAGCGGGTAGTACTCGGGAAAATCCCGAATGAGCGCGTTCGCCAGCGTCATCATGTCGCGCGCGGTCGTGTAATGATTCGGCGAGGGCAGGCCGTTGCTGTCCTCGAAGTTGCTGCCCCTCATGCCGAGGCGCTTGGCGTAGGCGTTCATCATCTGCGCGAACGCCGGCTCGGTACCGCCCACGCGCTCGGCGAGCGCGATCGTCGCATCATTCCCCGATTGAACGATCATGCCCTTGAGCAGAATGTCGACCGGGATCTGGGTGCCCACCTGCACAAAAGTGCGCGACCCTTCGGCGCGCCACGCATGCTCGCTGATCGTGACCAGATCGGTGAGCTTCAGACGCCCTTCCTTCAGCGCCGTGAAGATTACGTAGGAGGCCATAAGCTTTGTGAGGCTCGCCGGCTCCATGCGATCGTCGGCATGGTCCTGCGCAAGAATGCGGCCGCTGAAGTGGTCCGAAAGTATGTACGCGCGTGCGGCGACATCCGGTGGCTTCGGAATGGGCGCTGCCGCGCGAGCCGGGCCAGCGAGGAGTGTGGATAGTGCGAGCAGGGAAGACAGTGCGAGCAGAGCGGTGGACGAGCGAAACATCCGTAGAAATCCCCCGAATTCGCCGTCAGGCGAGCATGGTGAGCGTCAGGAAGGCGGCGATTCTATCGAATTCCCCGGCAGCTTGGCCTACTAATGGATCCTGGGTGTGGCGCATCAGAGAGGCCGAGGACCGTCGGGGCCCGCATGCCCGTCCCTGCCCGCGAGTGTGGCGATCACGGCTACCAACTCCGCCGGATCGACGGGTTTGCTGATGTGGACCTGGTAACCGGACAGGAGGGCGCGCTTGCGATCCTCATCCCGTGCGAGCGCGGTGAGTGCGATTGCAGGAAGGTGTCCCGCGCTGCCTGGGATGGCTCGCATCTGGGTGATCAAGTCGTAGCCGTCGTGTTCCGGCATACCGATGTCGCTCACTACCACGCTTACTCCGCTGTCTTCTTTCACTACCGCAAGCGCCTCGGCTGTCGAGCCCACAGTCACCACTTCCGCGCCGCACTCCTCGAGCACCCGTCGCGCAAGCGTCCGCGCATCCGCCTCGTCGTCGACCACCAGTATTCGTAAACCGGTCAGCCGTGAGGTTTCTTCCGCCTCTTGCCGGTTTAAGGGCTCTGCTGGGGCGGCTGCAGCACTGCGGGGTCGACTTAGCGCTAGGGGTAGGCGCACCGTGAACGTCGTACCTTGACCTTCACCTGAGCTTTTCACATCCACCGTACCACCGTGCATCTCCACCAGGCTCTTGACGATGGAGAGTCCGAGGCCGAGACCGCCGTGGCGGCGCGTGGTGGACGCATCTGCCTGTCGGAATCGGTCGAAGACGTAAGGCAGGAATTTCGGGTCGATCCCCTGGCCGGTGTCGCTGACATTGATTTCGACGCTGGGCGTGTCCTCGCTCGGGGACTCGCGCACGAGAACGGTGATCGTCCCTTCACGGGGAGTGAACTTGATCGCGTTGGTCAGCAGGTTCCAGATGACCTGCTGCAACCTTCCCGAGTCGCCGTTGACAGGCCGGGTGGGGCTGATAGTAGTTTGCAGCCGCACGCTCTTGGCGTCGGCGGAGGGCCTCACTGCGGCGACCGCCGCCTCGATCACGAGCGACAGGTCCGTCCTCTGTAGTTCCATCGCCAGCTTGCCCGACAGAATGCGGCTCATGTCGAGCAGATCCTCCACCATGCGGGCCTGCAGCTTCGCGTTGCGCTCGATGACTTCAACGCCCTGGCCCACGGTTTCAGGGCGACGATCCCTGCGCAGGATACTCGCCCAACCCACGATGGCATTCAGCGGTGTACGCAGCTCGTGGCTCATGGTTGCAACGAACTCATCCTTGAGTCTCGTAGCGCGCTCCGCTTCGGAGCGCGCCGCCCGCTCACTAGTTAGTAACGCCTCGCGTAGCTCTTCCGCGCGCTGACGCTCGGCGACTTCCTTTTCGAGCAGCCGGCGGCGCTCGTCGAAGCGGCGGCTGATGATAGCGGCGGCGCCAACGAACAGCAGGCTCAACAGGATGGTCGCCACGAGCACCGCCTCGCTCGCGAGCCGTGCGTGATATTCCCGACGCTGCTGCAAATCCAGCAGTCTGCGCTGATCGGCCTCGAGCTGCTGGGTGTTGCGGCGGAAGTCGTCCATGATCTGCCTGCCTTCACCTCCGGCGAGCTGTGCGAGTGCTCCATGCCGCTGACCCCGTTGCCAGGAGTGAATGCTCTGTTGCATCTCGTCGAGCTTTGCTCCCGCAAGCTGCGCCAGATGCGTGATGGCGTCTCCGGTCGGACGCTCGTTGGTGCTCAGACGGCGCAGCTCGGTGAGAGCCAGCCGGATTTGCGCGATAGCGCCGTCATACTGGTCGAGGTATGACGCGTCCTGGGTGAGGAGGTAGCCGCGCTGGTTGGTTTCCGTATCGGTGAGCGCGGTGTTGAGGTCATGAAGGGTCTGCAGTACATCGTACGAGCGTTGCACTCGCGCGGTGGAGCTTGCGAGCACACTCGTCTCCGTGTAGCTCACGAACCCGATGGCCAGAATCGCAACCAGGGCGCAAGTGAAAGCGAATAGCCACAGCAAACGTCGGGGCGGATGCAGCATGTGGCGCACTCTGCTGCCCACCTCGTCAGTCCATCGCGAGCCGCGCGCCGGCATAACCCAGCGTCGCGAGCCTGGCCGCGAGTCTATCGAAGTCGGCTACGTTGCTGATCGGTCCGACCCGCACGCGATACAGCGGGGTTTTGTCCTCCGGCGGCGCAGCGATGAAGGCGGCAGTCAGGCCCGCCTTACGCAAGCGGGTGATCATCCGCTGCGCGTTGGCTTGATCCGCGAACGCTCCGGCCTGTACGTAGAGAGCCGGAGGCGGAGTTTCCGAGATACGGGTGAGGTTATCCGGCTGTCCGGGTACGAGCGCCCGCACTTCAACCAATGTGGTGCCGTCGCGGAGCATGTCGAGTTTTGCAGCCGCGGTGTACGAGAGGTCGATCAGCCGGTTCGCTACGAATGGGCCCCGGTCGTTGATCCGCACCGTGATGCTCCGGCCGTTGCGCAGATTCGTGACTCGCGCGTAGGTCGGCAGGGGGAGTGTCTTGTGAGCCGCCGTCATGCCGTACATGTCGTAACGCTCGCCGCTAGACGTGCTTACTCCGTGGAATGTCGGACCGTACCAGGATGCAACTCCACGCTCAACGTAACCATCAGCCGCGCCAAGCACGAAGTAGCGTCTTCCCAACACGTCGTAAAACGGCGGATTGCCATGTGCGCTGCGCGGCTCGGGGCGCGGAACGGCGTCGGGAAGCGCTTCGATGTTGAGGGGCGGCGGCGGTAATTCAACCGCAGCCGGAACAGGCGAAGTTGGCGAGCGTCCCAACGTGGAACATCCAACCAGCCCGCAGAGAAAGCTCGCAAGGAGGCTCGCGCGGCAGAGATCGGATACGCGCACAGCCTTCACGGCTGCGCACCGTGGACGCGTTGAGCAATGGCCGTTGCGAGGTCGTGTACCGACATTGCGTAGCGGGCGCTGCCGTTATAACGGGTGATGACGTAGAAGTTCCTGAAACCCACGCGGTAGGCCGGGCCGTCCTGCTGCTCGGCGTAGATGAGAACGGCCGGCGTGTCGCCAGGCACGGTCGTATCGATTCTTACGCCATGGGCGTTCAGGCTGTCGACGGTCTCGTTGAGATCGAGTTTGCGCGCCTCGATCTGAAATGTCGGATCGGGGTCGAGCTGGACTTCGGCGATGACCGGCCCGCCGGCTTCCCAGCCGTGCTCTTGCAGATAGTTTGCGACGCTGGCGATGATGTCGTCCCAATCACCCCACAAGTCACGCTTCTTGTCGGTGTTGTCGTCGATCGCATAACGCCGGTACGTGGAAGGCATGAACTGCGGGGCGCCCATCGCGCCCGCGTAGGAACCGGTGGTGGTGAGCGGATTGAGCTTGTCTTCGTTAGCGAGGAGCATGAATTGCTCCAGTTCGCCGCGGAAGTACTCGCCGCGTGGCGGGTAATCGAAGGCCAGTGTCGCCAGCGCATCGAGTACCCGGTAACGGCCCGTCATGCGCCCGTACCGTGTTTCAACGCCGATGATCGCGATCAGATATTCAGGTGGGATGCCACGCGCGGCGGAAATGCGCTCGAGCGACTCGCGGTGCTCGGCCCAGAATTGCGCGCCCTGCGAGATCCGTTCCTCGGTGAGGAAGCGATCGTGGTATTCCCACCAGGGGGTGACTTTCTCGGCCGGCCGGGTGATGAGCTCGATGATCTTCGGCTGCGGCTGGGCCTTCGCGAGCAGTCGGAGCACGGCTTTGCGCTTGAGGGGGTCGCGGCCCACCACGTCATTCACGAAGCTCACGATTTCGGGACGCCTGAGGTCGAAGCCGCCGTGGGTCGGCGCGCGCGCCGGTTGCGCCGTGACGGGCGCGAGGACGGCGGCGAGAAGGATGGCGGCACGGCGGGTCAAGTTTTCAAATCGCCTTCTCGGCGCGCTACGCGCCGCTAAAATGGACAGGGCCGCTTCGACCCCCAAGGAAAGTCCGGCGCAGCCGCAACTAAGAGCTAACCAGCTTCCGATGGGAATACAGCGCCATCAGGATACCGAAGCCGGCCAGCAGGGTCACCACCGAGGTTCCGCCGTAGCTGACGAGGGGAAGCGGTACGCCGACGACAGGGAGGAGACCCGTAACCATCCCCGCGTTGATGAATACGTAGACGAAGAAGGTGAGCGCGAGGCTTCCGGCGAGCAGGCGCGCAAACGTATCCTGCGTCTGCATGGCGAGAAAAATCGAGCGGCCAACGACGAACATATAGAGCAGCAGCAGGAGCCCCAGCCCGAGCAGGCCGAACTCTTCGCCGATCACGGCGAAGATGAAATCGGTGGAGCGCTCGGGGAGAAACTCGAGTTGCGCCTGGCTGCCGTTCATCCAGCCTTTGCCGAACACGCCGCCCGAGCCGATCGCGATCTGCGATTGGATGATGTGATAGCCGGCGCCGAGAGGGTCGGTCTGCGGGTCGAGAAACGTGAGCACCCGCTTGCGCTGGTAGTCGTGCATGAAGCTCCAGCCGAACCAGGCGCCGATCCCGGCAAGCGCTGCGAAGATCGCCATGATGCGCACCTGCAGGCCGGCCATGACGATGACGAGAGCGCCCGCGATCGCAATCAACGCCGCCGTACCCAGGTCCGGTTGCACCGCTACGAGGCCCACAGGGACGAGAATGAGCGCCCCGAGGAGTGTCAGCGAGACGAAACTCGGAGGCAAGGCGCGCTCGTGCAGATACCACGCGCACATCATGGGGACCGCCAGCTTCATGAGCTCCGATGGTTGGAACCGCACGATCCCGAGATTCAGCCAGCGCTGCGCGCCCATGCCGATGTGGCCAACCGCCGCGACGATGAATAAGAGGATGATGCCGATGGCGTACAGCCATGGCGTCGTGCGCCGCAGGAAATTAGGGTTCACGCGGGCCAGCACGAGCATCGCGATCGTTCCGAGGCCTAGGCGGACAACGGTACGCACAATGGTGTCGACGTTCTGTCCCGAGGCGCTGTACAACACGATGAGGCCGTAGACAGCGATGAGGGCCAGACCGACTACGAGCGGTCCGTCGACGTTGAGTTCAAACAACACGCGTGCCGCGCCGGTCAGCGTGCGGCGCGTGCGGGAACCTGTGCTGATTTCTTCGTAGATCATGCGGCTTGTTTCTGACGCGCGGAGGTGGAGCGCACCTGCGGGACCGGCGGGACCGCTGTGCTGGCCGGCTTCTCGGCAGGCGGCACTGCCGGGGGTTGGGCCGTCGAGTCTGGCGCTGAAGGTTGGGTCGTCGTACCTGGCGCCGGAACCTGGGTGGTCGCTTCCGGCGCCAGCGGCTGGGCGATCTTCTCCGGTGCCCTGGGCGCGGGCTGATCGTGGAAAGTCTGCGTGGCCGCCTCGGCAGGCTTGAGCTTTCCGTCCGGTCCTAACAGGTAGGCATCCAGAACTTTGCGCGCAATGGGCGCGGCCGCGCTCGCACCGGCGCCGCCATTCTCCTGGATCACCGCGACCGCGATGCGGGGCGCATCGGCCGGAGCAAAGGCAATGAACCACGAATGGTCGCGCAGGCGCTCATCGAGTTTCTTTGCGTTGTAGCGGTCGTTTTGCGCGACCGTGAAGACCTGCGCGGTTCCGGTCTTGCCGGCAAAGGGATACGGTGCTTTTGCGCCGATCGCAGCCGCGGTGCCGTGCGTCGTTACACCGATCATTCCGTGGACCACGCGTGCCCAGTCCTCAGGGGTCACACCCGTGACGTCTCCCCCGGACACCGGCGGAAGGCGGTGGATTTCCCCCGTCTGCGGGTCGCGGAGCCCTGCAATGAGGCGCGGCTTCCAGACCTTCCCGCGTGTGGCCATGATTCCCGCGTAGTGCGCAAGCTGCAGCGGCGTGACGTTGAGGTAGCCCTGTCCGATGCCGAAGTTCACTGTCTCGCCGGGGAACCACATCTGGTCCGCCGCGCGCGTGAAGGCTTTCGCTTTCCATGCGCGCGAGGGGAGCAGGCCGGGCCTCTCGCCGCTGATGTCTATGCCAGTGGGTTTGCCGAAACCGAACGGCGCCATGAACGTTGAGATCCGGTCCACGCCGATCGTGTTCGCGAGTCCGTAAAAGTAGACGTCGCATGAGCGCACGATGGCGTCGTCGAGGTCGACGTACCCGTGATGCTCATTATGGTATTCGCGGAACATGTGAGCGCTGCCGGGAAGGTGAAACGAGCCTGCACAGTATTTGCGCTGTTCTGGATCCACCATGTGATAGGTGAGCGCTGCAAGCGCGATGACCGGCTTCACCGTCGAGCCCGGCGGGTACGTTCCGCGCATGGCACGGTTCAAGAGGGGTTTATCGACATCGTCCCTCAGCACACTGTATTCGGCAGCCGTGATTCCGCGGCCGAACATGTTCGGATCGAATCCCGGCAGGCTCACGAGTGCAATCACGTCGCCGGTGTTCGGATCGAGTGCGACGACCGCGCCACGATGTCCGGCCAGCGCTGTTTCGGCTACGCGTTGTACTTTCAGATCGATAGAGAGGAGCACGTCGTCACCGGACGCCGGCGCCTTCGTGCGCAGATTGGGGATAAAGGCGCCCTGGCGCTCTACTGAACGGCCCTGCGCATTGACGAGGAGTTCTCGAAAGCCGTTCGTACCGTGCAATTGCGGTTCATAGGCACTTTCCACGCCGAGCTTGCCGATGAGCGTCGTGCCGGCGTACGCCGCGCGATCGATGCGCTCGAGGTCCGTCTCGCTGATCGCGCCGACGTAGCCCAGCGCATGCACGGCTAGCCCCGCGCTCGGGTAAAAACGTGTCTGCCGCGTCTTGATGTCGAGACCGGGGAACTCGAAGCGCCGGACGGCGAAGCGGGCAACGTCCTCGTCGGACATGCGCAGGCGTATCGGAACGCTATCGAAAGTTCGCCGCGACTTGATAGTCCGCATCAGCTCATCGACATCCTCCGCTCGAATGAGTTCGAGCGCGACGAGCGCCTTGAGCGTGCCGCGCAGGTCAGGCACCTCCTCGGGGACGAGTTCGAGCTGGTAGGCGGGCTGATTGCCGGCGATGACTTCGCTGTTGCGATCGAGGATCAGGCCGCGCGCGGCGGGGATCGGCTCAGTGCGGACGCGGTTTCCCTGCGAAAGGTCCGCGTAGTACTCGTGGTGCACGACCTGCAGAAGGAAGAGACGCCCGAGAAGCGTGAAGGTGAGCAGCACCATGAGCGTGCCGGCAACCAGTGCGCGCATCTCGAAGAGACGCTGCTCGCCCCAGTGATCCTTGATGCGGCCGGCTGGCATGCTCAGGTCCCGCGGCCGGAAGCCGTTGCCGCATTCATGAGCGCCGGCCGTTGCGGTGGCCGAGGATCGCCGCCGCGAGCGGCCAGATCAGTGCGCCGGTGATCGTATGGATCCAGCGAAGCGGACTCGTGAGCGGATGGCCGGTCCAGCCGTCGATCGCAAATACGACGACCTCGTACACGATGAGTACAGCGAAGACGATGAGCGCCTGCTGAAACGCGGGCTTCGACCGGATCTTCTGATGTTCGCGGGACGTGACGTACGTGACGAGCGAAAGTGCCATGGCGTGCTGGCCGAGCACCGGCCCTTGGAACACATCCAATAGCAGCCCCGAGAACCACCCCAGCCCGATGCCACCGGCCCGCGGCGCGGCGATCGACCAATACAGGACCGTCAGCACCAGGAACGCCGGTCGCACCACGTCGAGCCACCGCGGCAGCGGCAGCACCGTCAGGATGAGTGCAATCAAGGCGCTGAAAAGCATTCGGCCGCGCGGCTCGGACGAACTCATGGGTTCCTCGGTGTCGCGTCGGGCGGTGGTGGCGTGGGGCTGGTCGGCCTCTTGGGCGCAGCAGCAGGGGCGGCGTCACCGGCAGCGGGTTCCTTCGAGTTGGTCGGTGGGGGCGCCGACGACCGTTCCGAGCTCTTGGGGAGCGGAGGCGGGACAGTAGGCGCGGGCGTCCCTTTCTTCGACGGCGCCGGGGTCGTTGAGTTCGGTGTATCAGGTGATGCCGGCCGGCCGGGGTTCAAAGAGGGTGTCGGCGCGGGCGAGGCAGACGTTGGCGCGGGAGCCGTAGTAGCTTCCGGGGCGGTGGGTTTCGGCCGCGGGGGTGGCGCCGGTTGTGGCTGCAGGGCCGCATTCCCCGCTTTCAGGTCACCGGTCGTGGCGGAGGCGGGCGCCGCCGGGTGTTCCGGTCGGAACCAGACGAGTACGACCTCGGTATCAGTATCGATTCTCGCGAAGGGAATCGCGCGCACCTGCGCGAGCGGCTGCACCGCGTCGCGGTGAACCTCGGTGACACGCGCCACAGGGTAGCCGGCGGGAAATACTCCACCAAGGCCGGAGGTTACGAGCAGGTCACCGGTCTTGATATCGGCGTTCCCCGGTAGGTATGGAAGCGCTAGGGACGTCGTATCGCCCGCGCCCACCGCAATGGTGCGCAGTCCGGTTCGCTCGATCTCCACGGGGACGGCGTGCTCGGGGTCGGTGATCAGAATGACCTCGGCACTCCACGGGCCGACGTGCGTCGTCTGGCCTATGAGCCCCTTGTCATCCAGCACGGCCTGCGCCTTGAAGACTCCATTGGTCGCCCCGCGATTGATGAGCACCCGTTGGCGCAGGCTGTTGAGCTGGATGTTCACGATTTCCGCAGCCAGGTAGCGCTCCGCGACCGGTGGCAGGGCGTCGCGTAAGCCGCGCAGCTCGCCGTTTTCGCGGGCGAGTGCCTCGTAGCGCATCGAGCGCAGCTCGAGATCGCGCTGCTGCCCTTGCAGGCGCTGATTCTCAGCGCGCAGCGCGTCGCGCGTCTCGAAGCTTTCGTGCAGCCAATGCCAGGCGGTCGAGGGGGAGCCCACGGCAAGCTGGATGGGGTAGGCCGCCGCCTGCAGGACGAAGCGCGCCTGCTCGAGCCAGCCGTGGCGCTGGTCCATGAACATGACCACGATGGAAAGGATCGCGTACAGGGTGAAGCGAAAGCCCGGTGAGGGTCCCCGGACCTGAGCTCTACTGCCCCCTGTGCCGAAGGCGGCCATGTTCCTCTAGTGGCTGAAGCGGCCTGCGGCCGCCTCAGCAGGCCGACCGATCAGCGTGTTCAGCCCCGCGGGCTTGGACGCGCCCCGCAAAAGGGGCGGCTTTTTCCGGGGACGCCACAGCCCGCAAACAGCGTGCCGGTTCTTACTCAAGACCGAAGTGACCGGGGCCCAGCTCGTCCATCAGCTCGAGAATGCGCCCACCGCCGCGTGCCACGCAGGTGAGAGGGTCATCCGCTACGACGACGGGGAGACCGGTCTCTTCCGTGAGGAGCTTGTCGATGTCGCGCAGGAGCGCGCCACCGCCGGTGAGCACTATACCGCGCTCGGCGACGTCCGCTCCAAGCTCAGGAGGAGTCTGTTCGAGCGCCTGCTTCACGGCGCTCACGATGCTCTGCAGGGGCTCCTGCAGCGCTTCGAGGATCTCGTTGCTGTTCAGGGTGAAGCTGCGCGGGACGCCCTCGGAGAGGTTGCGACCCTTGACGGACAGCTCGCGTACCTGCTGGCCGGGGTAGGCGGAGCCGATCTCGATCTTGATGCGCTCGGCGGTGGCCTCACCTATGAGGATGCCGTAATTGCGGCGCACGTAATTCATGATCGCTTCGTCGAAGCGGTCGCCACCGAGTCGCGCGGAGTTCGCATAAACGATCCCGTTCAGCGAAAGTACCGCGACTTCCGAAGTACCGCCGCCGATGTCGAGCACCATCGAGCCGCGAGCTTCGTGCACCGGAAGCCCGGCGCCTACGGCGGCCGCCATCGGCTCGCTCACGATCGCGACGTTACGCGCGCCCGCGCCTTCCGCGGACTCGCGGATCGCGCGTCGCTCGACCTGGGTCGAGCCGAACGGCACGCACACGAGGACGCGCGGCGAGGGCTTCAACACGCGGTTGCCGTGCACTTTGTTGATGAAATGCTGGAGCATTTTCTCGGTGTACGTGAAGTCGGCAATGACGCCGTCCTTCATCGGACGCACCGCGGTGATGTGCCCGGGCGTGCGCCCGAGCATGTTTTTGGCCTCGGAGCCGACGGCGACAATGATCTTGCCGCCCCGCCCGGGCTCGTCCTGCACCGCGACCACAGAGGGCTCATTGAGCACAATGCCCTTGTCGCGGACGTAAATGAGTGTGTTGGCCGTGCCCAGATCGATCGAGAGATCACTGGAAAAATAACCGCGCAAGCGTTTGAACATGAAGCGACCGGAAAGTGCGGCGGGGGACCCCAAAAGTGGCGCGTAATCTATCAACCGACAGGACATTGAGCAAGGCAACATGTATGATTTTGGGCTGCTTTTCTCATTGCGCCGACACGCGCACACCGAAATCCCATGGCTCTTACACGCGAACAGATCGAAAACATCGCCCACCTGGCGCGCCTCGAGCTGCAGCCGCCCGAGGTTCCCGTGTACCAGGAAAGCCTGTCGCGCATTCTCGACTTCGTCGGCGAGCTTGAGCGTGCCGACACGGCGAGTGTCGTTGCGATGGCGCACCCGCTGCCGGGCCTGTCGCAACGCCTGCGGGCCGATGCGATCACCGAGCAGGACCACCACGAGCTCTATCAGGAAAACGCGCCGCAGGTCGCTGCGGGGCTTTACCTCGTTCCAAAGGTAATAGAGTGATGAAAGCCACAATCCTACCGGCGCGCAGCGCCGCTAGATTTGGCGGGTCGTCCCGACCCGCAGGAAAGTTTGGGCGCAGCCCATGAGTAATGTTCACACGAAGACGCTAGCGCAGCTCGCCGCGGGGCTGCGTGCGAAGGAATTCTCGAGCGCGGAGCTGACGCGGTTGTTTTTGGATCGCATCGAGGCGAGCCAGCCCGTGCTGAATGCCTTCATCTCGGTCACTCGGGAACAGGCGCTGGCGGCGGCGGAAGCCGCTGACCGTGAGCTCGCCGCCTCGCGCGGCGGCACACTCACGGGCGTGCCGATCGCGCACAAGGATATTTTTTGCACGGCCGGTGTGAGGACGACCTGCGGCTCGCGGATGCTCGACAACTTCGTGTCGCCATATGACGCCACTCTGGTCGCAAAGCTCAAGGCTGCCGGCGTGGTGATGCTCGGCAAGGCGAACATGGATGAGTTCGCGATGGGCTCGTCGAACGAGACGAGCTACTACGGCCCGGTGCGCAATCCGTGGAATACCGATCTCGTGCCGGGCGGCTCATCGGGCGGCTCGGCTGCCGCGGTTGCTGCGCGCCTGGCGCCCGCGGCGACCGCGACCGATACAGGCGGCTCCATCCGGCAGCCCGCGGCACTGTGCGGAGTCACCGGCCTGAAGCCGACTTACGGACGCGTCTCGCGTTATGGAATGATCGCCTTCGCCTCCAGTCTCGACCAGGGCGGCATCATCACCACGACGGCGCAAGACGCGGCCCTGATTCTGCGGGAGATGGCCGGCTTCGATGCCAATGACTCCACCAGTGTCGACACACCGGTCCCCGACTACGCTGCGAGCCTCAACGCTCCACTCGCCGGTTTGAAGATCGGCTTGCTGAAGGAATTCTTCGACAAGGGTCTCGATCCCGAGAACGAGCGTCGCATCCGTGAGGCGTTGGCGACTTACGAGAAGCTCGGGGCCACCCTGCGTGAGGTGAGCCTGCCGAACCTGCCGTTGTCGGTGCCGGCGTACTACGTCGTCGCACCGGCCGAATGCTCATCCAACCTCGCGCGTTTCGATGGTGTGCGTTTCGGGCACCGCTGCAAGGAACCGCGCGATCTGCTGGATCTCTACAAGCGCTCGCGAGGCGAGGGCTTCGGCGCCGAAGTGAAGCGCAGAATCATGACCGGAACCTACGTGCTGTCCGCCGGTTATTACGACGCCTACTACCTGAAAGCGCAGAAGGTGCGTCAACTCATCACGACGGACTTCACGCGCGCCTTCGGCGAGGTGGACGTGCTGATGGGGCCGACGACACCGACCACGGCATTCGCGATTGGTGCCAAGACGTCCGATCCGATCACGATGTATCTGAACGATATTTATACGATCGGCGCGAATCTCGCCGGACTGCCGGCCATGTCGATTCCCTGCGGCTTCGTACAGGGCCTGCCGGTCGGACTGCAGCTCGTCGGTCCGCACTTCAGCGAGGCGAAGCTACTGAATGTGGCTCATCTGTATCAGCGCGAGACGGAGTGGCATACGCGCGTGCCGGAGCGTTACGCATGAGTGAGTCTGAGGCGACCCGCACTGAGGCGTCCCCCTCTGAGGCGACTCCGTGGGAAACCGTGATCGGGCTGGAGATTCACGCCCAGCTGGCGACGAAATCGAAGATCTTCTCCGGATCGGCGATCGCATACGGCGCGCCCCCCAATGCGCAGGCGAATCTCGTCGATCTCGGCTACCCGGGCGTGCTGCCGGTGTTGAACGCTGAAGCGGTGCGCATGGCCGTGAAGTTCGGGCTCGCCATCGGTGCGCGGATCGCGCCGCACTCGGTGTTCGCACGTAAAAACTACTTCTATCCCGACCTTCCGAAGGGCTATCAGATCAGTCAGTACGAGCTGCCGATCGTCGGGCAGGGGTCGATCGACATCGTGCTCGACGACGGCACGAAGAAGCGGGTCGGCGTGACTCGGGCACATCTCGAGGAGGACGCGGGCAAGTCGCTGCACGAAGGTCTGCCCGGTGTCTCCGGTATCGATCTCAACCGGGCGGGCACACCGCTCGTGGAGATCGTCTCGGAGCCGGACATGCGCTCGGCGAAAGAAGCAGTCGCGTACATGAAGAAGGTGCACACGCTCGTGCGCTATCTCGAGATCTGCGACGGCAACATGCAGGAGGGCTCGTTCCGCTGCGACGCCAACGTATCGGTGCGCCGCAGGGGCGCCGAGAAGTTCGGTACGCGCGCGGAGATCAAGAATCTCAATTCCTTCCGATTTGTCGAGAAAGCGATCAACTACGAGGTGGAACGTCAGATCGACCTCATCGAATCCGGCGGCAAGGTGAAGCAGGAGACTCGTCTGTACGACCCTGACAAGGGCGAGACGCGCTCGATGCGGTCGAAGGAAGAGGCGAACGACTATCGCTACTTCCCGGATCCGGATCTGCTGCCTGTCGTGGTCAATGAGACGTTCATCGCGGCTGTACGGGCGAGCCTGCCCGAGCTGCCGGATCAGAAAGCGGTCCGCTTTTCGTCGCAGTATGGGCTCTCGGCTTACGACGCCGGCGTGCTCACCGCGAGCCGCGAGCTCGCTGCGTATTACGAGGAAGTAGCGAGCGAGGTTCCGGGCGAGCCGAAGCTCGCGGCGAACTGGGTCATGGGTGAGCTCGCGGCTGCCTTGAACAGGGAGGGGCTCGAGAGCGACGGCGGCAAGCTGCCAGCCACGCGGCTCGCGGGACTGCTGAAGCGGATCGCGGACCAGACGATCTCCGGAAAGATCGCCAAGGAAGTGTTCGAGGCCATGTGGGCGAGCGGCGCGGGCGCGGATGCCATCATCGAGGAGAAGGGGCTCAAGCAGATCACGGACAGCTCCGCGATCGAGCGCGCCATCGATGAGGTCATGGCGAAGAATCCGGTGCAGCTGGCGGATTACCGGTCGGGTAAGGACAAGCTGTTCGGTTTTTTCGTCGGGCAGGTGATGAAGGCGACGCAGGGGAAGGCCAATCCGGCGCAGTTGAACGAGTTGCTGAAGAAGAAGCTGCCGGGCTGAGGGCGCGGCGGGAAAGAAGTGGGCTCGCTCGCATCCGCCGCCTTGCTGTAGCCAGTAGCGCTGGCGCCGAGGTTTGCTTCGGCTGACCAGGCGCACCGCTTGCGCCTGGCGCGTGCTGGGTGGGCGCCGAGGTGCGCTCAGGCTGAGCCTAGCGATACCGGCTCCCGGCTAGGCGCCCCCGGCTAGGCGCCCCCGTTGAGTTGCGCTGGCGCGTGCCCCATTGTGTGCCGATGCAATCCCAAGCACTCCCTGGCGACGAGGTTCGTCGCTTTATCGTCGAGAATCGTCCTGTTCGCGGCCACTGGGTGCGCCTCGAAGGGGCCTGGCGCGAGCTGCGCGCTCACAAGGATTATCCGGAGCCGGTCAGGGAGCTGCTCGGCCAGGCGGTTGCCGCTTCCGTGCTGCTGGCCGCGACTCTGAAGTTCAACGGGACGCTGACTTTGCAGCTGCAGGGTAATGGGGCCGTGAGGCTGCTCGTTGCTCAGTGCACGCACGACTTTCGGTTGCGTGCGGTCGCGCGTTTCGATGACGCTGCCGTGGAGGAGATCTCGTCGGACCCTAAGGGGGGCGCCGTTTTCCGGCGGCTCGTCGGCACTGACGGGCGCTTCGCCGTGACCATTGAGGCGGATGAGAAAAACACGCGCTACCAGGGAATCGTGCCGCTGACGGGGGCGTCGCTGGCGGACTCGCTCGAGACTTACTTTGCGTCGTCCGAGCAGCTTCCCACGCGCGTTTTGTTGGCTGCCGACGGTGAGCGGGGAGTGGGGATGCTGGTGCAGAAGCTGCCGGACCCTGCCAATGCCGACGAATCGGATATGAAGGCCATCTGGGATGAGGCGCAGAAAGGGATCGAGCGCTTGAGCCCCGACGACCTGCTCCAGCGTCCCGTCGAGGAGCTGCTGGAGCGGGGGTTCATCGCTCACGACATGCGCCTGTTCAAGGGCGCGCCGGTGCAGTTCGAGTGCCGCTGTAGCCAGGGGAGAGTGAGCAGCCTGCTGCGCTCGCTAGGGGCGGAGGAGGTTCGGGACGTGCTCACGGAGCAGGGCGCTGTGACGGTCACGTGCGAGTTTTGCCACCGGCCATATCGGTTCGAGGCGGCGGACGTGGAGGCGCTCTTTGCCGAGGGTGAGGGACCACCCTCGATTCATTGAGCGGCCGCGGCGTCGCGCCGCCGAGGGTTGCCTGTCCCTCGCATTACTCACTGCGATTGCACCGGGAGTGCGGGGCGCCCGCCTGCGTCTGTTTCGCCCGCGAGGCAATTAGCGCCTCATAGCCCTCCAGCGCGCCCTTTGGGATCGCCCGCGAGACATACGCACGACAGCTTTCTCGGCGCCTGTGCATCACAGCTTTTAAAGACAGCGATTGGGCCGCCTCCCCGTTGTGGAACTCTGTGCTAGGCTGAGAGTTAAAGACTTGTGCAACTCTTTAATTCCATGGCAACCACGGATTCGTCCAAAGTTCTGGGCTGGCTGAAGGCCGCGGGGGAGGCCAGTCGGCTGCGGCTGCTGGCGCTGTGTGCGCGTCAGGACTTGAGCGTTTCGGATCTCGCTCAGGCTCTCGGGCAGAGCGAGCCGCGGGTCTCGCGGCACCTGCGGATTCTTTGCGAGGCCGGATTGCTGGAGCGACTACGCCAGGGGCAATGGGTCCACTACCGACTTACGGAAGGCGCCGCCGCCGCCGGCTTCGTGCAGGGGCTGCTTGCGCAGTTGAATCGCTCGGATCCGGTGTTTACGCGGGATCGCGATCGCGCTGCCGCGCGGCCCGGTACTGACCCGGAGACCGTGGGCGCCAGGACGCTCGAATCGCGGCTGGGTCGGGCTCTGAGAGGCTTCGTCGAGGCTGTCGATCTGCGCGAGCAGCCGGGATCGGCACTCGTAGTGGGAGTCGAGCACCTGGAGCTTTTGGAGAGCGCGGCGTCGCTCGCGAACGAGTGCACTGCCATCGCGCATTCGCGACGGGCGGCGCAGAGCGCGCGCGCATTTGCAGAACGACGCGGGTTTGGTTGCCGGGTGTTACTGGCGGCCAGCTCCGAGGGGCTTTGCGAGAAGGATCTTGTGGCCGCGGGGCAATCGTTCGACGCGGTGTTTCTCGACCACCTCGCGGTGCCTGACAGTGGCTTCCCCGGAATGCTCGCGTATGGGCGCCGGGCGCTGGTGCCCGGCGGCCGGCTTTGGCTGTTCGAGCGGTACGAGTCTCTCGAGCTTTCGCGCGAGAAGGTCGTGGAGCATCCGATTGGCAGGCTGCGCCGGTTGCTCGGGGATGTTGGACTGACTTGTGAGCGATTGAGTCCGATTGAGGCTGACGGCGAGCACGTGCTCGCGGCGGTTGCGATGCCCGCAACGGTGGCGCCGCGGGGCACGGGGACGATGAGTGCGGCGTGATGGCCGCACAGGGAATCCGCTATTTGGCGGATGGTGGCAGCGACTGGAATTTTTCAGGCCGCTGTCGGGCTTCCAGCGCAGCGATGGCCCCTGCGGGTGTCGGGATCGCTGACGAAGCCGCTTTACTTTCGAGGATCCCATGAGCACAAACTTCGCGACGCGCGACCCCGTCCGGGTCTCGTTCGAGTTCTTCCCTCCCGGCGATGCCGACATGGAGGCGATGCTGTGGAAGTCTGTTGAACGGCTGGCGCCTCTGGCACCGCGCTTCGTGTCAGTGACATACGGCGCTGACGGATCCACGCGCGAGCGCACTCATAACCTCGTTACGCGGATTCAACGCGAGACGCCGCTCGTTGGCGCGCCTCACCTGACCTGTGTCGGCGCGTCGAAGGGCGAAATTCTCGATATCGCCCGAAAATATTGGGACCAGGGGATTCGGCATCTCGTGGCTCTGCGTGGCGATCCGCCGCAGGGGCAGGCGCGGTGGGAGCCGCACCCCGATGGTTTTGCGTACGCGTCCGATCTGGTTGCGGGCCTGGCGAGCGTCGCGAATTTCGACATCTCCGTTGCGGCCTATCCCGAAACGCATCCCGAGGCGCCCTCGCTCAAATTCGATCTGGACAATCTGAAGCGCAAGGTCGATGCGGGGGCTTCGCGTGCGATCACGCAGTTTTTTTATGACACCGACTTGTTTCTGCGATTTCGGGATCGTTGCGAGGCTGCGGGGATTCACGCTCCCATCGTGCCAGGCATTTTGCCGGTGACGCGCTTTCCTCAAGTGGTGCGGTTTGCGCAGCGGTGCGGCGCCAGCATTCCCGATTGGCTGAAGGAGCGCTTTCAGGGGCTCGACGACGATCACGATACGCGGCGGTTGATTGCCGCGAGCGTCGCCATTGAGCAGGTGCACGCTCTGGCGCACCGTGGAGTGCGTGACTTTCACTTCTACACGCTCAATCGTGCGGAGCTGACATATGCGATCTGCCACGCCTTGAGCATTCGTCCGACGACGCAGCCGCATGCCGTTGTAGAAGGGGCGATCGCATGAGTAATTGCCGCCACTCCGGCCCGCATGATCCGAGCGAT
The DNA here is from genome assembly GCA_028293765.1 of Gammaproteobacteria bacterium. Lineage (GTDB taxonomy): Bacteria > Pseudomonadota > Gammaproteobacteria > Steroidobacterales > Steroidobacteraceae > 13-2-20CM-66-19. The sequence goes on from JAQGOG010000056.1 coordinate 66,657, forward strand.
ACGCGTGCTGCAATCTGCTCCGACCTGATAGCGGAGCGACAACTGGATCGCGGCAAAGAAGGCGGGTCGCCGCGCGTGTCAGCAGCTCCATTCGCCGTAACTCCGGTGGATGAGACCGAGCGGCGTACGCGCATCGAACGGCTCAAGGGGATGCTGGAAGAGCGCATCGTATTTCTGGACGGTGCCATGGGGACAATGATCCAACAGCACGGTCTGGACGAGCGCGGCTACCGCGGCGAGCGCTTCCGGAATCATGGACGCGATCTCAAAGGTAACAACGACATCCTGTCGCTTACGCGTCCGGACATTATTGCCGGCATCCATCGCGCGTACCTCGAGGCGGGTTCGGACATCATCGAGACCAACACGTTCAACGCGAGCGCAGTCTCTCAATCCGACTATGGCACAGAGGCGCTCGTAGCGGAGCTCAATTATCGCGGGGCGCGGATAGCGCGCAAGACCGCGGACGAGTTCGCGCGCGGGGCGGGCAGGCCGGCATTCGTGGCGGGGGCCCTGGGCCCCACGACCCGCATGACTTCGCTTTCCCCGGATGTCAACGATCCGGGTTTCCGCAGCGTTACTTTCGACGATCTGGTTGCTACCTATCTGGACTCCGCGCGCGCGCTCCTCATGGGCGGCGTCGACCTCCTGCTCATCGAAACCGTGATCGATACGCTAAACGCCAAGGCGGCGATCTACGCGGCCTACACACTCTTCGATGAGATTGGCGTGAAGATACCGATCATCATCTCGGGCACGATTACCGACGCGTCGGGGCGAGTGTTGTCCGGGCAGACGACCGAAGCGTTCTGGAATTCCATACGGCATGCGGAACCGTTGGCGGTGGGTCTCAATTGCGCGTTGGGAGGCACCGCTTTGCGGCCCTACGTCCAGGAACTCTCACGTATCGCCGATACTTTTGTCTGCGCGTATCCGAACGCCGGACTGCCGAACGCGTTTGGCGAGTATGACGAGACCCCGGTGGAAACGGCTGAAATCCTGCGCGAGTACGGCTCGTCAGGTCTCGTCAATATAGTAGGTGGTTGCTGCGGCACTACTCCCGAGCACATCCGCCTCATGCATGAGGCCCTGGCAAAGCAGGAGCGCCGGGCGATTCCCAGCATTCCCATCAAGTGCCGGCTGTCCGGGCTCGAGCCTCTCAACATAGATGATGAGACGCTCTTCGTGAACGTCGGCGAGCGGACCAACGTCACCGGTTCCGCGAAATTCCGTAAGCTCATCGAGGCCGGCGACTATTCCGCGGCGCTGGATATCGCGCGGCAGCAGGTGACCAGCGGCGCCCAGATCATCGATATCAACATGGATGAGGGCATGCTCGATTCGGAAGCCGCCATGGTGCGCTTCCTGAATCTCGTCGCCGCGGAACCCGATATCTCGCGCGTGCCCGTCATGATCGACTCATCCAAGTGGTCCGTCATCGAGGCCGGCCTCAAATGCGTGCAGGGCAAATGCATCGTGAACTCCATCAGCCTCAAGGAGGGCGAGGAGGTGTTCATCGAGCATGCCACCAAGCTGCGCCGCTACGGTGCGGCGGTGGTGGTCATGGCGTTCGATGAGCAGGGACAGGGGGACAGCGTCGCACGCAAGGTCGCGATCTGCGAGCGCGCTCACCGCATTCTGACTGAACAGGCCGGGATCGCACCGGAAGACATCATCTTCGATCCGAACATCTTCGCCATCGCGACCGGCATGGAGGAGCACAACGGCTACGGTGTGGCGTTCATCGATGCTACGCGCCAGATCAAGAGCAAGTTGCCACATGCGCTGGTGAGTGGCGGTGTGAGCAACGTGTCCTTCTCCTTCCGCGGCAACGATCCCGTGCGCGAAGCGATTCATTCCGTATTTCTCTACCACGCGATCGCGGCAGGGATGGACATGGGCATCGTCAATGCGGGGCAGCTCGGCATTTACGAGGAAATCGGCCCCGCGTTGCGTGAAGCCGTTGAAGACGTGGTTCTCAACAGGCGCGCGGATTCGACCGAACGGCTCGTCGAGATCGCCGCGCAGTTCAGGGGTGAGGCGGGTGCCAAGCGCAAGGAGGATCTCGAATGGCGCAACCTGCCGGTTGCAAAGCGGCTCGAGCACGCGCTGGTGAAGGGAATCGACGACTACGTCGTCGAGGACACCGAGGCGGCACGGCTGACTTTCGAGCGGCCGCTGCAGGTCATCGAGGGCCCGCTGATGGATGGCATGAATATCGTCGGCGATCTGTTCGGGTCGGGGAAAATGTTCCTGCCGCAGGTGGTCAAGAGCGCGCGTGTGATGAAGCGAGCTGTCGCACACCTCATCCCTTACATCGAAAAGGGAAAAGAGGGCAGCGGCGAACGCCGCACTGCGGGGCGGATGGTGATTGCAACCGTCAAGGGTGATGTACACGACATCGGCAAGAACATCGTCGGCGTCGTCCTCCAGTGCAATAACTTCGAGGTCATCGATCTCGGCGTCATGGTTTCGTGCGAGAAGATTCTCGAGACCGCGCGCCGCGAGAACGTGGACTTCATCGGCTTGTCCGGACTCATCACGCCGTCGCTCGACGAAATGGTGAACGTGGCAAAGGAGATGCAACGGCAGAATTTCGTTGTGCCGCTGCTGATTGGTGGCGCAACGACTTCACCGGCGCACACGTCCGTGAAGATAGCGCCTCAGTATCGCTCGCCCGTGATTTACGTAAAGGACGCATCGCGGTCGGTGGGTGTTTGCCAGACGCTCGCGACGCCTGCGGCGCGCGCTGCCTTCATCGAAAAAGTGAGCGAGGATCACGAGCGCCGCCGCGAGCAGCATGCCGCCAAGAAGGTCAAATCCCCCGAGGTGAGCCTCGCGCAGGCCCGTGGAAATCGACGCAGGATCGACTGGGCGGCCTACTCGCCGCCGCTGCCGCGCATCGCGGGCATTCAGCGCTTCGATGGGTATCCCTTGGGCGAGCTGCTCGGCTATATCGACTGGATGCCGTTCTTCAACGCGTGGGAATTCACCGGCAAGTTCCCGGACGTGCTGTCGGATTCGAAAGTAGGCGAGGCGGCGAGCAATCTGTATGCCGACGCGCGGCGCATGTTGAAGCAGCTCATCGCCGAACGCTGGCTCACTGTGCGGACAGTAGTCGGGTTGTTCCCGGCGAATTCGGTGGGCGACGATGTCGAAGTCTATGCCGACGAGAAGCGCACGGAAGTCATCAAGACACTGTCATTTCTGCGCCAGCAGAAGGGCAAGCCCCCGGGCCAGCCGCACGAGTGCCTGGCCGACTATATTGCCCCCAAGTCGAGCGGTGTTCGCGACTACATCGGAGCATTCGCCGTCACTGCCGGGAGCGGCATCGAGGCGCACGTTGCGCGCTTTGAAAAGTCACATGACGACTACTCGAGCATCATGTTGAAAGCCCTCGCCGATCGTCTGGCCGAAGCCTGCGCGGAGCACTTTCACGAGCGCGTGCGGCGCGAGTGGTGGGGTTATGCGGGGCAGGAGGCGCTCACCAACCAACAGCTCATCCGCGAGGAGTATCACGGCATCCGGCCGGCTCCCGGTTATCCGGCCTGCCCGGATCACACTGAGAAGTCGAAGCTGTGGGAGTTGCTCGATGCCGAGCGCAATACGGGAATACGACTAACGGAGTCGTACGCCATGTATCCGACGGCGGCGGTCAGTGGGTGGTATATCGGACATCCCGACGCGCGCTACTTCCAGATTGGCAAGATAGATCGCGATCAGGTGCACGACTACGCCAGGCGCAAGGGCTTTACGGTGGCGGAGATGGAAAAGTGGCTGTCGCCGAATCTCGGCTACGAGACTTGATCGATGTGTCTTTCCGGGGCCGCAGGCAACCGGCGGCTCGCCGGAGCTACCGGGCGGCGCGCGGATGCTGTCCCGGGTTTTCGCTCTCCAGCGCCTTGAGATAACTCGCCCCGCCCAGGCCGCGCATCTGGCCAAGAATCCAGTCGCGGCGGGAGAGCACGTAGCGGGAGGGCCTATCCACACGCATTTTGATGGGGTTAGGAAGGACAGCCGCCAGCAGGGCCCCTTCGCTCGACGTCAGCCGGGCGGCGGGCTTGTGAAAGTAGCGATGGGCGGCGGCTTCGACCCCGTACACGCCGTTGCCGAACTCGGCGATGTTGAGATACATCTCGAGGATGCGCTCCTTCGGCCACAGTGCTTCGATCAGCACCGTGAAGTAAGCCTCCAGTGCCTTACGTACGAAGCCGCCCGGCCAGAGAAAGAGGTTTTTCGCCACCTGCTGGGAGATGGTACTCGCACCTCGCAGGCGCTTGCCCCGCTCACTCGCGCGCACGGACTCGCGTATCGACTTGAAGTCGAACCCGGCGTGGAAGGGGAACTGCTGATCCTCCGATGCGATAACCGCAACCGCCGCGTGCGAGGAGATCTGCTCGAGATTGACCCACTCGAAATCGGTCCGGTACGCCGAATCGCCGGCAAGGGCCGCATGAATGCGCGCCTCGAGCATGAACGCGCTCGTGAATGGATGCACCCAGCGTAGCAGCAGTACCGACACGGAGGTCGCGAGCACCCCGGCGAGGATCGCGAAGGCGAGCCACTTGAATATGCCACCGAGGAAGCTTCCGCGCTGGAACCTGTAGGCGGCCGTGGGAGCGGCTGGAAATTTTCGGTGCCGCATGGTTGATGCGCCCGGATGACGAGGAGGCTTGCCCGATGCAGAAAGCGCGCGGGCACAAGCCCGCGCCAGGTGCGGATTCACGGCCTCCCTGCCGCCGTATTACTTCTTTTCAACTCGCCGCGCGGAGACGATGATGACGTCCTCCAGCGGCGCATCCTGGTATCCCTTGCGACGGCCCGTCGTCACTTTGGCGATCTTGTCTACGACATCCATACCCTCGGTCACGCGGGCGAAGACGGCATAGCCGAAGTCGCGCGGTCCGTTGTCGAGGAATGCGTTGTCCGACAAGTTCACGAAGAACTGCGACGTCGCGCTGTTGACGTCGCTCGTGCGCGCCATCGACAGCGAGCCGCGGGTATTCTTGAGTCCGTTCTTGGCCTCGTTCTTGATCGGGTCGCGCGTGTCCTTGTTGCTGAAATCCGCGGTGAGCCCGCCGCCCTGGATCACGAAGCCTGGCACGATGCGATGAAAGATCGTGCCGTCGAAGAACCCGTCATCCACGTAACGCAGGAAGTTCTCGACCGTGATGGGCGCTTCCTTGGGAAACAGCTCGATCGTGAAGGGGCCGTGGGAGGTTTCGAATTTGACCATAATGTGCGGTTCGCGAGTTTCGCTTCTTGAGAGGGCATCAGGCTCGCTGGGCTTCCGTCATGCGTTCGTGCCCGGCGAGATCGCGGTGGGAGCGTACGTGACGGAGGCCGCGCGCGACAAGCTCGCGCGTCACCTCCTCCGCCTGATCGGCGCCGTGCTCGAGGAGCAGCCAGCCGTCACGCTCCAGGTAGTCCGGGGCGGAATCAATGATCTCCCGCAGGCAAGCCATCGCATCCGTCCCCGGCGTCAGAGCGATCTGCGGCTCGCGCTGCAGCGCCGGATCCTTCAGCGCGGGATCAGCCGAGGCCACGTAGGGAGGATTGCTCAGGATCAGGTCGAAGGTGCGCCCGGCGAGCGGCTCGAACCAGCTCCCGCGTAAAAACTGCACGTGCCGGAGGTCGAGGCTGTCCGCATTGGTGCGGGCGATTGCCAGCGCTTCGTCCGAAACGTCCGTCGCCGCCACCTGCCACCCCGGTCGCTCACTTGCCAGCGCCAGCGCAATGGCACCAGATCCCGTGCCCAGATCCACGACCCGGCCGAATTCCTCCAGCCGCAGAGCGAGCGCGCGCTCGACCAGCAGCTCCGTTTCAGGTCGCGGCACGAGCACCGCCGGGGTGACGGCGAGCCTGAGTGACCAGAAGTCCTTTCGGCCGAGGATGTAGGCGAGTGGCTCGCCGGCCGCGCGGCGCTCAATCAGCTGCGCGTAGCGCTTCGCCTTGTCCACGTCTGCCATCGCTTCCGGGTGAGAGCGCAGCCGCGCGCGGCTCGTACCGAACGCGTGAGCGAGCAGCAGCTCGGCGTCGAGGCTCAGACCCGCGGCAGGCCCTTCGGCGAAAGCGGCAACTCGCAGCCGTAGCACGCCTTGGGAGAGCAGCGTGCCGAAACTTAGATGGGTAGTCATAGTGAAAGACGGGTGAAGAAGGGCTTGCGGTAAGATTCGCGGATGTCACAGGCATTGTATCCGCCCGCGCGCCCGCTTTCCGTCGGCGAAGTCCTCGATCTGGCGTTCGTCGTTTTCAAGGCCACGCTGGTGAAGTGCCTCCCCTATGGCGTGTTCGCCATGATCGCGGGCCAGCTGCCCAATATTGACGACCTCATCAGGAGCGGCGCCCGCCCGCCCGCCGGGGACCACGATGCGGTCTGGACGGCGCTCTACATCGTCGGCATCCTGCTAATGCTCATCGCGTGGTGTGCGCTGTTGCTGCGTCAGCGGGCGATCGTCGAGCACCGGCCGACGGCCGACGCTTTCGACTTTGGCGAGACGCGACGCCGGCTGCTGCCTTTCTTGACGATCTCGCTGCTCGTCCTGATCGCGGTCCGGGGTGAATTTGCTTTGCTCGAGGTGGTGCCGTTGCAGTACCGGACCCCGGTGGCGGTGGCGGCTCTCGCGCTGAGCCTGTATCTCGGCGTGATGCTGTCCTGTACCTGGCCCGCGGTGCTGTTTGCAGGTGAAGGGGCGTTCGGC
>JAQGOG010000080.1 GCA_028293765.1 Gammaproteobacteria bacterium
GGGAGCAAACTGGCGCAATGGCGGCTGAAGCGAGCCATCGACTATGTCGAGGCCCGGCTCGACGAGCCCGTGAGTCTTGCCGATGTCGCTTCCTCGGCCGGCCTCACGCGCATGCATTTCGCAGCACAATTCCGGGCAGCCACGGGCCTTCGACCTCACGAATACCTCTTGCGCCGCCGGATCGAGCGGGCTCAAGAGCTGCTCGTCGGAACCGGCATGCCTCTGGTGGACGTCGCGCTATCGGTCGGGTTCCACAACCAGTCACACTTCACCAGCGTTTTCAAACGTTACGCGGGGCAACCACCGCGCGCGTGGCGCGAGTCTCGCGGCGTACAGACCGGATAGTTCCTCTTACGGCGAGCGAGGGATGCCGCGGTAGGGTGCTCCGCGATGGCCTCACGGCGTGAGAAGGCATCAGTGCGGACGCTCTCGAGCGAGCACTGACGCTGTTGAAGCCGACCGTGAATACTCAGAGCAACCCGGTGACTTTCCGGGACGTGCAATTGGAAAATCGGACCGGCGATCACGGAAGATTCATTTGCACGCCAGGATCACAGTTCCCCCTGGTCGGGGCGCGAAGTCCATGCCCGGCACTCGGGCATGGACATTGAGGATATCTGACACCGGCTCAGTACAGGACGAGCTCTCCGAGGATATAATAGCTGTGCCACGACCCTCTACAATGACAGTGTTGATCGCCCACTCCGACCCGCTGATATCGGCCGGACTCGCTGCAACTCTGCGCAAGCAACGACACTTCGAAGTAGCGGTTTGCAGCCCCGAATCGGCTGTCTCGCTTTCGACGGTCAGTCATTTTCCTTCGCCGGACGTTGTTGTCGCGGACTACGATTCCGGATTGCGACTGACCGCGGCCAAACTCGAGTGGAGCCATCGAGTGATGATCCTGACCCATAATGACAGCGAGGCAAAGATTTGCCACGCACTAGAACTAGGTGCGCGCGGTTATCTGTTGCTCGGTTGCAGTCTGAAGGACCTGATGGACGGTCTTCGATCGGTACAGGGCGGTGGTATCGCGTTGGGGCCGCTGGTCGCCATCCGCATTACCGACAGGATGAAGCAGCAAGCGCTCACCAGACGAGAAGAGGACATCCTCGCGCAAATGATGCTGGGGCTGAGCAACAAAAGAATCGCTTCAAAACTCGCTGTGGCGGTCGGAACCGTAAAAACGCACGTCAAATCCGTTCTCATGAAGTTGGATGCGGCGAGCCGAACAGAAGCGGCTGCGATAGCGCAGCGTCGAGGGATTCTGCAAGACGAACGCGAACGGCCGTCGTTCGCAAAAAACAGCCCGGTTGCGCGAAAGCGGCCGCCAGTACGCGTTCATGATACAGCCCACCAAGGAGTGATTCGCCGCGGACAGCGTATAATTCTCCGCGACGATGTCGCCGAGACGCCTCCGGGGTAGCTTTCGCGACGAGGGGTGGATCGGGAACTCCGCCATATGCGGGCGCCCGACTCTGCGCAAGAGCCCCCAGTCGCTCGGACTATGAGTGCCTACTGGGTCATGAAATCGCTCCGCGACTTGGCGTGACCAGCTCAAGTAGGCTTGGCGGACGCGCAGCGCTCGCCGCACCGCATGGGTGCCGCCTGCCAGCCATCACTACGCAGATGCAGTTGCCGACCTCGCCATCTGGTTGAGTGCGGCAGTCAGGACACTGACGGTCGCCCCGACATCGGGGTCCAGTCCGTGTCGTTTCGCGAGACAGTTCGGATCATTATACGAAAGCCATGTGATACCCGAGGCATCCTGCCAGACCAGAACTTTCAGCGGCAGGTCAATCCCGATCGTCTGGACTAACTCCATCAGCGGAGTGCCGCTTCTTGCATTGCCAAAGATCAGTAGCTCGGTCGGCCGCAGGGACAGTCCAACGGCTGCGGCCCCGGCCGCATGATCGATATGCGCAAATGCGATCATGCCCCTTGCCCTGACCTCGGCCTCGAACCGGTTCATCGTCTCCTCCGGTCCGTAGCTGCTCCGTATGGTTGTCAATTCGCCCACGGCCCTTGTTTCCACTCAAGTGGAGGGAGGCTTGATGAGATCCCTCGAGGCCGGGATGATCGCCTGGACGGCGCTGGGTCGTCTTGTCAGATCGCGCGGTCGATTGCCAAAACGCCGGGAGTCTGCTCTGCTCAGTCATGCGCGGGAACCCGCCCGCGCCTCGGCGCAGCAAGCACCGTTCGGCCTCAGACAGAAGTTCATAGCTCCAGTCGAGCGTCGCACGCAGCGTCTGATGCCGCGGCAGTGCGCTTCGGCGCCCGCCGGTCAACAGCCTGAATCGCTCGTCCAGGCGGGAAAGAGCCAGTTCGGGCCCGAGCATTGCGGCACGTGCCGCCGCAAACTCGATAGCGAGCGGGATACCGTCGAGGTGACGACAGATTGCGGCAATCGCTGGCAGGTTATGTCCGTGCGGCGAGAAGTCCGAGTCCAACGCCCTCGCCCTGGCGATGAATAGCTGTACGGCGCTGTGTCCCAGGACAATGTCTGATTCCTCCTGATGCTGGCTCGGCACATCCAGCGGCGGAACGCGATAGACGTGTTCGCCCTCGATCCGCAGGACTTCGCGGCTCGTCGCCACGATGGAAGTGGCCGGACACAAACGTACGACCGTTTCCGCCAGTCTGGCCGCCGCGTCGATGACATGTTCGCAATTATCGAGAACCAGGAGAAGCTTCTTTCCTCCGATAGCGCGGGCGACAGACTCCCCGGAAATCTCCTCGCCGCCCAGCCTCAGGCCCAGCACGCCCGCGACCATAGACGGGACCAGACCGGGATCCGACAGGGAAACCACATCAACGAGCCAACAGTCGCCGTTAAAGGCCGGGAACAGGTTGCGGGCAACCTCGAGCGCCAGCGTCGTTTTTCCAATCCCGCCGGGTCCAGTCAGCGTGATCTCTCGGTAGGCGCAGAGAAATTCCTGCAGCTGCCGCACGGCAGCGGTTCGGCCGATGACCTCAGATGCCGCCGCGGGTAAATTGGTCAGAAACGGTTGGACCGGCTTCCGCGTTGGATCCAGAGCAGCCGGGTCTGCCGGTGTGCTCTCCTTCCTGATCGTCCAGTTTCCCACCAGACGATAGCCACGACCGAAGGACGTCCGCAGCGTTCCCCGATCGGGCCCGAGCGCCTTGCGTACCGCGGATATGTGAACCTGGAGCTTATTCTCCTCGACGATCGCGCCCGGCCAGACACGAGCCATGAGCTCGTCCTTGGTGACGAGTTCACCGGCCGACTGAACCAGAACCGCAAAGATCTGGAACGCACGGTTCCCCAGGGGAACAGCGACTCCACGCGCCCGCAGTTCGTGGCGCGCGAGATCCAGCTCCCACCCGTCAGACTCGTACACCAGGTGTCGGCCCTGTGCAGGCATGCGCGTCAACCGTTGAGGTTTTTTCAGTCTAGGCAGCAACTCGACGGCACGCAAGAACCCGGCCGGTCAGGCGCTCGGGTCGCACGCATCGCTGGCGAAGGACATTGCTTTGCCACGTAATCGATGCCGTTCAAGGCCAGTCATCCGCAGGCGCGCAGAACTTCTTCAGAATTGTTCAGCACCACCGCAAGGAATCGATCCACCCGCGAAAGTAAGATGCCGGATCAGCGAGGTGACCGATGCACAGTTCCGACTGCCAGACAGGCTCTCCAGCCGCTTCAGTATTCGACGTGCACTGCAGCCCGATGCATCCCAAATACATCGTCGATGACGAGCGTGAGTGGCGAGTGCTGCGGCAGACCTCCGCGACGGCTTTATCAGCGTCGAAGGTGACCGCCACGCGATGGCATGCTGGCGGTAACCGTACGCTTGAGTTTGGAGCCGAAACAACCGCTGACTGCCACGTCGTCAAGATCGTGTTGCGGACCATGAATATTCGGTTCTCGGTGTCCGGCCGAACCGTGCAGGATGGTGTCATCACCCCCGGGACGGTCCACGTCACCGAGCCCACCGTACCCGTTCGTTGCCTCTTTCGTGGGCCTTACGATGTGCTGCATCTGTACGTACCTAACACTCTGATCGCCGAATACGCCCGCGACATGCCCGGTCACCTCGAACCGAGGCTTTGCACAGAGGTCGTTCCACGCAAGGACATAGTGGTTGATTCGCTGGGGCGCGCTTTGCTTGACGCCAACCGGGTTGGCGGCTCGATCGGACAGACCTACGCGGACTGTATCAGCATGGCCATCGTCGCACGGCTCCTGTCCTCGGCGAGCCGAGTGACCACTTCCGAGCGATCGAGGGGAAGCAAACTTGCACAATGGCGGCTGAAGCGGGCCATCGACTATGTCGAGGCCCGGCTCGACGAGCCCGTGAGCCTCGCCGATGTCGCTGCCTCCGCCGGCCTCACGCGCATGCATTTCGCAGCACAGTTCAGGGCTGCCACGGGCCTTCGGCCGCACGAATACCTCTTGCGCCGCCGGATCGAGCGGGCTCAAGAGATGCTCGTCCGAACCGGCATGTCGCTGGTGGATGTCGCGCTGTCGGTCGGATTCCAAACCCAGTCACACTTCACCAGCGTCTTCAAACGCTACGCGGGGCAACCCCCGCGCGCGTGGCGCGAGTCCCATGGTGTACCGATCACGGCATGAAAATGGAATCAGCGGGGACGCTCGAGCGGGCAGTTCGCTGTTGGATCCGACGGTCAACACTTCGAGCAACTGGTGATTTATCCGGACGTGCAATTGAACAATCGGAGCGGCGATCAGGGAAGATTCAGTTGCGACCCGGGATCAAGGTTCTCCTGAACTCAACGTGTTCGATGTCCACGACTCACCCGTGGAGGCTGGCAGCACTGTGGGAGAGAGGAATGAGCTTTCCGATGAGCGGGTTCGTGCGGGCCAGTTTGCTGGGGCCGTGTCTGGCGGCAACGGCCCTGGCTGTGGCGACTCCGGCCGGAATCGACAACGCCGCCCTGGCCAATGAAGCCGATGGCGCCAATTGGGCCGCGTATGGCCGCGGCTTCAGCGAGCAGCACTACAGTCCGCTGCGGCAAATCAATGCGAGCAACGTCTCCCGCCTCGGCCTGGCCTGGTCGCTCGACCTGTCTTTCAGCAACTTCACCACGACGGCGCCGCTCGAAGTCGATGGCGTGATCTATTTCTCGCCCGGTGTTTCGGAAGTTCACGCGGTCGATGCCAGGAGCGGCAAAGAACGCTGGCGCTACGACCCCGAGGTCTACAAGGTTGCCGACCAGAAGATGCGCACCTCCTGGGGCACACGCGGCTTGGCCTTCTGGAAGGGGAAGGTCTACCTCGGCACCCGTGACGGCCGCTTGATCGCAATCAACGCCAAAACCGGCAAGCCGGTGTGGAGCGTGATGACGGTCGATCCGGATGACCACCGTTACATTACCGGCGCACCGCGCGTCTTCAATGGCAAGGTGATCATCGGTCATGGCGGCGGCGAATACGGTGCGACACGCGGCTACGTCACGGCCTACGATGCGGAGTCCGGCAAGCCGCTGTGGCGCTTCTACACCGTACCGGGCGACCCGGCGCGCGGATTCGAGAGCCCGGCCATGGAACTGGCCGCAAAGACCTGGAACGGCGAATGGTGGAGACACGGTGGCGGCGGTGCGGTCTGGAATGCGATGACTTACGACGCGCAATTCAACCGGATCTACATCGGCACGGGCAACGGCGCACCGTGGAACCAGAAAATCCGCAGCCCGGGCGGCGGCGACAACTTGTTCATCTGTTCCATCGTCGCACTCGATGCCGATACCGGTAATTATGTCTGGCATTACCAGGTCAATCCGGGCGACACCTGGGATTTCGATGCTTCGCTCGACATCGAACTGGCAACTCTCGACATAGCCGGCAAACCGCGCCAGGTGATCCTCCACGCGTCGAAGAGCGGCTTCTTCTACGTCATCGACCGCGCAACCGGGAAGCTGATTTCGGCCCAGAAATTCGGCCATGTCACCTGGGCCGAGCGCATCGACTTGGCCACTGGCCGTCCTGTCGAGACCCCGAATGCGCGCTTACCTGCGGGTGAGGCGCTGATCTGGCCAGGCCCGACTGGAGCGCACGACTGGCAGCCGATGTCCTTCAACAGGGACACGGGATTGGTCTACATCCCCGTCATCGACCTGCCGGGCCTTTACAGTGACAAGGGCATCGACCCGGCGCGGTGGAAGGCACCGAAGGATGTGGAAGCCGCCTTCGGTTTCAACGCAGACAACACCGACACGCCAATGAACGCGGGCAGCAGTGCCCTCGTGGCGTGGAATCCGGTGCAGCAGAAGGCTGTATGGAGCGTACCGACACCTGGTATCCAGGCCGGTGGCACGATGACCACTGCCGGCAATCTAGTGTTCCAGGGCCAGATGGATGGCAGGTTCAAGGCTTACGCCGCCGACAGCGGCAAGCCGCTCTGGTCCTTCTACATGGCGAACGGCGTGCTCGCGCCGCCGATTACCTATAGCGTCGGCGGCAGGCAGTACGTCTCCGTGTTGACCGGCGTCAACGGCCAGCCGTCCATTTTTGGCTCGCCCGTCGCCCAGTTCGGCTGGCAGGCGCGGGTCCATGCCAAGCGCTTGTTGACCTTTGTCATCGATGGCAAGGCTGAGCTCGCCGCCAGCGCGCCGCCGGCGCCTGTGGTGCCGCTCGACGATCCGCAGTTCAAAATCGATACGGCCCGCGCCGAGAAGGGCAAAGAACTGTTCTTGGAAAAGCTGTGTTCGATGTGCCACGGCTTTGGGGCGATCGCGGGAGGTGGCGCTCCGGACTTGCGCGCCTCGCCCCTCACACTAAGTCCAGAGACTTTCGCGCAAGTGGTACAGGGCGGCATTCTGCAAGCCAGGGGCATGCCGCGCTACCCCGAGCTCAGTGATGCCGACTTGCAGAGCTTGATCCACTATCTACGCGCCAGAGCGCGGGAGTCATTGGCGGCCACCAACAAGCCTCAATGAGCCGGAGCGACCCGAGGCGCGACCGCTCCAGACCCGCTGCAGAATTGGTGATTTTTCCTGACGTGCGATTGGAAAATCGGAGCGGCGATCCCGGAAGATTCATTTACGCCGCGGGACCAAGGTTCTTCTGCTCGGGGTGCAAACGACGCCGTTCCGCAAACAAGTAAATGATGAGGAGAGTACCAGCATGTCGGAATCCCGATTCACCCATGACGGGCGCCAAGTCTCGCGCAGGACGCTTCTCGCGGCGGCCGCAGCGTCAGCAATCCCGATGGCAGTTCATGGGAAGTCGGTCAATCAGAATGCAACGAACGAGGCGCGCATGCCCAACGCAACTTCAACGTGGCCTCACGGCGCCCGGTTGGCCGTGAGCTTCTCGCTCATGTTCGAAGCCGGCGGGCAGCCCATCTCAGGCGCGGGCGGTGTGATTCCGGATCCTATCCAGAAGGGCAGCCCCGACCTGCCGACGAATGCCTTCTTCGAGTACGGTATCTATGAAGGAATCCCCCGGCTCCTCGACTTGTTCGACAAGCACCGGATCAAGATGTCGTCATTCATGATCGGCGGCGCAGTCGACAAAGCCCCCGACCTGGCACGCGAGATCGTCAGGCGCGGACACGAGGCTGCCGCGCATGGCCGCACCTGGGAGAACAGCTACGCGCTGGACGCGGACGCGGAACGGCGGTTCATCGCGGACGGAGTGGAAAGCATCGTAAAGGCCACGGGCGAGCAGCCTATAGGTTGGAACGCGTACTGGATGCGCAATTCGCCGAGAACCTTGGACATTCTGCAAAGCCTCGGATTCCTGTACCAAATAGACGAACCGAGCCGCGACGAGCCTTTCATAGTCACCTTGAAGGGCGGCGACTTCGTGACGGTCCCGTATACATTTCATCTCAACGACATTGTTTCCTTCCCTTTCGTCGGCTGGAGTGCAGCAGCCTACGAGCAAGCACTGCGCGACGAGTTCGACCAACTTTACGAGGAAGGCAGCCATCGTCGCCGCATGATGGTCGTCAGCCTGCACGATCGCATCTCAGGTCACGCAAACCGCGTACGCAGTCTCGACCGATTTCTGACTTACGCGCGGTCGAAGCCCGACGTGTGGTTTGCGCGAAAGGATGAAATTGCGCGCTGGGCCCTCTCCAATCGAAGCTCAACGCCGATCGAAAGACGCGGTCCGCCGACGGTCACTGGGCTACCCGGTTCGGCAGCCTAGCGTTTCGTGTAACCCACCGACGGCGCGCGGAGCGTGATGGGTACACCAGGCATGAGGACGTCTCTATCTCGAGGAGCCAATGAAATGGGTATCGATGACAATGTACGTTGGCTGCGCCGCCTGACACTGGCCGTCGCAGTCATCATGATCGGATGGGGCGCGAGCATAGTCCTGGGTCAGCCCGTTACCGCCTGGTTTGCAGCATCCGCCACGATCTGGATGGGGCTGCTGTTGATATCCGCTCTTTGGCAGCTACGCGGCTCCTTCACGGCCATTGCGGCGTTGGCGCTGGCCACAGCCGTGGTCTCGCGCTTGTTCAGCATTCTGCGTTTGCATCCTCCGGCCAGCATCGCCGGCTTGAGCGCTCAGGACCTTGACCTGCAGGTCGCGACGGGTCCGGGTGTGCCGGGCTTTGAACTGCTCGGCTTTATTCTGGGCGCTCTGGTGTTAGCCCAATTTATCCTGCGTGCCGCGTCTGTCGAAGCGCCGGCAGACTCGCGCGAAGCCTCGCTCAATGTCGCGGCGCTGACCTTCATCAGAATCTACGTGGGTTTGATGTTCGTCCCTCATTTCGGCAGTCACATCCTCGGCGGTCCGTACCAGTTCGGGATCTACACCCTGTATTTCGCGAGCCTCGGGCTGCATCTGCCTGCCATGCAGGTTCTACTCGCCGGATCCGTCGAGCTCATTACCGCGATCGGCCTCGTATTGGGACTCTTCACACGCCCCATTGCATTGCTCGGATCGGTGTATTTGCTGCTGTCGATGCTGTGGGGCGGACATTTTCAGATCGGCTATGTGTGGGCATTGCCGGACGGCGGCTACGAATTCGGCGTGTTCTGGGCCCTTATGATCGCCGTGTTCGCGGTGATCGGCGGCGGACCGCTATCGGTCGACAGCGCGATACGGCAAAGCGATTTTCAAACCCGGTGGCCGCGGCTCCGTGCGGCGCGCCTTCTATTCCTCTAGTGGCCTGCATGTTCCGAGCACCTCTATGGACGCCTGTCGCCTGGACACTGGCAACCGCGATCCTGCTCTCGGTGACAGCTCCGCTTGAAGCGCGTGAGGTACGCGTCGGCGTTCTTATCGATGGCCCCTCGGCACGAGAAGGCATCAGCGCAGACAGTCTCGAGCATGCAGCCGCCGCAGTTTACGGCGACGGTCTTACGCTAACGGCCGCGCCCCGAACGCGGCTGGACGGCAACTGGAGCGCACCGGCGCTGAACGCGGCACTCGATCGACTCGAAGCCGATCCGCAGGTCGACGTCGTCGTCACGCTCGGGTTCGCGGCCAGTCACCTGGTCGCGCACCGAGCTCAATTACCGAAGCCCACCATTGCGGCCTCCGTCCTGGACCCCGTACTTCAGAACTTTCCACTGAAAGGCGGCACGAGCGGACGCCACAATTTCACCTACGTCACTACCCTCAACAGGGTCGACGACCAGGTGGGCACGTTTCATCGCATCGTTGGCTTCTCACACCTGGCAGTGTTGGCGGACCCGCTGGCGCTGGAAGTCGTACGGGAACTTCAAGTCAAGGCTGAGCAGCTCCAGGCCGCCACCGGGGCAACCATCGTGGTGCGCCCGACCCATGACCTCACCGCTGCACTCGCCGATCTGCCGCCGGGAACCGATGCGGTGTACGTCACCCCCCTGATGCGGCTGTCCGGCGCTGATCTGCGCTCTCTCGCGAATCAACTGGCGCAACGGAAACTGCCGACTTTCTCGCTGCTCGGCCGAAGCGAGGTCGAACAAGGACTCCTGCTGGCGAGCTCTTCCGACACGGAACGGACTGAGCGCCTGGCGCGCCGTATTGCGCTCGACATTCAACGAATCGTCGAGGGTGACGACGCCGCGAACATCGAGGTTGCCGTTGCGAGCGAAGCGCGACTCGTCGTCAACATGCATACCGCACAACTCATTGGCTTCTCCCCCAACTGGGACGATCTCACTGATGCGGTTCAGTTGGCCGCTGAAGAGATGCACGGCCAACGGCCTATCAGCCTGCTGCAGGCGTTAAATGCCGCGATCGGCAAAAATCCGAGTCTGCACGGAGCACAGCTCGGCGCGGATATTGCTGCGGACCAGACGCGGATCGCGCGCAGCGCACTATTGCCGAGCCTTACGGCGAATACGTCCCATACGCAGATCGATGCCAGTCACGCCAATCCCCTGCTGCTCGCCCAGCGCACCAGCGAGGGTGGTGCAACGGCGCAGCTGACGCTTTACAGCGACAGTGCCTGGGCCGGTTGGTCAGTGTCGCGGCGCCTCGCGGCCGCGGCAGACGAGCAGGCGCACCAGGAACTGTTGGATACGATACAACAGACCGCGACGGCCTACTTCGGATTGCTGCGCGCCAAGGCAGTGACCAGCGTGCGGCGGCAGAATGTGGAGAATACGCGGCAAAATCTCGAGACCGCGCGTGCCCGTGAGGCAGTCGGCCTCTCGACGCGATCCGACTATCTGCGCTGGGTGGCCCAAATGGCAAGTGCCCGCCAGGACCTGCTCATAGCCGAAGCCAACGAGCGGCAGGCCACGGTGGAGTTGGGACGTCTCATCCACGATGACTCTGCGCAACCCCTGGTGACAGTTGAGGCCGGCGTCGATGAGCCCCTCAATTGGATCGCGAGCCCCCACACCCAAAGATATCTCGATACCCCGGCCAGGTGGCAGGTCTTTCAGGAATTCATACTGAGCCAGGCCCATCAATATTCACCGGAAGTCAAACGGATCGACGAACTGCTTGCCGGACAGCAGCGCGAGGTGACCTCGGCGCGCCGCGCTTTTTTTATTCCGGACCTCGTTGCTATCGCCGCCGCCTCAGATCAGTTCAGCCGCGGCGGCGCCGGATCGCAGCGCACGCCTTCGACTCCGGGCGATACCGCGTGGTTCGTCGGCATCCAGGCGAAACTACCTATCTTCTCCGGAGGCGCTCTCAAAGCGAAGCTGTCAGAGAGCCGACATCAACTCCGACAACTTGATACTCAGCGGGACGCGACCGTCGATGCGGTCGATGCGCGAGCGCGGTCAGTACTTGCGCGCATCACGTCTTCGTATCCGGCGATTGCCCTATCACACGAGGCTGCCGCGGCCGCTCATGAGAACTACGCCCAAGCGGCAGACGCGTACGCGCGCGGAGTGATATCGATTACTGATCTGATCAGCGCTCAAGACGCTTCCCTTAATGCAGGGCTTTCGCAAGCGCAGGCCACGTTCACTTTCCTGATCGATTTCGCTGACACCCTGAGGGTTTCAAACAGCTTTGCGGTACTGCTCGATCCGCAGACGCGCGAGCCTTGGTACGACAGCGTCGATGCGTGGTTTCGCACCCGCGGCATATCGATCCCGACGCACTGATGGGCTTGTAGGGCGAGGACCACGATGAAGACCAGACAGATTGCTTGCAACGGCGGCTTCATGACGCTCATGGCGCTGCTCGCCGCCTGCCATGGCAAGCATGAACCGAGCTCCGACATTCGGCCCGTGCGAACCGCAGTCGTGGGGACTGGAGTGTATGGGGACAACCTTACCTACACGGGTGAAGTTCGCGCTCGCCACGAGTCTGATCTGGGCTTCCAAGTCGCCGGCAAGCTGATCGCGCGCCCGGCAGAGGTCGGTGCGCACGTGACCGTCGGCACGGTCCTGGCTCAGCTCGAGCCCGCAGATGAAAAGGTGGCGCTGGATTCGGCGCAGAGTGCGGTGAGCGCGACACAGGCCGAATTGGCTCGTGCCCTGTCCGAGGAGGCGAGTTATCGGCATCTGCTCGAGCGGGGTTTGACGACGCGCACGACCTACGTCGAGCAACAGACTGCGACCAAGACCGCGCGATCACGGTTGGAGCAAGCCCAAGCCAGCTTTGATCTGCGGCGCCGGCAGCTGAACTACACGACTTTGCGCGCGGACGAAGCCGGCGTCATTACGCGCGTCTCTGCGGACGTGGGCACAGTACTCGCCCAGGGGCAAGCGGTGGTCACGCTCGCGCAGCCATCTGAGCTGGACGTGGTGTTTGACGTGGCGGATACCCAAGTTGATGCCGTCCGCAGTGCCAAAACTGTCGCCGCGGCCCTTCTCTCTGCACGCGATAAGCCGCTTGTCGCCTCTGTCCGCGAGGTCTCCCCGAGCGCCGATCCCGTCACGCGCACCTACCGAGTGAAGTGTACTCTGCCCGGGCAGCCGCCGGGTTGGCACCTCGGCCTGAACACGATCGTCACACTCGAGGCCGGTCATACAACTACAAGCGTCCGAATTCCCTCCACCGCGCTGTACGAAAAGGACCGCAAGAGCGCGGTGTGGATCGTAAAGGATGATCAAACTATCGCGCTGCGCCCGATCGTTGTGGCCCGTTATGACACGGACAGTGTCGAGGTATCGAGTGGACTGCGCAGCGGGGAGCGCATCGTCACAGCCGGCGTGCACAAGCTGCTGGCGGGGCAAAAGGTACGGTTGCTGTCGGACTCCGGGAAATGAGCGGGTTCAACGCCTCCGCGTGGGCGCTGGAGCACAAGTCGTTCGTCGGATTCCTCATGGTCCTGCTTGCTCTGGCAGGGCTGCTCTCGTACGAGCAGCTCGGGCGGGACGAGGATCCGCCCTTTACCATCAAGGTGATGGTGGTGCGCGCCGTCTGGCCCGGCGCCACCGCGGAGGACACGGCGCGCCAGGTCACGGACCGCATGGAAAAGGCGCTGCAGTCATTGCAGTGGATCGACTACATCTCCAGCTACACCAAGCCCGGCGAAGCCACATTGATGGTGCAGCTGAAGGACCAGACTCCGCCTGCGGCCGTGCCCGATCAGTGGTACCAGGTCCGCAAGAAGATTGCAGACGTCCGGCAGACTCTGCCGTTGGGTACTCAGGGCCCGTTCTTCAACGATGAATTTGGTGATGTCTATGCGGTGATCTACGCCTTCACGACCGATGGCTTCACTTACCGGGAACTGCGCGACACCGTGGAATCGGCCCGGTCCGAGCTGTTGCGCGTTCCGAATGTCGGCAAGGTAGACCTGATCGGCGTGCAGAATGAAGTCTTTTACGTCGACTTCTCGACGCGCGTGCTCGCCGGGCGCGGTATCAATCCCGATCAGCTTGCGGAGTCGCTGCGAGCACAGAATGCGGTCAGTGCTGCCGGTGTCGTCGAGACCTCGAGCGATCGGGTGGCGGTGCGCGTGAGTGGCCAGCTCAATACCGTCGCGAATATCAAGCAGTTGAGCATTAACGTGAATGGCCGGCTGGTGCCGCTGCGCGATCTCGCCACAGTGACCCGTAGCTACGAAGACCCGCCCGCCCCCCTCTTCCGCTACGACGGCCAGCCTGCCATCGGTCTAGCCGTGGGAATGGTAAAGGGCGGCAACATCCTGGAGGTCGGCAAAAGTATCGAGGCCACCATGCGTCGGGTCGAAAAGGATCTACCCGTGGGAATCGACCCGCATCGGGTCGCCAATCAACCGGAGGTGGTGCAGGACTCGGTCGGTCATTTCACTCGCGCGCTCAGCGAAGCCGTTTTCATTGTGTTACTCGTCAGCTTCCTCAGCTTAGGCCTGCGCGCCGGTGTGGTCGTCGCGGTGTGCATCCCGTTAGTGCTCGCGATCACTTTCGTTGCCATGAACCTCGAGGGCATCAGCCTGCAACGCATCTCGCTCGGTGCGCTCGTCATCGCCCTCGGCCTTCTCGTGGACGATGCGATGATCGCGGTAGAAATGATGATTCGCAAGCTCGAGGAGGGCTTCGATCGATTTAAGGCTGCCACCTTCGCCTACACGTCCACGGCATTTCCGATGCTGACGGGCACGCTGGTGACGGTCACCGGATTTCTTCCCGTCGGCTTTGCAAAAAGTAGCGCGGGTGAATACTGTTTCACGCTCTTTGCCGTCGTCGCCATCGCGCTGCTGGTGTCGTGGCTGGTGGCCATTATCTTCATACCCTACCTCGGCAATCTCCTTCTCAGAGAGCGGCCCTCACAGGAGGCGCCGTATCAAGAGAGCGGCATGACGGCCCTGTTTCGCAAGCAACTGGTGTGGGCGCTTCGGCATCGTCGCTGGGTGGTCGCTGGAACGGGGGCACTGTTTTTCCTCTCGCTCGCCGCCTTCACGCAGGTGGAGCAGCAGTTTTTTCCGGCTGCCGACCGGGCGGAGCTCCTCGTGAGTCTCACGCTACCGCACAATGGTTCGATCGCCGGCACTCAAACCGAGGTCGCCCGCCTGGAGAAGATCCTACTCGATGACCTGGGCATCGCCTCCCATAGCTTTTACGTTGGCGCCGGCGCCGTGCGCTTCTATTTGCCGCTGGATGTGCAACTCGAGAATGCCAATTTCGCGCAGGCGGTGGTGGTCACCAAGAGCTACGCCGTGCGCGACGCCGTGCGCGAGCGGCTACAGAAAGCGCTCGACGAGCAGTTTCCGGCGGTGCTGTCGCGAGTTGAGCCGCTCCAGCTGGGGCCGCCCGTAGATTGGCCCATTCAGTACCGGGTCGGCGGTTCGGACATTGGCATCGTTCGGGTACTCGCAGACCAGGTCTCCACGGTACTGCGGGCGAATCCGAACACTCGCACCATCAACTTCAACTGGTACGACATGGGTCGATCCGTGCTCGTCTCTGTTGACCAGGAGAAGGCGCGGCTGGTGGGAATGACCTCGGAGCAGGTGGCGAGCTCATTGAACGACGTCGTGTCAGGGCGGACGGTCACACAGCTGCGGGATGATATCTATTTGATCGACGTGCGTGGACGCGCAGTGGACCAGGATCGCAGGAATCTTGGGGCACTGCGCGATCTGCAGATTCGACTCCCCAATGGCAACTCCGCGCCGCTGGCGCAAATCGCCCACTTTTCCTACGGGCTCGAGGAACCCGTGGTCTGGCGCCGGGATCGGCTGCCGACCCTGACTGTACAGGCGGATATCATTCCGGGGATTCAAGCCGCGACGGTCAATCAGCAACTGGCCGGTGCCGTGGACAGGATCCGCTCATCGCTCCCACCAGGGTATCGAGTGGAAGATGGCGGAGCCATCGAGCAGAGCGCCAAGGGCCAACGGTCCGTGCTGGCGGTGATTCCGGTCATGTTCATTCTGATGCTGTTCATTCTGATGATTCAATTGCAGAGCGTGCAGAAGCTCGCGATTGTCATGCTCACCGCACCGCTCGGACTCATCGGCGTCACGCTGGCCCTGCTGCTCTCGCACAAGCCCTTTGGGTTCGTTGCGATGCTGGGAGTTTTTGCGCTCACCGGCATGATCATTCGAAATTCGGTCGTCCTCATCGCGCAGATCCAGGCGAACGAAAGCGAGGGGATGGATCGTTGGCACGCCATCGTCGAGGCTGTGGTGCACAGACTTCGACCCATCCTGCTGACAGCCGCGGCGGCGGTTCTCGGGCTGATTCCGATCGCCGGGGAAGTATTCTGGGGGCCGATGGCCTATGCAATGATGGGGGGGCTGCTCGTCGCAACGGTCCTGACGCTGTTCTTCCTGCCCGCGCTATACGCGATGTGGTATCGCGTTCGAGACGACGCGCCCCACGTTTCATAATGCTCACCTGACCTGTCCCGACACTGGGGCAAGTCGTGTGGACCAACGGATCGGACAATCGAGGAACTCTCGCGATGAAAGACACTCTCACTCTGCTCGCACTCGCCTTGAGCGCCTTCGTTGGCGTAACCGCGGAAGGTGCAGAGCAGCTCATACGGCCAATTACATTGATCGCCGACACCGGTCTGTCCAAGTCTGCGCTCGAGGCGCTGACGCTCGCCCCGCGCCGCTACGACACCTTCTGGCACACCGGCGACGAGCGCCTGGCCAAGGCGGCCCTGTCACCGGTCTTCATCGATCACACCCTGCCGAAGGGGCGCTCGCAGGGCCCCGAGGGGCCGATCATGGCCTCGAAGACGCTTCGCTCTGCAGTGCAGGACCTGACCTGCGAGGTCGAGCAAATGGTCGTCGCCGGCGATCGCGTCACTGCTTTCCTCCATTTCCGCGGACATTTTACCGGCACGTTTGGCGGCCATGCTGGACAGGGCCAGAGTGTGGATTTCATAGCAATGGATATCTACCGCGTACAGAGCGGTTTAATCGCAGAAGACTGGCATCTCGAAGACAACCTCACCCTGATGCAGCAATTCGGTGTCGTGTCGTTTTGACTGCTGGCAGCAACGCGCCTAACGTGATTCCTGTTCCCGGTACCGACCGGGCGTGATTCCAAATTCACGCCGGAATGCCCGCGTGAAATTGGCTTGCGACGAGAAGTTCAATGCGAGCGCGATCTGCGCGAGCGGTTGATTCTGCGCCAGCAACACTTTCGCTTGTGCCAGGCGCTGCGCGCTGACGTACTGATATGGCGTGTGTCCGGTCGAGGCTTTGAACGCGCGTGCAAAGTGGAAACGGCTCAAATTCGCGGTCGTTGCCATTCCGCGGATATCGAGTGCGTCTCCCAGGTGCGCATGGATGTATTCCAACACACGGCTGAGACGTCGGGGGGCAAGTTTTCCGGCGCTCGATAAGCGAGCCGCGACAGCCAGCGCAGAGGTCGAGTGGCTTTGCAGCAGGCGAGCGGACAGACTGCTGCCAAGGGACTCGACCAGCAGTGAGCCCGCAGCCGTTTCCGCCTGCATTTCAGACAGGATGGCACGGCCGATCTGCTCGAGCAGCGGATCATTGACAGTGTAGCGCAGGGACTGCCCTGTGGCGCCCTTGAAGCCTCGCTCGGTTGCGTAATCGAGCAACGCAGCGGGTGGCAGGTACAAATGCAGAATCTCCAGCACGCCTTGCTCCATCTCGAGCCATTCGATCTGCTGACCTGCCGAACACAGCCAGATCACGCCTGGCTTGGCGTAAGTGGTGTGGGTCTCACCCGAGTCCCGTCGTCGCACGAGACCTTCACCTCGAAACACCATTGAGATTTCGGTGACGGGCTGCACGAAGGTGTCGGCGCGCCCGCTTACATGTAAGCGAAATTCCGCGAACATATTCGACCAGCCGCGGGGTGCCGAGGACTGCAGCAGCCGTCCGGGCCCCACCTCGTATTTGTCGCTGGCATCGGCAAGTGTCATCTCTCGTCGCTCCACACGGATTGCTTCCCCCCTGTTGGACGATGCATCGTTGCTTCGCCGTACTTGCGCAAGGGAGGATAGGCGGACAGCACTTCCGGATAAGACCGAAGCCCCGCTCGGGCATATATTACTGCGTCAACGAGCTTCAGATCTGCCGAACCCCGACACAGGAACGGCGAGTTCGCGACGATTTCGGTGGCGCCGGACAGGCCCTGGCTCCGAAGCCGCCGTGCTGACCGAAGATATTACCCAAGTGCTGTGGTAATCAAGCTGATGTGGCGCATCGAGGCGCGGCAGACTGAAGCTTCCCGAAAGGTTCGCGCGAATGCCTGAACAGGGCCGACACTTGGTGTACGAGTTTGGCGGGTGGGAGGTTGATCTCGCGCGGCGTGAACTGCGTACGTGTGGAGTTCCCGTTCCTCTGGGGGGCCGTGCGTTCCAGATCTTTGCGGTACTGGTGCAGTCGGCCGGCGAGCTCGTCACCAAGGACGAGCTCATGGCTCGTGTATGGGGCGCGATCGTCGAGGAGAACAAGCTCCAAGTCCACATATCGGCGGTTCGCAAAGCCCTGGGGACGGATCGAGGAACGCTGCGGACGTCCTTCGGTCGCGGCTATCGTCTTGTGGGAGACTGGACGATTCGCAGGGACAGCGCGCTGGCAAACCCGGTTGTTCCCGATCCGACGCGAATGCGCGTCCAGCCGTTTCTGAGCAATGTGCCCGCGGCCGGGTCTGAGCTGGTCGGCCGAACGGCTACCTTGCAGCACCTGCAGGAATTTCTCTGCGCCTACCGGATGATCACGCTGACCGGTCCCGGTGGAATCGGGAAAACCGTGCTGGCGCTGGAGGTGACTCGCCGGCTGTTGCCGGCCTTCCAGGGTGATTGTTGGCTTGCCGATCTGGTATCGCAGTCCGATCCCGGGCTCGTCGCGTCTATGGTCGCGGACGGCGTCCTGGGCTTGAAGTCAGGCGGCGAGGAGACTTCCCCGGACGCGGTCGCTCGCGCCATCGGAGGAAGGAAGCTTCTCCTGGTACTCGACAATTGCGAACACGTCATCGATGCGGCAGCGAAGCTGGCCGAAACGATCATGCGCATGTGTCCGCACGCCTGCGTGCTTGCGACGAGCCGCGAAGTCCTGCGGATCGAGGGCGAGCATGTCTATCGCGTCCCTCCCCTGGATGTGCCGCCCCAGCACGAGGAGGAACCCGGCGGCATTCTTGGACACAGCGCCGTGCAGCTTTTCATCGCCAGGACGAGAGCGTTCGACTCGGACTTCACACCGGACCGAGCAAACCTTCCGACGATCGCTGCAATCTGTCGGCGCCTCGACGGCATCCCGCTCGCCATCGAGTTTGCGGTGGCGCGCGCCGCGACGCTTGGACTTCAGCAGGTCGTGTCGCGCCTGGAAGATCGTTTCGCGTTGTTGACGGGCGGGCGCAGAACAGCGCTGCCGCGGCATCAGGCTCTGCGCGCAACGCTCGACTGGAGCTATGAACTGCTCCCAGAGCCGGAACGGTGTCTGCTGCGCCGACTGGGTATTTTCGCCGCTGGATTCACGCTCGAGGCAGCGAACGCCGTAATGCGCGACCAGGGTCACGCCGCAGGCGTCACCCTCGAACAGATCGCAAATCTCGTCGCCAAGTCGCTTGTCACATTGGATGGATCGGCACCCAGCAGTCGCTGGCGGCTCCTCGAGACAATACGGGCATATGCGCTCGAGAAACTGGCCGAAAACGGTGAATCAGAACCGATCGCGCGCCGCTGTGCCGAATTCTTTCGCGACCTCGTCGGACCGGACACGCAGGGTTCCCAGGTACTGCCTGCCGCCGAGGAGATGGCGCGCTATGGGCGAGAGATAGACAACGTGCGCGCGGCCCTCAACTGGTGCTTCTCCTCTGCCGGAGATGTGGCGATCGGTATCGTCCTGACGGCTGCGTACGCCCCGGTGTGGTTAGATCTGTCGTTGGTGACTGAGTGCCGTGAGCGTATCGAGCGCGCCCTGGACCGTCTCGAGTCCGAATCGAGCGTGTGCGCCATCGCAATGCGACTGCGTATTTCGCTTGGAATTGCCCTGCTTTATACGCTGGGGTTGGTAGACCGAATCAGGGTGGTCCTCGCCAAAGCGCTCGAAGCCGCCGAGAGCCTGGACGACGTAGGCGCCATGCTCGAGACTCTCTTTGCTCTGCTCAACGTATACCTCCACTCTGGAGAATGCCGTGACGCGCAATCCGTTGCAGAGCGGTTCGCGCGCGTCGCGCTTCGCACCAGCGAGGCGGCGCTCGCTCCAATCGCATATCGGCTCACTGGCAACACTCTGCATTATGGAGGCAAACAGCGCGAAGCCCAGCACTGCTTTGAACGCATGCTGGACGCTTACGCTGCGCCTGAATATCAACGGCACACGATCTGGTCCCGCTACGATCTGCGCTTGCTGGGGCCAGCGATGCTGGCGCCGGTGCTCTGGCTGCGCGGCCTGGTGGATCAGGGTGTAACCCAAGCCCAGGCGAGCCTCGAGCAGGCACAGGTCACGGGTCACAAACCCACACTTTGCTGGGTCCTGCATCATGGGGCGTATCCTGTCGCACTCATGACGGGTGACCTGGTTGCCGCTGGGCAGGCCGTGGCGATGTTGAGGGATCTCGCAACGAGCCTCAGCGCCCCTTTCTGGAAAATCCTGGCGCATTGTCTGGAAGGGAAGTTGCTGATCAGGCGGGGCGAGTTCGGGACGGGTTCGGTCCTTCTGCGGACCGCGCTCGATACGTGCGAGAGAACCGGATGGACAATGTGCTACCCGGAATTTTTGGGCGCACTGGCCGAGGGTTTGGCCGGGCGCGGACAGGTTACCGAAGCGCTCGCCACGCTCGACCGCGCCCTAGCTGCGGCGCACCGCGGCGGTGAGCGTTGGTTCGTGGCGGAACTCCTGCGCAACAAGGGCGAGTTACTCCTCCGCGGCGCAGGCGATCAGTCTGTCCCGGCGGCCGAACGCTGCTTCTGCGAGGCGCTCGAGGTAGCCCGCGAGCAAGATGCCCTGTCGTGGGAACTGCGGATTGCCCTCAGCTTCGCCCGCTTGAGGGTCAGGCAGGATCGGCGGGACGATGCGCGACAGCTCCTCGCGCCGGTGTACAACAGGTTCACAGAGGGCTTCGAGACACCGGATTTGCTTTTCGCCAGCGCGCTGCTTCAATCGCTGCCAGCGCGTCCCGCTTAACTCGCGAGGTGAGGCGACGAATCGCGCAGTGCCGCGGTACGGGCGAATTTCGCACGTCGGAGAGTTCGACGCCCGGACGCCTGGACAGGTGGCTGCCTGCGCTGTTTTATTCAAGGACAACTTTCTCCTGACGTGCTCGTAATGTTCCCGCCTTCGCCCCGACACCAACCAGCGCGAATTTGACTCCAACCGGGAACGCGAGTGAGCTGCTCGATCCTCTGGTTCGCGTTCCCACCGGGCGGTATTCACAAAAGATTCACGCGCGTTTGTAGCGAGTGGTGAGACCCTCGCGTCCGTTCGATTTCCGCTGCTCGCATCAACCTCGAGAGGGATAGTATGTTTACAAACAACATGGGAATCTGGCGGACGAAAGTCTCCGCCTGTGCATCCGCAACCGCCCTATCTGCCTTAGGCTTGGCCGCATCAGTGAGCGCGGCGACCGGTCCGGACGACTCAGTCGATGCCATCAAGACGGCCACGCCGATCAAGCACGTCATCATCATCGTCGGCGAGAATCGCAGCTTCGATCACTTGTTCGCGACCTACGTCCCAAAGAGCAGGAAAGAGAGAGTGCTCAACCTCCTTGCGGAGAAGATCATCAATGCCGATGGCACCCCGGGGCCCAATTTTGCCAGGGCGCATCAGTACCAGATCACCTCTGCGCCGAATGGTGGAAAATTCTTCAGCGGCGCGGATTTGAAGAACAAGACGCTGTATGCCACGCTGCCGGCACCAGACGTGGGCGGAGTTGGCGCGGTGTCTCCCTATGCTCCGATTCTGAGTATCCCGGGCGGCGATCCCGGCTTACCCGCCCAGGACCAATTTCTGTTCGCCACGGGCGGCACAGGCCTGAGCTTTACACTGGGTCCTGACACGCGCATCGCGAATGTCAACAACTTGCCGCCGGGTCCCTTCCAGTTGACCGGACCGACGATGCCGGCTGACGCCTTTACCGCGGACACGATCCATCAGTACTTCCAGATGGTACAGCAGATGGATTGCGCCATCGACAAGGAGCACGTGTCGAAGGAAAACCCGACAGGTTGCCTCCACGATCTGCAGTCCGCGATCACCACCACGTACAGCACGCCGCCCAACGGCACGCCGCACGATAGCGGGCAGACGATGGCGTTCTTCAACATGCAGCAGGGAGATGCACCGTTTCTCAAGCTCCTCGCCGACCAGTACACGATGAGCGACAACTATCACCAGCCCGTGATGGGCGGTACGGGCCCTGACAGCGAGCCCCTGGGCTTCGCCGACCAGGTTTTCTTCAGCGATGGCAACGGCAATCCCGCCACGCCTCCGGCGGCGAATATCTATAATCCCGACCCGCAGGCCGGCACGCTCAATCTGTATACCCGGCGCGCGCAGTGGTTCAATTGCTCGGACGAGACCCAGCCCGGTATCGCGGCGATCACCGGCTATCTGAAGGCGCTGCCGTACTCCGTCCAGACCAGATGCGGTGCTGGAGAATTTTGGCAGGCGGTCAACGTGAACCCAGCGTTCACACCGAAGGGAGTGGTGCAGACGGGCCTCGTCGTTCCGCCAACGACACAGCGGAGCATCGGAGACGTCCTGAGCGCCCACAACGTTTCATGGAAGTATTACGGCGGCGGATTTAATGCGGATGGCACAAGCAGCCCATTCAACGGGAGCTACTGCAACATCTGCAACCCCTTTGAATATGAGTCCAACTATCCGTCCATGGTCGCCGATCACATGAGGGACGTCACCGATCTATTCACGGACCTTGCGAATGGCACGCTGCCTGCCGTTGCGTATGTGAAGCCGGACGGCACGATGGACGGGCACCCAGCCTCTTCAAAGTGGAGCCTGTTCGAGGCATTCGCCAAGAACATCGTCGAGCTCGCGCAGAACAACCCCAAGCTGTGGGCCGAGACTGCGATTTTCGTCACTGTGGACGAAGGCGGCGGCTACTACGACTCGGGTTTCATCCAGCCTGTTGATTTCTTCGGCACGGGTCCGCGCATTCCGATGATCGCCGTGTCGCCCTTCTCCACCGGCGGCCATGTCAGCCACGTCTACAACGAGCATTCTTCGGTGGTGAAGTTCATCGAGCGGAACTGGAAACTCCGCGGCACGCTCAGTAACCGCAGCCGCGACAACCTGCCCAATCCTGTGCAGGACGACGACAATGCCTACGTGCCACGCAACATGCCGGCGGTTGGCGATCTGTTCGACCTGTTCGACTTCGATCAGCGGCACGAGGACGATGGCAGTCGCGCTCATGACTGAGGCAAGCCTGAGGGTCTCACGGGTATAAGCGCCAGGCGCCGGCGGGCCAGAAGCCTGCCGGCGCCGCACTTCAAAGGTTGCGGACAACAGCAGGTTTTGGCGTCGCCGTGGCAGTCGTTCGGTGATGCTCACCAGCTCATCGGGGCTCTGCACGCCCGACGCGAGTGGTTGGGAGCCCGCGCGACCGTCGCGCATTGCGTAGGGAATGTGCCTTGATCAGCAGCGCAATAGACATCCACAAGGAAATGGTGGCAAGTGGAATCGCGACGACGAGTGGCCACAGCACTGCCGCGATGGCGATGACGAGCAGCAACGCGCCGACGATTGCAACTAATCGCGCCTCTGTCGGCGCGAGAACACGCTGCTCGGTGAGCGCGGCACCGACGGTGCGGCCGAGTCGCAGAGCTCCGGCGGCGGCGCGTGAAGCGCTGCCACCCTGGCCGCTCATGCCGATCGCCTCGTGGCGCGGCCTACCGTCGCCGCGATCGCGAGACTTGCGGCGCCCTCCGATGCCGGTGAATCTCACGCGGCGCCGCGAATGCAGAACGATCTCGGTCGAGTAGTCGAGATCCTCGAGGTACGTGCGCTCCATCGTCGCGGCGAACGCCTCGTTCTCCACGACCGCATCCAGCTCGTAGTTTCCAATCCAGCTCGCGACGTTCAGATTACTCGAGCCGACCCGCGCCCAATGGCCATCCGCAACCGCAGTCTTCGCGTGCAGCATCGAGCCTTTCCATTCGAACACCCGGATGCCGGCCTCGAGCAGCGGCCGGAAGCCGGCCTGCGACAGCGGACGCAGGAGCGGAATGTCGCTCGCGCCGGGCACGAGTAGACGCACGTCCACGCCGTCCAATGCTGCCGCGCGAAGGGCCTGCACATACGGTGGGACGCCAGCGAAATACGCGTCCGTGAGCCAAAGCGTCCGCCGGGCAGCGGCCGCGATGAGCTGGTCGAGACGAAAGATCCCGGTGGTGCCGGGGGCGTTCGCAACGATTCGCAGCGAGACGTCGCCGGCGGATTCGATCGCGTCGCGCGAAGCTAGCTCTTTTACTGGAATCGGAGCGCCGGTCGCCGCCCACACCTGCGCGAACGCGCGCTCGACATCACACAAGGCGGGCCCTCGAATCTCGACCCCAGTGTCGCGCCACGGCTCGATGCCCTTGACGCGATCGCCTGCCCACATGTCACCCACGCAGAGCCCGGTCACGAAGCCGACGCGGCTATCGACCGCAAGCACCTTGCGATGATCGCGATGGAGCACGTCAAGCGGGCTCGCAAAGCGAGGCCGGTTGAAGCAGCGCACTTCCACCCCGGCATCCGCGAGCCGGCGCCAGAACTTGCCGGAGGCCTTCGCCAGCGCGCCCACCCAATCGTAGATGAGTCGAACGCGTACGCCGACGCGAGCACGAGCGGCGAGTGCTTCGGCGAACTTCGCGCCGGCGCGGTCTTCGACGATGAAATAATTCTCGAAGTAAATCTTGTGCTGTGCCTGCCGGATGGCCTCCAGCCACACCGGATAATTCTCCGCGGCATCCTTCAGCAGCCGCACCCCGTTTCCTGCGACGAGAGGAGCGCCGGCCGCACGTGTGAACGCGCGATCCAGCAATCCGCTCTCGCGCGAATCGGACGCGGAAGGGAGAACTAACCCGGGACTTTCGCGCGACGCCACAGATCGATTTCCCTGCAGCCCCGGTGACGCTTACAGCGTCCGGGTGCGGCAACATTGGTGCGATCCGACAGTCTACACGACCGCCCCACGTTACCTCGCCGCCAGCGCGAGCTCCGCCTCCTGAAACTTCAACACGAGCGCGCGCGTGGACCCGGAGTCGTTCGGAATGGAAGACGATAGTGCGCTTCGGCCTTCAGAATCCGAGCTGCGCCAGAGCTTGCAACACACGCGCTCGCATTGTGTCTGACTTCATCGGAAACGCGCGGCTGAAGTCATCTCGGGTGAGCGCACAATTGCGCTCACGCACGTTCG
Source organism: Gammaproteobacteria bacterium (assembly GCA_028293765.1). Classification (GTDB taxonomy): domain Bacteria; phylum Pseudomonadota; class Gammaproteobacteria; order Steroidobacterales; family Steroidobacteraceae; genus 13-2-20CM-66-19. The sequence continues at coordinate 24,622 of JAQGOG010000080.1, forward strand.
CGGCCCACGACGCGGCGCGCGCTGTGTCGCCCTGCAGAGCCCGTGCCGCGGCCGCGATCATCGCAATCAGCACATGGGCCCCCGGCGAACGGGCCGCCCGTTCGGCCCACTCCGCTGCCTCCGTATCCTCACCAAGGACCATGTGAGTGAAGGCCCGTGTTCCCAACATCGCGTAGTAGAGCGGATCAATCGGGCTCAGGCGCATTGCCAGATCGACATGCCGGCGGCCCTCCAGGGCGCGACCCGCGAGCGCCTCAGTCCAAGCCAGGGCATAGATTCCCTGCGCGTAGTTCGGACTGACGCTAGTCGAGCGCTCGAGCCAGCCCAGGCTGTTGTCCAGTTTTCCCTCGAGCCAGTAGCTGCGCCCCATCGTAAAGTTGACGAACGGGTCCAGCGGGTCGAGTTCCAGTCCGCGCTCGGCGAAATGGCGCGCTCGGGCGATCTCGCCGGTAACGTCGTCCGTGTAGCGCATGAATGCCGCTTGAAAGTGGACGAACGAGAGACCAGCGTGAGCGCGTGCGAAGCATCGATCCAGCAAGATGGCGCGCTGGAAAAGGCTGGCGGCCGCGGCATTGTCGAGGCGGTTGAAACGATACATGTGTTGTAGCCCCAGGTGATAGGCGGACCATGCATCGAGATCATCCGGCACGGCGAGCCGCGCGAGGGCGGCCTCGTGGACCGGTATCCGGATTTCCAGCGCAGCCAGGACCCGCGTCCGCATCACCTCGCGCATTGAATGCACGTCATCGATGCGCCCCGATAGGCGGTCGGCCCAGACGATGCCCCCGTCAAGGGTATCTACGAGCTCGACAGTGACGACGAGCAAGCGATCCGAGACCTCGACCGTGCCCCAGAGGTAGTAACGCACACGGAGCAGTCGCCCGATGTCGCCGAACTCCGAATCTGAGGTGCGCAAACGGAAAGATGAACCACGAGCGGTGACCAACAGCCAGCGCAACCGGGACAGCTCCGTAATCAATTCGTCGGGTAGCGCGCTGGCAAGTGCTGCGTAGCGCACGTGGTCCCCGACCAACCGGAACGGAAGCACCGCAAGCGACGGCCGGGAGACCGGGTCCAATTGATGCACCGCCGCCTGGACGCCCTGATCATTCCGGGCCTCGGTGATTTCCGCAACCGAACGCACTCCCCTGCCCCGCAAGGCTCTTACCTCGCCTACGAAGCGGAACCCTCGGCGGTGAAGGGTCCTGATGAAATGCTGCGACCGTCCATCGTCGCCAAGGGCCCGACGCGCAGACTTCACCCGGCTCGCCAACGCGGCGTCCGAAACGACGCGACCGTCCCAGACTTTCTCGATGAGCTCCTCCTTCGAGACGAGGCGGTCGCGGTTCTCGACCAGCAGCGCGAGGAGTGCAAAGACCTGCGGCTCGAGGCTGCAGGCTGCGCCACCCGCCCGCAACTCGGCCGTGGCCAGATCCAGCTCGAAAGGGCCGAACTGATAGATCATTGCGCTATAGGATAGATCAGGCCGGGACTTTCCAACAATCTACAGGATGCCTTCAGGGAACCTGCAAGTCTCTGCGCCACTGGTGTGTCAATTTTCGCGCCCCCGGGTCCCGGTATGGTCCGCGACCGCGCCACGACCTTAGGAGAACATGACATGCCGCTAGTTACAACGGGGCGCCACCACCCCGCCCCCTTCACGCGTGCACATCGGCACCAACGGTGCCGATGACACCGGCAGCGTCAGGGCATGATGACTCTGACATGGATGGCTCTCGAGGCACCAAAGGCGCCATGGTTTGCGTCCCCCATCAACAGACCCCTGCCCCAGGGCAGCACCGCTTGGTTGTGAGTGCTGCCGTAGGCCAAAACGGTCTCTTGCAACGCGCCGTTCGTCCACTGGAACATCGTTATTCGGCAGGGAATCCCGGGGTGAGTCGGCGGGTTGCCTTCCGGCCTGGCGGGGTCGCAGGCCTGCTCTTCTTCGGCAACGAGAAAGTACGGCGCGCCGCCATTCCACTCGCCGAGCGTTATCTGATGTACGTCACGATAGTCTGGGCCAACGTCGTGTGCGATCCACGGCCTACCGGGATCGTCGGGCTGCTCGTACCAGGTAATTCCTCTGGGATCCGTCGTACCGCCCGGCCCCTCATGTTCGTTGGCAGCGGTGATGACGGCCTCCTTCGTAGACGAAACCCTTCCAGCGGCGAGGCTGTTGCCGACATTGCCGGGACCGATGTAGTGTTTGACCCAGTTCGCGGTGCGCGCGTTGCCGCCATGCAGCCGCGGATTCGCATACCAGAAGACATTTCCGCTGCGATCGGTGCCCACGAGATGCGGCGTGGTATTGGCTCCGATCCTGACGACCGCGACACCGTCCCCGGCGTCCGCAACGTCGTAAACGACTTGCCAGTGCTGGGGGTCGTTCTGGAACGCCACGAATTCCGGCGCTCGCAAGCTGATCGCACTTGAACAGATCACATCGATCTTGCCGTCCCCATCGAGGTCCTCGAGGAGCAGGTCGTGACAGCCGTGGTTCGGATTGATCACGTGGACCTGCCAGGGCTGAGTGACGCTCGCGGCACTGCCGCGATTCCAGGGGTTTTCGAACCAGACGATCTGGTTGCCGATGGAGGCAACAATCCCCGGATGACTCTCGCCTGGAAATGTGATGGCTCGCGCCTGCTCGAAAGCAGCGCCACTCTTCACGATGGTGGACCGTTTCCACGGCCCCGCCAGCTTCCCGGAAGTCGACTGATACAGGTACATGCCGCCGCGCCCGTTTCCAATGGCGACGCTGGGAAATGCCGCCGAAGTAAAGTAATCGACGACTTTTTCCAAGGGCTCGCCCAGTGGAAAGCTGTCGTCGATGACCACGTCCTGCGTGATCGATTGCGCGCCGGCCTGCCGAGGCGGGCAGATGCTCAGCGCAAGCGACACTAGCAGCAACGCCTGCGTGCATGTCCCGCGCGGATGGTTATGCACTATCGGCCACATGATTGTTCTCAGGTAGCAGTTGTGGCCTCAGTGCCGAAAACTGGCAGCAGATCGCACGCGGGTCAAGCGGTGCCTGAGGCAGCTCGCCGGTACCCGAGCTCGTCGCTGACAAGTAACTGCGTTCCCAACACCACGCGGCATTGCGACAAACGCGACGCTGTCGACGATCAGACGATGTGCAACCAAATCTCGAAGCCACGCCTTGGGGCGCGAGCGCTCAACATATTGAGCGCGCGTTGTCACTGCACGAGGCGTGCGCGGCCGAAGGCGTCCATACGACCCCAGCGACCTGGGATATCGAGCAACTCCAGACGGCCGATCGGCTCCGGCAAGCAGGGGTCGATGACCAGGTGCTCGCCGTGGGGCTCCAGCCCAAGGAGCGTGCGCACGAGCAGCAACGGCGCTCCTGTCGCCCACGCCTGTGGACTGCATGCGGTGGGATATTCAACCGGGTACATGGTCGCCTCTCGTGCGTACCCGGCGAACGCCTCGGGCAGGCGGTGGTGGAAGAGCTCCGCCGCCTCGAGAATGCCCCAGGCGAGGCGCGCTGCCTCCTTGCGGTAGCCGTAGCGGCGCAGGCCCCACGCGATGATCGATGTGTCGTGCGGCCAGACGGTGCCGACATGGTAACCAATCGGGTTGAAGGACCCTTCGCCTGCCGCCATGGTGCGCACCCCCCAGCCAGAAAAAAGCGCGTCGCTCATCAGGTGACGCGCACAGCTCTCGGCCGCGTCCTTATTGGCGATTCCGCTCCAGAGCAGGTGGCCGATGTTTGAAGTCAGCGCGTCTACTTTGCGCTTGCGCCCATCCAGGGCGAGAGCGAAGAAGCCGCGCTCTGGAATCCAGAACGCCTCGTTGAAGCGTTGCTTGAGATCCCTGGCCTGCCGTTCCAGGCGATCGGCCCAGTCGGCGTCGTCCCAAACCTCGCGCGCCAGCCGCGCCGTCCGCAACTTCGCGTCGTAGACGTAGCCCTGCAGCTCGCAGGTGCCTCGTGGTGTCGGAGCCAGGGTGCCGTCCGCGAAGACGATCGAGTCGCCGGAGTCCTTCCAACACTGGTTCTCGAGCCCGGTCTGCGTATTCTGCCGCTCGTACTCGATGAAGCCGTCCCCGTCACGGTCACCGTAGTGATCGACCCACTCGATCGCCGCGCGCGCCTCCCGTTCGAGCCCGGCGACGAGCGCCCTGTCGCCGGTCCACCGCTCATACTCGTCGAGGAGCACCAGGAACAGCGCCGTGCTGTCGGCGGAGCCGTAGTAAGGCGAGTGTGGCCTTTCCTCGAAAGCGGTCATCTCGCCGAGGCGCAGCTCGTGGGCGATCTTGCCGGGCTCCTCCTCACGGAAGGGGTCAATCACGCGCCCCTGGATCAGTGCCAGCGTACGCAGCGTCGTGGCTGCCAACTCGGGGACGAACGGAAGCGCCTGAAAGCTGGTGATCAGACTGTCGCGGCCGAATATTGCCATGAACCAGGGTAACCCTGCCGCCGGAAGCGCGCCCGGGACGGCCGGATTGCGGAAACGCAAGGCTGCCAGGTCGACCAGGCTGCGGCGGTAGATATGCTCTAGCGGCGCCCACGTGGAGTTCAGCTTTGGCGCCCCTGCAACCCAGTCCTGCAAGTTCGTCTCGAGCTCGTGGCCAGACGCGTGCGCGCTGTGGGTGCGCCTGGATCTTGCCTCCGCTGCGTCGCCGTGATGGGGTCGGGAGATTGCCGCGACATCCAGACAGGTGCTCCATTGCGCGTGGGGTGGGATACGCACCTGGAAGAACAGAGCGCCGTCGCGCATCTCCGCGGGCTCGCTGCTAGTGATCACTGTCTCGCGGCGATAGGTTCCGCGTTCGTACCGGAGCACCAGCCGGCCACTGTCCACGCCTCGATAGCACTCCCCTTTTTTCTCGACCTTGTCCTTGACCTCGAAGAGATCGGCGAAATCCGCCGCCGCCTCGAGGCGTACCTCGAGGTCGGCCCGCTCGTGAGCGTGATTGAAGAGGATGATGTCCTCGTGGAACCCGCGTCGCCCGACCGAACGCTGTCGTTGCACCGAGAGGTGGGAATCGACATAGACGGTGCCGGTAGCCAGTGCGAGAAAGAACCTGATGCGGAAATAGGCGAGGTCGTTGATCGACAGAAGCATCGGGCGCTGGCCGTTGATAGTGAGAATCCAGCGCGACAGGAACCGCGTGTCGTCACGGAACAGGCCATGGTTATCGGTCGGCGTGGCCTCGAGATCACCACGGATGTCGCTCACCACGAACTCGTTGCCATCCAGAATGCTGACAGTTTGGACGGGCATGACTGACTCAGCCCCGCGCGTCCGGCCTCATCGTCCGTAGTCCCAGCATGACCTTGATAGCGAACGCCGGATCGCCCTGCAGGCTGAGGCGCCCTTGTAGTATCGCCACGATCGGGTTGAGATGACCGCGGCGGAGAGCGGCCGCCGTCTCCGCGCTGTCGCAGATCGCGACCGCATCGGCCTCCCCGTCACCCGGCTTCACGGCGACGGCCCCGTCGCTGATCTCGATCATGGATGCGACCTCGCTGCCGATGTCAATGCGTAACCGCCCCGTGAGCCCCACCAGTGCGGGCACAGGCATCGTCTCGCCCCAGGTTATGGTCCCTTCCTGTGTAGTTCGTCGTAGCATATAGGCGCGACACGTTGGCAGGGTGTGAAGAAGCCGAGGCATTATGCCCCGTATGTTGTTACGAATAAAACCGGAAGTTGATCCACGTGACACGTGAGTCATACGTGTCGCTAGCCGGGTTGCAGGCGACGCTGGTTGCCGCCGCTAACCTAGTCGCGCCGCCGGTCGGTGCGGATTGCTTGCACCTTCCCGAAAAGGTCCGCTTGAGCCGCAACCTGTGCGCCTTCGATGGCTAGCAGCTTCAACTTAGTGCGCGCGCCCCCGCGCCCCGAAAAACCGCCCAGCTTGCCTCCAGCTGCGGTGACGCGATGACAGGGTACGACGATCGGCCAGGGGTTCTCGCCCAGGGCCGTACCCACATCGCGGGCGAGCAGCTTATCGCCCAGTTGGGTTGCGATCTCGCCGTAGGTACGAGTCTCCCCAGCCGGGATGGCGCGCGCGATCTCGTAGACCTTGGCGTTGAATTCAGGCACGCAGCTGATGTCCAGCGGCGCTGCCGACAAGTCGGCCTTCTCGCCATGCACGAGAGCACGGACACCCTCGATGATCGACGTCAGCTCGGTCGGAACCGCAGCCTCGGTCGCGTCGGGGAAACGGCGCTCGAAGCCTCTTCGCGCCACCTCCGGATCCCGTTCCGGTAAATGGACACCAACCAGACCCTTATCGCGCCATGCAATCCCGGTCCAGCCAATGGCCGTGTCGAAGAGTGCGTACCAAGTCATGAAGATAGTATACGGACGCGGCCGATCCCATCTGCTGCTTTTCGATGGGCGAGCACACGGACCAAAATTGACGGCAGTTAAGGCGGCGCCATGCCGCAGAAGTATGGTAATTGAAATTCGCTCGGTCGAAGCTGGTGCCGGCGGGCGAGAGAACCCAGACGAAGCACGCGTACCGTAAAGGACCGCACTCTCGTGTCAGAAACGGCCCTCCGCACAATCAGGCTCACCTCCGGAGAGACGGTCCCCGTCCTTGGGCAGGGCACATGGTCCCTGGGCGAGGACCCGCGACGCCGAGCGGACGAGATCGCGGCGCTGCGCCTTGGTCTCGACCTCGGTATGACGCTGATCGATACCGCCGAGATGTATGGCGCAGGCGCAGCCGAGGAACTCGTCGGCGAGGCAATCAACAGGCGTCGCGATGAGGTCTTCCTGGTGACCAAGGTACTACCGCAGCACGCAAGCGTGCGGGGGACGATCGCGGCTTGCGAGGGCAGCCTGGATCGCCTGAAGACCGACCGCATCGACCTCTATCTCCTGCACTGGCGCGGCAGCGTTCCGCTGGAGGACACACTGCACGCGTTTGCAGCACTGGTGAAGGCCGGCAAGATCCGATACTGGGGAGTCAGCAACTTCGACGTCGAGGACATGAAGGAACTCTTATCCCTTGTGGACGGAGACGCCGTCGCGGCCAATCAGGTGTTATACAACCTCACGCGGCGCGGCATCGAGTGGGATCTGCTGCCCTGGTGCAGACACCGCGGGATCCCCGTGATGGCCTATTCGCCTATCGAGCAAGGTCGGCTGCTCTCCCATCCGGAGCTACGTAGGATCGCGGATCGGCACCACGCGGTACCGGCACAGGTCGCACTCGCCTGGGTGCTACAGACGGCGGGCGTCATTGCCATCCCGCGTACTGGAACGCCGGCACACGTTCGGGACAATCGCGCGGCAATGGACATCCGCCTCACCGATGAGGATCTCGCCGAGCTCAACCGCGCGTTTCCGCCGCCCACGTCGAAGCGTCCGCTCGAAATGCTCTAGGCAATAGGCCGCGGATCTACCTGACACTGGCCGGTACCCCAACTAAGACGCGGCGCCCCGCGCTGGCCGCGACTCGCTGCTGCGGAGCTGGCGACCCAGGTTCGCGCCAAACCAATACCTTCGCGCGCAGCCGCAGCAATTCGAAGGCCTGCTCGTAGGCGAGTAGCAGTATGGAATCCAGGTGTAGTCACCCTGCCCCGGCAACCGCCCGTATGTGTGCGTATGATCAACACTCTCCGATGCTCGCTCTGCGCCTTCGTGGGCAGACTCGGAAACGCAGTATTCGATGCAATCGGCGCGCGCTTTCGTTGCGTTCCGTTTACCGCGTCGAAAATCAGGCAGGCGCTCGTGAGATCCAAGGAGAGCTGACATGCCAAAGGCGGCCCCGAGTTCCCGCAGAGCCAACCAGTCCGGCACGATGAAAGCCGCGGCGATCGAGCGCTTCGGTCCGCCCGCGGTGCTGAAGCTGCACGAGCTTCCCGTTCCTCAGCCGGCACCGAACGAAGTGTTGATCGCGCTGCAGGCCTCCGGAGTCGGCGTATGGGACGCCGACATTCGTAAAGGCTGGTGGCCGCGCGGAAGGCCACAATTTCCACTCGTGCTCGGCACCGACGGTGCGGGCCTCCTCGCCGCAAAGGGTGCTCGGGTGCGACGCTTCGAAGTGGGCGAGCGCGTGTGGGCGTATGAGTTCATCAACGCGAAAGGCGGGTTCTACGCCGAATACGTGGCCGTGCGGGCAGAGAACGTTGGACGAGTTCCGGAACGCCTCGACCTGCTTCACGCCGGTGCGGCAACGGTGACCGCGCTCACAGCGCTACAAGGTGTAGATGACGTTCTCGGCCTGCGACGGGGACAGACCGCACTCATCTTCGGTGCGACTGGGGCCGTAGGCACGCTGGCACTGCAGTTTGCGAAGCGCCTCGGGGCGCGCGTGATTGCGACCGCCACGGGGCGTAAAGCGACCCGGCTCGTGCTGGGTCTGGGCGCGGCCGTGTCCTTCGACGCCAGGGCGGATGATGCCACCGAGAGGCTACGTGCGCTTGCGCCAGAAGGTCTCGATGCGGTGTTGGCGTTTGCGGGAGGTCCAACGCTCGATCGCTGTCTCGATCTCGTGAAAGCCGAGGGTCGTGTGGCCTATCCGAACGGCGTAGAGCCCGAGCCCAAGCGACGGCGGCGCCAGTTCAGCGTGCGCAGCTACGACGCAGAGGCGAGTCCGCGGCTTTTCTCCCGTCTCGAGCGGGCCGTCGATGAAGCGCGGCTGCAGGTGCCGGTTGCGGCCGTGTATCCGCTGGCCCAGGCGGCACGCGCGCACGAAAGGCTCGAGCGCGGCGGAGTTCTCGGCAGAATTGTGCTGCGTATCGCACGGAGACCGCGGGAGAGGGTCTGACTTGATGAGGGATGAGAGGGATCACGGCAGCGCGGACTTCGGGCTCGGTTGTGAGCGCGTTAGAGTAAACCGCGCAACGATACGGTCCATGTACAGATAAATAATCGGCGTCGTGAACAGCGTCAGCACTTGAGAGAGTAACAAGCCCCCGACCATCACGATGCCGAGCGGCCGTCGCAACTCCGATCCGGCACCAGATCCAAAGGCGAGCGGCAGTGCCCCAAGGAGCGCCACCATCGTGGTCATCATGATGGGCCGGAAACGCTTCAACGACGCTTCGTAGATGGCCTCTTCGGGTGAGGCGTTCTGCGCCTCCAGGGTCAGCGCCTGGTCGACCATCATGATGCCGTTCTTTTTCACAATGCCGATCAGCAGGATGACGCCGATCAAGGCGATGAGTGAGAAATCGTATTGCAGGAGCATCAACGCCAGCAGTCCACCGATGCCGGCGGACGGCAGTGTCGAGAGTATGGTCAACGGGTGAATGACGCTTTCGTAAAGGATCCCAAGCACGATAAATATCGCGAGCAGCGCCGCACCGATCAGAAAAGGCTGACCGGCCAGCGACTCTTGAAACGCACTGGCGCTCCCGGCAAATACGGAGCTCAATCCAGGCGGCGCCCCAAAAGATCGCTCCTTCGACTTGATCGCGTCAACGGCGTCGCCGAGCGATGCGCCGTTGGCGAGATTGAAGGACAGAGTGACGGCGGGAAACTGCCCATCGTGGTTCACCGTCAGGGGCGCGGCGGAGAACTCGAGATGGCTGATGGCGCCCAACGGTACTGGGGAACCCGTTCGCGACGGCACGTAAAGTCGTGCCAAGGCGCTCTCGTTCAACTGGAATTGAGGAGCCACCTCCAGAATGGTGCGATACACGTTGACCTGCGTGTAATAACTCGCGACTTGCCGTTGCCCGTAGGCATCGTACAGCGTGTCGTCCACGCTTTGCGTAGTGACACCGAGGCGCGCCATTGCATCCCGGTCGAGCTTTATATTCACCCGCGGCGCGCTCGGATCGATATCGGCTTCGACGTCCTTGATTTGTGGAATCGAGCGCAGCGTCTTGAGCAGCACCGGTGCCCATTGACGCAATTCGGGCAGACTGGGATCGCGCAACGTGTACTGAAACTGAGTCTTGCCGCCCCGGGCGCCCACCTGCAGATCCTGACGCGCCTGCAGGTGAATCGCGATGTCCGGCATCCCCGTGACTCGACTTTTTATGCGATCCATTACCTCGTACACGGAGCTATGGCGTTCACCGAACGGCTTCAGGTCGATCAGCATGCGACCAATGTTGGTCGAGGGGTCGCCCTCGACCCAAAAATAGACATCCTGGATAGCCTCATCGCGCCGCACCCTAGCCGCCAACTCGCGCATACGCTGCACCATGACGGTATAGGAAACGTCTGGGGCCGCCTCCGTAGTGCCTGCAATAAGCCCGTTGTCCTGTTGAGGAAAGAATCCTTTCGGAATCCAGATATACAGGCTGACAGTTATCGCCACGGTAAGACACAGCACGCCCAGCACAATGGGTTGATGCGCGATGGCCCAACGCAAACCACGCCCGTACTTACGTAGTGCCTCATCAAACCAGTGTTTTGCGGAAACGTGGAATCGGGACTCGGCTTTGGTGTCTATGGGGCGCAGAAAATGAGCACACATCATCGGCGTCAGAGTCAATGATACGAGCCCGGAGATTAGGATCGCGACCGTCGCGGTGCCGGCAAATTCGCGGAACAGGCGACCCACGATACCTCCCATGAAGAGTATCGGAATGAATACGGCCACCAGGGAGATGGTCATTGAACAAATCGTAAAACCGATTTCCTGCGAGCCTCGCAGCGCCGCGTTCACCGGATCCTCACCGTTCTCGATGTGACGCAGGACGTTCTCGAGCATCACGATAGCGTCATCGACGATGAAGCCCACGGAAACCGTCAACGCCATGAGGGATACGTTATCGAGGCTGTACCCGAGCAGATACATAGCGGCCATCGCTCCGGCAAGCGACAGCGGAATGGTGACCGCAGGAATGACCGTAGCGCGAATGTTGCCGAGAAACAGGAACACAACGAGGACGACGAGCACGCACGTTATCAGTAGTGTGATTTGGACGTCCTTCACGGAGGACCGAATGGTCTGCGTGCGATCCGCCAAGAGGGTCAGGTGAACCGAACCCGGCAAATCGCCCTGCAATCGGGGCAGGAGGGTCTTTATTCGCTCGACGGTCGCATTGACGTTGAATCCGACCTGCTTGTGAACATCCATGATCACGCAGCGGTGAGTGCCCAACCAGGCGCTCTGCTTCACGTCTTCCACGCTGTCTACGACGGTCCCTACATCCCGAAGGCGAGTGACGACGCCATTGTGCGACTGGATTATCAGGTCGGCATATTCCGCAGCGTGCGCCAACTGATCGTTGGTATCCAGAGTCAGCGAGCGGCGCTCACTGTTAAGCGTGCCTTTGGGCCCGTTGAGCGTGGATTCTGCGATGATCTGCCGAAGGTCTTCGAGGCTCATCCCCAGCCCGGTGAGTCGGCCCGGATCGGCCTGCACACGAATGGCCGGCTTCTGCCGACCGTGGTAATCGATGAGCCCGACCCCAATGACGCGAGCGATTTCCGGCGTCAGATAATTTTCCACATAGTCGTCGATCGCGGCAATCGGCAGCGTGTCCGAGTACACGGCGATGCTCATGAGCAGCGCATCAGCAGGGTTTGCCTTCTCGAAAGTCGGCGGATGCGGGAGATTTTTAGGCAGGTCGCCGAGGGCCGTATTGATTGCCGTCTGCACATCTACGGCGGCCGCATCGACGCTCCGGGAAAGTTCGAACTGCACATCGATCGAACTGGAACCGAGTGAGCTCGTCGAGGTGATGGACAGGACGCCGGGCAAATTCGCCAACGCGCGCTCCAGAGGCGCAGTGACTCCTGCGGCGATGGTCTCCGCACTCGCTCCTGGCAGGTCAGTGGTAATCGCGATCGTAGGGACGTCGATCTGCGGCACACCGGCGATCGGCAGCTGCGTGTAGCTGGCAACCCCCAGAAAAAGGACCGCCAGCATGAGCAACAGGGTAGCCACCGGGCGTCGAATGAACCACGCGGAGAAATTCAACTGAATAACCTGAGGAGCGTGCGCTCGTGCGGCCTCAAGGAAGCGCTGTCCGCGGCGAATCGACCGACGCGATATGCACCGGCGCGTCCGGCTCGAGTCGGAATTGTCCCTCGGTGACGACCGTCTCGCCTGCGGATAGTCCGCTGACGACAATCGTCTGATCCCCTTCGACGGACCCGATCTGGACGACGCGGGCCTTGACGAGGTTGCCCGCCGTTACCACATAGACGTAAGGGCCTTCGCTGCCATTTTGGACGGCGATCGTCGGGATCAGAATTGCATCAGGCAGCGTCTTCAGTGCGATCCTTACCGTGACGAATTGGCCTGGCCATAATGTGTCGTTGGCATTCGAGAATTGAGCTTTGCAGCGAATCGTTCCCGTCATCGTGTCGATCTGGTTGTCGATCAAAATGACTTCGCCCTGATTTTCGCTGGGCCCACCTGCTTCATTCAAAACAGTGACGGAGATAGGGCCACGGACTTGGGCTGCGCGTAAATCCTTCAAGCGCTCCTGAGGGATCGCAAAACTGACCGCGATCGGACTCAACTGCGTGATGACGACCAAGCCGGTCGAATCCGCGGTGTGCACGATGTTCCCGGCATCGATCAACCGCGCGCCTACGCGCCCGGTGATGGGGGCTTTGATCGTGGTATACGAGAATGAAAGGCGAGCCAGATCCACTTGCGCGGCATCGTTGGCGACGGCAGCGGTCAGTTGCGCCACCACCGACCGCGCCGTGTCGCGTGTCTGCGTCGATGTCGAGTCGGCCTGCAGCAGCGCCTCATAACGCTGCAAATCTACCTTGGCGTTGTCCAGCAACGCCGCGTCCTTCGAAAGTTGCGCCTGGTTTACGCGCAATTGGGCTTCGAACGGCAGGGGGTCCAGTTTTACCAGCACTTCCCCGCGAGACACAATTTGTCCCTCCTTAAAGAGCACCTGCTCGATTGCGCCATCCACGCGCGCCCGCACCAGCACCGTGTTCAAGGCCTGCACGGTGCCAATATTGCTTACAGAGGTAGAGATTGCGGCGCGGCGAACTACGGCGACTCGCACCGCCGCCGCCGCCGGTGAGCCGGGCTTGCCATTCTGGCCATAGACCTTGCCTAGTTTCCAAATCGCGAACGTCACGACGAGGACGAGCGCAATAGCGACAGCAATTCGAAGGGGCTTCACAGCCATATTGAGTCCATCGGCGCAAGTATCGACCTGCAACCTGAATTCTGCCTGAAAATGGAGCTCCTATTTGAGGCGGTGACCACTTACCCCATGCGCGTAAGAAATCCGTTAGACCCCTCGACGGCCTTGCGGAAACCTCGGCAACGAATGCGGCGACGACCTCGTCCCTCGGCATCGGGCGGCCGTCAGTCGCCAGCAGGTCTATTGAGTCTGGTCAGCGATCTGCCGCAAGGATCGCAGCTGATCGGCCCACCACATGCCGATCATGCGTACGAAACCCGCCGCTTCGAGGCCATGCCGCGCCGGATGATCCGGACGCAGCGCGCTCCAGCCGCGATGTGTGACGGTGACGGCTGTGCCACCGGGCGTTGGCTCGAAAGTGACGTCGACTTCGGTGTTCTAATGCGGGGCGAAGTGACCTTGACCTGATCGTCTTTCACGGCTGGCGTTTGGACCCCGCTTCGGAACGTTCTGCATGCAGCTTGAATGCCTGCAGCTGATCTGTCCAGAGCTCCTCCACTTGTTCCAGCCACGTGCGCGCCGAGGCGAATGCGGGAGCGTTGAGCCTTCGCGCCCGCGGTGCGTGCCTGCTGGGCGCTACTCTGCTCCTTGCTTCCGCAGCTTCGCGACGTTCTCAGCGGAGATCGCGGACGGCTTTGCACCGAAACGGGCGGTGACGTAGTTCGCGACGGCGGCGATCTCGACATCCGAATAGGCATCGCCGAATGCCGGCATGAACACCTGACCGTGAGGTGTCTCGCGCACGGTACCCGAAAGCACGATTTGCGCGACATTTGTCGCCGTGGGGTCGTTCACGGCCCGTGCGCCGATGAGTGTCGCCCAACTCGTCAACGGGCTCACGCCCGTCCAGTCGTGGCAGCTCACGCAGGCGCCTTCGAAAATCTGCTTGCCGTGCGGCTCAAACGCCGCGGAGACGCCCTGTCTGTGGGAGGCAGGCGCGGGTGTGGCTTTCAATGGCGGCAGATCGGGTGTGGCCATCGGAGGTATGGTCTTCTCATAGGTCACGATCGCGGCAACATCATCCGGCGCCAGATGGGCCAGGCTCAGATCAACGGCCTCCCCCATCGGGCCGGATGCGGTACCACGTCCGTCCGCGTGGCCACCCCAGATGTACCGCGTCAACTCCTCGTCGGTCCAGTCGCCTATGCCGCTGCCGCGGTCGGTGGTCACGTTGTACGCGCGCCATCCACTTTGGACGGCGCCGGCGAATTTGCGGCGGTTGTTCAGCGCCTCGAACAGATTGCGCGGCGTGTGGCACTCGCCGCAATGACCGAGAGCTTCCACGAGGTAAGCGCCCCGATTCCACTGCGAGTCGTGCCCGGTGTTGGGCTCGAAGCGCCTGTCCGGACTGAAAAGGAGTGACCAGAAGCTCAGCAGCCAGCGTTGGCTGAAGGGAAACACCAGCGTGTTCGGCCGCGCTGCCGCATGCACGGGCGCAAGGCTGAAGAGATAAGCTTTGATCGCCAGCCCGTCCGCATCCGTCATATAGGTGTAGGCGTCATATGGCATCGCCGGATAGAGATACACCCCGTCGCGCCTGATTCCCCGATGAACGGCTCTGAGGAAATCCGCATCGCTATAACCACCGATGCCCGTCTGCCCGTCAGGCGTGATGTTGGTGGAGTAAAGCGTTCCAAACGGCAGAACGAACGCACGACCGCCTGCGAAAGGCAGCCCGTCCTTCGCAGTGTGGCAACTCTGGCAATCGGCTGCGCGTGACAGGTATTCGCCGCGCTCGAGGAGGCTTGCCTGCGCCAGCACTGGCGGAACGCCCGTGGGGTTTGGTCCTTGGTAGCCAGCAAGGGCAACCGTCTTGCCGCCGGCGAAATCCATCGGTCCCGGACCGAGCACGATCCAAAGCACGCCGATCAACACTACCACCGCAATGACGACAATGCCGATGCGGACGTAGCGCGCCACAACGCTGCGCTGGGATGAGGCTTTCACCCTTTCCTCCTCCCCGCCAGCACGTCGCTATCAATGGGCATTCGCCGCAACGGGATGGCGGTTGCAGCAAAGATCGCGTTGCGCACAGCCGGGAGCGACGCCGTCACGCCGGTTTCGCCGATTCCCCCCGGCGCTTCGCCGCTTTTGATGATGTAGACCTCGATCGCCGGCACCTGGTCAATGCGCAGCATCCGGTAGTCATGGAAATTGCTTTGCTGGACGCGGCCCTTGTCGATGGTGATCTCGCCATAGAACGCGGCCGTCAGCCCGAAGATCAGGCCGCCCTGCAATTGCGCGGCGACGGTGTCCGGATTGACCACGATACCGGTGTCGACCGCGGTGACGATGCGACGCACGCGCACCTCGCCGTTCTGATCCACCTCGACCTCGGCGACGGTGGCTATATAACTTCCGAACGAGGGCTGCACCGCGACGCCTCGACCGGTACGCGGCGGCAGCGGCCGCCCCCATCCCGCCTTGCCGGCCGCCAGTTCGAGCGCGGCCTTCAGACGCGGAGTCTTGCCGAGCATGGACCGACGGAACTCGACTGGATCCCGGCCCGCCTTTTTCGCGAGCTCGTCCACGAAGCTCTCGATGGCAAACACATTGTTGTTCGGCCCGACGCCCCGCCAGAATCCCGTCGGCACGGCGGGCGGCTCGTCGCGAACATACTCCACGCGAAGATTGGGAATGTCATAGGGCATGTCGACGGCGCTATCCACCGCGTCAATGTCGATTCCGTTTTGGAACGCCGGTGGCAGCCAGCGCGCAATGACCGCTGAGCCTGCGACACGATGCCTCCAGCCAACGATCCTGCCCCCGGACAGGGCGGCGGCCATCCGGTCGTGATAGACGGGGCGGTAGAGGTCGTGCTGCACGTCCTCCTCACGGGTCCAGACGACTTTGACCGGGCTGTCTACCTCCTTGGCAATACGCGCGGACTTTTCGACACCGTCCACCTCGAGCCGGCGTCCGAAGCCCCCGCCGATCAGCTGGTTGTGGACGGTCACCTTCTCGAGCGGCAGACCGGTGACCTTCGCGGCTATGGCTTGCGCGCGCGACAGGACCTGGGATCCGACCCACACTTCGCAAGCATCGGGCCTTACGTGGACGGTACAGTTCATTGGCTCCATCGGTGCGTGCGCGAGGAATGGAAGTTCGTAGTCGGCGTCGACCCTTTCCCCTTGGGCCAGCCCTCTTTCCACGTCGCCTACCGTTTTCGCGACCACGCCTTCGCGCTCGCTGGCCGCCCTGATCTTGTCCCAGATATCGGCCTGTGTGATGCCGGCGTTGGCCCCCCCGTTCCAGGTGATGTTCAGCGCGTCGAGACCTTGCTGGGCCGCCCACATGTGATCCCCGACGACGGCGACAAGATCATCCAGCACCACGATCTGGCGAACACCCCGAACGCTCTTAGCCCCGAGATCATCGACATGGCTCACCTTGCCGCCGAACACGGGGCAGGCCGCAAGCGTGGCAAACCTCACGCCTTCCGGCAGCATGTCGATGCCATAGAGCGCCTTGCCGTTCGTTTTATCGGGTGTGTCCAACCGCTTGAGTGGTTTGCCGATGACCTTGAAGTCTGCTACGGACTTCAGCGGCGGATCCTGTGGCGGTGTCAGTTTTGACGCGCGCTCGACCAGGGCCGCGTAGGGGAGCCTGCGCCCGCTCTCTTCGTGGATTACTTCGCTGTTGTCCGTGCGGCAGCTGGCGGGATTGACGCCCCAGGCTTGCGCTGCCGCTTCGACCAACATGACGCGAGCTCCCGCGCCTGCCCTGCGTAAGGGGACCCAGAACGCTCGAATCGAGTTTGAGTTGCCGGTCACCTGGACGTGGAAGATGGGGTTGCCGTAGAGGGCATCGTTGGGCGGTGCCGCCTCCAGCGCCACCTGGTCGAACGCTGCGTCGAGCTCCTCGGCAAGAATCATGGGAACGGACGTGTAGACTCCCTGCCCCATCTCCACCTGCGGCATGATCAGCGTTACCCGTCCGTTGCTGTCGATTCGAATGAAGGCGTTGGGTGCAAATTCGTGGGCGCTGGTTTGCGACTGCGTGGCCCTGCCCGCTGCGCACGGTATGTGAAAGCCCAACAGCAATGCACCCCCCACGGCAGCACCAGCTTTGAGCATCTCGCGCCGCGACGGGTCGGCGACTTCACCGGGTGCACTGCTCCTTCCCGGGACGGCCTGCATGGGTTCTTTCCCTCGAGGGCTGCTCAACTTGACGCCGCCGCGCGCTTGATGGCATCGCGGATACGCAGATAAGTGCCGCAGCGACAGATGTTTCCTGCCATCGCCGCATCGATATCCGAATCGTCCGGATTGGGGGTGGCGGCCAAAAGCGCTGCCGCCGACATGATTTGTCCGGACTGGCAATAGCCGCATTGGATGACTTCGATACCCAGCCACGCTTGCTGCACCCTGGCTCCGACAGGCGTGGCCCCAACACCTTCGATCGTGGTGATTTCTCGCTCACCGATCGAACCCACCGGCAGCAGACACGACCGGGCTGGCTTCCCACCGATGTGCACGGTGCAGGCGCCGCATTGGCCGATGCCGCAGCCGAACTTGGTGCCGGTCAGGCGCACAACATCGCGCAGCACCCACAGCAGAGGCATGTCCTCGGGCACGTCGGCGTCGTGAACCTCACCGTTGATCCGGAGTTTTGTCATGCTCGAGGTGCCTTCACAGCAGAAGGTCGAACAACCTGAACGTGGCTTCCCAATGCGGTGTCTGGGGACGCTTCAGATGCGGGTCGACGATCTTGAAGGTTCGTGCCAGGGCGACGCTCATTCCGCCGTACACCAATGGCAGCCTCGAGCGGGTTTCTTCCCCGTACTCCAGATCGAGAGGCGGGAGCTGCGTGAGGCCTTCCAGGATCGGCTCGAGCTCGATCTGCTCGTCGAGCCGCTCGAAGGCGTGGATGTTCTCCTGCAGCCCCTTGGTAATCGGCAGGTCCCAGAATTCGATCACGTCCCGCAGGTTGAACTTGGCCGCCGCCTGCGACATCAGCAGAAGGTCGTACACCTTGTGGTGCACGAAGTCGCTGTAGCGTTTCAGATCAGCCTTGTCCACGTCGAGGCCGGCGGCCACGCGGAAAAAGCGCTCGAACCGAGAGACGTTCATGACCGGCACTGCAATTCTCCTGGCGCTGACCGCCGAGACACGGCGACGCCTCGGCCAGCCGACATCGTCCGCCCGTCACACCGCTCGCTGCCTTGACCGCAATCAATCAGCGACAGTGTCAGTAGGGAAGCTTCAGCTGGGGAACGGCAGCAATCGGTTACGAGGAGCCTGGCTGCGGATCTGCGAGTCGAAGTTGACTCGATGGCGCCCGGGGATCAAGCCCTCATCAAACTACGACGTAATGGCGCGAAGGATGTCACGGTTACCGCTCGCTTTTGAGAGATATGGCGAGCGCTCCGGTGCGACGTCTCACATCGTCGAGGTAGTGTGTTCGGGCTCCACTTTATAAATGACCCGGACTTCGCCCGGTTGACGGTACGGATACTTGTCCTGTCCCAGATATTTCTTGGCCAGCGCGTCGATGTGCTGGTCTGCGCCGTCGAGAGTTCGATCAGCTACACGGCCCCGCACTTCCAGATAGCGGTATGGATTGTCAGGGTCCGTGATCGACAGTGCCACCCTGCCGTCCCGCTGTAGGTTTTTGTCCTTCTGACGGCCTGCGGCTGTGTTGAACAGGACGTAGCGACCGTCATAATCGACCCACACCGGGGTAACCTGAGGTTGACCGCTGGGCATCAGCGTCGCCAGATGTGCGAACGCTTTCTTTTTGAACAGATCCAGATGTGAATCCGGTATGACTTGCTGCGCCATGGTCAACTCCTTCTGTCGGACAGGAGCGCAGAATACAACCGCTGTTTTGCCGCAGCCAGAGAAATCTGGCCGCGACCTCAGCCTTAACCGGTCAGCTGCCGAACCGCAGACCTTCAGGCCGCGGATTCATCGCTCAACGCTCTCAGGTTGAACATCATTGGATTCGGAGGGCGCCCATGTCGCATCCGCACGGTAGCTGCGCATCGCTGTCGCGACTTTTGCCGTACCCCGGCCCAGATCCTTTTCGAACACGCCGTCATCCTCGTTGACGATGAAGCTCATCACTCCCGAGGACCCATACGCGACGGGATAGGCGATGGCGGCAAATTTGCCAGCAGAGCTCGAGCGCACGCGAAAGTAGTAGCCGTGGAAAGGAATCGGTTTGTCGGCATCCTGTATGTGAGGAAGCAGCGTCCTCACGAATCCATCTGCCTCGCTGTCAGTTCCTGGGCGTGTTCCCGCCGCGACCAGCGCGTGGCACATCCCGATCGCCGTCACTTCGTTCTCGCCGACCCGCCGGAAACGGATTTCGTTGGCGCCGCCATCCGAATCGAATCGCCACACTCCGTTGCGCGACACGAGCGGAATCGGAAAGGGCCAGTTCTCCGCGCCGATGTACAGGGCCGCGACTCCCCCAGGCTCGCTCACCAAGCGGTGCATCTCCTGGTATTTCTGAACGAATTGCTCACGATCCAGGCTGTCCCGGGCTTCGTCGTCGGAGCTGACGAGTTCGCTGCCTGCGCCGAGAATCGACTTCAGGGCGCTCTCATCATGCATTTGCACAGCGGAAAAGAGTGCACGGCTCGCCGCATCGGGCGACGGGAAAGTGCTCTGTCCCGCGGCTCGAGCCTGACAGAGCTGCACCGAGCCCGCCAGCAGCAGCGCACACCCCGCAAGCGCGGCACCTGCGGAAGACCTGCGCAGTGGGCGCCTTCCAACCTCACTTTTCATTTCACACATGATTTCATCGTCCCTCGGTAGATTCGAAGACAACACCGGCCGCGCGATCACCTGTGACCTCCTCCGCCGTGGGAACCTCCTCCGCCATGGAAGCCTCCGCCGCTGTGGGAGGCTCCGCCGACGCTCGCCCTTCCACGGGAGGAGAACGCCTGCGCCGCACCTCCATGATTGAATCCGCCGAACGCACCGGAGCGGGTACCGGACGGCGCACCTCCGAAATGAGCACCGCTGGAAAGACCGGCGGGCCGTGACCCGCCCCGAGTAAGTCCGCCGGCATGCGCAAATGACGCATGTCCGTGACCGAAGTCGTGGCGATTGACGGTCGTACTGTGGGAAACGAACGCGTGATGGTCGTACATCACGTCGTGCCGATGCCAATCGGCTCCCCAGTGGTGCCAGCCCCAGCCGAAGCCGGCGAAGACACCAATTCCAATTCCCAAGCCGAATTCGATGCCCGGCCCGTCGTAAAATACTCCCGGGACGCCGATCCAATCCGGATACAACGCGAGCGGCTCTCCGTAGACGACCCAAGGATCGTATTCCGGCACGTAAACGACGTTCGGATCCGATGGCGCGATTACGATTGTCTGTCCGTCGTCCGTCACGTTCTCCTGCTGCGTGCTCTGCAGATTTCCAGCTTGGCGCGCCCGCTGACGCATTACTTGGACAGCGGCGAGGACATTCTGTTGTCCGTTCACGTACGCATCGCCAAGCGATGACGTCCACGCGAGGTTCTGGTCCAGCATGGCAAGCAGCGCAGGAAACTGCGCAACAGCCTTTACGCTGGGATCCCAGGTTTGCTTGTCGATCGCTGCTGCGAGCGCCTCCCCTTTCACATCCTGGTTTTGCTGCAGCCACCGATTCGCTTGGACGACTTGGGTAGGATAGGTCGCGGCAGCAAGAATCTGCGCAACGAGCGCGTCCGGATACAGGGCGATCGGCGCGACCAGCTGGTCCAAATCCGCGCTTGCCTGTTGGGTTTCCGGAGCGCTCGCTGGTGGAACCTGCGACTGCGCCGGAACCGCTGCTTGCATTTCGGGTTGGGGCGCCTCGGTGGCACAGCCTCCTTCCCCGAGCGCCAGCACCAGTGAACCGGCGACAAAGACTGCTACAACTCGCTTCGACCGTTTCATCGATATAACTCCTGAGTAACAATCCGTCCCGGCGGTCTGTTCGTGCCTGAGGACGGCCAGCGGTCACATAGCCACCGCCTTGCGAAGCAGACTCGCTTCCGGGGATGCCGCGATGATTGCGCCACGCGCCGGCAGCGTTCCAATTGCAATACGGCGCTCCTATTCGACGCGCCGCCTGGGGTCACGATGCCGGTGACCACGGTCGACACAGTCATAGCTGTGAATCCGGTCGCGGCATGCGACAGGCGGCTCACCGTCGAGTTGAAGCTGTAGGTTCCGACGCGGCACTGGGAGGCAATCACGCCGCCGCATACTTGAGCGCCTCGGGCGTGCCGCCGAGCGTCTGCGGCAACAATTTCTCGAATTACTTCAGCGCCGCCCAGCGCGAAGACGGACTGGCCTACCTCTCTGGGTGAGGAGACACTTGATCGCGCAGACCTCGGGCTGGGTGTCGGCCGACCCTTAGTGGCCGGTTCAGTCTTCCCGCTGGGGCGACTTGCCCGCCGCCGCCTGCTGCCCCCGATCGACCACCTCCGCCCGCAAATGGGGCAGATACTCTAAGTAGTCGCGCGCAATGAAGGCGATGAGTCCTTCGCGCACGCGACAGCGCAGATCCCAATTGCGACTGGAGTCAGTCGAGCTGACCAGCGCCCGCAGTTGAATCGATTTTTCGCCGGCGTCAGTCACCTGCAGCAGCGCGAGGCGCCGGTCCCACTCCGGCGCGCTTCCACACAGGCGAGCAAGCTCTGCGCGCAGGGGCTCCAGCGGCATGCGGTAATCGACCCACCAGAATACCGTGCCGATGATACTCGACGAGGAGCGGGTCCAGTTCTGGAATGGGTGCTCGATGAACCATTGCAGCGGCACCACGAGCCGGCGCTCATCCCACAAGCGCACGACTACGAATGCGCCGGTGATTTCTTCCACGCGGCCCCACTCACCTTCCACGATCAGCACGTCGTCGAGCCGGATCGGCTGCGTCAGCGCAATCTGCAGGCCCGCAATGACATTACCCAACACGGGACGTGCGGCCAGGCCCGCAACCAGTCCAGCGACGCCAGCCGAGGCAAGCAGGCTCGTACCGATTTGACGCACACTCGGAAAGGTCATCAACGCGCCAGCGACACCGATCACGAAGATGAACACCATCAGCGTGCGTCCGAGCACATTGCCCTGCGTTTGCAGGCGCCGCGCCCGCAGGTTGTCGGCCGTGTCGGAAGGATTCAGCAAAGTAACGATGGCGACGAATGCGCTGATGACCCGCAGCCCCAGCCAGGTCAACACAGTGATCAGAGCCAACGCAGTCCCGTGACGCACGGCGCCGATGAGTGGCAACTCGTCCGGCGTGTGCTCCCACACGAACTCGAGCGCCATGATGACCAACAGCCAGCGGGCAGCGTGTCGGGTGCGCTCCAGAAACGCGGCAGCGATTGGATAACGGGCCCCAAAGTGCCGCACAACCGCCGACGTAATCTTGAAAGCAAGCAGCGCCACCAAAACCGCCGCCGCCGCCGCCAGCAGGTTGTCGAGCCAAACGTTACCGGTCAAAGAGAATGCGTGGGGCATGCCGCTGCCTCCTCACTGATGCAGTGCCATATTAGAATTGAAGTCAGCAGCGAGCGGCGCGAAGCGGCCTCACCTGGTGGATTCAGGCTCGAGTTTGCGACACTGCTCCGCCACATGCTCGCGGATGATCTCGGCCAGCCGCAGCGCGCCGGGACCAGCATAGTCGCGGTCGGCAAATACCAGGTAAAGATTGGCCCACCGCTCGCCGCCCTCTCGCAGCGGCAGGGGCTTGAGGATGCCGCGCTCCAGTTCGCCGCGCACCGTCTCTTCCGGGAACCAGGCAAAACCCAGCCCCATACCGGCAGCGTGGATCGACGTCGCCTTATGGCTCACCGTCCAGCTCTGCTCCGCGCCTAGGCTGGTACCGCTGCGCCGCTGGCTGCCAGTATCCCGGATTATCAGGTGACGGTATTTACGCAGGTCCTGCACCGTCAGCTCGCGCCCGAGTTGGTGCAACGGATGCTCCGGATGTGCCGCAGCGATGAAGCGCAGCCGCATCAGCGGATCCCCGACAAATCCTGGTGGCACCTGCGAGCAGATCGCCAGATCAACCTTACGCTGCAGGAGCGCCTCCTCGGAGCCGCTGAGCACGCTTTCGTACAGCTCGATGCGGGTCCGCGGCCGTTCCTCGGCGAACCGCGCGAAGCATTGCAAGAGCAACCAAGTGGGAAAGACGATCTCCACCGCCAGCCGCAGCTCCGATTCCCAGCCCGCCGCGAGGCTGCCGGCAGCCGCCTCCAGCGCGCTGGCCTCCTCCATCAGCGCCTTGGCACGGCGGTAGAGCACTTCGCCGGTTGGCGTCAGGTGCGCCTTGCGCCCGACCACCGCGAACGCCTTTACCCCCAGCTGCGCCTCGATCCTCTGCACGGCATAGGTGACCGCCGACTGACTTTTATGCAGCACCTCGGCGGCTTGGGCATACCCGCCGGCGTCGACCACCGCCAGCAGCGAACGCCAGTGCTCCAAGGAAATGCGTGGGTAATCCATGATCTATCCATTCATCAGATAGGTAGACGCTAAACATTCTACTTTTTTATCTAATGAATAAATACTTGAATAACGCCCAGTTGGAGCGCGGTCGCTCCACCCTTTCAAGGAGACGTGTCGTGACCACCCTGCTGCAGATCAACGCCAGCCTGAACAACGGCAAAGGCCAGTCCAGCCAGCTGGCCAACCAGTTCGTCGCCGCCTTCCAGAAGAGCCATCCGGAAGCGAAGATCGTGATGCGCGATGTCGCCGCAACCGAGCCGGTACCGCATCTGGATGCCGAACGGTTTGGCGCTTTTATCACCAAGGCGGACGAGCGCACCCTCGCCCAGCACTCGGTGGTGGCGTACTCCGACAGTCTGATCGATGAACTGAGCCAGGCCCAGGTGATCGTGTTGGGCTTGCCAATGTACAACTTCGGCGTACCGTCGCAGCTGAAGGCCTACTTCGACCACATTGCACGCGTTGGCGTAACGTTTAAATACACCGACAAGGGTCCAGTGGGATTGCTCGCCGGCAAGAAGGTGTACGTTTTCGCGGCCCGGGGCGGACTATATGCCGGTACGCCGATGGACACGCAAACCAGCTACGTGCGCGACTTCCTGCGCTTCCTTGGCATGGCCGACGTGGAATTCGTCTACGCGGAAGGCCTCAACATCAGCCCCCAGAGCAAGGAAGCGGGCTTGGCCAAGGCGGCAGCCGATATCGCTCGACTCGCAGCCTGACGTCTGCCGTTTAGGAGAACTACAATGAACACCCGCTCGCTCGTCCACATCATCGAGTCGGTGCCAACTTCCGACGGCGCCGGAGTTAAACTCCGTCGCAGTCTGGGTAGCCAGCCCGGCATGCGCGTGGATCCGTTCTTGATGCTCGATGAGTTCTACTCCGATAACCCGGACGACTACATCAGCGGCTTCCCATCGCATCCGCATCGCGGCTTCGAAACCGTCACCTACATGCTCGACGGCCACATGCGCCATGAGGATCACTTAGGCAACCGCGGCAATCTCGGCCCGGGCGACGTGCAGTGGATGACAGCGGCGCGCGGTATCATCCATTCCGAAATGCCACAGCAGAGCGCGGGCCGAATGCGCGGCTTCCAGCTGTGGCTCAATCTGCCCTCGAAGGAGAAAATGAAGCCCGCCCACTACCGCGACATTCCTGTCAGCGAGATCCCGCTGATAGAGCTGCCGCGTGGCGGCGAAGTGAAAGTCATTGCAGGCACGCTCAACCTGGAGGGTGACGCCACCAATGGCCCAATCAACGGCAGCGACAATAAGATCAGCACCGATCCGCTGTATCTGGATGTCCGCTTGCCTCCAGGAGCGGAATTCAGCGCACCCATTACGACGGGTCACAATGCCTTCCTCTACGCCTATGAAGGCAGCGCTAGGATCGGAACGGCTGGCGCGGCCAAGCCGTTGCCACATCGAACCGCAGGCGTCTTGTCCGACGGCGACAGCGTACGCGTGCAGGCTGGAGCCGAAGGCGTACGCTTCCTGTTGCTGGCGGCCAGGCCAATACACGAACCGGTGGTTCAGTACGGGCCGTTCGTAATGAACACGCGTGAGGAAATCGAACAGGCGCTTGCTGACTACCGCGGCGGCCGTCTGGCAGTTGCGGCTGGAGGCTGACACCGCAAGCCGCGACGCACCCCGTGCACAGGAGCAGCGTCCGAGCCAGACGCTCAACACCCGCGCGCCGGTCGAGGGGAGTTGCCTTCCCGAACGCGACGGTGAAATGCTGCACTGCGGGGTTTTGGACGGACGTCCTTGGATAGCGCCGACCCCGCAATAGCGGCTCTTTGTTTCGACTGAAACAGATCAGGCCACCGCCCGGAATCATTGTGCAACCCGCGCTTCTCATCGTAACGGCAACCCGCAACCGGGACGCTCACGATGATCGGAACCGCGTTACCTTTAGCCGCAGAGAGAGAACCTCCGTTGGGTTCACACGTCGTCACGGCGCGTCGCGGGTATTTGCACCACGGAATATACGTCGGCGAAGGAAAGGTCGTCCACTACGCGGGACTTGTCAACGGCCTGCGCGGAGGGCCGGTCGAAGAAACCGCGCTCGATCGTTTCACCCGAGGCAGACCCACCTGGGTCAGATTCGATGTCCCGTCGAACTTCGATTCTCGAGAAGTCGTCCGGCGCGCGCGCTCCCGAGTGGGTGAGGATTGCTATCGGTTGCTGACCAACAATTGCGAGCACTTCTGCGAATGGTGTCTTCGCGGTGAGCCGCGCAGCTATCAAGTTGAAGCCTGGCTGGCTCGCCCGAGACGCGTGGTGAGGGCGACGCTCGACTTGATCGCGCAACGATTCGCCGCGCCGGGACGATCCAGTCTGCATGCCGCCCGGCCTGATGCTACCAACGCCTGTTGAGACTCTGGGCGAGGGCCGCCCCGAGAAATGCGCACTTGCGGCCGCCCCCGGCTCGTACGGAGGCGGGTCCTTGGCTGCTGCGTTGCTGCGCAAGTTACGTCTGAAACTTCTGATGGGGTGTTCGAAACCACTGCGTAGCGCGCGGAACTCACGCTTTCTCCCTATCTGGCGGCACTCCCGCACGCCAGACACGTACAGGAGAAACAATATGACCCGTTCAACGTTCAAATTCGGATTCCCCTTGACGATTGCCCTCGCCGTGACCGGGGCCGCAGCCTTTGCTCAGGATAAGAATTCGGCGTCGGACATAAAGGTCCGTGCCGGACAGGTACAGGAGACGACAGAGTATTCAGACGACGGAATTCCCGTCGAGCGTTATAAGGCGGAGCGCGCCGTGAGCTACGCCAACCTCGACCTTTCCCGGACTTCCGACGCAACCGAGCTCCAGGAGCGTGTCAAGCAGGCAGCCAAGGATGTCTGCAAGGAACTGGACACGGCGGAGCCCCTCGATGTGTCAGACGACCCCAACGACAACACGACTTGCGTGAGGGACGCGACAGCGGGTGCAATGAGCCAAGTGAAGGCCGCAATCGCCGCCGCGACGAACGGAAGCGGGCACGCTACGCAGGCGAATCTCAAGTAGGCGCGGCGCGTCGGTCCGGGGAGCCGAATTGCAGCCGCATGCTTCCCGGCGACTCCGCTTGAGGAGATGGCCGGGTGTGTTACGTTTGAAACCTTTAGCCGCGTGCCGAGAAGTCAACGCGACACATTCGTCCAACACGCTTGCTCCGCAACCGGCGGCACTCCCGCTCGCCGGTCACAGACAGGAGAAGCTACATGATACGTCCGACCGTAAAACTCGGGCTGCCACTGCTGGTGGTACTGGCGACCGGGTGCACGACGATGGGAACAGGATTCGGCTCGACGGCTTCGGGCTCGAACCCGGTCAACTTCAGCTGGAAGAGCTCCGACACCGTTTCCGGATCGATGAACGCAACGCTGTCGAACGGCAAGACTTTCACCGGCCAGTTCTTCCAGATTACGAGTGACACGACAGTCGATAACCTCGGCCCTTTGTGGGATGGGTGGGGTGGTTACGGTCCCCGTGGCGGCTTCGGAGGCGACTGGGGCTTCTGGGACGCCGGGCCGGAGTTCATCACGCACTACTCCGGCAAGGTAGTGGCCAATCTCGCTACTCCGGATGGCAAGCACATGCGCTGCACATTTCAGCTCGTTCATCCTTCTGACGGGATGGCGGGTGGCGGCCGCGGGCAGTGCCAGCTGCCGCAGGGCAAAAACATCGATGCAACCTTCCCAACCGCTTGAGGAGAACGGAGGAGCGAACGCTGGCGACGCCGATGCGCGTCAGCGTCGCACTCACGCAGGGCAACTGCGCGGCTACGTTGCCAAGCCACCCGGCCATGCCTGGAACTAACCGGTCCCGCGATCAGGGCGTCAGCAACGTACTACGTTTGACCGTGCGTCGCCGGTGGCACCGCGGCGGGCTCGCCAGCGATCACTGGGCGAGCGCCAGCCGAATGACGAATGCTCTCAGGAAGCGCCGAGCAACTTATCAACGTTTTTGTCGGCCAGGATGCTTTCGCCCGCGGCCGAGGCTGACGGCGACGCGCTCGTCTTGGCCGAATCGGCAGCAACCGGGCGAGGCATGCGTACGGCACCGTTGAACGTAGCGCCGTCGACGACGCTGACCCGCGGGGCGACGAGATCACCGACGACGTTCCCACTGGGCGAGACGACAATCGAGTCGCTAGCCTCCAGATCGCCTTCGACGGTGCCTTTAACCGTAATTACACGGGCTCGGACATTTCCGACTACCACTCCGCCAAAGCCCACCGTCAAACTTGCCGTGTGGGTGATCGAGCCTTGTATCTGCCCCAACAAGACGAGATCCTCGTCCGCCGACAGTTCGCCCTTGAACCTGAGGGTCTTCCCCAGGATCATCACCGTGCGCTGAGCATTTCCGGGCGCGTTTGGGCTCGCAGGAGCCGCGGATTCCGTCCCGGCCGCAGTCGAGGATGCGCTTTCACTCGCGCGCCCATTCTGACTGTTAAATACCGACATGATTGTTTTTCCCATACGTCACCGGCCAGCGCCACGCGCGGCTTCCGCGGACTGTACCGGTCGACCGTCCGATTGACGACTGGACCGGGCTGTCTTACCCGTCTCCATGAGCACGTTACCGTTAAAATTGGCCCCCTCGACGATGCTGACGCTTGGCGCGCTGACGTCGCCTGCCAGGTGGGCACTCTCCATCACTGCCACCGACGTCGTGGCATTCAAGTCACCCTCGACCGTGCCCTCCACGACAATGACCTGCCCCTTGATATCGGCCTTCACGTGTCCTTCGCGACAAACCGTGAGACGTTGCGAGTGGGTGATCGAGCCCTCCACCTCCCCGCGTATCATGAGATCTTCATCGGCATGCAACTCACCCTTGAAACGCAACGAAGGTCCCAGAATCGAGACCTGCTCGCGGGGTGGATCGTTCTGACTTCCCATCAAAGTTCTCCCATGTCGCTGCATCGTGCCTGGGCGCGGTGGCACAGAACCTCCGTTCGCACGCGCTGTGGCATTGCATATTGTCCGCGCTTTCGCATTGTCGCCAATGGGATACAGATCACGGCCTTCAGCACACTCTTGAGAACTCGGTCGCATGATCCACTCTTTGATCCCCACGAAGCCGGATCGGCAAACTACTGATTTCTTCAGGTCGGCGAATTTCACTGCCGCCTGAGGTCCCGGAGTGCCTCCGCGAGCACCAGCCCGGGGCACGGAAAGTCGCCCCCGGGCCCCGCGATGCGCACCGCAATTGGGACCACCGCGACTTGAACGAGGCGTGCGCAGCGGCGAGCGCAGCGGCGTGCGCAGCGGGAACGAGCTTTGCGGCTTGGACCCTTCAGATAGCCGCAGCCGATGACGCGATCTTGAACACTCACCTCTCAGCAGCAGACCTGTCGCATTTTGCGCAAGTGTTACACGAGCGCGAAGCGCAGCTGCGCCGCGAGATTCTCGAGAGGCGCCAGCGGGCCGCGAATGAAAGGTTTACCCAGGTGGCGAGCGAAGCTCCGGACGTGGAGGACGCGGCCCTCGCCGACCTCGTGGGCGATTTGAACAATGCCGAGCTTGAACGCGACGTGGATGAGCTCCGCGAAATTGAGGCGGCGCTGGGGCGGATCGAGGCAGGCAGCTACGGAATCTGCCTGCAGTGTGGAAATCCGATTCCGCGCGAGCGGCTGGAGGCGTTCCCCGCCGCCAGATACGACGTCCGGCATCAGGAAGAGCACGAGCAGCAGCTCGGCTCAGCGCAGCCGCCGAGTTTATAGGGTCAGAGCAGCAGATCGAACCGAGCAAAAGCCCTAGTGCTTCGTCTGCGGATGCTCGAGCGACGCATCTTCCCGATCAGTCGTCCCCGCCGTTTCCGCAAGTCACGGCACCCGTTCATCCACTTCGAACCACACGCCCTGCTCACAACGAAGAAACGTGCTACCGCTCGCTACATACGCGCCGTCGGCATACAGAACGTCGTTGAAGTAACAGCCGGCTGCCTCGTCGCCAACCTCCTCGCGCACGAGCTCAAACGATTCCTCCGGATCGGTCTGAATCGGCGAATTGCGCCGCTCAGGGTCGGCCGCGCCCACTTGCGGGACACCCTCAGACGGCGGCGTTTCAGGCAGGGTGTTCGTTGCCATCGATTGCTCCCGACTCGTCATGTCAACCAGCACGCCGCCATCTCGTTCCCTTCGCTCCGCGTTGTCAAGGGAATATCTGTCTGATCAGAACGACGTTCAGCATCACGATCAAGACCGTAGCTATGACCGCTGCAACGGCCATCCATTTGCCCATCACGAAATCCCCCATCAGGGACTTTCGCGACGACAGCACGACCAGCGCCACCATCGGCAGGGGCAGGACAAAGCTCAGCACAACCTGGCTGAGGACCATTGCGCTCATCGTGTTACAGGTGAGCGCGATGAAAAAGGCCGGCACCATCGTGATCAGGCGGCGCACCGAGACGGGGACGCTGAAGCCGACGAACCCCTGCATGATCACCTGCCCGGCCATCGTGCCGACTACCGAGCTCGAGATTCCTGAGGCCACCAGGGCGATCAGGAAAATTCCTGCCGCGCCAACACCAAGCGCCGGAACGAGTGTGTGATACGCGACCCCCAGGTCCGCGATCCCGGGAGTTGACTTGCCGAACGCCGACGCCGCAGTCATCACCATTGCGAGATTGACGGCGCCGGCGAAGCCGAGTGCAATCACAACTTCCTGATTCGAGAACCGCAACAGGCCCCGGCGTTCGCGATCGTTGCGTGCGGGCGTCCTGCCTTGGGTCAATCCTGAATGCAGGTACAGTGAGTGCGGCATGATCGTCGCACCAACGATCCCGACGGCCAGCACGATGGCCGACCGATCGCGCAATTGGGGGACGACGGTATGAAAAAGTGCGGTGCCCCAATCCGGCTGGGCGATTACGAGCTCGCACAGGTAGCTGAGACCGATTACGCCGACGAGTGCGGCGATCACCAGCTCGAGTGGACGGAAGCCGCTCTTGTCGAGGCGCAGAAGGGCGAAGGTCACGATCCCGGTGATGCTCAACCCATACATCAATGAGATATGAAACAGCAGGGAGAGGCCCAGGGCGCCGCCGATGAACTCCGCAATGTCCGTGGCGATCGCAGCGACTTCCGATGCCAACCACATACCGATTACGATCGGTCGTGGCAACTGCTCCCTGCACAGTTGCGCAAGATTGCGCCCTGTGACGATGCCCAGTTTGGCGGACATGGCCTGGAAGAGCATGGCCACCACATTCGCGATCAACACCACCCACAGCA
This sequence comes from Gammaproteobacteria bacterium, assembly GCA_028293765.1. GTDB lineage: Bacteria > Pseudomonadota > Gammaproteobacteria > Steroidobacterales > Steroidobacteraceae > 13-2-20CM-66-19. Next base: position 55,351 of record JAQGOG010000080.1, read on the forward strand.
ACTGGTAGCCATACGTGGAGCCGGCCTGGATGTTGGTCGCGAAGTTTCCAGGGTCCATGTAGGCAACGGAGGCCATGATCGCCGGCCCGGCGAAGGGCAGGAACGCCCGCAGTCCTTTGCGACGACCCTCGAGCGCATCACGCGTGGCGAGTTCGGTCTGCAGTGTCGCGCCGGAAATTACCGCACCGGCCATCTCCATCCGACTGACTCGCCGCAACATGAATGATCACCCTGACTGTCTAGACCGGCACGACATCGGGGCGATTTTTCGGGAACCGCGCCAGGGTCTCCCGGCTGATGTTCAGGTGTTCCATGACCAATTGTGGCGGTGAGTGGCTCAGCCAGTCGGATAGCGAGACTTCTGCATAATGGTCGGACTTGAACAGCTCCAGGAACACCAGGTCGGTGCCGCCTGTGTTCTGGACGTAGTGGCCGAGGCTCTTCTTCACATAGCCGATGTCACCCGCGCGAAAGTCGCCGGTGGTCGCCTTCGGGCCCGTATCGAACACTGTCATCCGCGCCTGCCCCTTGATGTAGTACTGCCATTCATCCGCGTTGGGATGCCAATGCAGCTCCCGCAGGCCACCCGGCTTGACGGTGACCAGCGCCGCAGCGACAGTCGTCGATGTCTTGAAATTGCGGCTGTCCGCGATCTGCACGAATCCGCCCTTGGTCTGCCGGGTTGGTGGCAAATCGCTCAGCGAAAAAATGAACGGCTGCGGTGGCGCGCCCCGGGCCGACTGCACGGCACGTTGATCGGCGGCTAGCGGGCCCGGATCCTGCCCCTGAAAGATCCACAGATTGTCGAGCGGAATGTCCTTGAACGCATCCGACGGGACGCCAAAATTCGCAGCCAGGACATCCGGCGGGGTGTGCGCGATCCAGTCGCTCAGCAGCAGTGTGTTGAATTCCGACGCCTTGCCGTTATCGAATGCCAGCAGGAACTCAGCGCCGGTCGCACCCAAGCCCTGCAATGAGTGCGGCAAACCCGCCGGAAAGTACCAGAGATCGCCGGTCTTGACGTCCGCGACCTGCGGGCGGCCCTGTTCGTCGAGGACCGTGATTCGGCACTTGCCGTCCAGCATGATGGCCCACTCAGCCTGTTGGTGCCAATGCATTTCCCGAATGCCGTTCTGTGCGAGTCGCATGTTGACGCCCGCGATATCCTGCGAGATTGCGAAGTCATCTTGCGTGACTTCGCGCGCCCACCCGCCGTTCTGGTAACGCTTGTGCGCATTGTTGAAGGACGCCCAGAACAGCGGCATGCCGTTGATGTCGGTGGCGGGCGGGTCCTGGAACGAAGGAAACTGCCCTGCGAGCGCCGGATTTTTCGGGCCCGGATCGTCCAGGCTCGTGCGGCTGCGCGCGTTGATCCGGCCTTCCGCTGGAGAGTCGGGATTGCCAAACGAGGCTGCTCTTGCGGTCGCGACCGCGCCGACAGCGGCCGCCGAGGCCACCGCACCAACCAGGATTTTGCGCCGCGACAAGTCAGGTATAGCGTCTTCAGTCATAATGTCTTTCCCTTTGGGCGTCCACGAGAAACGGGTTCACCTTGCGGTGCCAGCCAGCCGAGCCGCCTCGCGGTGCACGCAAACCCGTTGCGGCAGAGCGGCAACACTGCTGTTACCTCAAAACCAGTGTCGGCTCGCGATATGTCCATTCGGTTTCTCGAGGCTCAGCCTGCACTTCAATTGAAATGCCCGCTGCAGCTTCAGAAACTGTTGCGTCCCATTTCCGCCCACTGCGATTCCCGGCACGCGACAGCGGCTTACGGGGTCATTCCCGCCTTCTCCCGGAATGTTTCAGATGCAACAGACCTCGCGACCGCGGTGGGTCTCGTTAGTGAACTGCCACGCCGCAGAGGGCGAGCGGCGCGAATTTCGATTGAAATACCGTGCGCGGCCGGCGCAATACGTCGTTTACGGACCGCTCGCACAATAGCGGCCTGGAAAATATTTCCGGAGACGGTCATGAAAGCCTATCGATTGATTACGCTCGTGGCAGCGGTACTCATCACTGCCCTCCTGGCCCGATTCCTCACAAACGAGGATGTGGGGCAGCTGCAGGATCAAGCCCATGTTGAATCGGCAGCCACCCCATGAAGTACCTCAGTGGGCCTCGACTGGCAGGCATCTGTGGCAGTGTCTTATTGGCCTCACTGATTGGCACGAGCGTGGCCGTCGCGGACGAGGCTGGGCAGTGCGAGGTGAGACTCACTGTCGAGTTGACGCCAGATGTCCCGAACGCAAGCACTGGGGGGTTTTTGAGCTCCCTGCTGAGCAACCGAGTCAAATATGAGCTGACCCTGCTGCAGGAGGACAGCGACTCCGTCATCGTCGTCGACCTCACCGGGCCCGGCCCCGACTACCGTTGCCGCAACGCGATAGAGGCGATTCGCAGGGACGGACGAGTTCTATCGGTCCACGTGGACCAGGAATTCCGGTGATTCCGGGATTTCGCAAACGGCGGATGACGGTGAGCACGCAACTCGGCTCGATCACGTCGTTTGTGGCGTACCTGCAGGCGCTGGCTTGAGATACGTTTTCACGGGTGCAGTCTCCGGCAGCTGAAAAAGGGTGATGAGCCCAATCATGACGCCGCAAAACATGTACCACGCGGGAGCAATAGGGTTGCCAGTAGCCCGGATCAGCCATGCAACGAAGAACTGGGTGGAACCGCCGAACACGGAGATCGCGAGAGCATAGATGATTGCGATCCCACCGGAGCGCACCCGATGCGGCAGTGATTCGACGATCGCGACGATGATCGTCGCGGACGAGAGTGTGGATATGCTCCCCAATACCGCGCAGGCCAGATAAAGCGCGCCCGCGGTTCGCAGCCGCTCGAGCAGCCAGAACGAGGGGAACACTGCGATCGCCAGGAATAACCAGGGCACGATCATGATCGGCTTGCGACCGAACCGATCCGACAACCATCCGCCCAGGGAGTCGCATATGACGCCGCTCAGGCCCAGCACCGCTGTCGCGCCAAAGGCAACTTTCGTTGCCATACCGAGCGTTACGCTCGCGTAGGTCGTCATGTATTCGAGTAGATAATTCGTGGTGGTGGCGGTACTAAGCAGGATCAGACCCAGCACGACGACCCGCGCGTAGCCGCCAGGCGCCGGCTCTTCGTGCGCTTGCGCAGGCGCCCGCAGCGTTTCATTCAGTGTTCGGCGCAGCACGAATCCCACGGGAATGATTGCGGCACCCAACAGCAGCGCCACGCGCCAGCCCCATGCGTCGAGCGCTGGCGCGTCCAACACGCTTGCGAGACCGACGCCGACGAGTCCGGCGATACAGACAGCGAAGTCCGCGCTGGTCGCCTGCAGCGAAATGTACAGGCCGCGCCTCAACGGAGGCGCGGCTTCCATGAGGAAGGCCGTGCTCGGCCCGACTTCCCCGCCGAGCGCAAACCCTTGCAGCAGGCGAAACGTGATCGCGAGTACTGGCGCGAGCGCGCCAATGGATGCATACGAGGGAATGAGCGGCAGCCCGACCACGCCCACGCCGATCAGCGCAAACGAAAGCAGCATGGCGGGCTTGCGGCCGACCCGATCGCCGAGACGTCCGATAATCAGTGCCCCCAGCGGGCGCGTCAGAAATCCCACGCCAAACGTGGCAAGCGACGCCAGCAGGCTCGTGCCAGGCGTATTCGATGGGAAGAATGTGCGACCGATCTGCGCAGCGAAAAACGCATAGGTCACGAAATCATAGTATTCGAGCCCATTGCCGACGACAACGGCAAGCACCTGCCGCTTTGGCAGCCCTGGAGCGTGCTCAGGTCCCAAGCGCTCTCGTCATGTCTACTCCACGTAACCCGGGTGCAGAATGCTACAACGGAATCAGCGATCATGATTCGAGATCCTCCCCTACGATACCATCCGCTTCGATTGCGGGTACCTGAACTTGCCAGCTCGCCCTCGGGAATTCGCGGCCTCGAGTCGCTGCTCGCCCGCGGTGAGCGGTTCACGGCGGTGTTCTGCTCCAACGATGAAATGGTAGCGAGGAAGGGCGTTGGCGTGTCCGATAGCTGAACGGATCGAAATCAATGACTACGTGGTGCAGTTGGTACTTGACGCCGGTCAAGGCGGCTCGCATGGAAGAGGTGATCGTTGCAGCACGCATCGAGAGACCTAAGGACACGCGTCATGAGGAAGACACTCTCCCACGCTTCCCGGCTTGCGACATTCGCGCTTGCCGTCACCCTTGTCAGCGCCATGACTCCAACGATTGCCCTCGGTCAGGCGTCCGGCGGACCCAATGGGAGTCAGCCGTCCTCCGAGACCGTTCGCGGTCTCCTCATGAACAACTGGACCGACTCCGTAGCAATCCATTACGCGCGGCAGCTCTACAAAAAAGACTCGCATCTGTTCGGTCCTTACCTCGTAGCGTTGCGCAGCGCGATCGACTGGCCCGTGAATCAGATCGACGGCGCTACGGCCTTCTTCCACGCGGAGGTCCTCGGTGGGAACAACGGCAGCGGCAAGGGACAACTGACCGGCCCCGAGAAGCCGGCCACCCTGTGCGAGTCGAGCGGAAACGCGAGCGGAGACGATGCTCCGGCCGACCCGGGATTGCGGCAATCGTATCCATCCGTCATGTGCTTCGACGACGGGGGTGTCCTGAACGTCGAGTACCTGCGGGAGACGCAACGCGGCCTGCCGATCCAGATCGAGAAGGCGTACGCGATGGTGCCGGCTCAGCCCTTTCTCGTCGTCCGATACACACTGACCAACAACATCCCGCCGCAAGACAACAAGAAAGTTCGCGCGCGCTTCGCGGAGGTGGTGCACCTCCACAACAAAGGCGTGCCCGACCGCGAGAAGGCGATAGAGAACATGGCCGAGACGGGCATCTACCAGCCCCCACCCGGGCAGCCGATCAACGACATGCACGCCGAGTGGCATCCGGAGCTGAACGCCTGGATCGCCGACATGAGCGCCTCGAACGGGACTTTCCTCGTCTTCGGCGCTCTCCAGGGGGCGGATCGGCACCGAGCCTTCCAGCCGGTCTCCGGCGCGACCGAATTCGACCGCGCCGTCGCGCCGGAGATGGATACCGTCGACCAGCCCGGGCCGCCGCAGAACGTGGATCGGATGACCGGAAAGGATCTCGGGCTCTCGATCTGGACGCAGGTCGACCTCAACCCCACAGCCAAACAGCAGTACTTCTTCTTCTACGCGGTCACGTCGAGCCTCGATGAGGCGCAGCAGGTCGCGCTGGGGGCACGTTCAGCTACGGATCCCGGTCCCTTCTGGTTCAATGAGACGAAGCGCGCGTACCAGACCTGGTTGCAGCAGGGCCGGCAGGTCCAGACGCCGGATCCGGGCCTTCGCAAGGCGCTCACCCGGGAGCTCATCACCAGCAAGCAGTCGCAACAGCCCGAGTTCGGCTCGTTCGTGGCCGCGACGAATCCGGCGTACGGCCACAAGGTCTGGCCGCGCGATTCGTCCGTCACGGCCCTGGGTTTCGCGGCCGCCGGTCACTTGGACGAGGCCATGAAATACTACCGGTGGATGGCCTCCGTGCAGGAGGACGGCAGCCGGCAGAACTACCCGACGGGAACCTGGTTCTCGAACTACAGCTACTGGCTTCGCAAAGGACCGAAAACCTTCCGGGAGCCGGAGTGGGACTCGCTCGGCCTCTTCATGACCGGCGTCTACCACACGTGGCGGCTGCTGAAGGAGCAGGACCCGCAGGCGGCCCACGACTTCCTGACCAGCCCCATCGAGAGGATCGACCAGGGTCCGACCTCAGTGTACGACGCGGTGAGTCGGACGGCGGACTTCCTCAAGAACAACATCAACGAGCATGGCTTCGGCCCAGGCGACTTCTCGATCTGGGAAGAGGACTTCGAGTGGGCCACCTTCACGCAGGTGAACTATGCCTCCGGGCTCAACGCGGCCCACCTCCTCGCCCAGCAGATGGGAGACGCCGATCACGCCAATCAGTGGCTCAACAGCGGGCGCCGGATACTCGATACGATCCACCGATCGGCCTCCGCCCAGCCCTGCCCCGGGCTGTGGAACGACAGCGAGGCGCGTTGGAACCGCGCGACCTGGTGGCCCACCTGCACGCGCGACGACCGCCTGGACGCCGCCACAGATCTCGTCTGGGTGTTTGGCCTGGTCGACAAGGCCGACAATCGGGCCGTTTCGCAGCGAAACGCGGTCCTCTCGCGACTCGCACTCGGCAGCGACCACATCGGCATTGCGCGCTACGAGGGCGATGAGTTCTATCACCAAAAGGACTTCAGCCCCGGCGGTCAATTCGAGGCCAGCACAAACATGCCCAGCTGGCCGCAGCTGGACATGTACATGAGTTTGCTCGAGCACTGGCGCGGTCTTGACGACATCGCACTCAAGCGTCTTCAGTGGTACGCCAGGGTCACCAACGTCGGGTACATGCCGCCTGGTGAGGCAGTCGACCGGCAGACGAATCGCCCGCTGCCGAGCACCGCCGCGGAGCCGGTCACGGCTGCCTGGTACGCCATGGGGCTCCTGAACTACCTCAACCTGTTTGATCCGCGGCTGCCGCCCCTCGTGGGCTCCGGGTCGACGCCTTAGACCTGCCAGCGACGGAGGAGTCACCGTATGGGAAGTCACATCAAACGCCCCGTGATTCCTCGGGCCACCCAGCCGGCCGCGTTACTCGTCGCAACGCTTGCGCTGCCCGTGTTGGTGGCGCAGGCGCAGATACCTCCGTCGGTCCCATCCAGCCTGACCGACGCCCTGGCGCCGCACCCCGACGTGGCGCGCGTCTATCCTCTAGCGGCTCGCTTCTCGCCAGGCCAGGAGGTGGCGATGGGCGTAGAAGCTCTGTCTCCGACCGGCGCGCCGCTGGTCGGGCCGATCCAGCTGAACATCTTTCACCTACAGGACCAGGTGTTTCGCGCGATGAGCGAGCCGGTCACGCTCCGGCCCGACGCACCCACGACAGTGCAGTTCAAGTGGACGCCGCCGCCCACCGACTTCACCGGCTACCTGGCCGTCGTCTCGGTCGGCGGTCGCGTCATAGGGTCGACCGGCATCGACATCAGCTCCTCGCCACTCGGGTATCCGCGGTATGGCTATCTGTCAAACTTTGCGCCGGACCAAACACCCAACGTCGTCGGCCCGATCGTGCAGCGGCTTGCCCAGGACTACCACTTGAACATGTTCCAGTTCTACGACTGGTTCTGGCGTCACGAGAAGCTGATCGAGCGCGATAACGGCAACCTCCTGCCCTCCTGGAAGGACCTCTTCGGTCGGACCAGCTCGGTAGACGTCATACACAATCTCGTCGGCGCCGTGCACAGCTACAACGCCTTCGCCATGGCCTACGTCATGATCTACGCCGCGCGCGAAGGGTACGCCCAGCTCTGGCCGATCAGCCCGTCGTGGGGCATGTTCGCGCAGCCGCAGGCCAAGCAGCAGTTTTCCCTCGACTTCAGCTCCGTGAAACCGGGGACGATGCTCTTTCTGTTCGATCCGGCAAATCCCGGCTGGCAGAACTGGATCACGTCGGAGTACGTGGACGCGGTCAAGACCTTCAGCTTCGACGGAGTCCACATCGACCAACTTGGACAGCGCCAGGGCGTCCTCCGAGCCGACGGGTCGCCAATCGATCTGCCCAGCGCCTTCGCGAGCTTCCTCGAGGCGGCCGACGCCCGGCTCTCGGCGAGCGATCCGCAGCGTGCGGCGTGCACCTTCAACCTTGTCGACGGGACGGTCGACGGCTGGGCCGTCCCCCAGGTGGCGGGGAGCACAGCGTGCGACTTCCTCTATAGCGAGATCTGGTTCAAGACGAACACATACGATGACCTGCGTCGCTACATCGAGCAACTCCGGGCGATCGGCAAACACCGGCCGGTGGTGCTCGCGGCGTACGCGCAGTACGGCGAGCAGGCCGGCCCCATCTATGAGGCTGAGGGGACGACCACGCTGACGGGTGGTGCTGGCATCGCTAACAACGTGCCGGGTTTCACCGGCCTCGGCTTCATCGACAGCATGGACCATCCAGGCGATTCCATCACCTGGACAATCGGCCTCCCCGAATCGTCCCCGGAGGCGCTCGTATTCCGCTACTCGAACGCGAGCGGTCACGTTGTCCACGCACGGGTGTACGTCAACGGCAACCCGGTCGGCGACATCCAGTTACCCTCTAAAGCGGACTGGAGCGCCTGGGAGACCTCCCCTCACGTGACGGCGCAGCTCGCGGCCGGGACGAGTAAGGTCACGCTGGCCATCGCGGAGGAGACGGGCGGCGCGATCTTCGTCGACAATCTGCGCCTCGACGAGTTTGATGAGCATGCGGTCCGCCTGGAGCTGGCGGCCATCTACGCGTCCGGCGCCACGTCGATCATCATCGGTGACGACCAGCAGGGCCTCACTAATGAGTACTACCCCGACCGGTCGAAGGCCATCCCACCGCCACTGAGGCGAGCCCTCCGCGATTCCCAGTCCTTCATCAGCGCCTACGAGACCCTTCTCTTCGCGCCGGAGGTGGTCTCGCTCGGGAACGGGACGAGCCGGCTCGTTTCGATGTCAGGCCAGCGGTTGATCGATAAAGGGGCGAACGGGATTTGGGTCGTGCCGCGCCAGATCGGCCCGTACGACACGCTCCACCTGGTCAACCTGGTCACGCTCGACGACTCCTGGCGCAACGCCAAGGGGTCGCCGCCGGTCCAGACAAACATCAGGCTGCGCTACTACGTCGAAGGGACGATCGCTGGCGTCTACGTCGCGAGTCCCGATTTCGATTTCGGCCGCGCCACATCACTTCCGTACGCGGGCGGTCAGGATGAGCGCGGGCGGTATGTGGAGTTCACCGTCCCAAGGCTCGTCTACTGGGACATGGTGTACTTGCGGCGAGGCGGATAACCCGTCATCCAACACGCGCCCGCCCCGCGCTCGTCTCTACGCGCACCTCCAACACGCGTTTTGTCCACGCAAACAGAAGCATCCCCGGCACCGCTGGGGAGCGATGCCGGGGACGCGAGGCCTCCTTTTGCCACGTCCTTGCTGCGCGTCTCCTACGCGCCTCCTCGGTTCCTACGCCCTCCTACTTCGGCTGGACCACGACTGTCTTGCCGGACAGGGAGTCGAGATCGACGGTGAGCAAGCCATTATTGGACACGACTCCAGCGCTTTGGTTGGAAACGACGTCAGTAGCCCCCTGGCCCGCCAGCGACGTCGACGGCATTCCCGGGGGAACCTGAGTGAGGTCGACCTGGACCGAAGTGCTCCCGCGCCCGTAGTTGAGCGCCGTAATCGCCAGCTTGGAATCGGGCAGCTTCATGACGAGCACGCAGACCGAGTGGTCGCTGACCGGTGGCACAAGCAGCATGGTGCCTTCGGCGATCCGGTATTGCTTGCGAGCCGCGAGCATCTTCATGATCTGGCTGGCGAACGAGTTGGGCGACTTGAGCTGATCGGGCACAGTGCCGTAGAGACTCTGGGCCTTCGGGATCCCGAACTGCGACTTGGTCGCTGTGGGATTCACGCCGATCATGTCCACTCCGCCGCGGTCAATCCAGCGCCAGTCGCCGCCCGCGGTCAGATTGTTGGGGACGCTCGCCGCCGGTATCGGCAAGGCGCCCACCAGGTCCCAGGCCGAGAGGGCGAACACACCCGGGATCATGGCGTTGGCGTGGGCGACCAGGAGGTGTCCACGCTGGATGAGCGCAACCTGGTCGGGAGTGGCGTGATAAGGGTCATGAACGCCAAGTGCAGGAGCAATGAAGCCGGCGAAGGTGGTGGCGACTCCATCCTGCACGGGACGGTACAGCATGTTGTAGGGCGCGGCAGGACCCGCGACACTCGAGCGCATTGTCTGGAGTATCTTTTCCTTGAGTTGCCCGCCGTTGAGGTTTTGGCCCTCATACTGGAAATCGCCATGGGAGCCGAGCTCGAAGAGCTGGAAGGTGATCTCGTCGTGGTTCTGTAGGTCGTGGACGAGCGTGCCCGCCTGCACGCCAGCGTCCAGCAGGAAGTGATGCCCGAGCCGCAATGGCAGCACGTCACCGTTGATTAACGGGTACAGGCACTCCGCGCGGGTGAAGAAGTCGTACGACAGGTCCGGGCCGTTCGGGGCGAATTGCTTGAATTGCGCGAGTGGCGCGGCAAACTCCTGGTACGAAAACCCGCCGAGCTTGCGGATCAGGAACGAGAGGTTGGCCGTGTTGATGTTCGCGAGCGGCGTGAGGTAATCCTGAGCCATCGTGCTGTTCGGCTGTGGCTCGAGCCCAAGGAACGTGTCGGCGTCGAGACGCAGGACACTTACCCCGCGGTCCACGATGTTCCGGCCGCTGTCGCCATATTGCACGCGTTGGGCCGCGTTGGAAGGATCCAGCCAGTTGTATGCCGGCTGAGCTGGCTTGAAGACGTGGAGATAGACCCATCGGCGCGTCTTGCCGTCGACTCCGACCACTGCAGGCGTAGCGCTCCAGCCGCTCCAGGTGTTGGCCTGCGGGTCGGCATCGGCGGAATGGATGAGACCGGGGATATATCCCTTCTGCTTCAGCTGTACGGCTGCGTCGGTCGGCACGAGGGCGTGCCCCGAAGGATCATTGACCGCAGGCAAGAGTCCCCAGTCCTTCTGGGCGATCTCGACCATGTCATACAGGCCGGGGTAGTCCTTGTATGCCAGCTCGGCAAGACGGAAGTCGGGTCCCAGGCCCGAATGCAGGGGTACCAGATCCGAGCCGATGCTCGCTTGCTGCTGCCCGGCGGTGCTGACCATCTGCTTGAATTCGGCCTCCGTCCCGAGCTCCGGGGCGATGTCCAGCGAGATGCGGTCGAAATATCCGTCGATTGTCGGGGTGAAGGTCGTTCCATTGATTCCGCCCGAGCGCTGGACGGGGTCAGTATGCAACAGCGTGATCCCGACATCATGATTGACGCTCCAGAACGTTTGGTCGGCCCACGTGCCGATGATGGACGTCCCCGGCTTCGTGATCACGGAGGCCGGGTAATAGAGAAGCCAGACCGAGGCCTGCTGTACCAGCTGGGTCGGCTTTGGCTGGCTGAAGTCGTCATGCCACTGCACCCCCATGCCGGAGATCTTGTCGGCCTCCTGGTCCGACTGGAAAAGCATGGACTGTGTTTCCAGGAAATTGATGTACTTTGGGTCTGGTGGCTGCGACCAGCTATTGCCGGCGACGACGGCACAGATGGCGGCGAGCAGCGCCGGCCAGCGAAATTGACGGCGTAGTGTCATGTTCATGGTAAATTCTCCAGCGCTGTTTCGACCATGGCGACAGACAGGATCCAGCTGTCGTTGCGCTCGCGCTCGACGGCACGTGAAATGCGCAGCGCATCGAGAACGTTGGCATACCGCTCGTCGTCGAGGGGCTGGCTCTGTGCATTTGTACTGCGCCGCGAAGATAACCTCCTTCCGATGCGCCGCCTTGATCAGCGTCAAGTCCATGCGCCGCGGCACGCACGTTTCTCATTCACGATCCAAACATGTTGGATTCGTTGCCGCTCCATCAGGCTACAGCGAATACGACACTGAATGTGTTACTTCAACATGCGAGCCCGAGCAGGAACTCAACATTGCGCACCAGCGGGCGCACACAGCGCCAGCCAGCCGGCGCTCTCCTGTTGCAACCCGCCCGAATCTTGCTGCACCGGCCAACAGACTGTGCCCATGGCTGAGGGTTTGCGCAGCCGCCTCTCGGGCGCGTCGCTTGCGAAAGCGTCAACTGCAGGGGAATCCAAGATGTATCTGCCACGCAATACAGATCCCCATCTGAACGCCACACCCCTTGCGGCACGCCTGGGACCTATGGCGGCGGCCGTGAGTGCCGTACGTGATCCGGCCGGCATAGCCAGGCTCGGCTGGGCCTTCGCGGCGTTCTTTTGTGCGGCCTACGCGGTATATATCGCCCAGCTGACGTCACTGCCATTTCAAGATTATCCCAACCACCTCGTTCGTGGCGCAGTGATCGCGGATCTCCTGTTTGATCACGGCACCCGCTTTGGACGGATCTTCGATTTTCAACTCATACCCGCCCCCTATATTCTCCACGATCTCCTGTTGGCGGGATGCGTTCAAATCCTCGGCCCAGTTGTCGGGGCCGGCGTCTTCAGCACGCTCGTGTTGCTGTCGTTGCCATGTGCCCTGCTCTTCTACATGCATGTCAACCACCTCGCGCCGCAAGCCCGGTGGCTGGTACTGCTGATCAGCCTCTATCTGTCGACTGACTGGTTCTTCCTCGCAGGCTTCACGGCATTCCGCCTTGCTCTCGCGCTGATAGTCGTGAGCCTGGCACTGGCCGATGCGTTGCGCAGGCGCCTGTCGGCGCCGCTTTTCGGGCTATACGGCCTCGTGCTGCTGTTTGGCTATCTCATTCACTTGTCGTCGCTCGTGTTCTTCACAACGGCGCTCGTGACATCCGGACTCGTGCGACTGCTGTTCCGTCGGACGATCGCACGCGTGGAGATCTACCTGTTGATTCCCGCCGTCGCGCTGCTCGCGCTGCACTTCGGGGTGCTCGTAGAGCCCTACGGTGCGACAAACCCGCGCGCGTACCCCTATGAGTGGGGCGATCTGAGTCAGAAATTCCACGGCCTGATCTACGAGTTCGAACGCTACGATGGCAGGCTGTCGAAACCGATGATGATCGCGCTCGCCGCATGCCTGCTCTGGCCGCTACGCCGCCATCTGAACTGGCGCGCGCTCAAAAAGCCGGAGGTGGTGGAACAGCTCGTTTCAGCAGTTGCATTTCTCGGGGTCTACATCGTCCTCCCGAGAGCCTACGCGGACGCTGCGTTCGTAGACATACGCGCGCTTCCAATGGTGACACTGTTCCTGCTCTTCGCATGCCTCTACCTGGCAGGTGAACACTCCTCCGGTCGTGAGTTCAACACTCTACCGATGCTCGTGTTTTCCACACTTCTCGTCGTCGCCAACTTCGCCTACCTGGCAGTTCATCTGAGCAACGGCAACGCCATGGTCGCCCGCTACCGCGCAGTCGTAACGGCGATTCCTCGGGGATCCTACGTGCTCCCGGTGTACACGCAACCGATGTACACGCTGGCGCCTCTCCTGCACGCGGGCTCGTACGCGGTACTCGACCGCGGCGCAGTCACTCCTGCCCTCTTCAGCCGCGATCGCGGCGATCCGATGAAGTATTTCCGTTACCGGCATAGACCGTACATGCCTGATGAGTGGTGGTATCTCACCCTGGAAAAGTGGAATAAAGCCACCGAAGCGGCGTACGCAGTAGAGGGTCAGACCTACCGGTGGCGCTTTTCCTTTTCCGAGAAGCAAGGGCAATGGATCATGGTGGACCTCGCGCCGGTGGACTGGAACCGGATCGCCTGCGACTACGACTTCCTGCTGGTGACAATGCCGTTCGACGCGGCCCACATACGCGTCGTGACCACGACGACAGCCACGAACGAAACTGCCGCTCTGCTCGCAGTGGACAAACGGGGATGTCACCCGGCCCGACAGCAGAGGCGTCAAGTACAGCTTCCCAACGAGCATTGACCCCGATTGACGAGCGTCAATACAGCAGCCGGGATAAGTGAGTAGCCTCGTATGTCCGCGGCGACACAGTTCCCCTCTTCGGAACTCTCGTGAACGAATCGCTCGTGATCCAAACGCTGACGCTGATTGGCGCTTCCGCGTTGTCGATAGCACTCTTGAGTCGCGTTGGCTTACCCGCGATGCTCGGCTACCTCTTCGCGGGCATCGTCGTCGGGCCATTCGGTCTTGGCCTCGTCGCAGCGAGTGACGGCACACACTTTCTAGCGGATCTCGGCCTCATTCTTCTGATGTTCATGGTTGGCCTCGAGTTCTCCTGGGCGGAAATGTGGGCTGCGCGCCGTGCCGTATTCCTCGCGGGGGCGCTACAGGTAGCCATCACCTTGATCGGCGCGGCGCTAGTTGCTCGCGCGGTCGGAATGCCGTGGCCTACTGCCGTGCTTGCTGGCGGCGCGACCGCGATGTGCTCCACTGGCATCGCACTCAAGCAGCTTCAGGAGCGAGGGGAGCTTGCCCGAACCCACGGCCGGATTGCGACGGGAGTCCTTCTCTTCCAGGACATAGCCACCCTGCCCTTCCTCGTCGTCATCGACTCCGGAAGCGCCACGGGGTCAATCGAATTCCTGCCGGCGCTGCAGCAGCTCTTCGTGGCGGCGCTAAGTCTCGGCGGATTGCTGTGGCTCGGCCGCCCGGTGCTGCGTGTCGCCTTGGGATGGATCGGTCAGCGCGAGTCCGTCGATCTGTTTCTGCTGTCGGCGTTGTTGCTCGCGCTCGGCACTGCCTACACCGCGGAGCGGCTCGGTGCTGCGCCCACTGTCGGTGCGTTTCTGGCTGGAGTCGCGGTCGGAGAGAGCGATTTGCGCCATCGCGTCTCGGCACACCTGCGACCCTTTCGCGACATGTTGGTCGGCCTGTTCTTCGTTACAGTGGGCATGCAGGTCGATCCAAGAACCATAGCGGCCGCGCCGCTGCAGAGTTTTCTGTGGCTCGCGCTGTTCGTCCTTGCAAAACCCGTCCTCGCGGTGCTCGCCATGCGGGTGGCTCGTTATGACACGATGAACTCCGTGCGTGCCGCCTTAGTACTCGCGCACGCTAGCGAACTCACCTTGCTGATTATTACTCAAGCCATGAGTGCGGCCCTTCTGCCGTCCCGTGACGGTCAAGCGATGCTTGTCGCTGCAGCGCTCTCGATGGGCCTCGCGCCCGTCATGATTCAGCACAATCGTGCCATCGCCGTTCGAGCCATGCGCATGCTCGAGCGCCTCGTACAGCGCTGGTCCCCGTCAGCCGCTTAGCCCGGCCAGAGGGGCGGCACGCCTGGCGCGGCTTCACTCCCGAATGGCATGCGGCCCCGGCAGCATCAACGGGTCTCGCAAGGTGACGATCTGCCGCACACCGTCGGCATCTATGATCTGGAAGCTCACGATGTCGAGCAATTCCTGGTCGACATAGAGCTCGCGCGGTGCCTTGATGAGGTGATCCAGGTCGCCGACGAGCAACTCCAGTACGTCGTTCTCCGAGTCGTACACGATGCCAAGCAGCGGCAAGCGGCGCGCCCCGAGCTGAAACCCGATCTGCAGCGAGGCAACCTCGATTTCCACCTGCTTGCCGAGCAGGATTCGGGAGGCGAGGATGCAGAACCCGCCCCATTCGCTGTGCTCGAGTCTGCGGATTGTCATGGTCTGTCTCCGGTCGGCATCGACCGACATTGCGCGCCACCCGCGGTCGTAACATTGACCGGCGTCAATCGATGAATCAGCCGGCTGGCGCGGCGGCGGCCGGTACATAGCTGGCCTCGACCAGCGTCTTCCAGCGAACCGGCCTTCCGTTGGCGTCGACGATTTTCAGAGGTCCGCCCGTCCTCGAATCGACCAACTCGATGCGTACGGTCCGCGCGCGGTTCGCATCGGTATCGAGGGTGGGCTTGTAGGTGATCACATAGCGCACTCGCAGGTTCTCCATCAGGTCATCGAATATGCCGGAAAGATCGAAGGTGAACAGGGGCGAGTACATCCGCCCACCGGATGCTGTGGCGATCTGCCGGAGCTCAGACTCGGCCCGCTTCCAATCGATGCGTGAATAAGGGCCGTTTGCAGAGAGTATGGCGGACCGAGCGGCGACAGCGAGATTGATCGCGTAGATAGGTACCCCGGAGCGTCTGGCGGCCTGTAGCGCATCCTCGTAGGTCGCCTTGCTGAAGGTATCGACGCCAGAAGAGATCAGTACGAGGGCTTTTCTCCCGTTCTGCGTCTGCATCCGGCCCAGCGTGGCGATGAGCGCATCATAGAAGTTCAGTTCTGAAGCCGGCGGTGTCCGCAAGCTGCTCAGTGCGGCCTGCAGCGTCGCGCGTCCCTGCGAGAAATCGGCAATCTGTTCGACGTTGTCGCCGTACTTCCAGGCCGCCACCCGGTCGTTCTGCCCCATCTCATCGAGGAACTGCTTGGCTGCGCTGGCAGCAGCTTCCCAGAGAGCCTCATTCAATCCCTGATATCGCCCGCCAGACTCGATCAGGAGTCCCACCGTAACCGGGGCTCGCTCGATTTCGACGGTCGCATCCCGTTGGCGAATGCCATTATCGTATACGGTGAAATTCTCCCGGCGGATGTTTGGAATGAAGTAGCCCTGCGGATCCTGGACGACCAACTTTACTGTGACGGTTCCGGTACCCGGGTCGAAATGGATCTCCGTCCGCTGCCGGCCCTGCTCGCCTTGAAACAACGCCTTGGACGGCCGATTCGGGACCTGAACCTGGGCGCTCGTTGCGGCGTCCGCGGATGCGCCAGTATCGTCCACCGCTTCGCCGGCGCGTTCCTGCGCCACGCCGAGGCTCGTCAGAATTGCGGAAGCCGTGAAACAGAACAGATGAGCTCGTAAAGACACGGGAGCGCTCCTGCCGCACGAGGCGGGCGCCGGGAACTGGCCGGCGCCTGTCATGCATCGAGTTGGGAAAAAAAGGCGCGCCGCGGGGACAACCTCGGGGGGTGGAGGCGCCCGCGGCGCCACCTAATGGGCCGGGTTATGGTGCAACCGCGCCGGCCCTGCGCGCCGCTCTACGCATTAACCGTGACCCGGTTGTCGACTTTGGTCACTCCCGGCGCCGCCCAGGCCGCACGCTCGGCCTCCTCGCGCTCGGCCCACGACTTCACCGTGCCACGCAAAATCACTTCGCTGCCGTTGGCTTCCACTGTGATGCGACTCGCATCGAGCTCCGCGCTGCGGCGGAAGGCATCTTCGATCTTGCGGCGAATTTCGTGAGGCGCCACTGTCGGCTTCACCGCGATCGCGTTAGTCACATGCTTGACGCCGCGAATGCGCTTCACGGCACTTTCCGCGCGCTCGCGCGCGTAGTTCCACTCGACATTACCCTCAAGCGTGACCCAACCGTCCTTGGCGATCACCCTGATATTCTCGGACGAGTACGGCAACTCCGACCGCAACGCATTCACGGCATCGCGAACGATATCCGGGTCCGGCCGCTGATCCAACGCAGGAAGTCGAACTTCGATGTCATTTGCGACACCCACGACGCCAGCCACCCGCTTCGCGTCGCGCTCCGCCTGAGTCTTCTGCGCGTAGCTGCGCACGAATCCGCTCAGGGTCACGACACCGTTGTGAACGGCCACGCCGACGTCTGTCGCGTCGATGTCTGGATCCCAGCGCAGCTCATCCTCTACGTCCCGCTTGATGTCTGAATCGAGTCTCATTTCATGTACTCCCGCCTTGTTCTATCGGTACTTGAACTCCGGAAGCGCCTTCACCTGCTCCTTCGTCGCGCCCGGAAGCACAATGCGCCGGCCCCCGTCGCTGATCTGCAGCGATGAATACGGCACGGCGATCAAATGGCTGCCAAGCCCGAGAAAACCGCCAACCTGTATGATCGCGAACAGCACGCGGTCCTTGCCGACGATCAGATCGTCTAGCTCACCGAGCTTCTCGTTCTTCGGATTGACGACTGTCGTCCCCCGGAGCTTGCTCGCGCGGTAACCATCGGCCACAGCAACGACATCGACGACGACGAGCTCAACCTCCGCCGCAGCGAACCGCGGAGCAAGCGCGCCCGATATGGCGGCACTTGCCAACAGCAAGGTCAGGTATCGGAATCCCGAACGACGCTGCGCGCCCGTGAAGCGCTCGTCGCTGTTCAAGTTCTGACGTACTCTCATGGATTTCCCTCTGTCGGTGAACTACCTGGGTGGATGCGGCGTGCGGCGTAGGCAACCACGCGGTATCTTCACCCCGGCGCGTAGTCCCGCCTTGATTCCCGTCAATCTGACGCGCCGCAGCGCTCGGGGCTGAGGACAGCGGCGGCAGTGAAACTGCCCGTGGCGAGCAGGCTCAATTGATGGGCGTCAAGGACTGGCGAGCTCGGCGGCGCTATTCATTCACAAACAGGGGGTACGGCATGCCGACTATCACAGACAGTTTTCACACGGATACGGGGGCAACACGCTTCGGACATCGGTGGGGCTGGCTACTTGCACTGGGCATCGTGCAGATCATTGCCGGGTGCCTCGCCATTGCCGTCCCCGTCATCGCATCCCTCGCAGCCGTCGGCATCTTTGGCGCGGTTCTGCTGGTGACGGGAATCATGCAGCTCATTCACGCCTTCAAGGTTAGAGCGTGGCCGCGCTCCGCGTGGTATGGACTCGGCGGTGCGCTCTACGTCATCGCAGGACTTCTCGTAGTTGCATACCCCCTGGGCGGTGCACTGACACTTGCAATAATGATCGCAATTCTGTTCATTGCCGACGGCACCCTGCGTATGGTGTTCGGGATGACCGTCAGACCTGTTCCCGGGTGGGGTTGGCTCGTCGCCGCTGGCTTCGCCAGCATCCTCGTCGGAGTCATTCTCTTGCTCGGCTGGCCCGGCACTGCCCTCTGGGCAACGGGT
>JAQGOG010000091.1 GCA_028293765.1 Gammaproteobacteria bacterium
CCACCCAGGTCCCCGTCAACGGCAGTCCCAAAATCCCCTCGTAGAACGCGCGCGTCTTCACCATGTCCCGCGTGCGAATCGCGTGATGGTGCCAGCCGCGGATCCGGTTCCGGGCTCGTCGCTCCCGCGCCGCTATCACCAGCGCTTCGCTCGTGGTCTTACTCACTGCCTCCGACATAGCCCCCTCCACTTACCGGTTGGTCAGATTTGACGATTTACCGTCATTTCATCCGATCTGTCAATGATAAATAGATTTTATTGATGTACATTGCACGGCCCCCACAAGCCAGCTCGCCCACCGCGGCACGCAAGAAATGAAAGTCACCCTTAGTTTTGACAATGGTCCCGAGCCGGACGTGACCCCCCAGGTCCTCGAGGTCCTATCGCATTGGGGGGTGCGGGCGATCTTCTTCGTACTGGGACACAAGCTCGAGGAGCCGGACCGACTGGCGCTGGCGCAAAGGGCTCATCGAGAGGGCCATCGCATCGGCAATCACACTTTCTCCCACTCGATTCCTTTCGGCGAGCTCAAGGATCCGCACGCTGCGGAGGAAGAAATCTCCCGGACCCAGGCTCTGATCGGCCCGCTCAGTGATGACGATCGCCTGTTCCGTCCGTTCGGAGGCGGGATGCTGAATCCAACGCTCTTGAACCGCCCGGCAATCGAGTGCCTGGTGCGCGGGCGCTATACGGTTGCGCTCTGGAACTGCGTGCCTCGCGACTGGGAGGAACCGCAAGGCTGGCCACTGCGCGCGCTGCACGAGTGCCGAAATCAGCGATGGAGCGTCGTCGTCCTGCATGATTTGCCCACAGGTGCTATGAACCAACTCGATCGCTTCCTCGCCATGCTTCACGAGGAAGGCGCGTCGTTCTCCCAGGATTTGCCGCAAGAGCTCACTCCGCTACGCCGCGGGCAGCTCATTGCGGATCTCACTCCCTACAGTCAATAGAAGAGGGCCGGTGTTCAGTCGAATCGGCGGACGCTCCCCTGCCCTGAGTTCGCCCGACGGCCAAGGCGGCACTTGGCCGTCTAGTCAGACGACTAACCATAAATTTCTCTTCAGATGTCAAAATCTATTTTCTTTCCGATAATCGATGATAGGATCGTCCGACACTCGGCTAGGTAAGGACGGCGTGATGCGGTTTCTCTCATTCAAACAGGCGGGGATACCGGGTCTGGCAACGAAACGGGGCGATCTGTGGCTTGGCCTGCGCGCTAACGAAGCGGGCTGGCCGGGTGATTTGGACCAAGTGATGTCATCCGGCGCCCACTTGCGCGAGCTGGATGCTGCTCTCGCCCGCGGAAACCGGATTGATGTTGAGAAGATCTCACTCCTGCCACCGCTCCAGCGTCCGACGAAGATCCTCTGCGTGGGCCTGAACTACGCCGATCACACCAACGAAAGTCCGTATCAGCAGCCCAGTTACCCCACGGTTTTTCCTCGCTTTAATTCATCGCTGATCGCTCACGGGCGGCCGATCGTGCGCCCGCGTGTTTCCGAGCAGCTGGACTATGAGGGCGAGCTCGTGGCGGTCATTGGCAAGCGCGGCCGACACATCTCGAAGGATCAGGCCCATTCCCACATCTGCGCCTACTCCATCTTCAATGAAGCCTCGATCCGCGACTATCAATTCAAGTCGCCTCAATGGACGGTGGGTAAGAATTTTGATGACACCGGTGCATTCGGACCAATTCTTGTCTCGGCGGATGAATTACCGCCGGGCGCCAAGGGCCTTCGTCTCGAGACGCGTCTGAACGGCGAGACTGTGCAGTCTGCAACCACCTCCGACATGTTGTTCGACGTCGCCACCGTCATCTCCCTGATGTCCGAAGCGATGACGCTGGAGCCGGGCGACATCATCGTCACGGGTACGCCGGCCGGAGTGGGTGTGGGGAGAAAGCCCCCTTTGTGGATGAAGGCAGGCGACCTCGTTGAAGTGGAGATCGAAGGGATTGGCATTCTCGCCAATCCCGTGGTCGAGGAGACTGATCCCGAGGAGGCCCCGCGGTGAGGTTTGAGTGCCACGGCAAAGGGCGATCCCTCCTCCCGCCTGCGGCACACGCGCACGGGGTCAATGGCAATCTGCATAGCGATTCAGGAAGAGAAACGGATCCAGATGTCTGATCCTGCGCCCGGGCAACGGGCATCCAGTCGTAAGGTCGTCGATGTCATCCCGCTCAGCCGCGTGGAGCGCTTTGACGGTGCGATCGGCGAAGAAGTCCTCCAGGACTACAGGCAAGGGCAAGGGCAAGGGCAAGGGCAGCCGCCAATGCAGCCGCCTCGCATGATACGGCTGCCCGGCGCGCCGCAAGACCCACTTTTGTCACCGTGTCCAGCACGGTGCCATCCGATCAACCGCCACGCTCCGGCGCGGCGTCGACTTCAATGAATCATTTTCATCGTGCGACGAGCGCTTTACTCGTTCGCGCGCTCAAGTTAGGGAGAGTCTGATGGCCAGAGTTCTTGTTCTGTATTACTCAGCGTATGGTCATATCGAAGCGATGGCACATGCTGTGGCCGAGGGGGCGCGCAGCGAAGGGGCCACGGTCGATATCAAACGAGTGCCGGACCTCGTGCCCGAAGAGGTGGCCCGAAACTCGCACTACAAGCTCACCCAGGTTGCGCCCCTCGCCAAGCCCGAAGACCTTGAGAAATACGACGCGATTATCGTAGGAGTCGGCACGCGATATGGCCGCATGGCATCGCAGATGGCCAACTTCCTGGATCAGACCGGTGCGCTTTGGGCGCGCGGCGCCCTGCACGGCAAGGTGGGGGGTGCATTCACCTCGACCGCAAGCCAACACGGCGGACAGGAGACCACGCTATTTTCCATCATCACGAATCTCATGCATCTTGGCATGGTCATCGTGGGCCTGGACTATGGCTACTCCGGGCTCGTCAGAATGGACGAGGTGACCGGTTGCACGCCGTACGGCGCCACCACCCTGACCGGGGGAGACGGCTCGCGCCAACCCACTCACAACGAGTTGGAGGGCGCTCGGTATCAAGGCGGCCGAATCGCCCAGACGGCCAAGAAGTTGCACGGCTGAGAGTTGGACCGATTCGTCCATGTGGGCAGAGAAATGATGCTTGAAAATGAAATACTGGCCTGGCTCTCGAGGACATGGTGTTTGTCAATCTGCCTCTTGTTGGGATTTGCTCATCAGGCTGGTGCCGAAGAGTTCCCCGCAGGGCATGAGGCTGCGCCTCCCGGCGGACTGTGGGGTGGCTTCAACAAGACCTATGACGGCCAGCGCTTTTCCCCGCTGCGTGAAATCAACACCGGAAATGTGGCGAGTTTAAAAGAAACCTGTCAGGTCAAGATCGCCCAGAGAGGCGCTTTCCAGGCGGGCCCGGTGGTCATCGATGGCACGATCTTCGTCACCACGAGCGTGGATACCGTCGCACTGGATCCGACCAACTGTGCGGTGAAGTGGAAGCACGTCTGGCATCCCGAGCAGAACGAACGCTTCGCGATCAACCGCGGTGTGGCTTACCTGGATGGTCGAGTATTCCGAGGCACAGCCGATGGCCGGCTTCTCGCGCTGGATGCTGCCACGGGCAAAGTGCTGTGGACCGACGTCGTTGGCGATCCTGATGTCGGTGAATACGTCTCTTCAGCACCGATTGCGTGGAACGGGCTCGTCTTCGTCGGTACTTCCGGAAGCGATTGGGCTATCAAGGGCCGAATCATGGCCTACGAGGCGGCGAGCGGACGGGAAGTCTGGCGCTTCACAACGATTCCCACAGGCAATGAAATCGGCGCGGACTCCTGGAAGACCCAAGAATGGGCGCAGCATGGCGGCGGGGGGACCTGGAGCCATTTCGCGCTCGATCCGTTGACCGCGGAGTTGTTCGTACCGGTCGGCAATCCGGTGCCGGACTTCGCCCCGGAGGATCGTCCGGGTGCCAATCTCTTTACCGACAGCGTCCTCGTCCTCGACACCCGGACCGGCGCGGTCAAATGGTGGTACCAATTGGTGCCGCATGACGGACGCGACCTCGACCTCGCGGCCGCCCCCATGCTCTATCGTAACGACAACCAGCGCAGTGTCGTCGCGCTCGCCGGTAAGGACGGCTACGTGCACGTCGTCGATCGCGAGACCCACCAGTTGTTGTTCAAGACCGCCGTCACGACGATCGAAAACGAAGGCAAACCGGCCGCACCCGAGGGAACACGGTTCTGTCCGGGCATCGCCGGCGGCGTCGAGTGGAACGGCCCCGCCCTGGATGCCACCCGAAGATCCATCTTTGTTGGCTCCGTGGATTGGTGCACGATCACCAAGCCGGGCCACAGCACCTACAACGCGGGCGACCTCGCCTACGGCGGCAACTGGCAACTCACGAGGGACAATCCGCGAGGTTGGGTCGTCGCGCTGGATGCTGACACGGGCAAGGTCAAATGGCGCTACCACGCCGACGCGCCGGTGCTCGCCGGAGTCACGGCGACCGCCGGCGGAATCGTGCTCACGGGCGATAATGCGGGGAATTTTCTGGCGCTCGACAGCGGTAGTGGCAAGGTGCTGAAGAAGATCGAGACCGGAGGCTCAATGTCCGGTGGCGTGGTCACCTATGAACAAGGCGGTAAACAGTACATCGCCTTCACTGCCGGCAACGTGTCGCGAACGATCTACGGCGCAGGCGGACGGCCCACGTTAGTAATTCTGCAAGCCGAGACCCTGGTTGAGAGAAAGACTGCGGCATCGGACACGCCTGATCCCGAACACGGGGCTGAAGTCTTCCGGCAGACCTGTACCGGATGTCATGGCTCGGACGGAGCGAACATTGCCGGCTTCAATCTGAAGGGGCTGAAGAATCGGATGACGACCGATCAGATCATGACGTGGCTGCAAAATCCCGCGCCGCCGATGCCGAAGGTGTTCCCGTTGCCGCTGGATGAGCAGGATCAGAAAGATCTTCGGGATGTGACCGCCTACATTCAGAAGGCATTCTAAGCGGCAGTGCAATCGCCCTCTGCGATCCACCGAAGAATTTACATCGGAAAGGGTTAGAAGCTGGGGCTGTCATGCAAAAGTCCGGGGTGTACAAACGATGAACAAAGTCAGGACGAGTGCGCTTGCGGCGCTCCAAGGCATGCAAGACGGCGCGAGTATTGCGGCGGGCGGCTTCGGACTGTGCGGCATTCCCGAGTTGTGCATTCGCGCGCTTCGCGATTTGGGTGTGCGCGACCTGACCATCGCCTCGAACAACTGCGGGGTGGACGACTTCGGGCTCGGTCTGCTGCTATCGAACCGTCAGATCCGGAAAATGATCTCCAGCTATGTGGGCGAAAACAAGGAGTTCGAGCGGCAATTCATCTCTGGAGAACTCGAGGTGGAACTGGCTCCGCAGGGGACCCTGGCCGAGCGTTTGCGTGCCGGGGGCGCCGGGATCCCCGCGTTCTACACGCCCACAGGAGTTGGTACGGTCGTAGCAGCCAATAAGGAAGAGCGGGAGTTCAATGGCCGCAGACATCTGCTTGAACGGGGTATCCAGACCGATTGGGCCATCGTGAAGGCCTGGCGCGGAGACCGGTTCGGCAATCTGCAGTATCGACTGACCGCGCGTAACTTTAATCCGCTTTGTGCGATGGCCGGCCGCATTACCGTTGCCGAAGTAGAGGAATTGGTCGAAGTGGGCGCGATGTCGCCGGACAAAATCGATACACCTGGCATCTATGTTCAGCACGTGGTTGTGGGCCAACACGAAAAACGAATCGAGCGCCGCACGACGCGACCGAATGTCTGCGGATGAATGAGGAGGACTAACATGTTAACCCGAGAACAGCTGGCGATACGCGCCGCGCAGGAGCTGCGCAATGGTCAGTACGTCAACCTCGGCATCGGCATTCCGACGCTCGTGGCGAACTACATTCCTCCCGGTGTGGCAGTGGTCCTGCACAGCGAAAACGGGCTGCTGGGTGTCGGTCCATTCCCTTATGAGACCGAGGAGGACTCCGATCTCATCAATGCGGGCAAGCAGACGATCACGATGCTGCCGGGCGCGGCAATCTTCAATAGCGCTGAGAGCTTCGCGATGATCCGCGGTGGCCACATCAATCTTGCGATCCTCGGTGCCATGGAAGTGAGTCAGGAAGGGGACATTGCCAATTGGACGATCCCGGGCAAGATGGTCAAAGGCATGGGCGGCGCGATGGATCTGGTTTCCGGGGCGCAACGCGTCGTCGTGGTCATGGAGCATTGTGCCAAGGACGGCAATTCCAAGATCAAATGCCGATGCACGCTGCCGGTCACCGGGCTGCGCGTCGTCAATCGCATCATCACCGACATGGCCGTGATGGATGTGAGCCCTGAGGGACTTACCCTAATTGAGCGGGCACCTGGGGTGACCGTGGATGAAATCAGAAGGCGGACCGAAGCGCCGTTGAGAGGCGATGCCCTGGAAATGAGGCTCTAGCGTTCGTCGGGATCCCGGACGACGGCCGGCGAGCCGAGCACGGCGACGCGAATTGCATCGGGTATTACAGATTTGATACTTGCCTGGATGATTGTCTTGGCGGCAATGACAGGCACGTCAACGTCCCTGACTGGTAGTCGACGCGCCTCACGCCCGCTTTGCGGGCGGCGACCCCAGCATTGAGGCCCTCGTATGCCTCGCTCGGAATTCATCACCCCTCCATCCGAAGCTGCTGCGGTCAATTACCGTGCAAGCCTTTCAATCCCGCAAAGCCAGTCGCATAAACTCCGGTCACGAATTGGCGCGTCACCTCGGCTTCAACACCCTCAGGAGGCTCGATGAGTGCGGTCCACTCCAGCTCACACCTGCCTCCATCCAGGTGCTTCAGCTGCATGATGCCCACATAGCCGTCTTTCATGGGAAATCCGCTGGCATCCGGAATCGAATAAACGAGTCTCTTCGCTGCTTCGTCCAATTCCTCGAGTTTTTCAACAACAATCACCTCCGTCCCCGTCGGGGTTCGCAGTGTGACGATACGGCGGGAGCCGATGCCCGTGCCCTCGACTCGGCACTTCACGACAGGTGAGAAATATCGGCCAAGGCCGCCGAAATCACGGATGGTTGCCCAAACGTTATCGATCGAATCGCCAAGGGAATCCTCCATCACAACCTTCATTTTTTGCTCCTTATTGGCCTACATCATGCGGAGCTGACATTTAGCTTCGGCGCACGGTGGCGCGGATCTTTTGCCAGTTTTTGAGCTCATCGTGAGCAATCTTCGCCGCGCGATAGCCAAACTCTTCGCCAACGGGCGGCACGGAGCACAATTCCAAGTTCAATCCGTTTGGATCCTCGAAATACACTGAATGAAACGCGCCGTGATCTATGTAAGAGTATTTGATACGGGCAGCTTCAAGCTTGGCCTGGAAATGCTTGAGGTCCTCATCGCTGTTGACCTGCAACGCGATGTGATGGTCGTAGACGCTTGGAGCGCGAAAGGTCGCCTTGCCGTCGTGAAATGCCGGGTAGTCAAAGAAAGCGATGGCGCTGCCGTCACCCATCTCGAAGAAGAAGTGGCAGTACGGCAGTGGATCACCCGAGAAGACTTCATCCGGGATGGTAAGAAAGACAGTCATTGGCATTTCCAGGACATCTTCGTAGAACTGGCGTGTCTGTTCGACATCACGTGCATAGTAGGCATGATGGTTCAAACCTCGAACCCGATTCTTCGCGCGACGCTCCTGAGTTCTCCGTGCATCATCGGGATGCAGGGCGCCCTCTTTTACAGCTGCCAGTACGTTTTCTTCCTGCGTCGATAACACTCTTTGCTTGGAAGTCATCGCTGCTTCCTCCGCTTAGAAAGTGGTAGTCAATGATAACCGGCTTGGCGCGCCGGGCTGTCCGCGGATTCGATTCGTTGCCTGCGAAGCCAGCGGGAGATGTCACGGCAGGTTGCGATCCACAGGTCGTCGCGCCCGCGGACATGACGGATGAAGTTCTTCAAGATCATCCACTGATCCGCGTCCCGACCAAACATGTACGGATGAAAAATGACAACGAGGTGCTCCCCAGCGGCGACTGCATCGGCCAAAGACCGTTCCAGCAGCGAGCCCCAGCTTGCGGGTGACAGCGGTGCCGTTGAGAGCCCTTGAGCGGCTCGGAAATGACTCAAGCTCGGATCCATCAGATACGCATCGACGTGACGCCATTGGAAAGGCATGAGCACTAATTCCCCGCGCAAGCGGCTCGTGCCTGCTTCAAGCGGTGAGCAGTAGTCAAATCCCATGCGTCCCAACAGGTCCAGGGAATCAGCAGAGATAGCACCTCCCGGGGGTCGAAAACCGCTTGGTGCGATCCCATTGCGTGACATCACACCAAGCGCCTTGCGTAGAAGTGCTTCCTGGCGATCCAGTGTCAGCTCGTTCCATGCCTCGTGCTGCCAGGCGTGAAGCGCGATCTCATGACCCGCCTCCTGAATCGCGCGCAGATGACGTGGATAGATGTCCGCGTTCACACCTTCGATGAAATAGGACACTTTCAGATCGCCAAGCAGCGTCAGCAATCGTGGCAGTATTATCCGGGCCGTATCGTGATCACCACAGGCGTGATTCGGCGGCAATAGTCCCATCGATATGTCGCAAGCCTCCCCGAAGTTGTCCAATGTGAGACTGAGCGCTGCGGCCTTTCGCGCTGGCCCCCAAGACTTACTCAAGCTGACCATTCCACATTTCCCCCTCTTTGAATGCACGCCGAACCCCTGACGGCGTCGCCGTGCACACGTGTGCAGAATAGCAAGCGGCCTGCGCTTGGTCAACGCTTTGGCGCCATCAGCTGGCGCATTACCCTGACTTGCGACCGCTTGTCAGCGCCGTAGATCCAGCAAATCGCGCCGTCTCCCCCGGCTGCGCTTCAATGCGCAAAACCTCATTCCAGTTCGCTATGCACTCTGAGCGAGAGAAGGAACCTACTTATAGTTGTCCGGCATTCCAGCCCGTCGCAAAGTGCGCGATCATCACGTCTTCGGTCTCACCCGAGCGAGCCGAAACGATGGTGCACCACAATCGTTTTGCCACATCCCAAGCCTGTATGCTCTCGGTCATGGTGCCGCCTGATTGGTTGATCAGGACCGCGTTACACTGGCCGGCAGATGCAGCGGCCTGTATGCGCTTCGCGCTGGTCACAAGGAAGTCATCCCCGATTACCTCGATGGTGCTGCCCACGGCACGGGTGAAAGTTTCCATGCCGTGCGGAGCATCCTCGGCCACCGGATCCTCCACAGACAGGATCGGATATCGTTTTATCCAGCCCGAAAGGACTTCGATCCATTCGTCGGTCTCCAACTCTCCGTTATCGAGAGCGAGTTTGTAACGGCCGCGTGACCTGAATTCCGACCCGCAATGTCCAAAGCATGGCTACCTCGCTATCTCTATAACCGGCTCGGTCAATCGCGCGCAACAGCATTTCGAGTGCCTCTCGCCTCGGCCTCTGCATCCGTCAGGTTTTCGATACCTGCTGGCTGCGGAAGTGAAATTTCACGCAGATCCGCTCGTCGTTGGCGTTAAGGAAACTGTAGGTGTGGCTGCCGAATCCATGCTACGCGGGATGCCACGGTCGCTCATGACGATGGTGACCTGGTGCAGGGCCTCGGGCAGCAGGGTCCAGAAGTCCCAGTTGTTAGCAGCGCTGCGCATGCCGGTACGCGGGTCCCGCTTGATGGCTGGTTGAGGTCGGGAAAGCGCAGCGGGTCACGGAAAGAGAACACCGGCGTATTGTTGCAGGCACGTCCCCAGTTGCCCTCCTCGGTGTAGAACGTCAAGGCGAAGCCGCGGATGTCGCGCTCGGCGTCGGCCGCGTTCCGCTCGCCGGCGACAGTTGAGAAGTGGGCGAACATCGGAGTCTGCTGGCCGACCGTGGCGAAAATCTCCGCCTTGGTGTAACGGCTGATGTCATCGTGGCCCGCTTGGCTGACATCCAGGAGCCCGCCAGATTAGGCTGCTGGTACTACACCAGCGGCCACTCAGTTACCGCATCTCCATGAGAAAGACCCAACCTCGGTCGATAGTCTCACCTAGTCCAGTGGCGACCATACGCACATAGCGGTCTTGTACACCGTCCACGGCGGCGGTCACGTCGTACCCCAGCCTGCCTTCCGCTATCCGCGCATGTTGGGCAGAACCGCCGGCGATCTCGACGCCCCCTCCTCCGCGTTGCAGTTCTTTGGGCTCTCACAGTGAGTCTCAACAGGGCACGCCCGATCAGGAGCCAAGACCCGCGAACTTCACCACCCTGCCAGGAGGAAACACACGGTCCTGTTGTTGACAGTTCTCAGCGGCATCGCGTGGACGATCCTCTACATCGACAGCATCTGCGTCGGGTTCAAAAAGAAGACCTACGCAATACCGGTCGCAGCGCCCGGTTTGAACATGGCCTGGGAATGGACGTACGCGGTCCGCGACCTGACACACTACCCCCAATTACAGGCGTGGGTACGCGCCCCTTGAAGCAGTGGCGAATCACAATTCACGCGCGCAAAAGGCGCCTCGAGCTAAGAATGGACCCTGGTTCGCAAGCGGACACGCCGGTCATGACCCTGTGCATCAGTGACGGGGTGGAATGAGCGACGGTGAACTTCGCGAAGCAGCACTTGCATGGTCGGGCCGCGGCATGTGCCGGATCAGGTTCAAGCCGCTCCTTCGGCTAGGTTGATCGAACGGCCTCACGGGAAGGATCCCCTGCTCTGGAGCTCCGTCGCTCATGCCGCGCTCGCGTCGGGAGCGCGTGTCCGTTTTGGCAGTGGCTTGGAACCTGGGCTGGGATGGTCCGGCGGCGTCGATCGAGGTTCGGGAACGGGATAATTACCGTACTATTAGTCGGAAGCACGCCCCCGCACCGCTACCAACAAATAACCCGAGCATCTGTCATTCTGCTGCGACACAGCACGACCGCTCACTTTCGACCCTCTCCGGACATCCACGTCTCCCGAGAGCGGTCATTCAATTTGGCCGAAGCGGACATCTGAACCAGCATCCGACTATTTACGCCGGAGTCAAACTCCTCGGGAAAATAGGCCCCCTCTATCGGATGTCTTTGGCAGGGAAAACGAGGAGACCCCGAAATGACACCGCAGAAGCGGCGGCACAATGCGCACAGCCTCGAACAGCCTTCCGCTCGTGCGTAGAAAGCCGATCTGCAGCTCGAGGCCGAGCTTGCGTTCCGGCCCGCGGCGTTCCTCGACGACGCGCCGCTCAAGTCAACTCGGGGACAGCGTCCGATCTACGAGTGGGGAATTACCTGATTGACTAACAGTTTGTTTCAAGCCCATAGTCGCCGTCCCAACACCCGCGAGCAGAAAACCCGGGCTGTTTTGTCTCGAATGATTTCTCCGCTTCAGTGATCGGGGCGGCGGGAGCTTGTCGAAAACCGGTCTGGCCGGAAATTGCGGAAGCGGGGCCGGGACACTGGCATGCCTTAGAACACGCCCACTACCGCATGAGGCGGCAGTTATGGGGCGTCTCGTTTTCCGTGCAATAACATACCGTAGCAAAGTCCTTACGAAAATAGTGTGGGGAGAAGACACATGAACGTCAACAGGTTGATCATTACGCTGACAACGGGGGGCGCATTCGCGGCGGTCGTTGTTCTGGGATTCTTGAGTGGTACGTCGCGGGTGCAAGCCGATGACGGCGAAGGCGACGCCAAGCAATCTAGGATTCGCCGGGGCTTCGAGATCGCACCGGTCCCGTTGAATCTTCAGGGCAAGAATCGGGAACTGGTGGGACTCGGCAGCTATCTCGTTAACGCGGCTGGCGATTGCAATGGCTGCCACTCCGCAGGACCCGCCACGGAATACGCAAGGGGCGGCAATCCTTACTTCAAGGGTAATCCGCCACCCGTCATTAATCAGGCAACTTATTTGGGAGGCGGCAGAGATTTCGGACCCCTTGTGCCAGGGGCGACTCCGCACATTATTTCCCGCAATCTAACACCCGACAAGACCGGCCGACCCGAGGGTGGCCGCACGTTCGAGGAGTTTCGTCAGACCATGCGGACCGGCGCGGATCTGGATCACCTGCATCCGAACTGCTCCGACCCAAAGATATTGGCCAGCAGCAGCTGCTTCCCGGCAGCGCTGCCGTTCAACGGCGATCTGTTGCAGATCATGCCATGGCCGGTGTATCAGAACATGACAGACCACGAGTTGCGGGCCATCTATGAATATCTCAGCGCCGTTCCCTGCATCACGGGGCCGCCTACGGGCGTGCTGCACAACGACTGTAGTTGAAGTCGCTGTCTGCCCCTGCAGAGCCAAGACTTAAAGGCAAGAAGCCCGGGCGACGCGAGCTTTTGCTCCATCGCCGAACACGGTGGGCAGCAACGCCAGCGCACTGACAGCACTGGGCAGCGTGCTTCCGGCAAGACACGAGTGCTCAGCTATAAGACTACGGATGACCTCGCCGCGATCGCCGACATCGGCAGCAGAATTCTGTGCGAGGTCTACTCAATGCGAGCGGATGACAAGTTGGCACTTCACTTTCACGGCGAAGACGGAAGTGGTGAATGAGGCGCGACGGCGAATGTCGGCTATCGGGAATTGCGTTTCCCGTTCAAGGCCACCTGTACAAAGCCGTGTATCGTCAGCGCGAAGCGCTTTGCCAGAAGAACCGATCAGGCAAAATGCTTCGCGCCGTGCTGTCAGTTGGCGCCGTCCTGCGCGATACGTCGTTTCTCTACCGCCGTAATCCCACGGTCATTTGACGTCGACTGTCACACGCATCCAAGGATGAATACAGCACTCAAAATGATGTTCGCCCTTCGACAGACCCGTGACCTGCAACTGGCTGCCTTGAAGGATGCGAGTCTGGGCCACCGCGACGCGCTTAAAGCCGCCGGCACATTCGGGAACCGTCGACTCTCCTCCATTGAGGCCCGCTATGAAACCGCCCCCGAATTGCGCCACCTCGGTGAAGGTGTGAGGCTCACCACCCTGGTTGACTACGACAAGGGGGGTTCCTTTATTGATCGTGACGCTGTCGGGCTCGAAGTCCCAGCCCGGGTCCGGAGCTCGAGCGGCTGCCTTTGCAAATAGATCTGCAAACTTCGTGGCGAATGGAAAGGCAAATGCAAGCGCGACGTTCTTGCAGAAGTCGGGTCCCAGCATGGCATTGAAGGTCGTCGGATCGCATTCGTCCAAGGCCACGATCTGTAGGGGAGTTGGTCTGTCTTCTTCTTGCGCAAGTGCTGCTTCTTGCGCAAGTGCTGCGCTGGCGGGCACAAACCAGAGCGTCAGCGGGGCGATGAGGAACGATGCGAGAAGGCGTATGGTTAGGAATTTCATCGTG
Organism: Gammaproteobacteria bacterium; assembly: GCA_028293765.1. Lineage (GTDB taxonomy): Bacteria > Pseudomonadota > Gammaproteobacteria > Steroidobacterales > Steroidobacteraceae > 13-2-20CM-66-19. The sequence continues at coordinate 13,259 of JAQGOG010000091.1, forward strand.
GCTGTCCTCCCCAAAACAACCAAACGGATCGTACGCCTGCTTCGCCTGTTGTCAAGAGCGGGAAAACCCGCATCCGGGCAATAATGCGAATGCGCTCTTTCCGACGGCGGGCGATCTTGCCCGTGGCGACCAACTCACGGGCAAGACTGCGGGAGCGCCGCTGTAGGGGCAATTCCTACGCTCACGGTAACTCCTCTCACACAACAGCAGCGTTTCGGTTTTGCTAGGAGTCTGCTGCGCCTTCAGCGGCTGCGCCAGCGTGGCCGCCGCCAACAAAGGCCTCAACACCGCTTACCGGCTCAAGGAGACTTCGGGAAGTTGCGTGACTACCAACACGCGACAGTTCTTAGAGAACTTGCGCACGAAACTAGACCCGTCTTTGACAGCACCGGGAGCGTCAAACGTCTTGATGTAGGGCTTGCGCTCGCTCGCGGAAACGCTCATTCCAAACGCACGCGCCACGAGGAAAAGGGCAAGCGCCCCCTTCCATTGGAGTAAGGAAACGGAACCGCGGACAAATAAGTACGGTGTTCATGTTAATAGGAGTGTTCTCCCCTCGTCGTTTGCTGTTCTCGCGGGAGTCAGGTTGGCATCCGCGAATCGCGCCGTTAGAACGCTGGCGGTCCTATCGCCACCAAAGGCCGGCGTCCTCCGAAGAATTGAGACAATAAGGCGTGTGTTCGCGAGCTCGCGACCGTCCCATGCCGCTGCTCACGTTGAAGTTACTTTCCATGCGACGCTACGCCTATACGTGACTGCGTGTCAAAGAGTTGGCAACTTCCAGCGATGATGCGGCGCGGGCGCCCGCAACGAGTTGAACCGTCATCGGGGATCGTCGGGGAAGGCGATTCTGCAATGGCCGCTATTGGGAAAGAGCCATCGCCAGGTGAAAGTCTCGTAATGGCCGTTTGGCGACCGCCTCGGAGCGCCCACCGGAAGGTGGTTATACCTCCGTCTGCCCCGCGATCCCGAACGCGTCGCCAACTTCAATTCCGAGGTACCGCAGTTGTTTCGTAGATGCTGAAAGGCCTACCGCGTGGGTACGAGTACTCGCAGCTGCTCGCACTATGAGGTGCGGACTCGTTCGCCGGTGCTTCGCTCGCACTCTCGTCCGCCTGATCCTGTGAGCAACAAGAAACCAGCACCCGCTTCGAGAACGTCGAGGCGGGTGCTGCCAATGCCACCGGTGATGGGCGTCAGCTCAACCGCCAGGTTGTTTATCGCAGGAAACGACCGTGTTCCAGTCGGCGAAGCTCCCATTCGGGTTGCGCTCCCACGCCCAAACATGCAATTCGTAAAACGCCGGCAGACCATAGCGGTTCGGCTCGCCGACGAAGTTCAGCAGATGCCCCTCCAGTGACGGCGCACCCGCACCCGGGTTGTGGCTTGCCCAAGCGCTGGCGAGCGTGATGAACTCGACGCCGACGAGGCGCACCCCGCCGCCCGTCACCGGCTCGTAGATCAACGCCTCCGGCTCGTCTGCGTTCAGTACGCCGTCACCGATGCGGGCGGGCTGAACAAAATGGACGCCCATTGCCCCCGAATTGGGACCGCTGACGCACGGGGTGCCCTGCACCCAGCCTTCGGAGATCGCGACATTGATGTCCCTGAATCGCGCCGTCGCTCTGCGCACTTTGTCAACCAGTGGGGAAGGGTAACTCTTCGACAGCGAGGAATGCTCATGGTCGGTGACTGTAGGGGGACCGGAGTCCTGCGCCAGCAGACTGCTGCTGCCGAGGACGAACAGTGCGCCATGCGCGCAGAGGATCAGATTCTTGAACGAGGCATTCATTGTCATCTCCCTCGCCGGTCGGTACCGGCCGCCTATTTGTAGAAGTACGGATCGAGAACACGAACCTCGGTGATGCACCCGACCGGGAGCTTGTTACGGCTCGCTGTGCGGCGAATCGCCTCGGGCGACGGCCCGTCGTACACGCAGAATGTCTTCTTCTTGTCCGCGCTCACATACGAGTGGACCCAAGTGACCTGATCCGCCAAGTTGCTCTCGACGACCGCGAGACAGGCCTTGGCACCGTTTTCGTCGACAGGGACCTGGAGTCCGTCCGGAAACTCTCTCTCGACCACGTAGCGTGGCATGGCGTCCTCCCCACGGTTTGGCTCAGGGCTCTCATGTCGAGCACGATAGAGGTGCGCGCACGGCGGCAAATCGGGCGACCTACCCAAATTGCGCACTCGGGATCCCTAAATTGGGCCACCCGTACCCAAGCGCTATGCCTTGCTGATACTGTGGGCAAAGCCCCATGGACCTCCTGGAACGCCAAGCTCAACTCGAGGAACTCGCGCGACACCTGCGTGAGGCAGGGACGAGCGCCGGCAAGATTGCGTTCGTGAGCGGTGAGGCGGGCGCCGGCAAGAGTGTGCTGGTCGAGCAATTTGCACAGCAGGCAGCCCGTGCGGCACGCGTGTTGTGGGGTCACTCCGATGCGCTGCAGACCTCACGCGTGCTGGGACCGGTCAACGAAGTGGTCGCCGGCCTCTCGCTGCTGCCCGGTACGCCTCGCGAGTCCGGGCTTTCGCGCGAGCAACTCTTCTCCCGGTTGTTCGAACGGTTCTCGCCACCGAACCCTCTCACCGTCGTGGTACTGGAGGACCTGCACTGGGCCGACGAAGCGACGCTCGACTTCGTTCGCTTTCTTGGCCGGCGCATTCAGCGCACGCGTTGCCTGCTGCTCGCCACCTATCGTGACGATGAGCTTGCTCCAACGCATCTCCTGCGCGGCGTCCTCGGGGAACTGACCGGACAGCATACGGCGCGCATCCGCTTGCCCGCTCTTTCGCTCAGCGCCGTCGAACAGCTCGCTCGCGGCACGCGTCGCAATGCCCGTCAGGTTTACGAGGTGACCGGGGGCAATCCGTTCTTCGTGCGCGAGCTCCTGTCAGCCCCGATGGACACCGTGCCGGAGACCGTGCGAGACGCCGTGCTCGCGCGCCTCATGCAATGCTCTCCGGCAGCGCGCGAGGTGGCGGAGCTCGTTTCACTCTTGCCGGGCAGAACCGAGCCCTGGCTCACCCGCACGATACTCGGCGACATCGGCGCAGCCGCGGATGAGGCCGTCACGCGCGGGCTGTTGCGGTACCACGACGAGGCACTCGCTTTTCGCCACGAGTTGGGGCGACTCGCCGTTGAAAGCACGATCCCGCGCGCGCGCGCTCAAACGCTTCACCGAAGTATTCTGCGGGTTCTAGTCGAGCATGACGCCGACCTCTCGCAACTCGTGCATCATGCCTCGCGCGCACAGGACTTGAAGGCACTGCTCGAGTACGCCCCGCGGGCCGCGCAGCAGGCCATACGCGCGGGTGCGCATCGGGAGGCCGTTGCGCATCTTGCGACAGCTCTTCGCCATCTGGATTCGCTGAGCGCACCGGAGCGCGCCCGCCTCTTTGAACTGCATGCGACCGAATGCAACGTGACCAATCAGGTCTCTGCGGCTCTCGGCTCCGCCACCCAGGCGCTCGCACTATGGCGGGAGCTGGGTGAGACTTCAGCGCAGGCCCGTGTGCTGGTGTTGGTCGGACGGCAGCACTGGAAGTCGGGCCAGACTGCGCTCGCCGATCGGCACGTGGCCGAAGCGATCGCACTGCTCGAGACTCTCCCCCAAGGGCGCGATCTCGCCATGGCCTATAGCGCCCGCTCGCAACTGGCGACGTTAGGCAAGCGTGTGGCGGAGACGCTGGAATTCGGGCAGCGCGCGCTCGATCTCGCTGCGCAGTTCGAGGACTACGGCGTCCAGACGCACTCGCTCAACAACATCGGCACCGCACTGCTGTGTTCAGGCGCGGAGGGCGGACTCGAGAAGCTGGAACAGAGTCTCGCCGTCGCCCTCGAGCACGATCTGCCGGAACACGCGGGGCGTGCGTACGCCAACCTGGCGAGCAGCTTGGTCCGCCAGCGTTCTGACCTCGCAGAGCGCTATGTATTCGAGGGAATCACGTACTGCGAGGTACACGACGTCGCGGAATGCCTTGACTACATTCGGGCCTGCGCCGCGTGTTTTGAACTCAACCGGGGACAATGGGACAAGGCGGCGCGTGCAGCCACAGAGGTGCTCGAACGCCATGATGCGCTCGTCCCCGAGCGCCTGCCTTCCCTGGTGGTATTGGCTTTGGTTCGCGCGCGGCGCGGTGATCCCGGCGTGGATCCTCTCCTTGATGATGCCGCTCGGCTCGCCGCGACCACGAGCGAATTGCAGCGCATCGGCCCTATCGCGGCGGCTCGCGCCGAAGTCGCCTGGTATCGCGGTGACTTGAAGTGTGTCGCGGAGGAAGCGGCTATGGGGCTGAAAGCGGCGACGGGCCATCGAGATCGGTGGATTCAGGGCGAGCTTGCTTACTGGGGGCGTCGCGCCGACCCGGCGTTGGACGTGGCTGCAGACCTCGCCGAACCGTATGCACTCATGATTGAAGGAGATTGGGAGGGCGCGGCCGCGGCCTGGCAGCAGCTCGGCGCGCCCTATGAACGCGCGCTCGCACTGGCCAACGGACCGGAAGAGGCACTACGCGGGTCGCTGGCGATCGTGGAACAACTAGGGGCCGGCCCGCTGGCCGCGATCGTGCGTCAGCGGCTGCGCGAGCTGGGTGCGCGTGGGGTTCCACGCGGGCCACGGGCCTCGACGCGTGAGAGTGCGGTAGGACTCACTTCGCGCGAGGTCCAGGTGCTCAGGCTGCTCGTGCAGGGACATACCAATAGCGAGCTCGCCCTCCGACTGCACGTTTCAGCAAAAACTGTCGATCATCACGTCTCCTCCATCCTCCAGAAGCTCGAAGTCCATTCGCGGACCGAAGCCGTCGCGGCCGCGTTCGGGCTCGGGATCGTGAAGGCGGCCGACTAGGACAGGTAGCCCAACTCGTCTTGCGCCCACGCGCCGGCATTGGTCCCACGTGCGGTAGTGGCGCGTGCTCCCGCGCCCGTGGAGTGACCGAGGCCGATCTCGCCCAATGGAGCGCAAAATTCGGTAGTCCAACGATCTTTGTCTCTCTCGTGGAATGGGCGGACCGAATCATCACGGAATGAGGGCGCGGCGCGAGCAACGAGCGAATGCGGTGTAATGTAAAGGGCCGCAGTGCTTCAACGGTACTGCGCGAACGACAGCTATAGAGAACGTATTTCCGCGCCCCGAGCTACCGAAGGGCCGGCTGGCGCCGGTCACACCCAATCGGCGAGATGGCGCTTTCGACCCCCCTTACGGCCTGTGGCGAATGACAGCTCCAGGGCGATTTGCTTATCGCCGGGTCATTTTCGATATCTAACCGCAATGAAACATCCGCATCACTGGCTGATTGCAAGCGTCTGGCCGGGCCTTGCCCAATCAGTGCGATGCGGTCGGGTCCTTGACGTTAGCGCGCGTCTGTTCGGTAATCCAGTTCACTTCCCAGGTTTTTCCGCCGTCATCGGAATAGGATTGTTCAAAATGAGGTGACGGTGATGTCGTTTTCGTCCAGCTAAAGCGAACGAAAATTGGCTTGCCGTCGAGCGTGTCTTGGCCGTAAAACTCCCCGCGCCCATCCTTGAAGTGACCGACTTGAGGCACTGCGTCCATCACGCCATTTTTTTCATTGGCCCAATAAATACTCCACTGACGTGAGGCTGAATTGTACAGGCGTACCGCTAACCCATGGATGCGGATGCTCTTCTCCGAGCTATCGACAGTAAACTCCTCCACCTCAGCATGTCCTTTCCATATCTGTCGGCAAACTACCGTTCCGTCAAATTCAATCCATTCATTTGAGCCAGTCAGAGGTCGTAGGCGTCTTTTTAGATGAATGTTCCAGGATCCGACCAGATAGTCGAAATCATGCTGCCCATCGTGCAATTTGGCGTCACTGGCAGTGGTCGCAACCGACTCGGCCCTGACGGTGCTCCCTTGCGATAAGAAGAGCACGCTGCTGGCAATCCCCCAGCCCAACATCCGTCCAAGCACTGTCATGATCGAGTTCTCCATGGTTCGTTTGACTTGGTAGCGCGCGAGAGGGTCTCAGGGCACGATCGGCTCAAGGTAACCCAAGCTTGATGGCAGTACTCACGGTTCTGAATGCACCATCGGGCGTTGCCAGGTTGCAACAACATTGGGCAGTGCCAAGACGTCCACTAGATCGTTCATCGCTACCAGGTAATAGTGCTTACGCCCGTCGGTTCCAGGATAGCCCTGGTACGTCGCCAGCCACTTAGAATCAGAATTTTCCAATAACGGGAAAGTCCAATCGTTCCAACGTGAGTCGGCGATCTTGGGCAGTGGTGAGGATGCCGGGTAAAACACAGACCCTAGATCCTCCGGGTTCCAGCGAAACCCCATAACTCCTCTAAATGTCAGTAACAGATCCTGTCCGGGTCCATTCACGACATGCGAGAGGTGCATCAACACTTGAAGGTCGGTTTTGTGATGGTAGCGAAGGGAGATCCCTGCGCATGGGAACGCTATCCCTGGCAATGGTTCCCAAACGATGTAGCGCTCATTCATGTCCAGCGGCCATTGATATGCCGATTCCTGGGTCGTCAGAATCATGCCCTCGTTTTCGGGTATTGGCTACGTCTGCTTCGGGGAATGCCGGATTCGAGCACTCAGTGACCGCTAATGGCCCCCGAGAGCAGTCACAGACCAGTGGAGGGGCAGCATCAAGTAACCTATCCGCATGACCCAGTGCTGGTGGCTCTATCTGCTTGTGTGCCGCGATGGCCGGACGTACGCCGGCATCGCGACCGACGTCGAAGCCCGCTTCGCCGCTCACAGCAGCGGTAAAGGCGCGAAATTCACGCGCTCCAACCCTCCTGTTCGCGTACTTGGCGCACAGGCCTTCGCCAGCAAGTCCGAGGCACTCAAGGCGGAAGCGGCCTTGAAGAAACTCGACCGCACAGAGAAGTTGGCCTGGGCTCGGAAATGTGCGCCGATTTCTCTCAGGATGGGGAGCGAAAATCATCGACCGGTTGGCCAGCGACTTACGTGATGCTTACCCGGACATGAAGGGGTTTTCGCCGCGCAACCTGAAATATATGCGCGCCTTTTCGGCCGCATGGCCCGATCGGGCAATTGTGCAAGGGCCACTTGCACAAATCACTTGGTATCACAATATCGCGCTGCTGGAAAAAGTCTCCACAGGGGCCGATCATCTCTGGTACGCCCGCCAGACTGTCGAACATGGCTGGAGCCAGCCTATCCTCATACTTCAGATCGAGGGTCGTGCACAACAACGGCATGGGAAGGCCGTCAGCAATTTCAAATCGACTCTTCCGCCAGTGGAGTCGGACATGGCAGCACATATCTTGAAAGATCCGTACTTGTTTGACTTCCTCGGGACCGCCGATCCACGGCGCGAACGCGAAGTCGAGCAGGCTCTCGTCGACCACATTCAGAGTTTCCTGCTTGAGCTCGGCACAGGGTTCGCGTTCGTCGGCCGACAAGTGTTGCTTGAGGTCGGCGACCAGGATTTCTACGTCGATCTGCTCTTCTATCACCTGAAGCTACGGCGCTATGTGGTGATCGAATTGAAGGCTGTCCCGTTCGCCCCGGCATTTGTCGGCCAAATGAACGTCTATCTCTCCGCGGCTGATGACCTGCTGCGACATCCGGACGACAAGCCGACAGTCGGGCTGCTGCTGTGCAAATCCAAGAACAAGATCGTTATCGAATATGCACTGCGGAATCTCAAAAGGCCCGTGGGCGTGGCTGAATGGGAAACCGCAATCGTGGAGAAGCTACCAAGGGAGCTGCAGGCGAGCCTACCAACGGTCGAGGAGATCGAGGCAGAATTGGACAATCTGCAGGACGATTAATCCATGCGGCGGTCGCGTTCCATGCATTGCGACGCGGCCAGCTCGATTGGTGCCTGCTGATGCAGGACGTTGCAGAGCGTCTCATTTTGTCGCAACGACGCTGGCCGGGACGGCCGGCACCCGAATCGGATAAGCGCTATAAAGCTCGAAGCGGCCCCCCGCTACCAATTGAGACGGGTTGCACCGCTGCCGGGGAGGTGTTGGGTTGCACCTCGGTCTGCGGATTGAGGCAGCGCCCGGCCCACCTGAGTCTTCAGACGACCAGAGGTCGCGTCGCGCGCGTCAATTCGTATTTTCCCCTCTAACGCACAGCCGGGAGAATGGAACGGCGATAGTGCTGGTTGACAAGGCCCAAGCCGTTCTCCAGTCAGCGACTGAGTCATCCAGGTGGAACATGAACGACAGCCGCATTACCAGTAGTAGTCATGCGGCCTCTTACAGTCCGGCCAGACCAGCGAATCGGGATCGCATCCTCGCTTAACTTCCCGCTCGAGGCGATGGGTCTTCGTGCGCGCGGGCAGAATCACGCGCTCGTGCACCCACCAGCCTGGCTCGTTCATTACCAGACGGCAGAGCGGCAGCCAAATCTTCGGTTGCCAGTAGCTGAACGGAGTCCAGGCCCCGTGCCGGAGAAGAATGCGGACGCGGCGAGCCTTCGCCACACGCTGTTGGTGCCGACGTACGGAACGCTTCATGATGTAGATCCTTCATTGAGGTACCTACGTCATGCGGCATCTCCTGGGAGAGGCCGGACCCCGACCTGACGGCGCGTACGCACCAGTTCCTCGGCCAGCAGCTTCTCATCGGGCAGCACAGTCCTATATTCGGCGGCCAAAACCTTGTTTGGGAGCCCCTCAAGTGCGTAGTGCGCCTCGGCGACGCCCTTTGTTGCGCAGATAATAAGGCCAACAGGAGGGTTCTCTCCGGGCTTAGACCAGTGCTGACGGGCATAGTTGAGGTACAGGTGCATCTGGCCGGCGTCGGTATGGCTAAACTTGCCGGTTTTCAGGTCGATGACCAACAGGCACTTTAGCCGCCGATGGAAGAACAACAGGTCGACGCGGAACCAGGTGGCGTCCAGCCGCAGACGTCGCTGACGACCGACAAAGGCGAAGTCGTCACCTAACTCCAGAAGGAAGTCGGCGAGGTGCTGGATCAGCGCATCCTCGACATCCGACTCTGAATACTCATCCTTCAGATCAAGGAATTCGAGGACAAACGGGTCCTTGATAGCTTCCTCTGGAGTGAGCGCGTCGTCCCCTGCGATCTGCCCAGCCTTCTCCAGCATCGCAGCCCTGTTCCTCGATAGCGCGGTGCGTTCGTAGAACTGGCTGTTGATCTGTCGTTCGAGCTGGCGTACGGACCATCCGCCGCGGAGGGCTTCGGTCTCATAGAACTGGCGCGCAACTTCGTTTCTAACTGATAGCAGTCGCACGTAAGCTGACCACGGCAGCGGAAATGCCTCCGCCAAGGCGGACAAGCCGTCGGTTTGGCGCAGCAATCGCCGGTCCGCGGTTCCAACCGTAGATTCTCTTGACAGTGTCTGGAGAATCTCAAAGAGCGAAGATTTGCTCGACAGCGCCTGACAAATCACCTGCGCAGGCCATGCACGATAGAAGGCCCGCATCTGCCAGAGATTCTGGCGACTGAACCCTCGGCCGAAGCGCTGCGTAAGATCCTTGGCCAGCCGCTCAACAAGGGCATCTCCATAAGCGGCACGCTCAGCCCCACCCTGCTCGAACTCGACAATGCGTCGACCGATTTCCCAGTATGTGGCCGTCATTGCCGCGTTGATACTTCGCGCGACTGCCCGGCGCGCTGTCTCCAGCAACGCAACGATGGCCGCTTGAATCTCGCCGTAACCTTGCGACCCGAAGTCGCAATGTATTTCTTGATGCCACACATGTTTGATATCACGAAACTCGGTGGCAACTCAACTCGCACAAATCGGCCCAACCTGCAATGTTACGGCGCTTGTCACCACGGGCACCCCACGCGGGACATTTGCGTGCGAATTTGCGACACGGCCCGCGGCTACGAAGGCTGCGCGAAATTCTTTGCGGCCATGTCCGCGGTGCATTCCGCCGCAAACTATCGCACGGTAGTTCACCGCGGCGCGTCGATACTTGCCCCACTGCGGGAAGATCAATGCAATAGACGCTGTAAAGCTCGAAGCGGCCCCCGTTACCAATTTGTTGGATCAATAACTTACAAGAATAAGCTCGAAAGGACTCCGGGACTGACCCTCCCCTGTTCCCCTCAAATCATTTTTTCGAAGGCGCATTCGCGCCCGCATCACGCACCGACGGTGCTGGAAGTCCGCTTGCAGGGTCGCCCGCAGCCGTCGCACGTCGCTACCGTCCCGTTTTGGAGAAGATCTCGAACGCTCTGGCGTAGTCGGGATGCCAACGGGACAATGGTGGACGATTTTCAACGATGTCCCCCACCGCCCATAGAATTCGTTTCTCATCCGTCGCACGCGTGACTTCATTGTCCGGACACAGAATGTAAAACTCTCCAGCCGCGAGCTTTTGCAACATGAAGTCCACCGTCTCCTCCGATGTCCACGCACCAGCCGGCTTCTCAGTCCGATTACCTGATGTCATACCCGTGAATACAAACCCCGGAATGAGCAGATGCGCGGTGATTTTGGCGCCGGGTGTATTGCGTAGCTGATGTTGCAATGCCTCTGTGAATGCCTTCACACCAGCCTTGGAGACATTGTAGGCCGGGTTACCCGGGGGTGTCGTGATGCCCTGCTTCGATCCAGTATTGATGACGTAGCCCGCGGCGCCGCGCCCCAGCATCCTGGGCACGAACACCTGGGTGCCGTGAATGACACCCCAGAGGTTCACCGCGAGGAGCTTCTGCCAGTGTTCTATCTGATCCAAACACGTACTACTGAGCGAAATACCCGCATTGTTCATCAATACATCCGTTCCGCCGAAATGGTCGCTCACCTCGCGCTCCAGATGCTGGACCGATTTCAACTGACTGACATCTGTTTCGACTGCCATCACCTCGGCTCGGCCGCGCGTGGCTTGGTGGATCTTCTCGACGGCAGCGTTAAGACGCTGCGTACCGAGGTCCGCAATGCAGACTTTGAGCCCCAAGGAGGCGAAACGACTCGCGGCGGCCAGCCCGATACCCGAGGCCCCGCCCGTGATCACCGCAACCGAACCGGCTGACAATTTGTTTTCAGTGCTCAACGGGGCTCTCCTGGAAGGCGTGTGGGTCAAGTGTCCAAGCCAAGGTCACGATGTCGGAGGTGCGGCTACTACGGCTGCCCTCGGCGTCAGGCGCCCGTCTCCACCGCAAGGAAGGAGCTCAGCGTACTTCTCCTCGAAATCCCACGCTCTGGTACAGGCCTCTGCGCGCCTTGGCCGCGGTCAAGCCTGGATATCAACTCAAAGACGCCGGGGGCTGCGATGAACTCTCCGGCTTCCAGGTAAGCTCTGATCATTTTCTCAACCATCTTCGTCAGCCGACTCGGGCAGTAAAGCGCTCTCAGCCGGACCACCGGGTCCGGCGGAGGTCCTTCCAGGGACCGCCATCAACATAGCGCTCGGGATACAGAGCTTTCGAACGCGGGTCTTCCGCGGTGTCGAGTTGGAGGACCATCCACTTCGGATACGGGATACCCGGATCGGACGCCGCGTCCAGAAGCCGGACTTCTTCGTCTGAGAGTCGCAGGTCTACCGCACCGATGTTATCTTCCAGTTGCTCAACTTTCCGGGCAGCGACGATCACACTGCTGACGGCCGGCCGTCCTAGTACCCACGACAGCGCCGTACGGGCAGGGCTTGCGTCGTGCCGTTCGGCCACGTCCTTCAGCGCTGCCACGACGCGGTAGCCCATCTCCTTGTCGAAGGGCACGAAGGAACCGGCCTCCGCGAATCGCGTGCCGACAGGAGCAGGGTTGGTACGGGTGTACTTGCCCGAAAGGAAGCCGCCGGCAAGCGGGCTCCAAACCAGGATACCGATGTTGTGGTACTCGGCGAACGACTGGAACTCGTATTCGAGACCCCGGCCGACGAGGCTGTAATACATCTGCGCCGTCACGTATTTTTCCAGCCCCAGGCGCTCCTGCAGCATAACCGCGGTGGCCCCCTGCCATGACACGAAGTTGGAGAACCCGATATAGCGGACCTTCCCCTGGCGCACAACATCGTCGAGCGTGCGCAACGTCTCTTCGAGCGGCGTGTTGCTGTCCCATCCATGCATCTGGTAAAGATCGATATAATCGGTCTGCAGCCGTTGGAGACTGCCCTCCACTTCGCGCATGATGTTCACGCGGGTCGCGCCGCTCCGATTGAGATTTTCGCTCATGGGGAGCCGGAATTTGGTGGCCAGGACGATTTCTTGCCGCACGCCCCGCAAGGCATTACCCACCAATGTTTCACTTTCCCCGAGGCTGTATACGTCCGCGGTATCAATGAAGTTGATGCCCCTGTGCAGGGCTAGCTTCACCATTCGCGTTGTGTCCTCCTGACCGAGGTTGCCCATGTTCATCTTGCCGCCGAACTGCATCGTGCCAAGCGCCACTTCGCTCACGATAAGTCCTGTATTCCCCAATTTCCTATACTTCATTTCTCATACTCCTTCCGCTGCGAACGAAAATTGCGATAACAAATTGCGAATTGGCCCCAATCGACAGAGGCTTCGAAACGATTTCGCGTTCCTACTGGTGGAGCGCCCACTCACCTCCGCAACGAACCTCGCGGGCATACCGATCCACTGCGCCACGCGTTTGAAGATGGGCGCGATGCTGTCGGGATGTAGCGCGTCGCTAATTTCATCTCGACCAATCAACCGCCGAAATATCGTCCCTTCACTA